>JAZQKJ010000029.1:0-165646 GCA_045542095.1 Ructibacterium sp.
CATAGAAAAGGAGCTTCGGCTCCTTTTTTGTTGCCTGAAATGATTAAAATGGAGGAATTTTATGAAAGAACAAAAGAGTGTTATCTGCTCTGTATGTGGAGCAGTATTAACGGAAGAAACACAACATGAGTTTGATGGAAAAGTAATGTGTGAGAGTTGTCTTGCAGGGAGTACAGAAGTGTGTGACCGTTGTGGCGACAGAGTATGGAACGCGGATGCAATTGTAGACTCTAATACTACATTATGCAGGCATTGTTATGAATTCTATTATACTACATGTGAGGATTGCGGAAGAATTATCAGTAACGAAAATACATATTACGAGGATGATGAAAGTGAAACACCCTATTGCTATGACTGCTATCAGAAATTAGAAGAGCAAGCTATAAAATCATATAACTATAAGCCCGAACCAATATTCTATGGTTCGGGTCTTTTGTTTATGGGAGTAGAACTGGAAATAGATAAAGGCGGTGAGGATAATCTAAATGCAGAGGCTTTAGTAAATATAGCCAATATTCATTATGAACACATCTATTGTAAGCATGACGGAAGTTTAAATGAGGGCTTTGAAATAGTAAGCCATCCTATGACGTTAGACTATCACTATAACGAAATGAGATGGGGAGAAATATTTGACAGAGCTATCTATATGGATTACCGCTCCCACCAGACAAGTACCTGCGGCTTACATATCCATGTAAACCGCTTATTCTTTGGCAAGACCTATGAAGAACAAGAAGAAGCTATATCAAGAGTAGTGTACTTTGTTGAAAACAATTGGAATGAGCTTTTAAAGTTTTCAAGACGAACTGAAGAGAATATAAACCGCTGGGCAAGCCGTTACGGTATCTTAACTACCGCTAAAGATACATATAAGAATGCAAAAGATAAACGTATGGGAAGATATGTAGCTGTTAACCTTGAAAACTATGCAACAGTAGAATTTCGTTTATTCAGAGGAACACTTAACTACAAAACCTTTATTGCTACACTTCAGCTAATTGATGAAATCTGTAAGCTGGCAATCAAATTTACAGATAAAGAATTAGAAGGACTGTCTTGGAGCGACTTTGCTATTCAGATACCAAAAGGAAAAGAAGAACTTATTGATTACCTGAAAGCAAAGCGTCTTTATGTCAATGAACCAACAGAGGAAAGTGAGGGGATATAAATGTGTTGTTTATTTGGATTTTATAACTACAGCGGTAATGCTATAAAGAATATATCAAACCTTACCAACAGTCTTGCAGTACAAGCTATAGTAAGAGGTAAAGACGCATCGGGAATTGCTTATAATGATAATAATAGACTTATAATACATAAAGAATCCCGTTCTGCAGAGAAGATAGAGTTTAAGCATCCCGATGATGTTATATCAGTATTAGGTCATACAAGACATTCAACTCAGGGAAGTCATAAGAAGAATTATAACAATCATCCGTTTTCGGGCAGTTGTAAGAATGCACGTTTTGCTCTTGCCCATAACGGAGTTCTTGTTAATGATGATAAACTGCAATGGGAATACAAGCTGCCAAAAACCAAAGTAGAAACCGATAGCTATGTTGCGGTGCAATTACTTGAGATGAAAAAGTATCTTAACACAGACACCATCAAATTTATGTCGGAGAATGTAAGGGGAAGTTATAGCTTTTCTATATTAGACAGTAATAATACACTTTGGCTAATAAAAGGAGATAGCCCTTTATCAATAATTCATTTTCCAAAATATCAACTTTATGTATATGCATCAACAGATGAGATACTATACAAGGCATTAGTGGACACATCCTTATTAAAAGAGATAAAGAAAGGAGATTTTAATGAGATACCAATTACTGAGGGAGATATATTAAGCATAACAACAGACGGTACTCTTGCTTATGATAAATTTGATTATAACGATTATTCAAGTTATGGATACTGCCATTGGTGGGATTATGGAACTAAAAAAGAAACCAAAAAAGATAATACATATCTTGACGATTTAAAAATGGTTGCAAGCTACAATGGAATATCACCTGATGAAATTGATGAGCTTTTAAACTACGGATTATCTCTTGAAGAGATAGAAGACTATATTTATTGCATGGAATGATAGAAAGGAGAGAATGACATGGGATGGACATTGTTAGGATTTACGTTGGCGATTATTGCATTACGATTGGCGTGTGAATATTTAGTGGCTGAGAGGAGTTGGTAATTTTATGAATTATACTAATATATTAAAAGCTTTTCTTGAAGGAATAATTCTTGCAGTTTCAATGTTCTTTTCGTCAGGAGAGAAAAAATAATACATAGGAGCAGAACAAAGGATAGGAGCAGAACAAAGGGTTCTGCTCCTATGCAAACACAGTTATTTATTTTTTGTATACCAATTTGTATACCAATAGCGTAAAAAAATTGGTATACATAGGGTCAAAAATAGAAAATTAGAAAAGATAAAAAATATAGAAAAAAGCCTTGAAACCCTACGGAATCAAGGCTTTTCGTATGGCAGGGGTAGAGAGACTCGAACTCCCGGCACGCGGTTTTGGAGACCGCTGCTCTACCAACTGAGCTATACCCCTATAAATGTTCCTAACTGAACACTGCAAGAGCCATTATATCACGGTGTAAAATTTTTGTCAAGAGAAAACATAAAGTTTTTTCGGCTATCTTGTAATACCATACCTGATTATTCGAATCCCGCGCAAAAGCCCCAGCATTGCCCAATAAATCATAAGAGTGCGGGGGGCAAATATGGCAGATTCCAGCATTGAAGAAACAGAAATACCAATAAGAGTAACGAATCCTGCAGCAAAGTACGGGCGGTATTCCGATGGGGCTGTAAAAAGAGAAATTAATGCAGAATGTGCAATCTTAAGAATATATGTCAGGAAAAGTATAAGAAATATAGCTCCCATGTCCATAATGAAAAGGAAATAAGTCCGACTGATTTCAGGATGAATAAAAAGATTGGAAAATTCCGCATTTTTAGCAGTAGAATTGTATATATCCATAAAAACGGTTCTGTTTACACCGAACCCATTATCCCAAAAGTTTTTAAAGGAATAAATAATATTGGTAAAAAAGTTTCCGTAGGTTTCAGGTCTGTCCCACATATGGATAATGCTGTTTATTGCATTTCCTGTCAGAGCCGGGCCTAAGAATATAAGAACAGGGAAATAGCGTATGTCAATTAGGAAAATCAACAAAATCAACTCTGTTGCATAACCTATAAGGGCGGCTTTCGAGGTGGTAAGGGTAACAACATGAAATGTCAGCATTATAAGAACTGCCATATAGAAAATGCCTCTTTTTTTAGAACCGCACTTCATAGGATAAATAAAAGCAAACGGGAAAAGAAGAACTATGATCTCGCCAAAAGAAATTCCGTCCGGAAAAGTACTTTTAGCAGGCAAGTCAAAAGCTATATTTTGGATAAAGCCGATTAAACACAGAGTTATAAGTGTTAAAAAGACAAAGCAAAGCATGGAGTCAAATTCTTCTCTTGTTCGTATAGCGAAGGAAATTAAAAAGAATAAATCTATTCCCATAAGCATGAAAGCCAGGCTTTTTGCTGCATTATATGGAACAGCAAAGGCAAGAAATGCCCAAAAAATAACCAGAATGATATTTATAAGACCAAAAACTGTACCTGTGCTGCAATACGAAAAATGTGCAAAGTAAAAAAGTGCAAGCAAAGTAAATGAAAATTGCAAAATAGTATCTGTGGCGAAAGATTGAGGGATAAGAAGTATAAATGCAAGAAAACTCCCAATGTAAAGATAGCTCCATCTAAGTGACGGTTTGGGCATAACCAGGGAAAGTTTGCGCAATCCATAGGTGCCGCGGCGGTAAAATAAGCTTTTGTACCATGCGTTGGTAATATGAATAGGGTTAAAGAGGTATTGATAAAGCCTACTGTTTAAAATGTGTGCCTGTACCCAATCTTTTATCAGAAGAAAA
Source organism: Ructibacterium sp. (assembly GCA_045542095.1). Classification (GTDB taxonomy): domain Bacteria; phylum Bacillota; class Clostridia; order Monoglobales; family Monoglobaceae; genus Ructibacterium. Next base: position 3,952 of record JAZQKJ010000029.1, read on the forward strand.
AATTTGAACGTATACGAACTAAAAAAGGCGTGGCAAAGAGACTGCCAAGCAGTAAAGAAAAAATGGTATAAAAAGCTTTGTTTAAAGAGTTTCATAACCTGTTCCATAATACAATCCGCCTTAAAATAATCTAAAATAAGCAGGAGTTTCTTCCTTTATATAATATATGCTTGTACGAGTGGAGTAAAATACAATGCTAATCCTCTTTAGGAGAAGTAACTAGGTCTGTATAATACAATGCTAACATAAAAATAAAAAAAATGCAAATTTTTATGAAAAAGACTTGACATATTGGACCGATGGTATTAAAATGTACATACAATAGGCTGCCTATGTGTAGTTTGTTGTAAATGTTCAAATTAATTCATATATGGAAAGTTTGTGCAACATGTTTATATTGCATATTGGATTTGTATATGAACTGCACACCATGATTAAATGTTAAATGATTTTTTTGGTTACTTTGTTACAAAAGTATTAAAATTTAAATTAAATATTGACATTTAACCCTTTTTGGTGATATAATTTGAACAAAGTTAGTAGACTGTGTCGTATTACGTGCAGTTTTACTGACTTGAATGCTGTGGTATGGGTGAACCATGGCGCCTTAAAGAAGAAAAAAAAATTAAAATTTATATTTAAGGAGGATTTGAGAATGAGAAATCTCAAAAAGGTAATTGCTTTAGTAGCTGTTTTTGCTATGCTCGTTAGCACAGTAGCTTTTGCTGCTTTCACAGACGTAGCTGCAACAGACAACTATGTAGAAGCAATCGAAACTTTAAACGCACTCGGTATCATCACTGGTGATGACGAGGACGGCGACGGCAAAATGGAATTCAGACCTGAAGACACAATCACAAGAGCAGAGGTTGCTGCTTTGATTTCAAGAATTCAGGGTCTGGGCGAAGTTAAACAGACAGAAACTGTATTTAACGACGTTCCTTCAACACACTGGGCATCAGGTTACATTGCACAGGCTGAAGGTCAGAAGATCGTTAACGGTTATGGCGATGGAAACTTCGGTCCTGAAGATGCAGTTAAGTACGAAGAAGTTATTAAGATGGTAATGGAGACAATCGGTTACTATCCTTTCGCAGCTGAAAACGGTGGCTACCCATCAGGTTACACCCTCGCTGCTCAGAGATATGGCGTACTCGACGGTGTTGTTGGCGGTTCTGTAGGCGCTCCTGCTCCAAGAGGCATGGTTGCACAGATCCTCTTCAATGCTATTGACACACCTATCATGGACAAAGCTACTTGGGGTGCAAACGGCGAATATGTTATCTATGATGACATCGATGGCGACTTTGGCTTCATGACACTTCTCAGCAGAGATATGAACATGGTTAAGGTTACTGGTGTTGTTGTTGCTAACAGCTTCACAGACATCATTACGGGCGGTGTTGACGTTAAGGGTGAAGACGAGAAAACTCTCAAAATTAAGCTTGAGCAGACTGATTCTAACTATCAGTACCTCGAATTTGCTGACTATGATGATGTAGACGGTTACCTCTTTGGTGACAGCGAAGACCTCTTCCAGGGTGCTGTTGACGCTGACGAATGCCTCGGTCATCCTGTAGTTGCATACGCTAAGAACGTTAAGAATGGCAGAGAGTATGAACTCGAAGCTCTTACATGCGGCGGTATTGCAAATAGCATGACAATCACTCTTGACCAGTACGAAGATATCGAAACTGGTGATTCAGCTTACAAACTCGTTTATAACGAAGATGGAAGCAGCAAAGAGCAGAAGACCGGTAAGATTGATAACGACGCTTGCGTAATCTACAATGGCGTAGGTCAGGGTAATGACAAAGCTGATATCGAAGCTTGGTTCGGTGGTGTTATTACTGCGGATTCAGAGTACAGCGGTCAGATTACTCTTATTAAGACAGGTGCAAGTGCAAACTATGACATCGTTTCTATCGAAATCGGTGCAAGTGCAGTTGTTGATGAATTAGACGGACGTGGTAAGCTTACATTCCAGGATGCACCACAGGTTCCTTATGTAAAGAATCATTCTGCTGCTACATCAAAGGGTCTTTCTTCAATTAAGTTTGAAGAAGATGACGAGGATTATCTCGTAACATTAACTCAGAACGGTGAAGAATATGACTACACAACTCTTAAAGAGTGGGATGTTGTTACTGTTATCTGGGATGGTCAGCACGACGTATACAGCGTTGTAGTTCTCGGTGCTGATAACTATGTTGATGGCGTTGTTTCAAGTGTATCCGGCGACGAATACAAGATTGGCGATGCTTGGTATGAATTAGCAATTACTGATACAGTTACAGCTGGTGACAGCGGTAGATTCTACGTTGATGCTTATGGCAAAGTTGTTGCTTGGGATAAGACTGTAGAAGTTGACGGTGCTGGTACTGGTGCTAGAGGTGCTTATGCATACGTTCTCAACGCTCAGTATGAGAAGGATTCATGGGGTAAGCCAAACGTAAGAGTTCAGATTCTTGACAAGACCGGTGATGTTTACGAAGCATACCTCGCTTCACAGACAACACTTTATAACTTTGACGAAGATTATGCATCTGTTCTTATTGATTTAGGTGCTTATGACTTAGATAAAGATGATAACAAGATCGCTAAAGACAGAGCAACTATTGACTTCACAAAGCTTGGTGAAAGCGATAAGGCTAAGGTTGTTGCTTTAGCAGACGCTCTTGTTAACAATATGGTAACATATTCAGCTAGCAATGCTGGCGATATCAAGACAATCACAATGCCATCTGATGATGAAGATGCTAAGTTCTCATGGGTTGCTCAGGATAATGATGAATTTGATGCTGAAACAATGGAACTTGGTAAGGTTGTAATCGGTGCTGATACTTATGTATTCTTAGTAGACGCTCCTGATTACGCTGGTGCTACATTAGCTGATGATGACAACTGCTCAGTTCAGGTTGGTTACGCTCTTGACAACAAAGTTGCTTATGACTATGTTGCATTTGACGTTGACAACAGTGATGTTGCAGGTGCAGTTGTAATCCTTGGTTATGATGCAAGCGCATTCAAGTCAACAAATATCGCAGTTATCAACAGAGTTGGCGAGTCTTATGACGGCGTTAACGATGTATACGAAGTAGAGTACTACATGAACGGCGAGCTCTTCACAGCTGTTACAGACGCTGACGTTGATACAGCTGCTCTTGAGAATGCTAAGCGCGGTGATGTATACAAGCTCAACGTTGCAAATGGTATAATCCTTGATGCTACAGAGCTCTTAACATTTGCAGCTCGTACATCAGATAAGCAGGAATATGCTTATGCTGAAGATGTAGATGCTACACCTGTAGTTAATAAGGATGCAGCTCTCTTAGCTACTGAAGATGCTATTGATGATGAAGATACTCAGGCATTGTTCATGGGTGCTGTTACTAAGAAAGTATCAGCTGGTAAGTACGAGATCGCTCTTGGTACTCCAGATAAAGATGGTATCTTAGTATTTGATAATACTGAGAAGACAAGAATTGGCGCTGGTGATGCAAACGTTTATGTTTACGATCCTAACCAGAGAGGCGACAACGCTCTCTTCGTTGGTTCAATCGCTGACATCACAGTTGATGAGAAACTCTTCAATGGTGAATACGATATCGAAGACGAAGACGGCGATGCAGTTGCAGATCCTGCATTTGGTATGGCTGACTACGTATTCGTAAGAATGTATGATGGCGATGTAATGGATATCATCATCTACAAGAACTACGAATTCGAGTATGATACAAATAAGAAAATTGAAGCGTAAGTTTTAGGTTAGATTTTAAGAGGGACCTTATGGTCCCTCTTTTTTTTTGTGCAACAAAAGTCGAATGATGTTGTATTGTACAATTATGACTGCTAACCGACTTATAGGGTTCGGCGGTTTCCGACGAACCCTATAATATATTACGGGACATCCTAAAGGCTGTTCCCTACAATGTATGGCAACCTCGACATTCCTTGGTGAAATGGCATGGCTTGCGTTACAACAATGTATCTCGCATATTACATTTATATACCAGTCCAAATCAACTTGACTTTTTGACAAAAAGATGATAGAATGAATATCAAGGATTTTATACATAGCTGACAAATAAAAGAAAAAATGTTTTGAAGGTTCTTTTATATTGTTGATATGAACTAAAATCTATATAAATTGTTAAAAATTTAAAACTATATTATTTTATTGGGAGGAATACAATATGAAGAACACAAAAAGAGTTCTGTCCCTCGTGTTGGCAATAGCTATGCTGGTTTCATGCTTTGCGATAACAGCTTTTGCTGACGAAACAACAACAGCCACAGCAGAAAAGACATCAAAGATTTTTTCTGATGTTCAGGCAGATGCGTATTATATTACTGCAGTAGAGACCCTTAATAAAATGGGTGTAATCAATGGTTATGAAGACGGCACATTCCGTCCTCTTCAGAACGTTACAAGAGCAGAGTTTACAGCTATGCTTATGAGAACACTCAACTATGGTAGTGTTGGTTCAACAAGTGCAGCTGATCTTCCATTCAGTGACGTAAGTGACACTGACACATCAATCAGCTGGGCAATTCCAAACATTAACTCTGCATATAGCATGGGTATTATTAACGGTTACGAAGACGGCACATTCCGTCCTAATGCAAATGTTGCATTTGAAGAAGCTGTTAAAATGATTGTTTGCACACTTGGATATGGCAAGGATGTAGATACATCTGCAACTCCTTGGTACTCACCATACACCACACAGGCTGCAAGACTTGGTATCACAAAGAATACATCTACCTTGGGTGCACCTGAGACGCCTGCAAGCCGTGCTTGTATTGCACAGCTTCTCTATGATTCTCTTGAAGTTAAGCTTGTTGAGAATGGTGAGATTACAGAAAAGACCATACTCACAGAGTACATGGGTTACATTAAGAACACAGGTATAGTTGCATCTGATGGTATCACAAGCCTTACATCACCTGATGTAAATCTTGCAAAGGGTGAAGTTCAGATTTATGCCCAGGAGCCTGATTCACGTGATTATGAAACATATACATATGTTGCAAGTGATGATGAGCTTAAGAACTACTTAGGCTATGAAATCGAATACTACTATAAAAAAGGCGGCGGCAGAGCCCGTGAACTTGCACTTTATGTAGTAAATCAGATTAATGAAGTTGAGGTAGAGGCAGAAAAGATTGAAAGATATGACAGCACTGATACTCAGGTAGAATACTATGAGTCAGAAGGCGCAAGAAAGACAACTTCATTAAAGCTTAACGATGATAATATTGTAATTTACAATGGCAAGCTCTATGGAGAAACTGATGAAGACAGCCGTTTTGATGTTGATATGATTCCGCTTTTAGGCTCAATTCACTTTATTGATTCAGACGGTGATAAGAGATATGACATCCTCAAGATTAACAACTATGATGTATACTACGTATCAAGCAAGGTTACTGCTGAGTATGCTATTATAGACGATGTTCTCAGAACAACCGATAAGACATTATATCTTGATGTAGATGGCGATGACGGCAATACCAGAATTGTTGACAAGGATGGCAGAGAAGTGTCATATAGCTCAATCAGCACAGGGGATATTATCTGTGTTTCTATGAGTAAGGACGACAATGGCGGCGAAGTATTAAAGACTGCTGTTGTTTGTGATGAAACTGTTTCAGGTACTATTACAGGTACAGGTGACAATTCAGTTAAGATTGGCACAAAGTCTTATGAATTCTCTAATGCAGCGCCTTGGATGAGTGATGATGAAGATATTCAGAAGCTCCTGGAAGAGCCTGCACTTCAGGATAGCGGTGTATACTGTCTTGATATTAATGGCGATATTGTTGCATACAAGAAGTCTGAAGTAACAGAGAATATGACCTATGGTTATATCATGGGAATAAAAGAACCAAAGAAGAGCAGCTTTAGTGATGATTACAGAGAAGTACGTGTGCTTACTCAGAGCGGTAGCGAAGAGCTGATTATACTGAACGAGGATTCACGTATCAATGGTGACAAGTGCAGCAATTTGAATGAAGCTCTTGTATTCCTAGCTGAAACTGCATCCATTATGAATAATGACCCTGATGCACAAAATGCTAAATACAATCAGGTAATCAAGTACACAACAAGAAATGTTGACGGTGACAAAGCTTTTGCAAAGATGTACGTTGCAGAAGAGGCTACAAACGGTGGAGATATTAAGTCTGATGAGCTTAACTTCTATAGTAAGCTTGATGCTTCAGAAGAGGTTACTTATAACAGTAACTCAAAACAGTTCAGAGGCGATAATGGTTTATTATCTGTTAATAATGCTATTGTTTTTGTTGTTCCAAGCGACAGAGAAGCATTTGATGATTATTCCAAGAAAAATCCATTTAAGCATGATAAAAAATACAACGTTGAGGCGTATGATGTTGCATCTACAGGTAGTGCAAAGGTTGTAGTGTGCTATGGTGAAAGTGCGGCAACTGAGGTTGATCAGTATTCACCGGTTAATGTTCTTATGGAAGACGTTGAAGAGAGAGTAAATGATGCTGAAAATGTAACAATGGAATATTTAACAGCATACTCTTCTGGCTTATCAGGTTCAAAGGGTACAATGGAAAACTGGAACTCAGAAGATTCCGAGTACACACCTGAAAAGGGTGATATCTTCAGATCTGGTACAGATAAAGATGGTTATGTAAAACTTGAAGAAGATTATCTTATCTACAGAGTTGGAGAAACCGACAAAGACGATTACAAGTTAGATAAATCTTCAAGTGATTTATACAATTCATACTATGCAATGATTTTAGGTACAGTTGTTGCCATTGATTCATCAAGCGTATCAATTCTTCCTGAATATGTAGATGATTCATATGATGAGGATGAGGCGATTGCTGATGCAGAGAACTTCTTGTTCTCAGAATTCAGTGGCGCACGTATACTCCAGTATGATAACAGCGGTAGAGAACTCGAAATCACTGATGTATCAGATGATTACGAAGGTGCGCTCAAGAGTCTTGTTCCATATAAAGAGGGTAGTGATATAAGTCCTACAAGAGTAATGCTTTATATGACAAGAGGTAAGATAAGAATGTTATGCGTACTTGACGAAGACTAATCTTAAAATTTAAGAGCCACAATCCCATAGGATTGTGGCTCATTTTTTATTATGTAGGAAATTACGCAGTAATTGACGTAATAACAAGAAAGTGTTCATTAGTCCCCCAAGATTGGGGGCAGGGGGTTGATGTGTTTGTTAAAACACTTTTTTATTCATCGTAGAATTTATCTGAAATCCAGCCAATTATTAACATAACTAAAATCGTTATAAGCCCAAAAGTAATGCATAAAAGAGCTATGGCAAAAAGTTCCCTTGGAGAGAGAATGGGGTATGTATAAATATTTCCGTCGGGCATAAAGACGGGAGAAGCCACAGGGAAAACTATTTGCAAAATATATGTCAGGGCAAAGGAAAATAGTCCCTGCAGAATTTTTCCTAAAGCGTATGTTTTAAGAGATAATCCATGGGGAATGACAATACCCGCAACCTGCATCATAACTGATATTCCCGAAAATGCCAGGAAAAAGGAGATAGCGGGTAATAAGAAATTACCAAGCTGATTACAACAAATAAGAGCTTTTATTCCTCCTGTTATTTCTGTAAGAGCATAGATAAATTCATGCCCCTTATATTGAGGCAAAACTGATGTAAATACTGCAAACAGAATTACGAACCCGCAAACCTTTAGAATGGATGAGATAGCATCGGACAGAGCGTCGGTTATACCTGAAAACACAGATGCAGGCTTGTTGGGAACAGATGGAGGCAGAGAGAGGGTGTGGGGAGTTGTTCCGTAATGCTTGAAAATCATTCCTACTATAATTGCCGATAAAATATGAGAAATATATAACAACACACCAATTTTTTGATTGTTAAACATTCCAATTCCCACTGCACCCAATATAAACAAGGGTCCTGAATTATTGCAAAAAGCAAGCAGGCGTTGTGCCTCGGTTTTTGTGCAGTTACCTGTTGAGTAGAGCTGTGCGGTGCATGATGCGCCAACGGGATAACCACTTATAATTCCTAGGACAACAGGAAGTGCTCCGCTGCCTGAAACGCCAAACAAGAGTCGTGTAAAAGGAGTAAAACAGCGGCTTAAATACCTTGCTACGCCTAAAGATATAAGAAGGTTGCTGCATACAAAAAAAGGAAAGAGAGCGGGGATAATTGCGTCTAAGCACAATAAAATAGCGGAGTGTGCCGCGTTGATGCTGCCTGTGGGGGAAACAATCATGGCAGTTGCCATATAAATAACAAAAATAATAACAGTTGTTTTTGAGAATCTTTCCATTTTAATCACCTGACTATTATATATTCATTTTAAAATGGTTTTAAGCATAAAATTAAACGGGGGGTGCATTCATGGAAAGAAGTGAAAACAACGAAATAAGAGAAAAGCCGAGTCTACGTGAAAAATTCGCAGACAAGATAAATGTATCAAAAGAGATAATCCTAAATACAGTTTTAATATCCTGTATAGGAAACAGAGAGTTGACTCTGGAGAATTATAAAAGTATAGCGGAGTATACAAATGAATGTATTAAAATAAAGACCAATCCGTATACAGTTAAAATAAGCGGGACGGGGCTGGAGATAAAAACCATAAATCGCGATCTTTTATATATAACCGGGAAAATAGGCAAAATTGAATACACATAAGGCGGTGGTATTATGGGATACTATGAAATAATGAGATATCTTAGGGGATATGTTACTCTGTGGGGAGACGGGGTTTTCACGGAGAGGTTTGTAAATATTTGTATAAGGAGAAACCTTGAGATATGGGACATACAAAAACTGGGCGAAGAGCGTATCTCCGCAAAAATGAGTGTAAGCTCATTTAAGGAAATTAGGCAAATTTGCCGCAGGACAAAGACTCGGGTCAGAATTGTCAGAAGACACGGAGCACCTTTTTTTATGAATCGGATGAAAAAGCGCAAAGGTGCGATTTTGGGAGTTATGGCAATAATTGCAGTTATGTGGTACACAACGGGACACATAATGGGGATAACGGTTTTTGGAAATAGCAGAATACCCACGGAGACGGTACTGGAGCATTTGGAAAGGTCGGGAATTGCTTTGGGCAAGACCACAAATGGCATTGATTCAGAAAAAATAAGAAATCGAATGATGATAGATTTAGACGAGCTTGCCTGGGTGGGAATAAATGTAACGGGTTCCCGTGTTTATGTTGAGGTTGTAGAGCGAATAGAAAAGGAAAAGGGAGTTGATTTAGAAACGCCCTGTCATTTGGTGGCTACAACGGATGGAATAATTGAATCGTTAAAAATCAGAAACGGACAGACTATGGTAAAAGAAAATGCAGGTGTAAGAGAGGGGGATGTATTGGTCAGCGGAATAGTGGACAATTCTGCAACGGGATTTAATTATGTTCATGCTTATGGTGAGGTTTATGCTATAACCGAATACAAAAAAACTGCTGAATATCCTTTGGAGTACATAGAAAAAAGTAATACGGGAAAAAGTAAGAAAAGGTATACGGTCAAGGTTTTAAATAAAGAAATACCATTGTTTATAGGGAAAAAGTCTCCTTTTGAAATGTATGAAAAAAATGAGGAAGAGCGAGAATACAGGTTAATGATAGAGAGTTTTCCATCAGTTTATATAAAAAAAGAAACTTATCAGCAACAGACAGAAGAGAAAAAGAAACGAACTGCAAAAGAGGCAGCAAAAACAGGGAGAGAAGAACTTGAAAAGGAGCTGCGACTTGAAATAGGGGAAAAAGAGATACAAGAAATTAAGGCAACCGATACTTTGACAGAACGTGGCACAGTAGAGGTGACAGTAACTGTTATGTGCCGCGAAAATATTGCACGGGAAGTTCCTATAGAAATAGATACAAATCCTTAAATTTGTGGGGTTTTATGATTGACAAAATCTCTATGGTGGATTATGATAGAATAGAGTAATAAGTTTTTACAAAGGGGAATATATGGAAAGATTTATTGAAGTTGAAAGAATGGAGCTTGTAATCAATCTGTTTGGGAGTTTCGATGAGAATGTCAAATTGATTGAAAAGGAACTGGATGTTGCTATTATAAACAGAGGCTCTGAAATAAAAATTGCAGGAGAGGCAGAGCAGGTTGATAAAGCCTTGTCTGCCATAAATAATCTGCTTGCAATGGCAAGCAGAGGGGACAGTATCGGAGAGCAGGAAGTCCGCTATGTTATGTCCCAGATTGATGCAGGCAACGAAGACAAGCTGGAAGAGCTTGGTAAGGATGTGGTTTGCATAAGTTCAAGAGGTGTTCCTATAAAGGCAAAGACTCTTGGGCAAAAAGGATATATTCAGGCAATAAAAGAGAATAATATTGTCTTTGGGATAGGTCCTGCAGGAACAGGTAAGACATATCTTGCTGTTGCGGCGGCTGTTGCGGCATTTAAGAGTAAAGAGATTGAAAAAATTATTCTTACAAGACCTGCTATTGAAGCCGGGGAAAGTCTTGGATTTCTTCCCGGTGATATGCAGGAAAAGGTTGACCCGTACCTTAGACCCCTCTATGATGCATTGGGCGAAATGCTTGGTTATGAGGTTTTCCATAAAAATATTGAAAGAGGATTAATTGAGGTTGCTCCTCTTGCATATATGCGCGGACGAACTTTGGATAATGCTTTTATTATTCTTGATGAGGCGCAAAACACAACTCCTGAGCAGATGAAGATGTTCTTAACCCGAATGGGATTTTCGTCACATATTGTTGTAACGGGCGACGTAACACAGATAGACCTTCCCCGTGATAAAAAGTCGGGACTTAAGGACGCAGAAATTGTGCTGAAAAACGTTGAGGGTATAGATTTTGTATACCTTGATGAGCGTGATGTTGTAAGACATCCTCTTGTACAGAGAATTGTAAAGGCATACGAGAGAAAAGAGTTAGAGCGGGAAAAAGTGCGCAAGAACAAAGAACGTCAGAATCAGTCACGATAGATAAGGAAATAAAGCAATGAAAGTAAGTTTTTTAAACGAGCAGGACAAGTTTAAGACAGGATTTAAATTAAAGAGGCTTGTAAAGCGTGCAATCTCAAATAGCCTTGATTATATGGGCTTTGAAAAGAATTCGGAAGTCAGCGTCATGTTCACGAACAATGACGGAATTCATGAACTTAATAAACTTCACAGGGACATTGACAGACCTACGGATGTTCTGTCTTTCCCTATGCTCGAATACGATGAAAATGGTGACATTATAGAAGAGTTTATTGAATATGGAGAAAGCGGAAAGCTGTGCCTTGGAGATATTGTGATTTCATTAGAACGTGCCAAGGAACAGGCTGAGGAATACGGACACTCTTTTGAGAGAGAGGTAGGATTCTTAACCGTTCACTCTATGCTTCATCTCTTAGGTTATGATCACATGGAGGAAGAGGACGAAAAAGAGATGTTTGGCTATCAAAGCAAGATTTTAAAAGAAATGGGGCTGAACAGATGAAGCTCTTGAATAGTTTTTATTATGCCTTTTGCGGATTGTGGTATTGTATAAGAAATGAGCGAAATTTCAGAATACATATTACTGCCATTGTAACGGTATTGATCTTTTCTAATTTATATGGGCTACCAAAGGAGCAGTATCCTGTAATAATACTTGTGCTGGCTCTTGTACCTGCTCTTGAAGCTATAAATACTGCTATAGAAAAGGCGGTTGATACTGCTACCTGTGAAAAGCAAAAATCTGCAAAGGCTGCTAAAGATGCAGCGGCGGCAGGAGTGTTGATTGGTGCCATAGGTGCGGTTGCTATTGCCTGTGTCAGCTTTTCCAATATTGAAAAACTTTTGGGTGTAATAAGAATGTTTACATCACCATGGGCGTTTTCAGGTTTAATAATATATATAGTGTTTTTTTGGTGGTTTGTATTTGGAGTTAAAGAGAGGACGATAAAATGAAGTCAGGATTTATTGCAATTACGGGTCGGCCAAATGCGGGAAAATCTACTTTGCTTAATCATATTGTAGGCGAAAAGGTAGCTATTGTTTCCAATAAGCCACAGACTACCCGAACAAAGATTATAGGGGTTTATACTGAGCCTGAACTTCAGGCGGTGCTTATTGATACCCCGGGAATACACAAGCCTCATAACAAATTGGGCAAGAGAATGGAGAAGTATATTTATACTGCAACCCAGGATATTGATGCCCTTGTTTATGTGGTAGACTGTAATATTAAAGATTGCGACATAGAGGCAGAAAAGGAAGCTCTGCTCGGACTTAAAGCATCGGATGTTCCCGTAATTCTCGCAGTAAACAAAATCGACACAAAGGAAAGATTAAATCTTCTTCCTGTGCTTGATAAGTTAAAGGATTTGTATGATTTTGCTGCAATTGTTCCCATATCCGCTCATAGGGGCGAGAATATAGGCGAGCTTTTTGGCAAGATTAAGGAATTTTTAAAGGAAGGCCCTAAATTCTTTCCTGATGATGTTATAACCGACCAGCCCGAGCGTCAGATTGTGTCGGAGTTTATCCGCGAAAAAGCTTTAAGACTTCTCAATAAGGAAATTCCCCACGGTATTGCTGTGGAGATTGAACGCATGAAACAAAGGGATAACGGGACTTATGAAATTCTTGCGGCAATATACTGCGAAAAGCAGAGCCATAAAGGAATTATTATAGGCAAAGGCGGAGAAAAGCTAAAACAGATAGGCAAGCAGGCCCGTCAGGATATAGAGAAGTTTTTAGACAGCAAGGTTTATCTTGAACTTTGGGTTAGGGTTAAAGAGGACTGGAGAAATAAGGAGAACTTTATTACAGATATTGGATTTGAATAATAAACTTACCAATAATGTAACCGCATAGAAAAAACACCGTATCATATACTAACTGAGCAAACTTAAAAGTTAGTATGGAGGTGTTTTTCTTGAATAGTGAAATAAATAATACATGGCAACAATTTGAACAGACAGGAAGTATAGAGGCATATCTCAAATATAAGGAAATGCTTATTTCTCAAAATAAAAATCAGGAGAACACGACGAATAAAAAGGAGGGGGAAAAATGGGAATAGTTGAAGCCCGGGGAATAGTGACCCGTGAGGTTAAGTATGGCGACACATCAAGAATTCTGACGGTTATAACAAGAGAATTCGGCAAGATTTCAGTTCTTGCAACCGGTGCCCGTACGAATAAATCGGGGCTTCTTGCGGCGACCCAGCTTTTTTCCTATGTTTCCTTTAACCTTTTTAAAGGCAGAGAGAAAAGCCTTTATAAAATAAACAGCGGTGAGATTGAAAGTTCATTCTCAAAAATCCGTGACTCCCTTGACCGCATGGCGTACGCATCCTATTTTTGTGATATAACAAATTATGTTGTTCAGGAGGATTCTCCTGATACAGAGCAACTTAATCTCCTTTTAAATTGCCTATATATGTTAGCAGAGGACAAGCTTTCTTATAATATGATAAAAGCGGTTTTCGAGTTCAGGACTCTTGCCATACAGGGACTTGTGCCTGACCTTACTGTGTGCGGAGATTGTGGGGCTTTAGAGAATTTAGTATATATTGATATTGAAAAAGGTTGTGCTCTTTGTGAAAAGTGCGGAAGGGAAAAAGAAAATTTAATTCGTACAGGAAGAGCGGTTATTGATACAATTGAATACATAGCAGAGGCGGAATCCAAAAAGATTTTTGCATTTAAAATTCCTGAAAATCTGCAAAAGTATATGAGTGACCTTGGGGAATATTTAATAGAGAGCAATTTAGAAAAACACTTTAAAACACTTGATTATTTAAAAAGTGTACAAATGTTAGAGGATTAGTTATGAAGAAAAAAATTATTGATTTTCTTATGGAAAACGGAGCGGGGCAGGTTGGCTTTTGTAAGCTGGCAGAGGAAAACGATTTCGGGCTTAAATATGCAGTTTCATATACAATTCCGCTATCTGATGCAATAATAGACGGGATTGATAAAGCGCCTACCCATACATATTTTCATCATTACAGAACGGTTAATAGTCTTATAGATAATCTGTCCTTAAGATGCGGAAGAATTCTTGCAAAAGAGGGATATAAGTATGTTCCTGTACCTGCATCACAGTCTGTAAACGGGCTTCAGGGGATATTCTCTCATAAATATGCCGCAACCCTTTCAGGGCTTGGTGCAGTTGGGAAAAGCGGATTATTTATATCCATAGAGAACGGTCCGGCGGTAAGGCTTGGAACTATTTTGACAGACTATCCTTTTGAAACAGTTGAGGCAACTCCTGAATGCCCATGTGGAGATTGCCGATTATGTGTAAACAGCTGTCCTGCTATGGCAATAACAGGCGAGGAATGGAAACCAAATGAGCCTGTTTCCAAAATTGTAGATGCCAAAGCCTGCAGTGATTTTATGAAAAAGGAGTTTCAGCATATCGGCAGGGGAGTCGTCTGCGGAATATGTATGAAGGTCTGCCCCAAAAGAAAAACACTTTAAATTATTAAAGACCAATCATCTAAACAGATGATTGGTCTTTTTGTTATGCGTTTTTGCTGTCCTCTTTACGAATTTGTGCTCTCTTGATTTTTCCGCCAAGAGTTTTTGGAAGTTCGTCTACAAATTCGATAATACGTGGATATTTGTAAGGAGCAGTATTCTTTTTAACATGGGTCTGGAGCTCCTTTATAAGCTCGTCTGACGGTGCCCAGCCCTTTGCGAGAACGATTGTGGCTTTAACAACCTGACCTCGGATTGGGTCGGGAGCACCTGTTATGGCACATTCTACAACAGAGGGGTGTGAGATAAGTGCACTCTCTACCTCGAATGGGCCGATACGATATCCCGAGCACTTAATAACATCATCATCTCTGCCGATAAACCAATAGTGGCCGTCATAATCGCGCCATGCAACGTCGCCTGTGTCATACCACTGGCCGCCGACTGCCTTTTCTGTCAGTTCGGGATTCTTGTAGTAACCAATAAGAAGTCCTGCAGGGGGATTTTCCTTAACCCCCTTTATAACGATTTTACCTTCTTCGCCGTCTTCTACGGGATTACCGTCATTGTCAACAAGGCAGAGGTTATAAAGTGGTGAGGGTTTTCCTGTTGAACCGATTTTCGGCTCAAACCACTGAAAGTTTGCAAGAATAACAGTGGATTCTGTCTGACCAAAGCCCTCGTAAAGCTTAAGACCTGTCTTTTCTAACCAACGGTCGTATACTTCAGGGTTAAGGGGCTCGCCTGCGGTACAACAATGCTTAATGCATGATAAGTCAAATTTTGACAAATCCTCCTGAAGCATAAAGCGGAACATGGTAGGCGGAGCACAGAATGTTGTTACCTGATACTTTGTAATTGTTTCTAAAAGCTTAAGAGGAATGAATTTTTCCATATCATAAGCAAATATAACAGCACCGCATACCCACTGGCCATATATTTTTCCCCAGCCGAATTTTGCCCAGCCTGAATCGGAAACGCTCATGTGGAGCTTGTTTTCCTGTACTTGCTGCCAATACTTAGCGGTAACAATATGTCCTAAAGGATAAACACAGTTATGCTCAACCATCTTAGGCATTCCTGTTGTGCCTGAAGTAAAGAATACCAAGAAAGTATCATTCCACTTTGTGCGGTCATCGCCTGTGGGGCGTTCAAGCTCCTCTGACATAGGAGCGATACTGTCTTCAAAGTTCAACCAACCGTCCCTGTGGCTGTCAACCAATATTTTATACTGCAGACAGTCAACCTCCGGCTCGGAAGCTTCAACCTGTTCAATAACAAAATCGTTGTTAAGACAGATTATTGCCTTAATATTTGCGGCGTTTGCACGATATACAATATCTTTTTTGGTAAGCTGAAGAGAGCCGGGAATTAAAATTGCACCAAGCTTATGAAGAGCGGTGGCACATACCCAATACTCCCAACGGCGGCGGAGAATAAGTAAGACCGCATCGCCTTTTTTTATTCCGATTGATTTAAAGAAGTTTGCCGCTTTGTTGGAAAGCTTCTTAATATCGGTGAAGGAAAAAATTTTCTCGTTGTTATTGTCGTCACACCAAACAAGAGCCTTTTTGTCTTTGTCCTGAGCTGCCCATTCGTCTACAATATCAAAGCCAAAGTTGAAGTATTCGGGAACATTGAGCTTGTAGTTTTCTTTAAAGTCTTCGTAAGATTCAAACTCTGTTCTGGGCAGGTATCTGTCAAGTAACATCTGTATGTACTCCTTTTCTATATGTAAAATAGATTATTCTGAAATAACTGTAATAAACTTTGCAGGCTTATCGCCGTAGCATCTCTGGCCATGACCGTGCATAGGGTCAAAGTAAACACTGTCACCTTCGTTGAGAATATATGATTTTTCTCCCCAGACCAGCTCAACACTACCCTCTAAAACATAGTTAAACTCCTGACCACCATGAGTAGCAAGAGCTGCATGAGCATCGTCCGGAAGAAGTGTAACCAGCATTGGCTGCATGGTCTTGTTTGAGAAACTGTGCGCCATATCCTTCATGCGATAACCGGGATAACGCTCCATACTTTTTTCTTCACCCTTTCTTGTAATCTGCAGGGTGGTAAGTTTAGCGCTGACACCTGTCATAATTTCTGAAAGCTCAACGCCGCAAATGCTTGCGATATTACAAATTATACTGATAGGAATTGTGCTTGCGTTTTCTTCGTAACTACTATATTCTTCCACAGTAAGATCCAGCTTTTCGGCAAATTCCTCACGGGTAAATCCGCAGGCATCCCGAAGTTCTGCTATACGCTGTGTAATTTCTCTTACGTTGTCCTGTTCAAAATTTGCTCCCATTTCGAGCCTCCAATCTGCCGAACAACATCGACATTTAATGTATTTTATCATTATACATTAAAAAGCGGATAATTTCAATACTTTCTTTTGTATAAACAAATTATTGTATAAATGTTCCAATATGGGCTAATAATACAAAACATAAGGAAAAATCGGAGGTATAAGATATATGAAAGATAAGAAGACAAAAAAGGTTGTTATAATAAATGATATAAATTCAGACACCATAGAGCAGGCAATATTAATTCTTAAAAACAATGGAATTGCCACAGCAACAACTGCCGGGCAGCATATTGTCAGGGAGGCGGGCAATGTAATAAATTCATATATAAAAACTGTAGAAAAAGGCGGTAGCAAATTAAAGAAATCCCCAAAAAGCTTTTTGGGCCTAAGTATATTTCTGACCTTTGCGGCAATTACAACATTCGGGGCAGCTGTCTATGGCTTCTTTTATCTTATAAGTAAAATATAAAATCTTAACAGGGCAACTCTTTTCGACATAATAAATTGGAAAAATATGGTATAAATTTATCATAGGATAAGGAAAGGAATGACCATAAGATGAAAGAGTTGCGAGATGCAGTAATAGGGGGAAAAATCAGAAAAAGCAGTGGGGAAGGAAAAATCAGGTTCGAGGCATATAATCTGACAGAATATATATTAAAGGCGGCAGGCTTTTTTCTGGCAAGAGCCATGCCGGTATCAGGTGTTGCACCATTTGGACTGGCTTTTTTAACTCTGGAGAGAAAAATATCTGTAAAGGAGATAGTATCGTTTGCAGCAGTCTTTTTAGGTTACATGACATTGGGCTTTAAGGCGGCTTTAGGTTATATTGTCACATCCGTAATGTACATGGCTTTTTTATATTTTTCGGGGAAGGGAAGAGAACCCCTATTTAAAAAGAGTGTGCTTGCCATGGCGGCGTTTTTATGTGTTGTGAATATAGGCGGATTGTTATGGCTGGGATTGAGCTTTGAAGGGTTAATTATGGCTGTTATGGATGTTGGGTTTTTAATTCTGGGCGCTATTGTCTTTGAAAAATGCAGAGGTTTTACAGACGGAAGTTTTTTTAAGAGAGATATCCCTACAGGAGACGAAAAAATCTGTTTGTGTATTATGGCAGGGATTATACTGCTGAGTTTTAAAGATATATATTTGTGGAATAGCTATTCTGTTGCCAATACTCTGGGATTTTTGATTTTAGGTGTCGGGGCGGTATCAGGTGGGTTTTTAACCGGGGCAATAACGGGAATAGTCATAGGCTTTCTGCTTGGAGTTAACGGAGATATTTTGACCTATGTGGGAATATACTCTGTTGCAGGACTGATATGCGGGATATGTGCCAAGTATAAAAAGTACGCAGTAGGAGCGGGGCTTCTTCTTTCGGGAGTATTGATGTCTGCATACGCTATGAGCAACGGAGCAGGTATGATAAAGTTTTATGAAGTGCCGTTGGCTTCGATGGTTGTGGCAGTCATTCCTGAAAAGATATATGAGCTAACAGGAAGATTTACGAATTTTGGAAAGGTTTCAATTGAAGAAGAAAATCCTTATAAATTGTATGTAAGGACAAAGCTCGCTCTTGCCTCAGAATCCTTCAGACGCTTAGCCGAGTCTTTTGAACAAATTTCGGAAAAAGAAAAGTCAGCGGAGATGCGGGATATAGAAGTCCTATTTGATACAGCGGCTGACAAGGTGTGCAGTAGCTGTGGAGAGGTAAATCGGTGCTGGAAGCGTGAATATAACAGTACATACAAAGCGATGGTTGGTTTTTTTGAAGTTCTTGAGAGAAAAAGATTGCTGACCGAGGATGATGCAGACCCTAATTTCAGGTCGCATTGTATAAGACTTAAACAACTTGTAAGCGAGCTAAACAAGCAGTTTGAAATATATAAGCTTAATCTGGTGTGGAAAAGTAAGCTCTGTGAAAACAGAGAACTGGTGGGTGAACAGTTCAGCGGTGTTGCGGAAATCCTGAATAAAATTTCAAAGGAGTTGGACAATGATTCTTCCTTTGACAGTATGGCGGCAGAGGAGATAAGATGCCGCATGAGAGCAAAGGGAATTAAATGTAATAATGTCCAGGTTTCTCAGGATTTCGAGGGTAGGCATCGGATTTCGCTATATGTAAAAAATAAAAATGCTTTGTGTGATGCAGATATTGAAACGGTGCTAAAAAGTGTGCTGGGAGTAGAGTTTTTCTGTCATAAAGGTCAGGATAAAGGCGGAGGAAAACTGCTTCAGTATTGCCAGGTGCCTGCCCTGAAAATAGAGGCAGGATATGCCGGATGCGGAAAAGGACCGGAATGTGGTGATTCTCATAACCTGAGCAATTTAAGAGGTGGAAAGTACATAGCTGTTTTAAGTGACGGAATGGGAACGGGAAAACGGGCAGGAAAAGAAAGCTCCGCTATTGTGGAGCTTTTGGAAGGCTTTATGGATGCAGGATTTGATAAAAAGGTAGCTGTAAAGCTTGTGAACTCTGCCATGGTAATGAAGTCAACAAAAGAGGCTTTTGCTACGGTGGATATGTGTATTATAGATTTGTATACAGGTGAGGCGGAATTTATAAAAAACGGTGCAGAGCCAAGCTATATAAAAAGGAAGAACGGTACAGAAACTATACGTAGTGCGTCTTTGCCTGTGGGAATTATGCCGGGAGTTGAGATAGAAAGCTTTGCCCATAAGATTACACAAGGAGATACCATTGTTATGGTCAGTGACGGAATTGAGGTGCGGAGCGGAAATAATGGCTGGCTCCGAAAAACAGTGGAGGAGTCAGATGCTGATATACCTGTACAAAAGCTTGCAGAGCAGATTGCGGACAAATCAGTTGCCTTAAAAGGAGGAACTGCCGACGATGATATGACGGTTATTGTTTTGCGTGTGGCAGGATAGAAAATACCCCTCTCAGTCAGCTGCGCTGACAGCTTCCCCAAAGTGAAGCCTTAGCAAGCCTCGGCTGTGGGGTGAGGTGGCAACTGTAGGTTGCCGTAGAAGTAAAAATAATATTAAAAAGAAGTCTGACAAATCAGGCTTCTTTTTAAGTAAAATCTTTGTGGTGAAAAAAGAGTCGTGCATTTAGAGTGTACTCTATATATAGACAATTGTCAATAGTGAGAGTATAGACTATTATTTTTATAAGGAGGTAGTAATATGATTTCTTATGAACCTTTTTATAACACATTAAAAGAAAAAGATATAACAACATATAAGTTAATAAAAAATTATAATATTAGCAGGAGTTTACTTGATCGTTTAAAACACAATAAACCGATAAGCACAACTACATTAAATGAGCTATGCGCTATTCTTGGATGTAGAGTTGAAGATATAATGATATATATTGAAGATGAAATATAATAACAGACCCCTCTATGCCCGACATAGAGGGGTCTGTTGTTTTATTCTTTATTTAACAGGCTTTCGTACATTTCTGAGTATTGTTTAGCGGAATTTTCCCAGGAAAAATCGGTTTTCATGGCGCGTTTCATAAGGGGATGCCAAACCTCTTTATCCGCAAAAAATCTTAAAGCATTACGCAGGGTATAAATCATATCGTGAGAGCTGTATGGATAAAAACTAAAACCATTGCCCTCGCCTGTAAACTCGTTATATGGCTGAACACTGTCTTTAAGACCGCCTGTTTCGCGGACAATTGGGATTGTTCCGTAGCGCATGGCAATCATTTGGCTCAAGCCGCAGGGTTCAAAGAGCGATGGCATAAGAAACAGGTCGGATGCGGCATATATCTTATGTGCCATTTGGTTGCTGAATGTGATGTTTGCCGAAACATTTTTCGGGTGATACCAGGCGTTTTGCTTAAACAGCTCTTCGTATTTAGCATCACCTGTACCCAAAACAACCAGTTGAACATCCATGCTTGTAATTTCGCCCATGGCATCTGCAATAATATCAAAGCCTTTCTGGTCAACCAATCTTGAAACAATACCAATCATCGCCTTTTCCGGATCAACGGTAAGGCCTAACTGCTCTTGCAGGTTAACCTTGTTTGCTTTTTTCTTGCTGAATACATTTCTTAAATCATAGTTCTCAGGAATATACTTGTCTGTCTTTGGGTTATATTCATCAGTGTCAATGCCATTTATAATTCCATAAAGGCTGTTTGATCTTGCAGAAAGCAGGCCGTCAAGACGTTCTCCGCCCAGATGTGTTTGTATCTCCTGAGCATAAGTGGGACTTACGGTTGTAACATAGTCGGAATACACAATTCCGCCTTTCAGCAAATTGGCACAGCCGTGGAATTCCAGCTTGTCATCTGTAAAGAAACTTTTATCAAGAGAGAAAAAGTCGGATACAACATCAGGTGAATAAATTCCCTGATAGCGAAGATTGTGAATAGTGAAAACCGTCTTTGTGCCTCTGTAAAAATCGTTATTTACGTAGTATGCATTCAAAAGAACGGGAATCATACCTGTTTGCCAGTCGTTACAATGGATTATGTCGGGTTTGTAATCCAGATGTCTTAAAATTTCAAGAGCGGCTTTGTCGTAAAATGCAAAACGCTCCAAGTCGTTCCATTTATAAATGTACGGGTCTCCGAAATAATATTCATTGTCCACAAAGTAATAGATAACACCGTCTTTTTTAAGTTCAAAAACTCCGCAGTATTTACGGCGCCAGCCCAGAGGTACATATATAAAGAATTTAAATTCCATAGAGTCCCTGTATTCCTTTGGGATGCATCCGTACTTGGGCATAACAACCCGAACATCATGACCGAGTTTTACCAAGGCCTGAGGCAGAGCCCCTACAACGTCGCCAAGACCGCCTGTTTTGGCAAAAGGAGCAACCTCTGATGAACACATTAAAATTTTACTCATAACCAATCACACCTTTATACTATTGTCTTCTTACCGATTACCATAGGATAGGTATCCTGACCGATAAGTTTTTTTCCGCTTCGTAAAATTACGTCTTTGTCAAAAATAACATTTTCCATAAGGCAGTTATCCATAATCTGCGAATTTTGCATTATAACGCAGTTTTCAACAGATGCGCCCTTTCCGATATGAACACCTCTGAAAAGAATGCAGTTTTTAACAGTTCCCTCAATTATGCAACCATCGGCAATAACGGAGCTTGAAACCTCTGCATGACTTCCATATTTAGTAGGGATGGTATCTTTAACCTTTGTGTAAATGGGCATATCAGTTTTAATTCCCATAATATCATCACGAACATCTTTATCAAGCATAGCAAGATTTGCATTATAGAATGACTTTACATCATCAATTTTCAAGGTACAGCCCGTATGCTCGTAAGCACAGAACTTAAATCTGCTAATATTTGGAATAAATATATCCTTTGAGATAAAGTGTTTCCCGTGGGCAACCGCATCATCTGCGAGGTCCATAAGCAACTCTCTGCGAATGATGAACATGTGCATATAAGAGAAGTTGGATTTTTGCTTTGCAGGATAAACGTGTATATCCTTTATTCTATCGTTGTCAATTTCCAACAAAATCTGACGCTTCAGCTCGGTAGGGGTTAATTCCCCAACCTTATGATAAATCATGGTTATATCTGCATCGTTTTCGACATGGAATTTAAGAACCTCTGAAAAATCTATGTTACAGATGGTGTTGCAGTCTGCAACAAGAGCGTACTCCTGTGAACTTCTTGATAAGTAATGGTTTACACCCTGAATAATATCTACACCGCCTACTGTACCGGCTGATGTGTCAACGGTTTCGTTGGAGGGCAGAATAAACAAGCCGTTGTTTTTTCTGTCCATGTCCCATTCCTTACCTGTTCCCAGATGGTCGGTAAGTGACTGATAATTGTAAGGAGTGGTGATGCCCACTTTTACAATTGAAGAGTTAACCATATTGGAGAGCATAAAGTCAATAACCCTGTAACGTCCGCCAAAAGGAACGGCAGCAAGAGAGCGGTGAGTCGTAAGTTCACCCATTGCCGCTTCGGGATTCTCGGCAAAGATTAAGCCTAATATATCATTTTTCATATCTAATTACCCCTTTCCTTTTAACTATTTAACATTCTCGGTGACCATTGAATTTACGGCTATCTTAACACCGCTTCCGATTTCTGTGTCAGAACCTATAAGGGTAATATCCGCAGTACAGATTTTATCGTTTACCCAGTCGGTGTTAGCCGAATCGTCCATGGAGCCGATTGTGGCGTTATCGCCTACAACAACACTACTTCCGATTATTGATTTATAGACGAGAGCATTTTTGCCTATTTTTGCCCCGGGCATTACAATTGAATCTTCAATTTTTGCACCCTCTTCAACCATAACACTCTCGAAGATAATAGAATGGTCTATCTCCCCGTATATTTCGCAACCCTCGGTGACATAACAATTTTTAAGCTTTGCCTCAGGCGCGATATAGTGAGGGGGCTTAATGGGGTTCTTGCTGTAAATACGCCATGAACTGTCATCAAGATTACAGCCGGGATTATCGTCTAAAAGCTCCATATTAGCTTCCCAAAGACTTTGGATTGTACCAACATCTTTCCAGTATCCGTCAAACTTATGAGCAACCATTTTAAGTCCGTCAGCCAGCATTGCAGGAATAATATTCTTTCCGAAATCGTTGTCAGAGTCAGGATTGTTTTCGTCCTCTGTAAGATACTTGCGAAGAATATCCCAGCTAAAACAGTACACGCCCATAGAAGCAAGATTGCTCTTTGGATTTGCAGGCTTTTCTTCGAACTCAACAATATTCATTTCGGCATCTGTGTTCATTATTCCGAATCTTGAAGCCTCGTCCCATGGAACCTCAATAACTGCAATTGTAGCGTCCGCGTTTGATTTTCTATGCTGACGCACCATTTTATTGTAATCCATTTTATAAATATGGTCACCGGAGAGAATAACCACATATTTTGGATTAAACTGTTCTATAAAGCCAAGATTCTGATAAATAGCATTGGCAGTGCCCTTATACCACTCACCCTTTTCGGCAGAGGTGTAAGGGGGAAGAACATAAATTCCGCCGTTAGAACGGTCAAGGTCCCAGGATTGACCGTTGGCAATATAAGTATTCAGCTCAAGAGGCTGGTATTGGGTCAGAACTCCCACGGTGTCAATTCCCGAGTGAGAGCAGTTACTCAGGGGGAAGTCAATGATACGGTACTTGCCCCCGAAAGGAACAGCGGGTTTTGCTACATTCTTAGTGAGAATGCCAAGTCTGCTTCCTTGACCCCCTGCAAGAATCATAGCAACACAATTTTTTGCTTTCATAGTAAATCAATCACCTTTCTTATTAGGTTTGGTTCGTAATTTAAGATAATACGCCGTAAAGGGTGGCAGATTAAGTTCCAGCGAATAAGGATATCCGTTTGCGGGAACTTTTTTAGCTTTTATTTTTTTATTACCCTTTCCGTCACCGCCGTATGCACGGTTGTTAGTGTTAAGGATGACATCATATTCGCCGGGCAAGGGTATTCCGATTCTATACTTTTTCCTTTCTACAGGAGTAAAGTTCAAAATTACAGCTATGTTTTCATCGGCATTATCATTACTGCGGAGAAATCCCAGAACACTGTTTGAAGCATCGTCGGCACAAAGCCACCTAAAGCCTTTCCAATCTCCGGATTCACGTTCGATTTCATAAAGACAGGGGTGGGATTTATATAGCAAATTAAGGTCACGGGAGAAATCCATAAGCTTTCTGTGGGAGTCATACCCGTCAAGGAGCCAGTCTAACTGGTCGGCATAACGCCATTCTGAAAACTGACCAAATTCTCCACCCATGAAGAGAAGTTTTTTTCCCGGGTGAGCATACATAAAAGCGTACAAAAGACGGAGTTGTGCAAATTTTTCGTCATAAGTCCCCCACATTTTATCAATGAGAGAACGTTTCCCGTGGACAACCTCGTCATGAGAAAGGGCGAGGATATAGTTTTCTGCAAATGCGTACATCATAGGGAAGGTTAGCTTATTATGGTTTCCCTTTCTAAACAGAGGGTCGCATTGCATATAGTCCAAAACATCATGCATCCAGCCCATATTCCATTTAAAGTTAAACCCCAGACCTCCGTCGCATACAGGTTGTGTAACACCGCCCCAGGCGGTAGATTCCTCTGCAATCATCAAAACATTGGGGAATCTTTCGAAAACAGCTGTGTTAAGCTTTCTTAAAAACTCAATAGCTTCAAGATTTTCTTTGCCGCCGTATTTATTGGGAAGCCATTCCCCGTCACGGCGGTTATAATCAAGGTATAGCATACTGGAAACCGCATCAACGCGGAGTCCGTCTATATGATATTCTGAAAGCCAGAACAGCGCATTTGATATAAGAAATGACGAAATCTCTGTTTTTGTCCAGTCAAAAACAAGGGTGCCCCATTCCTTATGCTCACCTCTTCGGGTATCGGGATGCTCAAAAAGACAGGTGCCGTCAAACCTGGCGAGTCCGTGTGCATCTCTGGGGAAATGAGCGGGAACCCAATCCATAATAACGCCTATGCCTTTTCGGTGCAGGGCGTCAATAAGAGCTTTTAATTCAGCGGGTTTGCCATAACGGCTGTTTGCAGAATAGTATCCCGTGACCTGATACCCCCATGACCCGTCAAAGGGATATTCACACATTGGCATAAACTCCACATGGGTATACCCCATCCTTTCCAGATAGGGGATGAGAATATCAATCATTTCTGTATAGGAATAGTAACTTCCGTCCTCTTTTGTTTTCCAGGAACCGAAATGCATTTCATAAATATTGATGGGTTTATCATACGGAGCGGTTCTGTTCCGCTTTTCAATCCATTTTTTATCTTTCCAATTGTATGAAAGGTCAGCAGTAACAGAGGCGTTTGCAGGTCTCACCTCGGATTGGAATGCAAAGGGGTCGCATTTAAGAAGTATCTCCCCGCGCTTTGTCTGAATGCTGAATTTGTAGTTTTCACCTGTTTTAACCCCGGGTATGAAAGCTTCCCATATTCCGGAGTTCGGATGAAGGCTCATTTTACCACTATCCCTGTTCCATTCATTACTGTCACAGACAACGGATACAGAAACGGCGTTTGGTGCCCAGACAGCAAAAAAATAACCTGTCTGACCGGATGAGTCTTTCATCTTCCGGGCGCCAAGCATTTTATAGCTCTCGAAATTAACGCCCCGGTTGAACAGGTACATGGGAGGCTCGTCAATATATGTTGAGGCAGTATTTGATGTCTTGAATTCTTTTGTCATTTGTAAACCTCCTGAACACAAAAATCGAATAATTATAAATCATGTCGAAACTTGGGGTTATAAGTCTTGTGTTTTTTATCTATTATTAACAATAACATTGTATCATAAAACTGCCAAAATTGTCCAATTAAATTAGGGTTAAATATGCACAAATTATATTCTTGCATTTTGTTTGTTTTTTAAGAAAAGTCGAAAGATACAGGGACATGCGTGCTCTTAATTAAGCCTATGCAAAAAAATAATGTTTTATACTTAAATATTTTTTCAAAAAAAGTTTGCTAAATTCATAAATTTGTGGTAGAATGTATAATGTATTTTTGTGTGCATAAAAATACGCAGATATTTCAGGAGGATTAAAGATGACAAAAATCAATAAAAACTCCGTTAACTACAAGGCAAAAAAGGAGTTTATAAAGGATGAAATATCCGGTAAATTAAAAAGATATTTCGGAAAATCAGTAAAACAGGCGACTGTACGTGAAATATACACAGCGGTGTCTATGACAATCCGTGACGAAATTATGGAAAAATGGGTTGCATATAAAGAGGCGACGGATTTAAAACCTCAGAAAGAGCTTTATTATCTTTCTTTTGAGTTTCTTATGGGTCGTGCCATGGGAAATAATCTCATGAATTTAACTGAAACCGATATATACAGAGAAGTTTTAAAAGAGATGGGCGTATCTCTTGAAAGTGTTGAAGAATACGAAACAGATGCGGGACTTGGAAACGGCGGTCTGGGCAGACTTGCGGCGTGTTTCCTTGATTCACTTACAAATCTTGAACTTCCTGCTTATGGTTGCGGAATTCGATACGAATATGGTCTTTTCCGTCAGAAAATTGTGGACGGCTATCAGATAGAAATGCCTGACCCATGGTTACAGAGCGGAAATGTATGGGACATTGCCAGACCCGAGGATATAAAAGAGGTTCACTTCAACGGCAGAATTGAAGAATATATGGAGGATGGACAGCTTAAATTCCGTCATCTGGATTATAATACTGTTATTGCAGAGCCTTATGATATGCCAATTACAGGCTTTGACAGTGAAACGGTTAATACCCTTCGTCTGTGGAAGGCGGCATCTCCTGAGATAATCGACATGACCGAGTTTAATCGTGGCGATTATATCAAGGCGACTGAAAACAGAGATCTGGCAGAGGTTATTTCGAAGATTTTATATCCCGAGGATAATCACTATGAGGGTAAGCTTTTAAGACTTAAACAACAGTATTTCTTTGTGTCAGCCACAATTCAGTGGATTTTGGCAAAGCATAAACAAAAGGGTCTTTCCATCTACGAAATTCCCGAGTATATACAGATTCACATTAACGATACACATCCAACCATTGCTATACCCGAGCTTATGCGTATCTTGATGGACGAAGAGGGAATGGGTTGGGATGATGCCTGGAATATAGTGGGCAGAACATTTGCTTATACCAATCACACTATTTTATGTGAGGCTCTTGAAAAATGGCCTTTCGAGATGGTGGAAACACTTCTTCCCCGTCTTGCAATGATTATTCGAGAGATTGATCGCCGTCAAAGAGAGGCTCTGTGGGAGAGATTCCCGGGGGATATGGGTAAGATTGACTACATGGCTGTTATTGCACACGGTCAGGTAAGCATGGCTAATCTTTGTCTTACTGCCTGCCATAGTGTAAACGGCGTTGCGGCACTCCATACTGAAATCCTTAAAAAGGAAACCTTCAGGGACTATTACAGTATATATCCTTATAAGTTCAAGAATATGACCAACGGGGTTACATTCAGAAGATGGCTTTATAAGGCAAACCCCGAGCTTTCAAAGCTTATAACTCAGGCTATCGGGGATGGCTGGATAAAGGATTACAAACAGCTTGAAAAGCTGGTGCCGTTTGCAGACGATAAGGAGTTCAGGGATAAGTTTGCCAAGATAAAATACGAAAACAAGAAAAAACTTGCAGAGTATATAAAAGAAACCAAAGGAATAGAAATCAATCCCGATTCTCTTTATGATGTACAGATAAAAAGACTTCACGAGTATAAGCGTCAGCTTTTAAAGGCGCTTCACATAATTTATCGATATCAGCAGATTATAAATAACCCCGATGGGGCGGATATGCTCCCTACCACATATATCTTTGCGGCAAAGGCGGCGCCAGGTTATAAAATGGCAAAGCTTATCATTAAGTTTATAAACGACATGGCAGAGGTTATAAACAATGATGAAAGAGTAAAGGGTGTCTTAAAGGTTGTATTTATCGAAAATTACAGCGTTTCAATTGCCGAAAAGATTGTTGCGGCAGCTGATTTGAGTGAGCAGATTTCCACTGCATCCAAAGAGGCTTCTGGCACGGGTAATATGAAGCTTATGTTAAACGGTGCTCTTACCATAGGAACCATGGATGGTGCCAATGTGGAAATCCGTCAGCAGGTGGGGGATGACAATATATTTATATTCGGTCTTTCATCACAGGAGGTTCTGGATATATATTCTCTTAACCAGTCACCAAGTCCCATGATTTATGCACAAAGCCCTATAATTAAAGGTGTTGTAGATACCATGATAGACGGAACCTTTAATCAGGAAAACCTGTTTTATGAGTTATATCATTCCCTGGTTATGGGTAACGGCTTTGCGGATAACTATCTGCTTCTTGCAGACTTCGATTCTTATGTAAGGGCAAGTCAGCAGGTTATGGATAAATTCAGAGATAAGGACGCCTGGATGCGCAGTGCGGTAATGAATACTGCTAAAGCAGGATTTTTCTCAAGTGACCGTACCATAGAGGACTATAACAGGGAAATCTGGCATCTTAGGGAAGACGCTCCAAAAAAATAACCAAAGAAAAATAATTAAAATGATAGGGAAACCGACCGACCCTGTTATTTTATATAAAGGTCGGGTACATATTTTTACATTTTAGGAGGAATTTAAAAATGAAAAAGGTATTTGCAATTATTTGCGTATTAGCACTGGCAGTAGCTCTTGTTGGTTGCGGAGCGGCAGAACAGGCAGAGGTAGCTACAGACTACTCACAGTCAGTTGAAGGCGCAGCAGTTG
The DNA here is from genome assembly GCA_045542095.1 of Ructibacterium sp. Lineage (GTDB taxonomy): Bacteria > Bacillota > Clostridia > Monoglobales > Monoglobaceae > Ructibacterium. The sequence continues at coordinate 32,959 of JAZQKJ010000029.1, forward strand.
TAGCAGAAGCAGGCTCAGCAGGTGAGGAGCTTGCATCATCAGAAGAGTTCTTTGCAGCAGCAAAATTCACACCTGTAGATTCAATGGCTAAGGCTCTTATGGAAGTTGAAGCAGGCACAGCTGATATCGCAATTGTTGACTATGTAACATCAATCGGTTCAATCGGCGAGGGTACAGACTTTGTTGACCTTAAAGTTGTAGAGGGTAAGGATTTCAGCCCTGAAGAATATGGTATTGCTTTCAGAAAAGGCAGTGATGCAACAGCAGCTGTAAATGAGGCTATCGCAGCTCTTATGGCTGACGGCACAATGGATAAAATCGGTAAGAACTATAAGCTTGACCAACTCTTAATCAAAGACGGCAAAGCAAACGAGGAAGAAGTTACAGAAGGCGATTTAGCTTACATAAAAGAAAAGGGTAAGATGACAATCGGTATCACACTCTTTGCTCCTATGAACTACTATGATGACAACAAAGAGCTCATCGGCTTTGAAACAGAGTTTGCAAAGGCAGTATGTGAAAAGCTTGGGGTTGAGGCTGAATTTGTTGAAATCAACTGGGATACAAAGGAAATCGAGCTTAATGCAAAGAGCATCGACTGTATCTGGAATGGCATGACAATCACAGAGGAAAGACTTGCTAACATGAGCATCTCTGTTCCTTATATGCAGAACAAGCAGGTAATGGTTGCTAAATAAGAAAAAATTCTCAGAAAGTATGGTTTGAGGCATGGATAGTTTTCAGACAATTATATCATCCCTGTTTGAGGGATTTTACACAAACTGCGTTATATTCGCGCTGACATTACTTATGTCGTTGCCCCTTGGTCTTATAATATGCTTTGGGTCCATGACAAAATTCAAACCTATAAGGTGGATTTCAAGAACCTTTGTGTGGATTATCAGAGGAACGCCGCTTATGCTTCAGCTGTTCGTTGTAATGTACGCCCCGGGAATTCTATTTGATATTCCCGTGGGCTCACGTATGACAGCGGTGCTGATTGCATTTGTGATTAACTATGCGGCGTATTTTTCCGAGATATTCCGCGGCGGTATCGAATCTATCCCAAAAGGACAGTACGAGGCGTGTCAGGTTCTTGGTATGACAAAAACACAGACCTTCTTTAAGGTTGTGCTTTTTCAGGTTATCAAGCGTATAACGGCGCCTATCAGCAACGAAGTCATAACATTGGTAAAGGACACATCACTTGCCCGTGTTATAAGCGTACCGGAAATTATCATGTGCGCAGAACGATTTACAAAGAAAGGCTTAATCTGGCCCCTTTTCTCAACGGGAATATACTTCCTTGTGTTTAACGGAGTCCTTACATTATTGTTTGGCTACATAGAAAAGAAGCTCGATTATTACAAGGGATAGACTATGGCTATATTGGAAATCAAAGATTTAACAAAAAGCTTTGGCAAGACCGAGGTTTTAAAAGGCGTAAGCTTTTCCATGGAGGAAGGCGAGGTTGTATCCATAATCGGTGCTTCGGGAAGCGGAAAGACTACGTTGCTACGCTGTATTAACTTTTTGGAAAGAGCGGATTTTGGTCAGATATATCTTGACGGTGAAATGTTTTTTGACGGAGAAAGCCACAGAAAAATCTCTGCGGCAGAACTTCGTAAAAAACAGCTGAACTTCGGGCTTGTTTTTCAGGATTTTAATCTTTTCCCACAGTACAGCGTTATTGAAAATGTAATGCTGGCTCCTAAACTTCTTGCAAAGGAGCGCCCTGATTTTAAAGAAAAAAAGAAAGAAATCTATGGGGAAATAGAAAAGAATGCCCTGGAAATTCTTGACCGTGTGGGTCTTGCGGACAAAACCCATAATTATCCATGCGAATTGTCAGGCGGGCAGAAACAAAGGGTTTCTATTGCAAGAGCATTGGCTTTAAAACCGAGAATTCTGTTTTTTGACGAGCCTACCTCTGCCCTTGACCCCGAGCTTACAGGGGAAATCTTAAAGGTAATCAGAAAGCTTGCGGCAGAACACGTTACCATGGTTATTGTAACTCATGAGATTAACTTTGCCAGCAACGTAAGTGATAAGATTGTCTTTATGGCAGACGGGGTTGTTGCAGAAGAGGGAACGCCTGAACAGGTGATTAACAACCCGCAAAACGAAAGGGCAAAAGCCTTTCTGCAAAAACTTAACGAGAAATAAGTTTTGGAATATATAATATTTTGGTTAATTTTTTAACGAAAATTTAAAAAAAGTACTTGTATATTTTTAACTTATAAGGTAAAATATAAAGGCAGAGTAATTTCCAGAAATTGCTCTGCCTGAATTATGTAAAAAATATTAAACATATATCTATTTAGGAGGTACTTTACTATGGCAGTAAAAGTAGCAATTAACGGCTTTGGCCGTATCGGCCGTTTGGCTTTCAGACAGATGTTCGGTGCAGAGGGTTATGAGGTAGTTGCAATCAATGACCTTACAGATCCTAAGATGCTTGCTCATCTTTTAAAGTATGACTCTTCACAGGGCAGATATGACGGACACACCGTTGAAGCTGGTGAAGGTTCAATTATCGTTGATGGTAAGGAAATCAAAATCTACAGCGAGCCTAAGGCAGCAGATCTTCCTTGGGGTGAAATCGGTGTAGATGTTGTACTTGAGTGTACAGGTTTCTACTGCTCAAAAGAAAAGTCACAGGCACACATTGATGCCGGTGCAAAGAAGGTTGTTATCTCTGCTCCTGCAGGCAACGACCTCAAGACAATCGTATTCAGCGTAAACGAGGATACTCTCACAGCTGACGATACAATCATTTCTGCAGCTTCATGTACAACAAACTGCTTAGCTCCTATGGCTAAGGCTCTTAACGACTATGCTCCAATCCAGAGCGGTATCATGGCTACAATCCATGCATACACAGGTGACCAGATGATTCTTGACGGTCCTCACAGAAAGGGCGACTTAAGACGTGCAAGAGCAGGTGCGGTTAACATCGTTCCTAACTCAACAGGTGCTGCAAAGGCTATCGGCCTTGTTATTCCTGAACTCAACGGCAAGCTCATCGGTGCTGCACAGCGTATTCCTGTTCCTACAGGTTCTACAACAATCCTTACAGCAGTTGTTAAGGGTAGCGACGTTACGGTTGAGGGAATCAACGCAGCTATGAAAGCAGCAGCTTCTGATTCATTCGGCTACAACGAAGATGAAATCGTTTCTTCAGATATCATCGGTATCCGTTACGGTTCATTATTCGATGCAACACAGACAATGGTTGCAAAGATTGCTGATGACCTTTACGAGGTTCAGGTTGTTTCTTGGTATGATAACGAGAACAGCTACACCAGCCAGATGGTTAGAACAATCAAATACTTCGCTGAACTCTAAGAATAAGACAGCGTACAGAGCCGCGGGCAATAGCCCGCGGTTTTTTTTTATTTGAGTAATATAGTATTGCATTTGAAAAAAAGTTATGTTAGTATTATTTTATGAAAGTGTATATATTTATATAGAATAAAAAGGGAGGTAATCTATATGACCGCAAGAGAGAAACTTTTGTCTCTTGAAAACGTGTATGACCATGAAAATTCGTCGGAAATTTTTCTGGAGGCAATGCGCGAATGCTTAAGTCACCATGTGGAAAATAACGAGTTCTTTAAAAAGCTTATGGATGATGCTGAATTCAAGGTTGAGGATTTAAAAACCGAAAAGGATTTAGAGAGAATACCTACAATCCATGCCAATTTCTTTAAGCAATACGAGGTATTAAGTGTTCCCTATGAGGATATTGTGGAGCACGCAACAAGCTCGGGAACAAGCGGACAGAAAAGTCAGATGTTTTTTGACAAGACCAGCTTTGATTTCGGAAATTCCATGATTGAAAATGAATTCCGTTATTACGGATTTTTATCAGACGAGCCAACTAATTACCTGCTTTTTACTTATGAACCTGCAGAAATCAGCAAAAACTTAGGCACAGCCAAAACCGACCTGGGGCTTTTGAGCTATGCACCTGTGAACGAAACGTTTTTTGCTTTGAGATATAACGGTCAGGGGCATGATTTTGATGTATATGGAACAATAAAAGCCCTTGAAGAATATGAAGAACAGGGAAAACCTGTTAGAATTTTCGGATTCCCGTCATTTTTATATTTCACTGTAAGACAGATGAAAGAAACGGGACACCGACCATTAAAACTAAACAAAAACTCCATGACCATGCTTGGCGGAGGCTGGAAAGGTTATGCAGACAAGCAAATCCAAAAGAGTGAGCTTTATGCAATGGTAGAAGAAATGCTGGGTATCCCCGCTGAAAACTGTCGTGACGGATACGGATCTACGGAGCATTCTGTTCCATACTTTGAATGTCCAAACCATCATTTTCATATACCTGTGTATAGCCGAATGATTATCCGTGATGTAAAAACCCTTGAGCCGCTTCCATACGGCGAGCCTGGTTTTGCGAATTTTATTACGCCACATTTAATGAGTGTGCCTGCTGTTTCTGTCCTGATGGGAGATATGGCAGTATTGCACGACCCAAAAGAATGCGGATGCGGCATTGAAACACCGTTTATGGAAATTCTCGGCAGAGCGGGAACAAGTGCGGCAAAGAGCTGTGCCATCACCGCAAGCGAGTTGCTGAAACGCTAGGAGGATTGTTATGGAATTTATTATAAGAGGTAAAAGAGTTACAGGAGAAAAAGCCAACTGTTTTCAGGGTGTAAATGAAAGTATAGCTATTGATTTGGCAAAAGGAACTCCTGATATCCGTAAGACTATTGCAAGTCTTGATAAACTAGGAAAATATATTGTAAGCGACGTTGAATTTCTCTTGCCTGAACTTATGGAACTTGGCTTTTCGAGAGAGGAATCCATTCAGATTAAAAAAGAGTCAATCGGCGTGTTGTCTGCTGATGAGTTATTTAAAAAAGTAAAGCGTGAGCTTGGGGGAATGCCCTTTGAAATCAACAGACTTAGCACCCGCGAAGAAGAGTTTGAGGGCTGGATGCCTGTGGGTGTTTTGGGGCATGTTACAAGCTCCAATGATGCAATGCTCCCGTTTTTCAGCTCGGTAGAGGGTATTCTTACAGGGAATATAAATGTTATTAAAACTGCATCAGGCGCTCATAAGGTGGCTATGAAGCTTGTGGAAAAGCTTTGTGAAATAGACGAAAGTCTGTGCCCTTACTTCTACGTGTTCCCACTGTCTTCAAAGGATAAGAAATTACTTACATATATGTTCAGCATGTGTAATACAGTTGCAGTGTGGGGCTCTGACGGAGCGGTAAAAGGTGTTCGCGAGCTTGCCCCGTCGGGAGTTAATATAGTTGAATGGGGCAATCGTATCAGCTTTGCATATTTCACCAAAGCGGGTCTTACAAAAGAAGCGTTAAAGGGCTTGGCAGAGGATGTCTGCGTAAATGACCAGCAGGCATGCAGTGCTCCACAACTTGTTTACTACGAAACAGACTCCAAAGAAGAATTAATGGAATTTGCAAAGGAGTTAATAGGTGTATTGCAGGAAGTGTCCGATACATATCCTCTGCATCCCATTTCAACTCCGGAACAGGCAGAGCTTACTGCACAGATTAAGATGTGCCACTTAGAAGAAATGATGGGAGATTCCAAACTGTTTGCAGGAGAGGGCTGTCGTATTTTTGTTAAATTTGATAATCAGCTTTGTGCATCACCTCTTAACCGTACTCTTATTGTAAAAGGTATTAACAGAGCAGATTTGATTTCGGTGTTGCGACCTTTCCGTTCCTATCTGCAAAGTGTTGGACTTGCCTGTGCAAGTGAAGAAATAACAGAGCTTAGCAAATTATTGCTGGCAGGAGGGGTTAACCGAATTACAGAACCGGGCCTTATGATGGGCGGCTATACCGGCGAGCCTCATGACGGCGTATATGCCATGACAAGATATCTTAAGAGGATAAGTCTTATAAACAGCGGTCTTCCAAAGGGAAGTATGTCGTTGAGTGAAATGTCTGAAATGGTGAATCCGCCATTTGAAGATGGAACACCTCTTCTTAAAAAGGACGATTTCCCTGCCAATAGGGAGATTGAAAATTCAGGCTATCTGCTTTTGAAAAGCGGCGGAAGCTCTGGCAAGGCAAAATATGCTCCCCATACCTATGAGGATGCACAGGTTACATACGAGGAAAGCGGAAGATTTATTATTGCGGCAGGGGTCGACCCGAAAAAAGATATTTGTATGAATTTATTCTATTCGGGAGATTTATACGGCGGTTTCATAAGCATATATGAGGCACTTAAATATGCTGATGTTATTCAGCTTCCCATGACGGCAGAAATGGATATGAAGCATGTTGCAGAAGAGATAATAGCAAACAAGGTAAATGTGCTTATGGGTATGCCCACATATTTAATAAGGCTTTTCAAGGAACAGGAAGAGGCACTTAAAAACTACGGAGGAGTTGAGCTTGTTCTCTATGGGGGAGAGCATTTTGATCCTGCTCAGATAGAAAACCTTAAAGAGAAATTTGGTATCAAGAGAATTGGTTCTCTGGCATACGGCTGTAACGAAATAGGCTCTATGGGTTATGCCTGTGAGCATTGTCAGGGAAGCGAGCATCATGTTGTGGCAAGCAAATACCTTGAAATTCTTAAAATTGATAAAGACGAGCCTGCAGAAGAGGGAGAAATCGGCAGACTTGTGTGGACTCCTATCGACCAGGAAAATATCGACATAAAACGATATGAAATAGGCGATTTAGGACGGTTTGTAAAGGGCAGATGTAAGTGCGGAAGAATTGCACCTAAATTTGAGCTATTGGGTAGATTCGGAGATGTTTTCAAGTTTGCAACCAACTATGTAAACTGTAAAACCATAAAATCTGTATTCAGCGAGAAAATGGGATACACAGGCTGGCTGCAGATACTTCTGGACTATGACAATATAAGCTGTATGACAATCTGTACTGAAAATGACTTTAAATATTCGGAAGAGGATGCGCTTTTGATTCTTAAAGAAAACTATCCGGAAATTGAGGAATGTCTTAGAGATAAAACCGGTATAGTTAAGGTCATAAAGCAGAAAAAAGACGATTTTGTATTGAGTACGGGCGGCGGAAAGGTAAGAAGCGTTATTGACCGAAGAATTACAGGATAAGGAGGGGAAAGCATGGAGAGCGTTTATTCGCTAAAAAATAATCCTATTGTAAGAAAAATCTTTATGACCATGCTTTTTCCTACAATTCTTATGAATCTTACTACGGCAATCGGCTCAATGGCGGACGCTGTAATTATAGGTCAGTATCTTGACGATTTATCCTTGTCGGTTGTGACCTTTGCCACACCTATTTATATGATAATCAACACCTTAGCGGCACTCTTTGCGGTTGGCGGATGCATAGCAATGAGTATTGAGGCAGGCAAGGGCGATAAAAAAGAGGCAAACCGCGCATTCAGTCTTTCTATGGAATTTCTTGTTTTTACGGGCGTTCTGTTATTTATAGCAGGGTTGTTTTTCAGCCATGTTATTGCTAAATGGCTCGGTGCAGGAGAGGACATATTTGAACAGGTGCGGGTATATTCCCGGATTATTCTCCTTGGGGGACCTGTTTTTGTATTGAATATAGCAATTGCATTTTTTGTAAGGAACGACGGCAGACCAAACCTTGCTATGGCGGGAATGTTCACATCTATCTTTGTGGATATTGTTCTTAATGTGGTATTTGTGGGATTTATGAAAATGGGTGTTGACGGTGCGGCGTATTCAACAGTAATAGGACAGATTGTAAGTATGGCTGTTATATCAAGCCATTTCTTTACAAGTAAAAACACCCTGAGATTCCGCTTTACTTTCGGCAAGGCTGTATTCAGAATGATTAAAAACGGAGCAAGTTCAGCACTTACCTTTGTGTATCAGTTCCTGACAGTTCTTATTTTGAATCACTTTGTTGTAGCCCTTGCAGGAACAAACGGTGTTGTTGTGTATACGGTTGTGTTTAATCTTTATACCGTTTCCCTTGCATTGTTTGAGGGATTAAGCCAGACAATTCAGCCTATGGTAAGTGTTTATTTCGGCGAAAAAAGCAACAGAAAAATCAAGGATTCACTCAGGCTGGCTTTTATTGCTACCATTATTATCTGTGGAGCTGTAACTGTTTTATTGGAGCTTATGCCACAGATTATTCCGCAGATTTTCGGAATTAACGATCCATCGATTATGGAACAATCTGTTCAGGCGGTACGGATTTATGCAATAAGCATGATTATTATGACGGTCAATGTCATAATCGGATACTATTTACAGTCTGCCGAGTATAATTTGATGGCGGCGATATTAGTCAGTTTAAGAGGATGCATTTTGTTCCTGGCAAGTGTATTTGTATTAGGTAAAATGTTCGGCATGAACGGTGTATGGGGTGCATATACCGTGGCAGAGGTTCTTAGCTTTGTTGTTTATATTATTATGAATCAGGCAAAAAGATGTAAGCTTCGAAAAAGCGGAACAGAAACAGATTGGTTTCTTCTGAATAAAGCCACAGAAAAAGAAACTCTTTGTTATACCTGTAACTGTCAAAGGAATGATTTAAAGGAATTTAATAAAGAAGTAATTGACTTAATTGAAGACAATTCTTATGTAAGCAAAGCTGTTTTTCTTGATGCAAAGGAATATCTTCTTCAGCTTGAAAAATGTGATTTAAAGAAAAAAGGAGCATACGCGGAGGTCGAAATAAACGGAACAGATAAAAAGGTTATTATCAGGGATAATCTTAAACACGATACTTTGCAGGAAAATATCCGGGATTGTATTCAAAACGGAAGTGAATCAGAATATGGACCTGTTCTTGGCTGGAACAGAATTTGTTTGAAATAAGGTGATTATTTTGGAAAAGACTAAAATTGCATCATTACAAATATGGAATGAGGAATTCTATATTTTGCCGGTATTGAGTTTTATGGATTCTCTTGCCGCACGCCATAAAAGCATGGAAATAAGCCGATATCAGCAATTGCGGCTTGTTGTAGGCGAGATGCTGAAAAGAAGAATAGCCAACTCATATCCGGGAGGCAGAGGCGAGCTATATGTGGAATTTTATCTTGCCAAAGCATTTTTCGAGGTTTCCATAAGGGACAAGGGTGTTCCCGGTTGGGTGGATTTTTCCTATGACAAATCCACTATTGCTGAAGACAGGGAAAATCTGAATAAATACATTCTGAATATGTACGCAGATGAAAGCGGTATGGAAAAGCTTGGCTCCGAGGGACAACGGATTTTTGTGCGTAAGAATATACTCAACCCTGTGGAATTTAAGAAACCAAAACCTTATTCCGAAACAGAGGCGCTTGATAATAACATCACTATCCGTCCTGTTGTCACAGAGGAGGATGTTATAGAGGCAATCCGTTGTATTTACAGCGAATATGGTTACTCGTATTCCTACGAACGTCTTTATTATGTGGATTCATTCATGAATTTGCTTAAGACAAAAGAGCTGATGTCTTTTCTTGCAGTGAATGACCATGGTCAGACGGCAGGACATTTTGCGCTGGCTTTTTCGGAGCTTTATAAGAATATGCCGGAGATTTCCACTGTGGTTATAAGAAAAGAATTCCGTGGGCTTGGCTTGTTTTCCAGATTTATGGAGTATAGCGAAGAACTCGGGAAAAAAGAGGGCTTCAGGGCATTAATGGGTCAGCCTGTTACTTTCCATCCTATGTCCCAAAAGGCATTCTTAAGGGCAGGGTATACAGCCACGTCCTTGCTCATGTCATACCTTGGTACGGATATAGAAAGCGAATATAACCAAAACAGTGAAAGACTTGGTCTTTGTGTGGGAGTTAAGATGCTGAATGAAAAAGCATACACCCAAATTTATCCACCTAAAGAGATTGCTGAGTTTGTAAAGAAGGTATATGACAGATTAGGTTTAAAAGCTGATATGTGCAGGGGTGGCGGCAAAGCAGATGCTACAAAAATAAATGTTGACACAAACAAGCTCTTGCAAATGACAAAAATTCTTTTATATGAAGGCGGAGCGGATGCAGAAGAAACATTAAAGGGTGCAATAGACCAGGCCATACGCCGAAAGAGCGAGATGATCGAATTAGTAATTCTGCTTAATTCACCAAGCTGTGAATACTCATATCAAACTGCAAAAGAATGCGGATTTGCCCTGTCAGGCATCATTCCCGGCGGAGAAAACGGTGATTATATCATTATGCAAATGCTTCCCGGTGATAAAATTGACTATGATAAACTGGTTATGGTGGGCGAATTTGAAGAGATGAAGAACGATATATTAAAATTGTTGTAATTTTAAGAAAAAGAGGTGTAAAAATGAGTGTTAAAATCTATTCCTTAAGTGAGATTATAAATCATGCAAGAAACAACTCGGAATATTACAAGGAGTTATATAAGAATATTCCTGAAACAACAAATCTTCAGGATCTTCCGCTAATTGACCAGGACGATTTCTGGAATCACTGTGACAAGAACGGTGGAACGGTTGCAACGGGCAAGCATACTGATGGTCAAATTTTTAAAAGCGGCGGAACAACAGGCGAGCCAAAGTACTCATTATATACTTCGGAGGAATGGCAGACCATGTGCGAATGCAGTGGGGCGGTGCTGCCTAAAGGCGGACTTGCAAACGGAACAAAGATTGCTAATCTGTTTTATGCAGGGGGAATGTATGCAAGCTTTTTATATACCTATAGTATGCTATACTTTTCGCCCACCAAAACCCTTGTGTATAATATTGCAGGAAACGGCTCTATAGAAGAGATGGTAATGACAATTTTAGACCATAAAATAAATTGTATCGCGGGATTGCCGTCGAATATTACAAAGATAGTTTCTTATATTAATGAGCACAAACTGACAGGCTTTAATGTAGATACCATTTATTTTGCAGGGGAAACCCTCTATCCCGACCAAAGAGATAGAATCAGCAAAACATTTGGCGGAAATGTGGAGTTCAGGTCAGTATTCTATGCATCAAACGACGGGGGTCCAATAGGATATTTTACAAAGGATTGCGGATATAATGAGCATAGACTTTTGTCGGATACAACCCTTATGGAATTAATAGACCCTGATACGGGCGAAGTTATTACCGAGATGAACAGACCGGGAAAAATTTATATTACATCTCTCTTTAAAACACTTATTCCGCTTATTCGTTACCCTGCAGGGGACATGGGCGAATATACCGAGCCCGAGGGCGTGCCTGACCGCAAGTTCAGAATTCTTGGTAGAAGCGATGTTGCCGCAAGGGCAGGTTATGTAACATTGTATGCTCAGGACATTTCTAATGTTTTAAAATTATGCGGTATAGAATATGATGCATATCAGATTATTGTAACCCACGACATAATTGACAGATATACATTTAAAATCGCTGTAACAAATATTCAGGAGGGAGATACTGAAAGATTTATGGAAACCCTTTATAATGAACGAAAGGTTTTAAAAGATGCAATAGATGCAGGGGATTTAGTGGTGCCTGAAGTTGTGTGGTGTAAGGCAACAGACCTTGAATATAACCCGAGAACAGGCAAATTGAAAGTGATTATGGATAAAAGAAATTAAAAATAACGGGTTTGATGATGACCCCTCTCTGTCAACCTATGGTTGGCGGAGAGGGGTATATTATTCTGTCGAAAAAAAAAGATGAAAAATTTACATTTTTTTACAGTTTGGTATTGCAAAGTGTAATAAAATGTGTTATAGTAAACTCAACCACAAACTAAATTGAATAAAAAGCTCAAGCTTAAAAAGGATTTTTTTTCGGCAAAAATGCCGACTCTGTACTTCCTTTTTACTTGGGGTATAAATTTAGTTTGTGGTGAACTGAAACGAGTCGTGCATTTTTCGTGCGTGGCTCATTGCGTGGCCGCGCACTTTTTATTTTTATAGAAAATATAAAGGAGGAAAACTATGACAGAACAAGAGTATAGAGATAAAATTCTGCAACTTGCAGACATATCCAAAGAACTTACAATAATGCTTGACGAGCGCGGTCAGGATTTATTCGAGGAATATGTGGATATTCACACAGAGATTATTAAGTTTGAATTACATAATAAGTGAATTATATAGTAATACTTGTCATCTTTGTTATTTTCATGTTATAATTATGGGGTTGAAAAGTTGTGCAAACTTTTCAGCCTCATTTTTAAATGCAAACAATTTGAAAGGGTTGAAAAAATGAAAAAATTTCTTGCTTTATTTATTGTACTGACTTTTTTAATAATTCCTGCGGGGCAGGTGTCTGCCGTATGGGAAACAGGTACAATAGGGGAATCTGTAAAATGGGTATATGACGGTTATGGTAAACTTACCATAAGCGGAACAGGTACTATGGAGGATTACGAGTTTAAAGGTGCCCCCTGGCAGAAGTATAAAGGTGAACTCAGAAATGTTGTTATAGAAGAGGGGATTACCTATATTGGTGCAAATGCCTTTAATCTTGCGGATAGTTCATATATTCATACTGATATTGAGAGCATCTCTATTCCTGCAAGTGTGACGGCTATTCACAAGGATGCATTTAAAGAAACTGCTGTCAGCGGAATTACGGTTCACAGAGATAATCCAAGCTATATCTGTGAAGGCGGAGTTTTGTTCGATAAAGCTAAAACCGAGCTTATTATCTACCCTGCAAATGATTTAAACAGTGCATATAACCTGCCCAACTCTGTAACAAAGATTGCCAACGAGGCTTTCAGATACAACCCTAAACTTTTAGAGCTTACCATACTTGATAACGTAACCGAGATAGGTGAGAATATTTTATACAATTTTGATTCAAGAACATTAAGTATTGTTTTAAATGATGAAAGCTACGCCAAAACATATTTTACAAACAAGAGAGTAACCATGGAAGTATTGGGTAAAGATGTTGTAAGTGCAGGAGCCATTTACTATTCTTCTTCATCAACGGGAAGCAGGGTGAAATATTATCTTACAGAGAGCGGATATTTTAAAATCTATGGCAAAGGCTCTTCTGCACCTGTCAGCTTTGAGAGTCGGGATGTTCCATGGAAAGATTATATATCTCTTATAAAAAATGTTGAGATAGCAGAGGGAATAGAGCAGATTTCAGCTTATTGCTTTAAATCATCTCCCAATCTTGAAAGCATCTCAATTCCGTCAACTCTTTCGGGATTTGGAGCTAACACTACCTATGATTGTCCCTCCCTTAAAACCTTTACTGTTGCAGAGGGAAATAGTTTTTACTTTGTGTGGGATGGAGTTTTGTATGCCCAAAACGGCGGAATATATGGCTGTATAAGATATCCCGAGGCAAAAGAGGGGACATATTACAGAGTTCGCGACGGAATTTCCCAAATAGCTGATGGATGCTTCTATAACTGTGATGACCTTGTAACAGTAGATTTGCCCTCAAGACTTGGAACAGGAGGTGTTAAGGTTGCTAATTTTACTACCTGCGATTCAATCGAGGCTATAAATATTGTAGAGGATGGTCTTGACTTCTATTCGAGAGATGGTGTTGTATATAACGCAAGAACAAAAGAGCTTGTTATATACCCAAACAACAAGAAAGATGAAGTATTTAACATTCTCGCAGGAACACCCGCAATTTTTGCATCAGCGTTTACAGGGGCGAAAAATCTTAAGCAGGTTGTATTTCCCTCAAGCCTGACCAAAATCGGAGCTGTAGCTTTTGGAAACTGTCTTGCGCTTGAAACAGTAACAATTCCTGCAACAGTTACAGAAATTGGCAGTTCGGCATTTTTGGGATGCAAAAGCCTTAAAAATCTAACCTTTGAAGATGGAACAAATGCTCTGAAAATCGGTGGGTCGGCGTTTATATACTGTGACGGGCTGGAGGAAGTCACCATTCCAAAAAGAGCCACTCTTGCAGGAGAAATGACCTTTGAAAAGAGTTTAGGACTTAAAAAGGTTATAATAGAAGACGGGGTTACAGCTATACCTAAGCGAACATTCTATGAATGTGCAAGCCTTGAAACTGTTATAATTCCCGGTAGTGTTGAAACAATAGGAATGCAGGCATTCTTTAAATGCCAAAAGCTTAAAAATCTCACCCTTGGAAACGGAATAAAGACAATCGGTAATGCGGCATTTGCATGGTGCGCAGAGCTACCCCAGGTTACAATTCCTGACAGTGTTACAACTGTAGAAAACGAGGCTTTCTTTAATTGTACTGCCCTTGAAAACTTTACACTGTCTTCTGGCATGTCAACCATAAGCAACAGTATGTTTGAGGGAACAAGCGTAAAAAATGTTGTTATACCCGCAAATATTACAAACATTTCATATTTTGCATTTAAAGGCACTCCCATTGAAACAATAACCATACCCCAAACGGTAACGTATCTGGGTGGATCTGCCTTTGAGAATTGTGCAAATTTAGAGAGTGTAAACATAGAGGCAAGTCTTGGTAGAATTTATTCAAAGACTTTTAAAAATTGTTCTGCTCTTACAGATATAGTTTTGCCTGATATGGTTACAATTATTGATAGTGAAGCTTTTTACGGATGCACAAATCTTACAAAGCTGAGTGTTTCAGACAGTATGACCACAATCGGGGCATCTGCCTTTGAGGGATGTACAAACCTTGCGGAGTTCAAGATTATTGGTAAAACTATAGGTGGTGACTTTGTTCTTCCGACAGAGCTTACATTTCTGGGAGAAAAAGCCTTTGCAGGAATAAATTCAATCAAAAAGATAACCATTCCCGCAAAGGTTACAACCTTTGATGCATCGGCTTTTGCAGATTGTGGCGGAATAAGGGAAGTTACCCTTGAAAATGGAGTTTCCACCATAAAAAATACTTTTGCAAATTGTGAGAATATTTTATATATTTATTTGCCAGAATCTATTTCCAGTATAGTAAATGATGAAAACATGGCCCCGGACAGCGCAGACACAACAATAGTGGGTAAAGAGTATTCCTATATATACTATCATGCTAACCGAAAAGGACTTAAGTTCAGCAAGCCAATGAAAATAACAACCGCAATCCCTGAAAATACTGTCGAGGGAACTGCGGGAGCGATTTTAACAGGCTATGATAAAAACGGATGTGTTTTATACACAAGAGTAATTGGAATAGATGAAAGCGTAACCGATTTAAACGAAGTTATTCCCGCTAAAGACGTGGCAGAAGTTAAAATAATGGTATGGAAGGATTTAGAATCTGTCCGTCCTATTGCACAACTTAAGCCAAACTATGAAATATAAAACGAGAGGAACAATGGAATCATGAAAACTTATGTCCTTGCAAGTAAAAATCAGCACAAGGCTGAAGAGATTAAAGAGATTTTAGGAAAAGGATTTGAGATTATAACTCAGACCGAGGCAGGTGCAGGAGATATTGATGTGGTGGAAGACGGCACAACCTTTGAAGAAAATGCCGCAAAAAAAGCCCTTGCAATTATGGAAGCAACGGGAAAACCCACCATAGCAGATGACAGCGGACTCTGTGTGGATTATTTAGGCGGAGCACCGGGGGTATACACTGCAAGATATGCAGGGGAAAATGCCGACAACGAGGCGAACATTGCCAAGCTTTTAGAGGTTTTAAAAGACGTTCCCAAAATGGAAAGAGGGGCAAAGTTCGTATGTGTTATTGCTCTTGCAGAGCCCGGAAAAGAGATAAAATACTTCCGCGGTGAATGCAGCGGAAGAATAACCGATAAAAAATATGGCGACGGGGGCTTTGGTTACGATCCAATATTCTTTACAGAGGAATATGGAAAGACTATGGGCGAGCTTGAGGCTCATATAAAAAATGCTATAAGCCACAGAAGTGCAGCATTAAAGAAGTTGCAAAAATACCTGGCAGAATAAAAAAGGAAGTTATATTTTGTGAAATCGTTTTCGTCGGCGTACATAGGTACGGTAGAGAACAATTTCGCAAAAAGCAAGAAACCGCAAGGAAAAATCGATGTTTTCCTTGCGGTTTTATCGTTTATATAAGCACACAATCGAGTAACCCCTCTCAGTCACTTCGTGACAGCTCTCCCAGTGGGAGAGCCTTTGCCTACCCCTACAATATATTTTCATGCTTGCGGTAGAACGACTTTTTTTATCTTGTTACTATTACCGCTGTGCCGTCACGCTGTGCCACCCAACCTAAATAGGTAAGCTCCTGAACATCAACAGCAGGTCTGTCGCCGATGCTATATGCAGTCAAGGTGTAAATTCCAAGGTCGTCAGAATCTTTCTTAAGCATGATATTTACAGGATAGTTAGTCTCCAGGGTAAGCCCCTCAATATCATCAAAACTGTTTTGAGCGAGCTCTTTCTGAGAGTTACAGATTGCAGTAATGGTATTTGAATCCTCGTTATAGATTACATCAAAGCCATTGTTTGCAAGGTCTTCAACTCTAACAAGAATAACTTCGTTGTTGTCGCCGGAGCAGAAGCCCGGGATTGGTGTATCGTTTACATAAACTGCTTTTGCAGGGGTTGCAACAGGTAAATTTCTCGGGTTTGAATTATGTTCAACAGGAGAAACGCCTTTAAGCTCGAAGGCATAGTCAAGCATTTTTATAGAATCTGTATATCTGCAATTTGAGTAAGGTGCACCCATAATTACTGAAATAAGTCTTACACCGTCACGCTCTACTATACCTGTAAAGCAAGCGCCTGCCGCAGAAGTTGTACCTGTCTTAAGACCAATTGTCCCGTCGTATGAATATGTTCTGCCGGGGAGCATTTTGTTTGTAGCATAATATGTCTGACCTCTGAAGTTTATGGAGTATAATCCTGAATAGTTAAGACAATCAGGGAAGTCGGTGGTCAGTCTGTTGGCTATTGTTGCCATTGCACGGGGAGTAACACGGTTAGATGATGAAACACCTGTGCAGTCTGCAAAATGAGCATCAATTCCCCATTTTTCAATAAAGTCATTCATCTTATTTACAAAAGCAGTTTCGCTTCCGTAAATATAATCACCCACAGCCATAACTGCCGCATTTGCCGAAACCACGAATATAGCACCCAAAAGCTCGTCAAGGCTATAAGTCTGGGATGAACTTAAATAAACATTGGAATATAACGGGTCTCTTGAATATCTTGCAAGAGAATCACTGACAGGGATTTGTGTGTCCTTTGCCACCAAACCCTGTTCTATTGCATCATATATAACATAAGCTGACATAACCTTTGTCATACTTGCGGGAACAAGAGCCGTATCTCCATTGTGGCTGTAAACCTCTTCATAGGTATCAGCATTAAGAACAAAACCACCCTTTGAAGAGATGCTGATAGCATAAACTCCCGATACATTAAGTAAAATACTAACCATTATTATAAATGGTAAAAATCTTTTGCAAAAACTCAAAACGTCAAGCACTCCTTAATAATATTATAGTATGCAACAAAATGAAAAACACTTTGTAACATTTCTGTAACAATTCGCCATTATACACCCATTCCTTAAATTTGTCAAGTTTTTAACCGAAACGAAAAAATAGGCTTGAAAAAAGAGCGCGTATGTGATAAAATAAATCAGTTATTATATTGATTTAAAGAGGTGATTGCATGGACGCGAGCAGTAATGGCGGAACGAAACCCGGCGGGCGATGTATGTATAGCCGAATATACAATTTGAGCCAACAACTCTGCTTGTGGGCTTTGTAATCGTTTGTTGGGTTTTCTTCCCCTTGTTATTATAATAAGGAGGCGATATGCATGGAAGAAAATTTAATAGAAATTGACATTGAGGAAATTCGCCGTGAGGTTGTGGAGTTACTTCACGAGAAAAAATTTGGCATTATCAGGGAAAAGCTTAATGTGCTCAATCCTGTGGATATTGCCCAGATATTAATTGATGTTGAAGAACAGGATTTACAGATTTTGTTCAGAATTCTGCCAAAGGGAACGGCGGCAGAAGTTTTTGTGGAAATGGACAGCGACAGTCAGGAGTTTCTTGTTACGGTTTTCAGTGACAGGGAGCTTAAAGACGTCATAGACGAGCTTTATGTGGATGACGCGGTTGACCTTATTGAAGAGATGCCTGCAAATGTTGTAAGTCGAATTCTCCGACATACAGACCCTGAAACCCGAAAGAATATAAATCAGCTTTTGAAGTATCCCAAGGACAGTGCAGGAAGCATTATGACAATTGAGTATGTTGACCTGAAAAAACACCTGACTGTTACGGAGGCTTTTGAAAGAATAAGAAGAATAGGTGTTGATAAAGAAACTATTTACACCTGTTATGTAACAGATAATGACAGAAAGCTTATTGGTCTGGTTTCTGCAAAGGATTTGATGCTCTCTGATTATAATCAGGTAATCGAAGATATAATGGAAACCAACATAACTTATGTGGGCACAACTGATGACCGTGAGGATGTTGCCAGAATGTTCGATAAATACGACTTTCTTGCAATTCCTGTTGTTGACACGGAAAACCGCCTTGTGGGCATTGTCACTGTCGATGATGCTATTGACGTCATTCAGGAAGAAAATACCGAGGATATTGCCAAGATGGCGGCTATTGTTCCAAGTGAGGAGACCTATTTAAGAACTCCAGCGTGGAAGCATGCGAAGAACAGATTTTTCTGGTTATTGTTCCTTATGCTTTCTGCCACTATAACAGGGGGAATCATACAGGAATATGAGAATGCCTTTGTGGCAATCCCCATTCTGGTTGCATTTGTTCCAATGCTTATGGGAACAGGGGGTAACTGCGGGTCACAAAGCTCTACTATGATTATTCGCGGTCTTGCTCTTGACGAAATAAGATTTAAGGATTTTTTCAAGGTGCTTTTTAAGGAGATAAGCATTGCGGTTTTAGTAGGCGTTGTTCTGGCGATAGTAAATGCACTAAGAATTTATATTATGTATCATAGTAATGCTGATGTTTTAAATCAGGTTAGTCTGTGGGAGCTTGCATTTGTGTCCGGACTGAGCCTTGTAGGAATTGTGGTTCTGGCAAAGAGTATAGGTTGTGTTCTTCCTATGCTTGCAAAAAAATGCGGTCTTGACCCTGCTTTAATGGCGGCACCGCTCCTTACCACAATTTTAGACACCTGTTCTGTGCTTATATTCTTTAATATAGCAATGAGAGTTTTAAGTTTATAAAACAAAAAGGCAGAAACGATTTGATTTCGTTTCTGCCTTTTAAACTTCCTTTTTAATAACCTAATTTTCCGTCTAGGGAATCGTCGTTTTCAATCCATTCCTCAACCAAAATCTCTTTATATTCTGTGGGGGTGTTTCTTACAACAACCTTTTCTATGCCTGCGTTAATAATCTGGCGCTTACACATAGCGCATGAATTTGTGTTTTCTACCAATTGGCCTGTCTTTGCATCCTTGCCAACCAAATACAGGGTTGCGCCTATCATGTCGCGGCGTGCAGCAGAGATGATACAGTTAGCTTCGGCATGAACGCTTCTGCATAATTCGTATCGTTCCCCCCTTGGAATTTGAAGCTGTTCTCTTGTGCAAAAGCCTAAATCCGAACAATTCTTTCTGCCTCTTGGTGCACCTGTGTAGCCTGTTGAAACAATTTCATCGTTTTTGACAATTATTGCACCGAAATTTCTGCGCAGACAGGTACCCCTTTCTATAACTGTTTCCGCTATATCAAGATAGTAGTTATGTTTATCAACTCTTTCCATTTTCGACATCCTTCCTGATTATATTGCCATTATTGTAACAGAAAACTGTCGGGTTTTCAATAGTAGTGTTGAATAGTTTTATATTTTTAAAATTGTATATAATTTCTTATACAGGAAAACTTAAAATATTTTTCAAAAAAACACATTCTTTAATTGACTTTATATCCCATAACAAATATAATAGATAAAGGTGAATTAAATGAAAATTTTTGAGACAAATACTCCGGAGCAGACTCGTGCTCTGGGCAGGGAAATAGCTGCAGATTTAACCGAAGGGTCAGTTCTTGCCCTTGTAGGTGATTTGGGCTGCGGAAAGACAGCCTTTGTAAAAGGTATAGTGGATTATTTTGGGGATGGGGAGGATGTAACGAGTCCCACATTTACCCTTGTTAATGAGTATGACGGTGATATTCCCGTTTATCATTTTGACGTTTACAGGCTTGAAAACCCAAATGTTGACGAATGCGACTGGATGGATGACTATTTGTTCGGTGACGGGGTTTGCCTTATAGAGTGGGCAGATAATATTCGTGCTATATTGCCTAATGGGACCATACGCGTTGAGTTTAAAAAGGACCCGGAGCGGGGAGAAAACTTCAGGGAGATAAAAATATGCTGATACTTGGAATAGATACATGTTGTATGGCGGCAACTGCCGCTGTTATTGATGATACTAAGATGATAGCCCAAACGGTTATTAACCATAAAAAAACTCATTCACAAAAAATGCTGCCACAGATAGAGCAGATGCTTGAAATGGCAGAGGTTGATATTTGTGAAATAGACTGTTTTGCGGCAGCGGTAGGGCCAGGTTCGTTTACGGGCGTGCGTATAGGTGTTGCCACGGCAAAGGCTATGGCACAGGCTTGTGGCAAACCCTGTGTGTGGGTTTCCACTTTGGAGGCTCTTGCCAATAACAATGCACAGTTTGGCGGAATAATCTGTCCAATCCTTGATGCCAGAAGAGAACAGGTGTATAACGGGTTGTTCCGTGGTATAACAATGGAAAGACTGTGCGAAGACAGAGCTTTGGGAATAGACGAATTACTGGCGGAGCTTGAAAAACTTAATGAAAATATTTTGTTCTGCGGTGACGGAACATTGGTTTTTAAGGAGAAAATTATCGAGGTGCTTGGCGAAAAAGCCGTGTTTGCTCAAAGGATGCAGAATTTAAATCTTGGCGGCTCGGTTGCCGAGATTGGTTATAGAAACTTTCAAAAGGGAAACACTATTTCCTATGGCGAGCTTGTGCCTGAGTATATCAGATTATCCCAGGCAGAGCGTGAGCGGATGGAAGCAGAAAAAAAGTAAAGGAAGATATATAAGTGAGCAGAAAATTTTTGTGCGGAATATTTGCCGCAATAATGATATTAAACATGAATATATGGGCTGTTCCTGTTACATTGGAAGAGAGTACACAGCCAGAGAGTGATATGGTTGAAGAGGAAAAGCCAACAGTAGACAGTCAGGGAAGGCCTATCCTTGCTGACAGGGAGTCTGCCATTTTGATAGAGGGAACTTCGGGGGTTGTTCTCTATGAAAAAAATGCGAAACAGAAAATGTATCCTGCAAGCACAACAAAGATAATGACGGCTCTTATTGCCATAGAGGCGGCAGATGCCGGTGAAATAAGCCTCTTTGATAATGTTACGGTTACAGAGGAAATGTTAGAAGGACTTGATATTGACGGTACCAGTATAGCATTAAAACCCGGCGAAATAATGTCAGTGGATAATCTGCTCAAGGGTATGCTTGTTGTGTCCGGAAACGATGCGGCTATGGCCATTGCATATCATGTGGCAGGAGGCGTCGATGCTTTTTGCCAGCGGATGAACGACAGAGCGGTTGCAATTGGGCTTGAGGGGACTCATTTTGTGAATCCACACGGATTGCATGATGAAAATCACTATACCACGGCTTTTGATCTTGCAAAACTTTCAGGTGTTGCCATGAAAAACGAGGGTTTCAGAAAAATAGCGGATATTGCTCATGTTAAAATTCCCCCAACCAACATGACAGAGAAAGAAAGATATTATATAAACACAAATGCTCTTCTGTCTACCTTGCGATACAGAGATTACTATTACAGAGGTACAACAGGAATTAAAACCGGCACAACCGATGCGGCAGGCAGTTGTCTTGTTTCATCAGTAAAAAGAAATGGAATGGAGCTTATCAGTGTTGTTTTAAATGCTGAAAAATCAACGGATACATATACAGATTCCATACGTCTTTTTGATTATGGCTTTGAACATTATGAATTTGTAAAGGCTGCGGTGCAGAATGAGATTGTAGGACAGACGGATGTAAAGTGGGGTTGGTCAAAGGATACGGTTACATTGTCTGCTGTTGATGATATAAGTGTTGTTGTTCCCAAAGGGACAGAAACAGATAAGCTAGAGATAAAGCTCAATCTTCCCGAGGATGTGCATGCCCCTATAAAAAAGGGTGACGTGATTTGTACTGCATCAGTATTTTTAGGAGAAAATAATCTTGGCAGTGGAGAGCTTTGTGCAGATGCAGATGTATCAAGAAGCTTCTTCTGGCCGGTAATAGCGGTTGCTGAGTGGCTTTGGGATATGCTTCTTGTAAGAATAATTGTTTACCTGGGAATAATAGGGTTAATCTGGCTTGTAATTGTTATGATAATTGGCTTTATAAGGGGATATAAAAAGTCTGAAAAAAGAAAAAAGCTAAGACAAATACGTCGGAATGAAAAACAATAATAAAGAAGTAAATTTTTCTTGAAAATATTATTGCGATATGGTATACTAATATGAAATAGAAATGATTATCATTCAATGGGTTAAGGACAAGAGGTAGGAATATGGAAATTCTGACATCGGAATTGTGGGTTTTTATACTGTCAATCTTGCCGGTTTCCGAAATAAGGGGAGCCATGATATATGCGTTTGCGCAGTTTGATGGTGTGCCCGCAGAAATTATAACTGCGTACATAATAGCGGTGATGGGCAATTTTCTGCCGGTTCCGTTTATTATGCTTGTTTTCAGACCTATTGTTAAATGGTTAAAAGGTACTCGCCTTTTTAGAAAACCTGCCCAGTGGCTTGAGGAAAGAACTGTTAAAAAAGCGGGCAAACTAAGCAAGGCAAGTGCAGGGGCGCTTATGATATTTGTGGCAATTCCGTTTCCTACAACGGGAGCGTGGACAGGTGCTATGATTGCGTCTTTGCTGGATATGCGTTTTAAATATGCGTTGCCTGCAATATTGCTTGGTATAATGATTTCAGGTATTATAATGTCGCTTTTACTTACTGGGGTTTTGAACCTTGGCGCATTAGGGGAATTTCTTATAACTAAATAAGAGAGTTAAGAAAGGATAAAACTTTATTATGGGAAAAATGGAAAAACCGGCTTTAAAAAAAAGCAGTAACACAGGCAGAAACCTGCTTGTTGGTTTAGGTTTGTTTTTTGTAATTATTGGTGTATTCATAGGAGCATTCACATGCTCTTTCCAGGTTATGATTTCTGCTGATTCTCAAGGTGATGGAAATGAAAAGAGCCAGACCGAGAGCCTTCAGGAAGAGGTTCAGCTTCTTACAGACCAGATAACAGTTCTGGAAAATGAGCTTGAACGTTATAAGGAGATAGAGAAAAATCCCGCAAGCAGTACGACTCGAAGCAACAGTAGTTCATCAAGTTCTTCAAGCGGGTCATCATCAAAATCTTCATCCGGACAAAATTAGCGATTAATTGAAATAATATAAACTAAGGAGAAAGAAAGATTATGAACAAGCCAAAGTACAAGAGAGTTATGCTTAAAATCAGCGGTGAGGCCCTTGCGGGAGATAAGGGCTTTGGTCTTGACCAGCCCACCATAAACGAGATTGCGCTTAAAGTAAAAGAGTGTTACGACATGGGGGTTGAGATTGCTATTGTTGTTGGCGGCGGTAATTTTTGGCGCGGACGTACAGGTGAGGGGATGGACCGTTCAAGGGCTGACCACATGGGAATGCTCGCAACAGTTATCAATTCACTTGCAATGCTGGATGCTTTGGAACAATTGGGCGTTCAGACCAGAGTGCAGACGGCGATAGAAATGCGACAGATTGCAGAGCCATATATCCGTTTAAAGGCTGCAAGACACCTCGAAAAGGGCAGAGTTGTTATTTTTGCTTGCGGAACAGGCAATCCTTTCTTCTCCACAGATACAACGGCTGCGTTAAGAGCGGCTGAAATTGATGCAGAGGTTATACTTCTTGCAAAGAAGGTAGACGGTGTATACGACAGCGATCCTCACATCAATCCAGATGCAAAGAAATTCCATTCACTCAGCTTTATAGATGTTTTAAATAAAGGGCTTGGAGTTATGGATTCTACTGCAACGTCACTTTGTATGGATAACGATATACCCATTCTGGTATTCGGCCTTGATGACCCTGAAAATATCAAGCGTGCAGTTATGGGCGAAGATATCGGAACCGTTGTAAGTAAATAAAATTCAGAAAGGTAGATAATTATGAAGAATACTGAAACTAAAATGGACAAAGCCATTATTTCTTTAGAGAATGATTTGGCATCAATCCGTGCAGGACGTGCTAATCCTGCCATTCTTGACAAGGTAACGGTTGAATACTATGGAGTGCAGACTCCTATTGCACAGGTTGGTACAATCTCTGTGCCCGAGGCTCGCACCATCATCATTCAGCCATGGGATGCCTCTGTTCTTAAGGAAATTGAAAAGGCAATAAATACATCTGATATAGGCATTAACCCTAACAATGACGGTAAGGTTATCCGTCTCAACTTCCCGCCTCTTACAGAAGAGCGCAGAAAGGAACTTAAAAAAGGCGTTTCAAAGCGCGGTGAGGATGCAAAGGTTGCAATCCGTAATATTCGTCGTGATTCTTTAGAACAGTTTAAGAAACAGAAGAAAGCGAACGAAATTACAGAAGATGATTTGGCAAATCTTGAAGAACAGGTACAAAAGCTTACAGATAAGTTTGTTAAGCAGATAGATGTTATTGTTGCTGACAAAGAAAAGGAAATTATGGAAGTTTAGTCTGTTGTCTGGCAAAGAAAAATAGCTGAAAGTGAAATAGGGAAAAGGATGTCTCTCTTTTCCCTTTTGTTATATGAGGTAAAGACTATGATATTTAAGCGAAGAAAAGAAAAAGAGCTTGACATGACCAGAATCCCTAAACACATTGGTGTAATAATGGACGGAAACGGACGTTGGGCAAAGAGAAGAGGCTTGCCCAGATCAGCAGGTCATAAAAGAGGCGCTGATATTTTAGAACATCTGTGCGACTATTGTGCAGGGTTGGGAATAGAGGCACTTACGGTTTATGCCTTTTCAACTGAAAACTGGTCAAGACCTCAAAAAGAAATTGATGCATTGATGGAACTTTTATATGATTATCTTCTTCAGGTAGAAGAAAAATTCAGGGGAAGAAATATGCGCCTTAAAATCAGCGGTGACATAACTCCTTTGAGTGATAAGATAAAAGAGGCAATACATCATGCAGAGGAAGTTACAGGGAAGGCTACGGGAATGGTTTTGAATATTGCCCTTAACTATGGCGGTCGTGATGAGATAGTCAGAGCAACCCGAAAAGTTGCAGAAGATGTAAAAGCGGGCAAAATAGAAGAAAGAGATATTTCCGAAGAGGTTTTTGCAAAATATCTTGATATGCCAGACTTGCCGGAGGTTGACCTTATTATAAGGCCCAGCGGGGAAAAGCGTCTTTCTAACTTCATGCTGTGGCAGGCGGCGTATGCGGAGTTCTGGTACAGTGATATTTGCTGGCCTGATTTTAAAGACAAGGATATGGCACAGGCTATATTTGATTTTCAAAACCGTGACAGACGATTCGGAGGTGTAAAATAATGGATGTTTCTTTTAAAAAGAGAATTCTGACCGCTGTTATTATGGTCCCTCTTTTAATATTATTGTTATTGGCACCTCTGCCTTTTATTATTGTTGCGGTTATGCTCGCATCAATTGCAGGGCTTTATGAATACTATGAGGCTGTTGGACTTAAAGAACACAAGGGCTTGTGCTTTGCCGGATATGTTGCGGCAATTATTATTCCCCTTGCAGAGTTTATCTCAATTCAGGCAATCCAGATGCTTGTCTATGTTTTTGTTCTTGGATTGTTTGTCATTATGCTTGCCTGTCATAAAAAGGTCACCTTAAAGCATATAGGTCTTATAATGATGGGGCTTATATACATTCCATATTTTCTTTCCCATATAATATACATAAGAAGTATGGAATTTGGAATATTCTATATATGGCTTGTGTTTATTGGGGCATGTATGACAGATACATTTGCTTATTTTACAGGCTGCAGTATTGGTGGGAAAAAGCTTTGTCCGGGCATTAGCCCTAAAAAGACTATTGCAGGAGCCGTGGGCGGTGTTGTAGGCTGCGGTTTGAGCTTTCTTATCTTCGGACTTATTGTTAACTATTTCTTCTCGGGAGCTCTTGACGGAAATAAAATGAGTTTATTGTTATTGTTTATTTTGGGACTTATCAGTGCAGTTATATCCCAGATAGGCGACCTTACTGCATCTGTGATAAAGAGACAGTATGGAATTAAAGATTTTGGAAGTATATTCCCGGGTCACGGCGGTGTACTTGACAGATGTGACAGTATTATTCTTGTGGCACCTGTTATATTCCTGTTTTTACTTAAAATTGGAATTATGATTTAACACATTACGACATAAAATGAAAGGAGCGGCCTTTCTATGAAAATAGCAATACTTGGCTCCACCGGCTCTATTGGTACCCAAGCCCTTGAAGTTGTGGAGGATTTAAAAGGGATAAAGGATATTGAGGTTGTTGGTATCTCCGGCAACAATAATATAAAACTTTTGGAAGAGCAAATCCGTAAATTCTCTCCCAGATACGCAGCGGTTTCCGATGAAAAAGGGGCAGAGGAGCTGGCAATTAGAGTTAAAGACACAAAATGCAAGGTTTTGTCGGGTACGGAGGGGCTTTGTTGTCTTGCGGCAGAAACGGGGGCGGATATGGTGCTCTCGTCAATTGTGGGGTTTGCAGGTCTTGTGCCAACACTTAAGGCAATTGAGGCAGGCAAGGATATTGCCCTTGCCAATAAAGAAACTCTTGTTACTGCAGGAAGTATATTTATGGATGCTATTCAAAAGCACGGTGTAAGACTTCTCCCTGTTGACAGTGAGCATTGTGCTATTTTCCAGAGTCTTAAAGGTGGAAAACACGATGAAATAAAGAAAATACTTCTGACTGCATCGGGCGGTCCCTTCTTTGGTAAAAGAAAAGACGAACTCAAGAATATGAAAGCGGCACAGGCACTTAAGCATCCTAACTGGAGTATGGGTGCAAAGATAACAATAGATAGTGCCACACTGATGAATAAGGGGCTTGAGGTAATGGAGGCACGCTGGCTTTTCGATGTGGCAATTGATGATATAGAGGTGGTTGTCCAGAGGGAGAGCATTATACATTCTATGGTGGAATTCAAAGACCACAGTGTAATTGCACAGATGTCTATGCCATCAATGAAGCATCCTATCCAATATGCATTTACTTACCCTGACAGATTACCATCAAAGGATAAAGAGGTTGATTTTGCAGACCTTGCATCTTTGACATTTTATAAGCCTGACGAGGAGACATTCAGATGCCTTGCCCTTGCCAAAGAGATGGGAAGACAGGGCGGAATTATGCCAACTGTGCTGAATGCGGCAAATGAGGTTGCGGTAGATGCGTTTTTAAAAGAAAAAACAGGCTTTTTAGATATAGCGGACATTGTGGAAAAAACCATAAACAGATATACTAATTATCAAAATCCAACCATAGAGGATTTATTATTGACTGACAAAGAGGCAAGAGAGATTGCAAAAACATTTATATAGATAAGGTGGAGGCGTTTTTTAGTGCTTACAATTATAGGAGCAATTCTTATATTTTCTGTCATTATTTTTGTTCATGAATTCGGGCATTTTATCACTGCAAGAATATTCGGCGTTACAGTTCATGAATTTGCAATAGGAATGGGGCCTGTCCTGTGGAAGAAACAGGGGAAGGAAACCCTGTATTCCATAAGAGCAATTCCAATGGGTGGTTTTTGTAAGATGGAGGGGGAAGACGAAGAAAGCGATGACCCCGGTGCATTTAATAATAAAAAACCTTGGAAACGGATTATAATTTTAGTTTCCGGTGCAGGAATGAATGTTCTTCTTGGCTTTGTTATTTTGCTTGGTTTGGTTACAACATCTGCTATAACTAACGATGGCATTGCATCTGTAGTTGTGGATTCTGTAGTGCCCGAGGCACAGGTAGCTGAATTTTTACAGCCAGGAGACAGAATAACCGCTATTAATGGAAATAGTGTTCATATAAAGAGAGATGTTTCCTTTGAGCTTGCCCAAAACGGTGGGGAAGACGCAGAGATTACATTTAAACGAAACGGCGAAAAAATAACAAAGACCTTTATGCCCATGAAACAAACGGCTGAAGACGGCACAGAATATTATCTTGTAGGGTTTAATGTGAGAATAGATGATATAAGTATTGGAGGAGTTCTTCGTGAAACATTTTTCCAGACTGTGTGGATGGTAAAAACCATATTTATATCACTTGGAATGTTGTTTAGCGGCGAGGCAGGAGTGGGTGACCTATCCGGCCCCGTAGGCGTGGTCAGCGCTATGAATACGGTGGCAAAGAACGGGCTTCTGGAATTTTTGTTCTTTGCGGCATTTCTGGCAGTAAATATCGGGGTGATGAACCTATTACCCATTCCCGCTTTAGATGGGGGAAGAACTCTTTTTGTGATTTTCGAAATGATATTCAGAAAGCCTGTCCCAAGAGATAAAGAGGGCATCATTCATTTCGTTGGATTTGCCCTGCTGATTTTGCTGATGCTCTATGCAACATATAACGATATAATAAGAATATTTAAAGGATAAAAATATAAAGGCTTGTGAATCTTAAAAGATTCACAAGCCTTTTATTCATCTGTTTTTTTGGTAAAGCTATAAACATCGTTATAGTTTTCCAGCTCATCCTGATTTTGGGGAGGAACCTGAATGAGACCTGTACATTCCATTACGGTGGCGGAATTGGTTAAATCAAACATCGGCTCGCCGTTTTTGTTTGTTCTTTCAGCCGGTCCTAAAATTTTCTTTTTATCTTTCATGCGTCTATCTCCTTAAAATTTTTATAGAGATAGTATGTGTCAAAGTAAATTAAAAATTACAGTTTTACAGAAATTTCTTTTGTGGCAACAATGCTATTTTCCGTTACATCACATTCAAGGGCAAGAATTTTTACACCTTTTTTCTTTGCTTTTTTAAGGACTTCTCCAAATTCACGATGTGTTTCATAGTTTGGAGTAAAATATTTTACTCCGCTCATTTGAATAATAAAAACAATCCATGCCTCAAAGCCTGCATCAATGCACTTACAGAGTTCGTTTATATGCTTTATGCCTCGCTCTGTGGGGGCATCGGGAAACATAACCACTCCGTCATTTTCAAGGGTAACACCCTTGACCTCAGCAAAAATCTTTTTATCTTTGGTTTCCATATAAAAGTCAAGACGTGAATTTCCGAACTTTTGTTCGCCTTTGATTAAACATAAATCTTTTATTCCGCCGTTTTTTACCCACTCATGAAAGACGGCGTTTGGAATTTGGCTATCCATATTTATAATCCGCAAGCCTTTTTTTACTGCAATTAAATCATAAGCAGTCTTTCTTTGAGGATTTTCCGCTTTTTGTAAATAAACAGTCGCTCCCGGGAGCAATAATTCCCGACAGCGACCGGTGTTTTTTACATGACAAATCTCGGTTTTGCCATTGATTTCAACATAAGCAATAAACCGGTTTGGACGTGAGCGGAATATCCCTTGTATAATCCGTTCGTATTTCATAATAAACTTCTTTTAGTCAAGATTGAGTTCTTTTGCAAGAATATTTGCAGCAGAACGAACAAGCTCAACACACGGACGTCTTTTATAGTATTCAGGAGTGCGCTCGCTTGGAGCGGGAATATCAGGACCGGTTGGTAATCCCAAAAGATCACGACACTTAATGTCACCATTTTCTTCTCTGAATGCTTCTGCAAGCTTCTGAAGGTTTTTATAGTGGTCTGATTTACCCTCAATATCCTTGGGGCTTGTAAAACCCTGCTTTAATCCTGCTACCATGAACATGCCGCTGACAGCACCGCATACCTCTCTCATTCTTGCCATTCCTCCGCCAAAGGATGAAGCAATCAAAAGAAGAGTGTTTTTGTCTGCATCAAGCTTGTCTGCAAAGGCAAGGACAACCGCCTGAGAACAGTTGTAGCCGTCTCTGAATAATTGTTCAGCTTTTTTTCCGTAATCCATAATGTTTACCTCCGTTACATAATCATGGAAGGCGAATCGGAGTTTTCTCCCATAGCGCCACCGTAATATTTTATTTCATCTAATCGCTTAAAAGCGTATCCTTGGCTTTTTAAATATTCAATAATAGCAGGGAGTGACTCTGCTGTAGTTTGCTTTGTAGATGCATCATGGAGAAGAACTACTATTTTATCGTACTTAGCAGTTTCTTTAATTCTTGCAAGAAGTTGCTCGGGAGTTCTTGAGCTTCCTTCTGCATCACCATTTAAGGCGTTCCAATCAGCATAATAATATCCGTTTTCTTGAAGAATGTGCTTGTAGCTTTGCTTTGCCTCTCCATACTTTCCGGAATTACTTGCCCCGCCGGGGAATCTCATAAGCTTAAAGGGTTCAACCCCTGTAATATTTCGTATAAGGCTTTCAGTTTTGTGGATTTCCTCCATAAAGCTTGTCCCGCTTGAGTATAGATTATCATATACATGACTATATGAATGATTGGCAGGAAGATGTCCTTCGTCAAAAACCCGTTTGGTAATATCCTGGTATGCCTCAATATTTTTACCGAGCATAAAAAATGTGGCTTTAACGTCGTATTCCTTTAATACATCAAGTATAGCAGGAGTAACTTCGGCTGTTGGACCGTCATCAAAAGTAAGATAGCATACCTTTGTACTCTCGCCCGTAGCGTTAAGAGCAATTTTCAAAAGGTCGTTTTGCTCCTCCGCTGCAGGAATTTCCGGAACAGGAGTTTCCACAGGTGACGAAAACTCTTCGGATATAAAGTGGGTGGTGTCATCTATTTTTATAATAACCCCGCGAACAACAAGAGCAACAACAATTACTCCCAATACACACAAGGCAATAAAAGAATAATTTCTTCGTTGTTTATTTTCGTTTCTTTTTTGGTTTTTGCGACGGGTATCAGGAGTTAAATTGTCTTTTGGCACTATATTACTCATATGCACATCCTCCGTCTGCAAAATCTTTTGTTTTATTACTATATAGACATAATATAAACTAATCTAATTATATATCGAAAACATATTAAAAGTCAAGAAGAAAAAGGCTTGCTAATTAATTTCTTTTATGTTAAAATTGACATGAGTATAATATCTGATTTGAAGAGAGGTAAAAGTATGAAAAGAGAAATACCTGACCAGCACGTTGAAAGACCTAATTTAAAAAATTTAAAAGAGCTGATTGCTTATGGAGCAAAAGAATATAATGATGCTGTTGCTGTAAAATACAGAGAGGGCAAAAACGAAATTGTTGAAATTACATTTAAGCAATTTGCCGAGGACGTACAGGGGCTAGGCGAATATTTAATTAGCATCGGGGCATCAAATGGTGACAGAATAGCCGTGCTTGGTGAGAACAGCTATCCCTGGATTGCTACATATTTTGCAACGGTTAATACAGGGAATGTAATTGTTCCAATTGATAAAGAATTAAAGCCTGTGGAGATTGCACCGCTTCTTAATAACAGCGAGACAAAAATTCTGTTGTATTCAAAGGCGAAGGCTGATGCAGTTGAAGAGGTAAAATCAATTGGTATTTCTACTGAAATATTTATCTGTCTTGATGACTTTAAAGATATTGTTAATAAAGGCAGAGAGCTTATTGCAAATGGAAGTAATGCTTACGAAAGTACTGTTATTGATGAAGAAAAGATGTGTGCTATAATCTACACATCAGGTACAACGGGCGACCCAAAGGGTGTAATGCTGTCCCATAAAAACCTTGCAAGAGATGCATATTTAGCTATGTCCTGCATGGTTATAGAGGGTGCAACAATTGCAATTTTGCCACTTAACCATACCTTTGGTTTTATGGCAAGTGTTCTTTGCCCATTGTGGATGGGTCATTCTATATTTATAAATAACAGTATAAAATCAGTGCTTAAAGATATTCAGACAGCAAAGCCATGGTATGTTTCTGTTGTTCCCCTTTATCTTGAAAAGTTCTATGCAGGAATCTGGAAGGGTGTGGAGAAGCAGGGTAAAACAAACCTTGTAAAGACCATGATTAAAGTCAGCAACGGTCTTAGAAAAGTTGGTATTGACATAAGAAAGGTTTTGTTCAAACAGATTTTAGAAAACTTTGGCGGTAATATCAGTATATTGATAACAGGAGGAGCGCCAATTTCCGATGAGTATATGAAAGGCTTTGAGGATTTTGGTATCACAGTTATTAACGGTTATGGTATAACAGAGTGTTCCCCTATTGTTGCTCTTAACAGAAACAACAATGTGCGCTACGGAACAGTAGGAAATGCAATACCTGAAGTTGAAATCAAGATTGAAAATCCTGATGCCGAGGGCGAGGGTGAAATCTGGGTTAAGGGTGACATAGTTATGATGGGATACTATAAGAAACCCGAGGAAACCGACAAGGTATTAAAGGACGGCTGGTTCAATACTGAGGATATCGGTCGAATTGATGGAAGATTTTTGTCTATAACCGGAAGAAAGAAGAATATTATTATTCTTGACAACGGAAAAAATGTATATCCCGAGGAAATTGAAACATTAATTTCATTTGTGGATAATGTTGACGAGGTTATTGTTCGCCGTGACGGTGATATCATAATTGCTGATATTTATTCAAGCGCAGAGGAAAATGTTGAAGAAGTACGTAAGCAGATTGAAGCAGACATTATGGAAATCAACAAGACGCTGGCTTCGTATAAGCAGATTAAAAAGGTTGTTTTCAGAGACGAGGAATTCCAGAAGACTGCAACAAGAAAAATTAAGAGAGATTTGATTAAATAAATATTTTTCGGGACCTCGTGAGAGGTCCTGAAATTTTAATTGGAAGAAGTTATGGTTAGTATTAAAGTTGAAAAAGTAACAAAGGAATATCAGCTGAAGAGAGAGAAGAAGTATGCTCTGAAGGGGTTATCTTTCTCTGTAAATGCAGGCGAATGTGTTGGAATAATCGGCAGAAATGGTTCGGGCAAATCAACGCTTTTAAAAATTATAAGTGGTGTTACATCTGCATCGGCAGGAAGAGTTGAGGCGATGGGCAGAGTTTCTGCACTTTTGGAGTTGGGAGCGGGTTTTAATTCGGAATATACAGGAATTGAAAACATATACTTAAACGGGAGTATAAACGGGCTTACCAAAAATGAAACTGCGGCAAAGCTTCCTGAAATTCTGGAATTTGCTGATATCGGAGATTATGCACACAGACCTGTAAAGACTTATTCTGATGGTATGTTTGTTCGCCTTGCTTTTGCTACGGCTGTGTGCACAGAGCCAGATATTCTGATTGTTGATGAAGCCCTTGCTGTGGGGGATTTTCTCTTTCGGGCAAAGTGCTATAAAAAATTTGAGGAGTTAAAAGCAAAAGGTATAACCATATTATATGTAACCCATGATGTTGATTCAGTACGTAGATTTTGTAATCGTGCTATATGGCTTGATAATGGGGAACTTGTTCTTGACGGGCCTGTGGAGGAAGTGACCTCGGCATACATGGGCAAGTTTGTAAACGGCGAGATTGGCCTCTGTACTGATGTTAAAATGCTGAACAGATTTGGTACAGACATAGGAGCCATAAAATCAGTAGAGTGCAAAAAGATTTGGAAAATGGATGAGGAAACAGATATAAAGGTGGTATTTGAAACTCCGGCAGATGTTGATGCTGAAAACATAGGGGTGTCAGTATCGGTGAAGAACAAAGAGGGGTTGGATCTTTTTGTTATGCGCTCGGGACAGATAGATGATTTTAAAAAGAATGGAATGACAGAAGTGGTGTTCCGATTTAAAAATAGTCTTTGTGTGGGAGAATACTCTTTGGCGGCAGGGCTGGAAAGACATAAGGACTTTCCTATAACATACTATGACTATTGCGATGGAATTCTTAAAATAAAATCTGTGGACAGCCAGGAAAATTTTGGAGTATTTCATGTTGAAACGGTGGTGGAGGTCAATGAAGGAAAAGCCTAATATTACTCTTTTTAACTGTGGTGAAATTCATGGCAGAAATATGGGTGTTGGAATTCGGAAAGCCTTTAATGAAGTGCTTAGCTACAGAAAAGCTGACAGGGGCAAAAGAAAAACTGCAACAGAAAAAAGAGAGATTGCTCTGTCCTTTATAATATGTACAACCTGTAAATGCAAGGGATTAATTGCTTCTGTGGAGTCTGCTATATCACAAACTGCCAACACTGAGGATTATGAGGTAATTGTGGTTATTAACGGTGATGGACATGCGGATTTACCCCATTGTGTAAAAGTTATACAAGAAGAAAAAAAGGGTATTTCGTTTGCCAGAAATTGCGGGGCAGAAAATGCAAGAGGGGAAATTCTGCTATATATGGATGATGATGCTATTGCTGATAAGAATCTTGTAAAAATTATGATTGATACTTTTGACAGGCATAGAGAAACCGGGGTGATAGGCGGACAGATATGCACAGTTTTTTCCGAAAATTCACGGGAGGTCGTTCTTGCGGGGAAAGAAGGACTGTGGAGTAATTACACAGTCCCATATAAAAGATTTCGACATGTAAAGGAGCAGTATGAGCTTCCCTACGGCGCATGCTTTGCAGTGAGGCATCAGGTGTTTAAAGAGGTTGGCGGATTTCCCACGGATTATGGCAGAGTAGGAGATAACTATGCCGGCGGTGAAGAAACGGTGCTATGCCTTAAAGCTCAAAAAACCGGCTGGAAAACAGGGGTACAGCCATTAGCTGTGGTTGAACATATAATTGATGAAAAACGAGTTACAAAGGAACATGTAAGACAAACAATCCGTGCGGGGATTTTAACATCTTATCGTCTTATTCAGGACGGATATCTTTCGTATAGCTGGGATGAACGATACATACGGGAGCGGATAAAAATTGCCGAAAAAGAAATGAGCGGATTTTTCAGATGTGGAGAAAATCTGAAGTTCTTTTATAAAGAGTGTGAGAGGGATGCCTTTGCGGAGCTATTGAAGGAAATAATAACGGATAAGTAGGTGAACGTCATGTTTTCTATTGGAAAAAAATATGGGAAGTTATCCTCGGCTGTAATAGACAGCGGATATGTAAAAGGACTTGTATCTGTTGTGTTGCCGGTATATAACGGTGAAAAATATATTGGCAAATCAATAGAGTCAGTGCTGAATCAATCGTATCAATATCTGGAGCTGATTATTGT
This sequence comes from Ructibacterium sp., assembly GCA_045542095.1. Classification (GTDB taxonomy): domain Bacteria; phylum Bacillota; class Clostridia; order Monoglobales; family Monoglobaceae; genus Ructibacterium. Next base: position 68,010 of record JAZQKJ010000029.1, read on the forward strand.
AAATGATGGTTCGACAGATAACACAAGGGCAATAATAGAAAATTATCAGCAGGATAAACGGGTGAAGATAATAAATCAGGAAAACAGAAGACTGCCCGGAGCGCTTAACAGAGGTTTTGAAGAGGCAAGAGGAGAGTTTTATACCTGGACAAGTGCAGATAATATCATGCTTGAAGGTTGTACCAAAACCATGGTGGAAGAATTAGAAGCCAATAAGGATGCTGACATGGTTTACGGGAACATGTATCTAATGGATTTTGAAGACAACAGAATAACGGGTCATGGGTGGTTTGAATTTCCTGTTGGGAGCGGGAATGTTATTCTGCCTGACAGCACCTTGCTTTTGAACACAGTTGCAAATAATACGATAGGTGCAGCATTTATGTATCGTGCAGGTGCGGAATGTGTGCTTGGGGGATATTCCAATAGGTTATATCTTTTAGAAGATTATGATTATTTTATGAAGATGAACAGCCTTTTTAAAATAAGGCATATCAGTAAAAAAGAACCTGTATATGCTTATAGAATGCATAAAGACTCTCTGACTGCTCATGATGAAGAGCTTGGGATAACCGCCTCAAGACCAAAACTTATGAAGTTTGATAAAATACGACGAAAGGTGTATAATAAACCCATATATGCCAAAATTCAGGGGAATATTCCCGTTGATTTAAAAGAGGTTGGGATTCATGATAAGAAAAACAGTCGGATATTAATATGCGATAATCATATATATAATGAAGAAACTCATGCTGAATATATTTTTGAAGTAAAAAGGTGTTCGGATGGTAGCTTTGAAGTAAAAAGCAATGGAAAAGCTGTAAGGCTTGAAGATATCAGGGATACAGGTCTATTTCTCAGATATGCTTTGTGGTGTAGAATTTTGCGGGATGCAGAAGCTAAATATATCTTATAAGCGGAAATTATTATGCAAAATGTCTATAAAATATGGCTTAATATATTAAAATACAACAAATTTTACAAAATTTAACCAAAATTTAATATAAAAAGGAAAAAAGTAAAAAAAACCTTGACAGGTTTTGTTAATGGTAGTATAATGGATAGGCGTGACAAAGACATACGATGATTCCGGAGGTGGCAAAAGGCCGTAAAAACGGGGCTTTTGGAAATTTCGGAGGAGATTGTCCGGTTTAACAAAAACGGGCGGAAAGGTCACACTTTCTATTACGAATACAGAGAAACTATGCCTGTACGGTAGTATGCTGATGCCGTAAGGGGTGTGTTGTGTCTGTTCGTCCCGAACCGTTGTCCCGTTGGAGGACTTGTCGGATTCGGGTTTCATTTTAAGCTCGTGCGAAACGCCCGGCACGGTGTAAACTTATTTAACTCAAGGAGGGTATAGCATGGCAGCAGAGAAGATCAGAATCAGATTAAAGGCTTATGACCACAACCTTATCGACCAGAGCGCCGCTAAGATCGTGGAAACCGCAAAGAGAACAGGTTCAAAGGTTTCAGGACCTATTCCTCTTCCTACAAAGAAAGAGGTTGTTACAATCTTAAGAGCGGTTCATAAGTACAAAGACAGCCGTGAGCAGTTCGAAATGAGAACTCACAAAAGACTGATTGACGTACTTGGTCCTACCAACAAAACCATCGATGCTTTAAAGCATTTGGATTTGCCGGCAGGTGTTGACATCGAACTGAAAATCTAATTTAACCCGAATGGGTGATTAGAAAACATTCCTTATTGTATATAAGGGAAACAAAAACGTAAATAATTAATTTGGTCATGTTGGCGTTAAGTCAACCAATAACCCGCAGGTATGTTCATAAAGAACCGATGCTTGTGTAATTAGGAGGAAAGAAATATGAAAAAGGCAATCTTGGGTAAGAAAATCGGTATGACCCAGATTTTCACAGAGGACGGCAATTTGGTTCCCGTTACGGTAATCGAAGCTGGTCCTTGTCCTGTTGTCCAGAAAAAAACCGTTGAAGTGGACGGCTACTGTGCTGTTCAGGTTGGTTTCGAGGACAAGAAAGAAAAGAAGGCTAACAAGCCTGAAAAAGGTCACTTTGCAAAAGCAGGTGTTCCGGTTAAGAAGTATTTAAAAGAATTAAAGCTTGACAACGCTGCAGAACTGAACGTTGGAGATATCTTAAACGTAGAACAGTTCGAAGACGGCGAGATGCTTGATGTTACAGGAACCAGTAAAGGTCACGGATACGCAGGCACCATCAAGAGATGGGGAACACACCGCGGTCCTATGACACACGGTTCACACTACCACAGAGGTCCCGGTTCATTGGGTGCTTGTTCTGACCCATCACGTGTATTCAAAGGTAAGAAATTACCAGGTCACTATGGTGTGGACAAGGTAACCATTCAGAACCTCGATCTGGTAAAAGTTGATAAAGAACGCAATCTTCTGTTGGTTAAGGGTTCAGTTCCTGGACCTAAGGGCGGATTGCTTGTTGTGAAAAACGCAGTCAAGGCAAAAGCCTAAACCACAGAGAGAGGAGGAAATAGAGAATGCCTACAGTAGATATTTATAATGCTGACGGTAAAGTAGTCGGCAGTATGGATTTGAATGAAAATGTGTTTGGCGTTGAGGTTCGTCCCGACGTAATGCACGAAGTAGTTGTTAACTACTTAGCAAATCAGAGACAGGGCACACAGAGCACCAAGACTCGTACAGAGGTTCGCGGTGGCGGAATCAAGCCCTGGAGACAGAAAGGTACAGGCCGTGCTCGTCAGGGTAGTATCCGTGCTCCACAGTGGGTTGGCGGTGGCGTAGCTCTCGGTCCTAAGCCAAGAGATTACAGATACACCTTAAATAAGAAGGTAAGAAGACTTGCTCTTAAGTCTGCACTGTCTTCTAAAGTTCAGGAAAACGAAGTAATCGTTCTCGACGGATTTACTTGCGAGGATATCAAGACAAAGCAGGTAGTAAATCTTTTAAAGAATCTGAACGTAAATGAGAAAGCTCTCATCGTTCTTCCTGAAAATGACAAGAACGTAGTTCTTTCAGCAAGAAACATCGAGGGTGTTGACACAACATATGTTGGTGCAATCAACACTTATGAAGTTTTAAATCACACCAAGTGCATCATCTTAAAGGATGCAGTAACAAAGCTTGAGGAGGTGTACGCATAATGTTAGCTCATGATATTATCAGAAGACCTATCATTACTGAACACAGTATGGAACAGGTTGCAGAACGTAAGTACACCTTTGAAGTAGCTAAAGGTGCTAACAAGATTGAAATTAAAAAGGCTGTAGAAGAAATTTTCAAGGTAGAAGTTGAAAAGGTTACAACCATTAACTACATTGGTAAACCTAAGAGACAGGGTGTTTTCTTCGGCAAGCGTGCTGACTGGAAAAAAGCAGTAGTAAAGCTTACAGAAGGAAGCAAAGGCATTGAGCTTTTTGAGGCTTAATCATCTGCCGGAAAAAATTTGCAGATAAGGAGATTGAAAAATGGGAATTAAAAAATATAAGCCTACCACCCCATCTCGACGTCACATGACGGTTTCCACCTTCGAAGAGATAGATAAGGTTGCTCCTGAGAAATCTCTTCTTCGTCCGCTTCCTCATAAAGCAGGACGTAATGCACAGGGTAAGATAACCGTTCGTCACCGTGGTTGTGGTGCTAAGAGAAAGTACAGAGTTATCGACTTCAAGAGATATAAGGACGGCATGAATGCCACAGTTCTTTCAATTGAGTATGATCCTAACAGAAATGCAAACATTGCTCTTATCGAGTATGAAGACGGAGTTAAGACATATATTGTTGCTCCTCTCGGACTTAAGAAAGGTGATGTAGTTGTATCAGGTGAGGGTGCAGATATTAAGCCAGGTAATGCAATGGAACTTAAAGACATCCCTGTTGGTACAATGGTATACAACGTAGAGATGAACCCCGGTAAGGGCGGTCAGCTTGTACGTAGTGCTGGTACAACAGCACAGCTTCTCGCTAAAGAGAACGGATACGCACAGCTCAGACTCCCATCAGGTGAGGTTCGTATGATCAGATTAAACTGTCGTGCAACAATCGGTCAGGTTGGTAATGCAGATTACTCAAACATCAACATCGGTAAAGCAGGTAGAAAGCGTCACATGGGCTTCAGACCTACTGTCCGCGGTGTTGTAATGAACCCGAACGACCATCCGCACGGTGGTGGTGAAGGTAAGTCACCAATCGGTATGCCAAGTCCTGTTACTCCATGGGGTAAACCTGCACTTGGTTACAAGACCAGAGATAAGAAGAAAAAGTCTGACAAGTTTATTGTCAAGAGACGTAACGGTAAGTAAGGAGGGAATAAAATGGGTAGAAGTATTAAAAAAGGACCTTTCGTGGATGCGAAGCTTCTCGCCAGAATCGTTGCAATGAACGAGAAAAACGAAAAAAACGTTTTAAAGACATGGTCAAGAGCTTCCACTATATTCCCGGACATGGTTGGACATACAATTGCGGTATATGACGGAAGAAAACATGTTCCCGTATATATCAGCGAGGATATGGTAGGTCACAAGCTCGGAGAATTTGCTCCCACCAGAACTTACAGAGGTCATGCAGGGGCAAAAACCTCTAAGTAATAAGCGTTAAGTATCAGATTGATGAAAGGAGCTGCACAGAACATGGAAGCAGTAGCAAAAGTTACGCACGTTCGCATTGCACCCAGAAAAGTCCGCATTGTTATTGACTTAATCAGAAACAAGTCAGTTGGCGAAGCAATCGGAATTTTAAGAAATACACCTAAGGCTGCAAGCCCTGTAGTAGAAAAGCTGCTCAAATCTGCAATGGCAAACGCAGAGAACAACCACGGAATGAGCGTGGAAAATCTCTATGTTGCTGAGGTTTACGCAGATCAGGGTCCTACTCTTAAGAGAGTACAGGCAAGAGCACAGGGACGTGCATTTAGAATTAATAAAAAGACAAGCCACATCACTTTAAAACTTCGGGAGAAGGAATAAGATAGGAGGTAACAAGTATGGGTCAGAAAGTTAATCCACATGGTCTCAGAGTCGGCGTTATTAAGGACTGGGATTCACGTTGGTATGCTGACAAAAAGAACTTCGGTGACAGTCTTGTAGAGGACTACAACCTCAGAGTCTTCCTCAAAAAGAAATTATTCCTTGCCGGGGTAGACAAGATTGAGATTGAGAAGTTTGCTAATAAGGTTAGAGTTTCAATTCACGCAGGTAAGCCTGGTATCGTAATTGGTAAAGGCGGAAGCGAAATTGAAAAGCTTAAGAAAGATTTAGAGAAGATGACCGGCAAGACCATCATCCTGAACGTAATCGAAGTAAAGGTTCCGGATATGAGTGCACAGCTGGTTGCAGAAAACATTGCATCACAGTTAGAGAGACGTATCTCTTTCAGAAAGGCAATGAAACAATGTATGGGCCGCACAATGAAGATGGGCGCTAAGGGTATTAAGACCAGCGTTGCAGGTCGTGTTGGCGGTGCAGAAATTGCGAGAACAGAGCAGTATCACGAGGGAACAATTCCTCTTCAGACACTTAGAGCTGATATTGACTACGGTTTTGCAGAAGCAGACACCACTTATGGTAAGCTTGGTGTTAAGGTTTGGATCTACAAAGGTGAAATCTTAGCAGAAAGCAAGAGAGCTGCTCAGACCGAGGAGAAAAAGCCTGCTCCCAGACGCAGAGAAGGAGGCAGAAAGTAATGTTATCACCTAAGAGAGTTAAACGTAGAAAGGTACAGCGCGGAAGAATGAAAGGCGCTGCACATCGTGGTAATAAGGTTGTATACGGTGATTTCGGTTTGCAGGCATTAAGTCCTGCATGGGTTACCAGCAACCAGATAGAAGCTGCCCGTGTTGCTATGACACGTTACACCAAGAGAGGTGGTCAGGTTTGGATTAAGATATTCCCTGACAAGCCAGTAACTGCTAAACCCGCTGAAACTCGAATGGGTAGTGGTAAGGGTTCACCAGAATATTGGGTAGCAGTTGTAAAGCCCGGCAGAGTTATGTTTGAAATCGGCGGCGTAAGCGAAGAAGTTGCACGTGAGGCACTCCGTCTCGCTATGCACAAGCTCCCGCTGAAGTGTAAGTTTGTCAGAAAAGCTGACCAAGAAACGGAAGGTGATAGTTAATGAAAATTCAGGATATAAGAGACCTTTCAACGCAGGAACTTGAAGATAAAATCAAGGATTTAAAGGAAGAGCTTTTTAACCTTCGTTTCCAGAACGCTACCAACCAGTTGGAAAACCCAAAGAGAATTGCTAGCGTGAAAAAGGACATTGCAAGGGTTAAAACCGTGCTTAAGGAAAAAGAGCTTGGTATCAACACAAGCGTAAATGCGTAGGAGGTGTAAAGAATGAGTGAAAGAAATTACCGCAAGACCCGTATTGGCGAGGTTGTAAGCGATAAGATGGATAAGACAATCGTTGTCGCAATCAAAGAACATGAAAAGCACCCACTTTACAGCAAGGTTATGAAGCGTACCTACAAGCTGAAGGCGCATGATGAAAACAACGTTTGTGGCGTTGGCGACAGAGTAAAGGTTATGGAAACTCGTCCTCTCTCTAAAGACAAGAGATGGAGACTTGTTGAAATAGTTGAAAAAGCTAAGTAGAAATTCTGCCACGTTACGTGGGTTAGCCAAATCCGAAAGGATTGGTTTAATGAAGATTGCAATGGCAATCTCCTAAAATTCAAGATAGGAGGAAGTCCGATATGATTCAACAGCAGACAATTTTAAAGGTTGCTGATAACAGCGGTGCAAAGGAACTTCTCTGCATCCGTGTTTTGGGCGGATCTTTCAGACGTTACGGTAACATCGGTGATGTAATAGTTGCTTCAGTTAAAAAAGCAACGCCCGGCGGTGCTGTTAAAAAAGGTGACGTTGTTAAGGCGGTTATCGTTCGTAGTGTAAACGGTGTTAAGCGTCCTGACGGTTCAAAGATTCGTTTTGACGAAAATGCAGCGGTTATAATCAGAGATGACAAGACCCCAAGAGGAACTCGTATCTTTGGTCCGGTTGCAAGAGAGCTGAGAGATAAGGATTACATGAAGATCTTATCACTCGCTCCTGAAGTTCTTTAAAAATTGGCGTGCTTTGTTCGTTCGGCTCCCTTGTGTATAGAACATACACGGCGGTCGCCTGCACGAATAAATCCCATCCAATTTTTTACGAACTTATAGTTCTGTCGTTTGGCGGGACTTATACAGTAGAGTTATGATATAAACGCACAATGCGTTAGATGCCTTTTAATTTTGAAAAGGAGGAAAGACAATGGCGAAGATGCACGTTAGAACCGGCGACGAAGTTGTGGTTTTATCCGGTAAGGATAAGGGCAAAAAAGGTAAGGTTTTGTCTGTAAACCCAGAAAAGCGCATGGTTATCGTTGAAGGTGTTTCTATGGCCACCAAACACAAGAAACCCAGAAGAATGGGTGAGACCGGTGGTATCATTAAGCAGGAAACTCCAATCTACGCAAGCAAGGTTATGAATGTTTGCGGTAAATGTGGCGCACCAAGCAGAATCGGTCGTAAGGTTCTGGAAGACGGAACACATGTACGTTACTGCAAGAAGTGCGGCGAAACATTCGAGAAATAATTTAGGAAGGAGGTTTCACTCTAAATGAGACTTGAAGAATTGTACACAAAAGAAATCAAGGACGCCATGATGAAAAAATTCAGCTATAAGAGCACAATGCAGATTCCAAAGCTGGAGAAAATCGTTATCAACATGGGCGTTGGTGATGCAAGGGAAAATTCTAAGGCAGTAGAGAGTGCAGCAGAAGACCTTACACTTATTACAGGTCAGAAAGCTGTAATCACAAAGGCAAAGAAATCCGTTGCTACATTTAAAGTCAGAGAAGGAATGAACATTGGCTGTAAGGTTACACTGAGAGGTTCAAAGATGTATGAGTTTGCTGATCGTTTATTTAACGCAGCACTCCCACGTGTACGTGACTTCAGAGGAATAAATCCTAACTCCTTTGACGGTCGCGGAAACTATGCTCTGGGTATCAAAGAACAGCTTATCTTCCCTGAGATAGATTATGATAAGATTGATAAAATCCGTGGTATGGATATTATCTTTGTAACAACCGCTAAAACAGATGAAGAGGCTCGTGAGCTTCTTTCACTGATGGGCGCACCGTTTACAAAATAAGTACCGAATAAGGAGGAGGAAAACTCATGGCTAAAAAGTCTATGATTGTTAAGCAGCAGAGAAAGCAGAAGTATTCTACACGTGAATACAGCAGATGTAAGATTTGCGGCAGACCACATGCGTATCTTCGTAAATTCGGTATTTGCAGAATTTGCTTTAGAGAGCTTGCTTACAAAGGCCAGATACCTGGCGTAAAGAAAGCGTCTTGGTAAAATTCAGTCGGTTTTATCGACTAAAAAATAACATTCAAGAACGAAACAGAGGGCAGGTGGCTGCATATTAAGGCACGGATAGCCAAACCGACCTCTCGATTCCGATAAAAAGGAGGTTAGAAATTATGCATATTACAGATCCTATCGCAGATATGCTGACAAGAATCAGAAACGCCAACAATGCCAGACATACAACAGTTGATATTCCTGCTTCCAACATGAAGAAGGCAATTGCACAGATTCTGCTGGACGAAGGCTATGTTAAAAATGTAGAGGTTATTGATGACAATATTCAGGGCATAATTCGCATTACTCTGAAATATGGTGAAAACAAGCAGAAGGTCCTCACCGGATTAAAGAGAGTAAGTAAGCCTGGTCTGAGATCTTACGCTTCCAAAGATGAGTTACCCAGAGTTTTAAAAGGTCTGGGCATCGCAATCATCTCTACGTCTAAAGGCGTAATGACTGACAAGGAGGCACGCCGTCAGAACGTTGGCGGTGAAGTGCTGGCATTTATTTGGTAAGAAAGGAGGAGAATTCATTGTCACGTATTGGAAAGATGCCGATTACTGTACCGGCTGGTGTTACAGTTACAATCGGTGAGAACAATGAAGTTACCGTAAAGGGTTCCAAAGGCGAGCTCAAACAGCAGCTCCCTAAGGATATAATAATAGAACAAAGCGGCGAAGTAATTGAAGTTAAGCGTCCTTCTGAAAACAAGGAACACAGAGCCCTGCACGGCCTTACACGTACACTTCTTAACAACATGATTGTTGGTGTAACAGAAGGCTATAAGAAAGAGCTTGAAATCAACGGTGTTGGTTACAGAGCAGCTAAGCAGGGTAAGACACTGGTTATGAACCTCGGTTATTCTCACCAGGTAGAAATGGAGGAAATTGACGGTATAACTGTTGAAGTTCCTCAGCCTAACCAGATTATCATTACCGGCGCTGATAAGCAAAAAGTAGGTCAGTTCGCAGCGAATGTACGCGAAAAGAGACCGCCTGAGCCATATAAGGGCAAGGGTATTAAATACGTTGATGAATATATCAGACGTAAGGAAGGTAAGGCTGGTTCTAAGAAGTAATAACCGCAAGGAGGGTTGAACGTAATGATTAAGAAAATTAATAGTAATGTATCACGACTTGCAAGACATGCCAGAGTACGTAAAAAGGTTTCAGGCACACCTGAATGCCCAAGACTCTGTGTATTCAGAAGTCGTCAGAACATATACGCTCAAATCATTGACGACACAGCAGGTAACACCCTGGTTGCTGCATCATCATTGGATGCAGAGCTTAAGGCAAACTATGGCGGCAACAAGGAAGCTGCAAAAGCGGTTGGCGCTTTAATTGCCAAGAAGGCAATAGAGAAGGGTATTACCGAAGTCGTATTCGACAGAGGCGGATATGTATATCACGGCAGAGTTGCAGAACTCGCCGAGGCAGCTCGTGAGGGCGGTCTCAAATTCTAAACGTCGAGAAAGAGGTGAAACATAGAAATGGCAGAAAAAGGTGAAAGAAACGGAAAACAGCCACGTATCCAGGCGGATACGCTGGATTTACAAGAAAAAGTTGTTCATCTTAACCGTGTTGCAAAAACCGTAAAGGGTGGTAGAACAATGCGTTTCAGCGCGTTACTCGTTGTTGGTGACGGCAACGGCCACGTAGGTTATGGCATGGGTAAGGCGGCCGAAATTCCCGACGCAATCCGTAAGGGTATTGACGACGCTAAAAAGAACATGATAACTGTTCCTATGGTAAAAACAACCATTCCTCACGAGATTATTGGTGAGTATGGTGCAGGTAGAGTTCTCTTAAAGCCGGCTGCTGAAGGTACCGGTGTTATCGCAGGCGGTCCCGCACGTGCGGTACTTGAGCTTGCAGGTATCAGAGATATTCGTACAAAATGTTTGCGCAGTAACAACCCCAAGAACGTTGTTGCAGCAACAATCGAGGGTCTGGCATCGCTTAAGAGTGTGGATGAGGTTGCACAGCTCAGAGGTAAAAAGCCTGAAGATATCCTCGGTTAATAAATTGAGAAAGACAGGAGGGTTTATCCTTGGCTAAAACAATCAAGGTTACACTTAAAAAGAGTACCATTGGCTGCAAGAAAGACCAGATTGCTACTGTTGCAGCATTGGGCCTGAAGAAAATCGGTCAGACCGTTGAAAAGAGCGATATTCCTCAGATTCGTGGCATGATCTTCAAGGTAAAACACCTGGTAGAAGTGTCCGAGTAATTTAGCAATTAGTCTGCCGCTTGTGCGGCAGCATCCCTGTGGGATTTGATGAATTCCACAAATATTATTTGAAAAAAAGGAGGAGGTGGACGCAATGAAACTCCATGAATTATCTCCGAGCGAAGGCTCTAAGAAAAAAGCATTTAGAGTTGGTAGAGGCCATGCAAGCGGTAACGGTAAGACCAGTGGTAAAGGTCACAAGGGTCAGAACGCCCGCAGCGGCGGCGGTGTTCGTCCGGGCTTTGAAGGCAGACAGATGCCTATCTACAGAAGACTTCCAAAACGTGGTTTCAACAATATCTTTGCAAAGCAGTATGTATCTGTTAACGTAGAGGCGTTAAACAACCTCGAAAATGGAACAGAGGTAACTGCTGAGGTATTAAAAGAAGCAGGTATCATTTCTAAAATTTGTGACGGTATTGTAATTTTAGGCCGTGGTGAGCTTGACAAGAAGCTTACAGTAAAGGCTAAGAGATTCAGCAAGAGTGCTGAAGAAAAGATTACAGCCGCAGGCGGAAAGGCAGAGGTGATATAAGATGTTCGAAACAATCAGAAATGCGTGGAAGATTGTCGACTTAAGAAAAAAACTTATATACACCTTTGTTCTGTTGGTAATTTTCCGTTTAGGTTCACACATTCCTGTGCCATTCCTCGATCCGGCACAGATGGAGGGCCTGTTCAGTACAGAAAATTCAATGTTTGGTTTTATGGATGTTATTTCCGGTGGTGCATTTTCTCAGGCAACAATTTTTGCAATGAGTATATCACCATACATTAACTCATCCATTATAATGCAGCTTTTATGTGTTGCAATTCCCGCTCTTGAGCGTTTGCAGCAACAGGGTGAGGATGGAAGAAAGAAGATTGCACAGCTTATGCGTTACGGAACTGTTGTTCTTGCGCTTATTCAGGCAGTTGGCCTTTACTTCCTGCTTAACTCATTCCATGCAATAACAAATCCAGGCTGGGCGAGCGGTGTTGTTATAGTAACAACATTTACAGCTGGTACAGCGTTCCTTATGTGGCTTGGCGAGCAGATTACTGAAAAGGGTGTTGGTAACGGTATCTCATTGATAATCTTTGCAGGTATTGTTTCAGGCATTCCGTCTGCTGCAAAGAGTCTTTGGGAAGCAGTTCGCCTTGGCGAACTTAACTGGATTGCTTTAGTTGCTATCCTTATTCTTGGCTTGGTAGTTATTGGTGTTGTTGTTGCTATGAACGAAGCTGAACGTCGTATTCCTGTTCAGTACGCAAAGCGTGTTGTAGGCAGAAAGATGTACGGTGGACAGAGCACACATATCCCGATTAAGGTTGCAGCAGCGGGTGTTATTCCGATCATTTTTGCAATGTCAATTATGTCATTCCCCGGAACAATTGCAAGCTTCTTCGGTGTACAGGCTGGTCAGGAAGGATTTTGGGGTGCATTTTTAAGAGCATTCTCACCAACTTCCTGGATTTATGCAGTTCTGTACTTCCTGCTGATTATCTTCTTCACATATTTCTATACAGCTATACAGTTTAACCCTGTAGAGATGGCTAATAATATGAAGAAGAACGGCGGTTTCATACCCGGTATCCGTCCCGGACATTCTACTTCAGAATATATCTCTAAAGTATTGTCAAGAATTACTTTAGCAGGTGCGGTATTCCTGGGTGTTATAGCAGTGCTTCCAATCTTTATGAACTTAGGTTTCAACATTCAGAACTTTGCAATCGGCGGTTCTTCACTCCTGATTGTAGTCGGTGTTGCGCTTGAGACAGTTAAAGAACTTGAATCACAGATGCTTATGAGACATTATAAAGGTTTCTTGGAATAATAGAAGTTTAGAAAAGAGCAGAACCGCTTGTGCAACAGCCGAAACAGGTTCTGCTCTATTCCCTTTATAGTGAATAAATACTAAAATACTAAAAATTGTATATACTAATCATAAAAGAATTTTAATTATGCCATAAATGACAGTAAAAGAAAGGATCATGTATCATGAAACTTATATTACTTGCTGCTCCCGGAGCAGGAAAAGGAACTCAGGCTGAAAAGTTAAGTGAACATTATTCAATTCCAACTATATCGACAGGTGCTATACTTCGTCGAAATATCAAAGAAGGTACTGAGCTTGGTAAATTAGCCCAGTCATTTATTGATAAAGGGAATCTTATTCCCGATGACGTTATGATAAAGGTTATGGCAGACCGTCTTGCTGAGGACGACTGCAAAAACGGGTTTATATTGGATGGTTTCCCAAGAACTATTGCTCAGGCAGAAGCTCTTGATAAATCTGATATAACGATTGATACAGTTTTAAATCTTGATGTGCCTGATGAAGTAATAATTAAACGCTTATCAGGAAGATTAGAATGCAGTAAATGTTCGGCCACATACCACAAGGAAAACAAAAAACCTATGGTTGAAGGAAAATGCGACAAGTGTGGTGGGGACCTTGGTACACGTGCCGATGACACTCCTGAAACTATAAAGAGTCGTCTTAACACCTACCATGAAACTACAGAACTTCTTATTGAATATTACGAAAATAAGGGGATTCTTAAAACTGCTGTCGGACAGGACACTATTGAGACTACTACACAGGAAGTCTTAAGAGTTTTGGGTGACTGATATGGTTACGATTAAGTCCAAGTCTGAAATTGAAAAGATGAAAATTGCGGGGTTAATTACTTACGGCGCACTTGAAGAAGTGCGCCGGGCAATTCGTCCCGGTGTAACAACACTGGAGCTGGACAGTGTTGCGGAAAAATATATAAGAGTTCAGGGAGCTACTCCAAGCTTTAAAGGATATGGCGGCTTCCCTGGCAGTGTTTGTGCCAGCGTGAATGACGAGATTATCCATGGAATACCTGATAAGCGAAAGCTCAAAGAAGGGGATATTATCAGTATAGATGTGGGTGCTTGTTATAAGGGATATAACGGAGATGCTTGCAGAACATTCCCTGTGGGCGAAGTGTCCGAGGAAGCTAAACGACTTATTGAAGTTACACGACAAAGCTTTTTTGAGGGTGTAAAGTATGCCAAGGAAGGATACAGAGTATCGGATATATCCCGTGCAGTACAGGAATATGTTGAAAAGAACGGTTTTTCTGTATTGAGAAACTACTGCGGTCATGGAATAGGCACGGAGATGCATGAAGACCCTGAGGTTCCAAACTATGTTTCTAACGTACGCGGAATCAGGTTAAGAGCCGGAATGTGTATTTGTATTGAGCCTATGGTGTGTCAGGGCAGTAAAGACTATTTCGTAAGCGATAATGAATGGACGGTTTCTACAAAGGATGGAAAATTAGCAGCCCATTACGAAAATAGTGTGCTTCTTACAAACGGCGAGCCGTATTTACTTACATTGCCGGAGGGGAAAGAAGATTGAACAGTACAGAAAAAATCCAAATAGGTGAATTGGTTCAATCCGCTGCAGGACACGATAAGGACGAATATTTTTTGGTAATAACCATGGATAAAGAGTTTGTTTATCTTTGTAACGGAAAAAGCCGAAAGGCGAATAAACTGAAAAGAAAAAAGCGAAAGCATGTAATAAAGACCGGCAAAATTTGTGAATGGGTAAAAGAAAATCCCGAAAGAGTAAACAACACATCTGTTCGGAAATCAATAAGCGGTCTGCAAGATAAATAAAACAGGAGGTGAAAAGTATGTCAAAAGAAGATGTTTTGGAGGTTGAAGGTACCGTTCTGGAGGCTCTTCCTAATGCAATGTTTAAGGTTGAACTTGAGAACGGACATCAGATATTAGCACATATTTCAGGTAAATTACGTATGCACTTTATTCGTATTCTGCCGGGTGACAAGGTAACAGTTGAAATTTCACCATACGACTTAACAAAGGGTAGAATTACTTGGCGTGCAAAATAGTTATGGCTCAAAATACCGCTGATTTCTTAAGAAGTTAGCGGTATATTTTGTATTTTGGGGGTTGAGTTCTGTGAAAAAATACATAGCAATTATATTATCAATAATGCTTTTGGGCGGCTGCAGTCTCTCGGGAGATAATGTTCCAGCATCAGGTGAACAGGTGACAAGCCAGAAAAAAGAGGACATTAGACGCGTAAAGATTTCATGTGCAGGAGATTGTACTCTTGGTACAGATGCAGCATTTGGTGGAGTGACATTTCCTGTTGAGGTGAAAAACCAAAATAATGACTATAGCTGGTTTTTTAAGAATGTAAAACCTATATTCGAAAAAGATGACCTGACCATAGTTAATTTTGAGGGTACTCTTACTACAAGAGGAGTAAGACAGGACAAGACCTTTGCTTTTAAGGGTGATCCCGCCTATACTGCAGTATTAACTGAGGGAAGTGTAGAGGCGGTAACACTTGCCAATAATCACAGCATGGACTATGGTATGGAGAGCTTAGAAGATACCCGTAGATACATAGAAGAAGCAGGAGTTGTGTGGTTTGAAAATCTCACAACGCGGGTAGTTGAGAAAAATGGAATTAAAATCGGCTTGATTGGATTGTACGATTTAAACGGAACTGCTCCCGAGTATCTGTCAAAGACAATTGACGATGTGAAACAAAACGGGGCACAACTTATTATTGTTCAGGTTCATTGGGGATTGGAAGGTGAAAATTACCCTACTGCACGTCAGAAGAATTTAGCTTATGCTGCAATTGATGCAGGTGCTCACATGGTTATCGGACACCATCCTCATGTTTTGCAAGGGGTTGAGGAATATAAAGGCAGAATAATCGCATATAGCCTTGGAAACTTCTGTTTTGGGGGAAATCAGAATCCAAGTGATAAGGATTCTATGATAATACAACAGACATTTACCTTTAAAAACGGGGAATTAACTGAAAATAAGGATTGGGGAATATATCCCTGTTCAGTTTCCTCGGTAAGTGGGAGGAATAACTATCAGCCAACACCGCTTATGGGAGATGAGGAAGAGAGAGTCAAAAGTAAAATAAAAAGATTTTCAAGCTCTCTTGGAAATTTGGAAATAAAATTCTATGAGGTGAACTAATGTGAAAAAGACCTTGATTGTTATAGATATGCAAAATGATTTTATTGACGGAGCTCTTGGTACAAAAGAAGCTCAGGCGATTGTTGACAATGTAAAAAAGAAAATTGACGAGTATGAAAAGAATGGTGATGAAATAATTTTTACCAGAGATACCCATCAAAATGACTATCTTGAAACCCCCGAGGGAAAGAAACTGCCTGTTATACACTGCATAGAGGGTACATACGGCTGGGAAATTGCAGAGGGACTTGAAAGAGAAAATGCGAGATATATAAATAAACCGACTTTTGGGTATACAGGCTGGGATGAAATGAATTTTGAGGAGATTGAACTTGTTGGTCTGTGTACAGATATATGCGTTGTTTCCAACGCACTGATTTTAAAAGCCCAATTCCCAGATAGCAAAATCTCTGTTGACAGCAGTTGTTGTGCAGGTGTAACACCTGAAACCCACAACAGTGCCCTTGAAACTATGAAGATGTGCCAAATCGAGATTTATTAAAATTTATTTACAAAAAAACTTGACATGTTGTAGGGATTGTGTTATTATAATATAGTTCGCTTAATGGGTGAAAGTATCTTTAGGCGGATGACTACAAATTTAGGAGGTGAAGGCATGAAAGTACAACCTTCCGTAAAACCTATTTGTGAAAAGTGCAAAATAATAAAGAGAAAAGGCAGAGTCATGGTAATTTGTGAAAACCCGCGTCATAAGCAGAAGCAGGGTTAATTTGCTATGTTATCAAGACGGAGCAGGGTCAGGCTTATAAACCACAATTATCTATAATGCTGACTCCGCCATTGGCGGGTGAAATTCTGCTCCACTGTTTTTCAAAAATCAATGGAGGTGAAAAATTATGGCACGTATCGCAGGTGTAGATTTACCTAATGACAAGAGAGTTGAGATTGGTCTCACATATATCTTTGGTATAGGTCTTTCTACTTCTAAGAAAATCTTAGCAGCAACAGGCGTAAATCCTGACACCAGAGTTCGTGATTTGACCGAGGATGAGGTTTCAAAACTCAGAGCGGAAATTGATCACTACAGCGTGGAAGGTGACCTTCGCAGAGATATCGCTCTTGATATCAAGCGTTTGATGGAAATCAACTGCTACAGAGGACTTCGTCACAGAAAAGGTCTTCCGGTTCGCGGACAGCGTTCAAAGACCAATGCAAGAACCCGTAAGGGACCTAAGAAGACCATTGCTAATAAGAAGAAATAAGATTAGTATGGCGTACGCATAACATAGATTATGCAAAAAGAACTTTGATTTTTCTACATGGTAAAACCATGATAGATATTCGTATTTTCAGGAGGTGAAAGATACAATGGCAAAGGCAGTTAAAAGAACACGTCGCCGCAGAGAGAAAAAGAACATTGAACGCGGTGCAGCACATATCAAATCTACATTTAACAACACCATTGTTACCATTACAGATGTAGCCGGAAATGCTATTTCTTGGGCATCAGCCGGCGGCCTCGGATTCAGAGGCTCCAGAAAGAGCACTCCTTTCGCAGCACAGATGGCAGCTGAAACAGCTGCAAAGGCTGCTATGGAGCATGGCTTAAAATATGTTGAGGTTTATGTTAAGGGACCCGGAAGCGGTCGTGAAGCAGCAATCCGTGCATTGCAGGTTGCAGGCCTCGAAGTTAATATGATTAAGGACGTTACACCAATTCCTCATAACGGATGTAGACCACCGAAGAGAAGACGTGTGTAATTACGGAGGTGAAATAGTAAATGGCAAGATATAGAGAATCTGTTTGCAGAATTTGCAGACGTGAAGGTCAAAAGTTATTCTTAAAGGGTGACAGATGTTTCTCCGATAAGTGTGCAGTGACCAGACGTGCCTACGCTCCCGGTCAGCACGGTCAGAGCAGACGTAAGCTTTCCGAGTACGGCACACAGCTTCGTGAGAAGCAGAAGGTTAGAAGAGCTTATGGCATTTTGGAGGGTCAGTTCGCTCACTACTTCGAAATGGCAAGTAAGAAAGACGGTGTTACAGGTGAAAACCTGCTTTCAATCGTAGAGAGCCGTCTTGATAATGTAGTTTATAAATTAGGTCTGGCTGTATCAAGACCAGAAGCAAGACAGTTAGTTTCACATGCCCACTTTACAGTAAATGGTAAGAAGGTTAATATTCCTTCATACCTTGTTAAACCGGGTGATGTTATTGCTGTTCGCGAGAAGAGCAGATCAAGTGCTAAGTTTGAAGCTGTACTTGCATCAACAGAAAGCAGAATCGTTCCAAAGTGGCTGGATATGAACCGTGACACTATGGAAGGTCGTGTTGTTGCTCTGGCAGAGAGAGAAGATATTGACCTGCCTATCGAAGAGCATTTGATCGTTGAGTACTACAACAAATAATAGTTTGTAGTTTCTGATTTAATGTTAATTCGTTTAAAAATTTTTAGGAGGGCTGGCAATGATTGAAATAGAAAAGCCAAGAGTTGAATGCGTAGAAGCATCCGAAGATAATAAATATGGCAAATTTGTCGTAGAACCTCTGGAAAGAGGCTACGGTACAACATTCGGCAACTCTCTGAGGAGAATGTTACTGTCTTCCCTTCCGGGTGTAGCTGCTACTTCAGTTAAGATAGATGGCGTGCTTCATGAATTTTCCACCATTCCCGGTGTAAAAGAAGACGTAACAGAGATAATCTTAAATATTAAGAAGTTAGCTGTAAAGTTGCACTCTGAGGCACCCAGAACAGTGTATATTAACCAGGAGGGTGCTGGCGAAATCTGTGCAGGAGACATAAAGCATGATTCTGACGTTGAGATTATCAACGAAGATTTACACATCGCTACACTTAGCGAGGATGCAAGATTGTTTATGGAAATTACCTTGGATAAGGGTCGCGGATATGTATCTGCAGACAGAAATAAACAGTTAATGCAGCCTGTAATCGGAGTTATCGCAACTGACTCTATTTACACACCGGTTTCGAAGGTAAACTACACAGTTGACAACACACGTGTTGGAAACGTGACTGACTATGACAAGCTTACCCTTGAGGTATGGACTAACGGAACAATTATGCCGGCAGAGGCAGTAAGCCTTGCTGCAAAAATTGTAAGTGAGCATATGAGCTTGTTTGTTGACCTGTCTGATGATGCTAAGAATGCAGAAATCATGATTGAGAAAGAAGAGAGCAAAAAAGAAAAGGTTATGGAAACTACAATTGAAGAACTTGACCTTTCTGTTCGTTCATATAACTGTCTCAAGCGTGCAGGTATCAACACGGTACAGGATTTGATAACACGTTCAGAGAACGACATGATGAAGGTTAGAAACCTTGGACGCAAGTCCCTCGAAGAGGTTATTGCAAAGCTTGATGGCATGGGATTGGCATTGGCTAGCGATGACTAAAACGCAAAAATAAATTAAATGAGGTGATATTATGGCACAGCAGAGAAAGCTTGGCAGACCGACCGACCAGAGACGTGCAATGCTAAGAGCTATGACAACTTCTTTCCTGGAAAACGGACGTATCGAAACAACCGTTACAAGAGCTAAAGAAGTTCGCAAGATTGCAGAGAAAATGGTTACTCTCGGTAAAGCAAATACTCTTCACACAAAGAGACAGGCTCTCAGCTACATCACTAAGCGTGACGTTGTAGTTAAGCTGTTTGATGAAATCGCTCCTAAATACGCTGAAAGAAACGGCGGATATACCAGAATTATTAAGATGGGTCCTCGTAGAGGAGACGCTGCTGAAATGGCAATTTTGGAGTTTGTTGACTAATTTGTCTTAAAACCTAAACCCCGAATACCTTTTGGTATTCGGGGTTTTGAATTTCTTGAGTTTACACAGTTTTATGGATAAAGGGCGGATGATGTACATCCGCCCTTGTTTGCTCTGTCGCGAAGCGACTTGTAATGCTTTAATCACGGCTTTGCCGTGTAAGCACAGGATTAAACGTCACGTTTACTGCTTGTCAGTGATTTCCTTGTGGAAGTCCTGAAGTGATTTAACACCTAAGTTTCCAGACTTACGAACAGCCTTGATACCGTCAACAGCTGCTTGTGCCGCAGCAATAGTGGTCATGTATGATACGTGATTTTTTATAGCACTCTTTCTGATATAGCTATCATCTTCTGTACCCTTCTTGCCAATAGGAGTATTGATAACAAAATCAACCTCTCTGTTGGTAATAAGGTCAACAAGATTTGGTCTGCCCTCGTTGAGCTTTGCAACCATCTCGACAGGAATGCCTGCCGCTTTGATAAGGTCGTAAGTTCCTTTTGTGGCAACAATCTTAAATCCGCATTCATGGAATCCCTGCGCAACCTTAACTGCCTCGGGCTTGTCCATGTTATTAACACTCATAAGAACTGTTCCTGAGAGAGGAATAACAGTCTTTGTTCCCTCTAAGGATTTGAAGAATGCCTCGCCAAAGGTTGATGAAATACCAAGAACCTCACCGGTGGAACGCATTTCAGGACCTAAAATCGGGTCAACTTCAGGGAACATATTAAATGGGAACACAGCTTCTTTTACACCATAGTGCGAGAACTTCTTCTCTTTAAGCTCCGGAACAGGTGATTTTCTGCCTGTCAGGTGAGCGGTCATAATCTCTGTTGCAAGTTTAACCATGTTAATTCCGCAAACCTTTGAAACAAGGGGAACGGTTCTTGAAGCACGCGGGTTAGCCTCTAAAACATAAACCTCTCCGTCTTCAATTGCGTACTGCATATTCATAAGACCAACAACGTTCATTTCGGTTGCGATACGTTTTGTATAATCTTTAATGGTTTCAACCTGAACTGCTGAAAGTCCCTTTGGAGGAATTACACAAGCAGAGTCGCCGGAGTGAACGCCTGCAAGTTCGATGTGTTCCATAACAGATGGAACAAAAACATTCCCGCCATCGCTGATTGCATCAGCCTCGCACTCGGTAGCGTGGTGGAGGAATCTGTCAATCAGGATAGGTCTGTCAGGGGTAACACCAACTGCCGCATTCATATAGAATGTTAAAGACTCGCTATCATATACAACTTCCATACCGCGTCCACCAAGAACGTAAGAGGGGCGAACCATAACAGGATAACCAATTCTCTCTGCTATTTCAAGAGCGTCGTCCACGGTAACTGCCATTCCTGATTCAGGCATTGGTATGTTGAGTTTTTCCATCATCTCGCGGAAGAGATCGCGGTCCTCGGCAAGGTCGATAGTTTCAGGTGTTGTACCTAAAATATTAACACCTGCTGCCTTTAAGTCAGCAGCCAGGTTAAGAGGTGTCTGACCGCCAAATTGTGCAATAACGCCAACAGGCTTTTCTTTATCATGAATGCTCAAAACGTCTTCAAGAGTTAATGGCTCAAAGTAAAGACGGTCTGATGTGTCGTAGTCGGTAGAAACTGTTTCGGGGTTACAGTTAACAATGATTGTTTCAAAACCGAGCTCTTTTAAAGCCTTTGCGGCATGAACACAACAATAGTCAAATTCTATACCCTGACCGATTCTGTTTGGACCTCCGCCCAGAATCATAATCTTCTGCTTTCCTGTGCTCTTGTCAGGACAATCATTTTCAATATTATAGCTTGAGTAATAGTAAGCAGCATCCTGTGTAGAACTTACATGAACGCCTTCCCATTTCTCAACAATGCCTGCTCTTGTGCGGGCATCACGAATAGCGATTTCGTCAATTCCCAAAAGTTGTGCAAGATATTTGTCGGAGAAACCATCACGCTTAGCCTTTTTGAGAGTTTCAGAATCGGGAACTTTACCTGGATTTTTCTTAAGTGATTCCTCTTCTTCAACAAGTTCTCTCATCTGTTCGATAAAGTAAGCCTTTACCTTTGTAAGAGCGTGAATTTCGTCAGTTGTTGCACCTTTGCGGATAGCCTCATACATAATAAAGTGACGTTCACTGCTTGGTGTTGCAAGCATAGCAAGGAGTTCGTCCTTTGTCTTTAATGCAAAGTCTTTAGCTCCACCAAGACCTGCACGGCTGATCTCAAGACTTCTGATGGCTTTCTGGAAAGCCTCTTTGTATGTCTTGCCGATGCTCATAACCTCGCCGACAGCTTTCATCTGTGTGCCAAGCTTGTCCTCAGAACCCTTAAATTTCTCAAATGCCCAACGAGCAAACTTAATAACAACATAGTCACCGTCAGGAACATATTTATCAAGAGTACCATATTTTCCGCAAGGAATTTCATCAAGTGTAAGTCCACATGCCAGCATAGCAGAAACCAAAGCAATAGGGAAACCTGTAGCCTTAGATGCAAGAGCGGAAGAACGTGATGTTCTTGGATTAATTTCTATAACGATAATTCTGCCGGAAACCGGGTCGTGAGCAAACTGTACGTTTGTTCCGCCGATAACTTCGATAGCCTCAACAATTTTGTAAGCCTGCTCTTGAAGTCTTTTCTGGGTTTCCTCTGAAATAGTAAGCATTGGTGCACTACAGAAAGAGTCACCAGTGTGAACACCGATAGGGTCGATATTCTCTATAAAACAAACTGTAATCATGTTGTTCTTGGCATCGCGAACAACCTCAAGCTCAAGTTCTTCCCAACCGAGAATAGATTCTTCAACAAGAACCTGTCCGACAAGGCTTGCCTGAATACCTCTTGCACAAACGGTTTTAAGCTCGTCCTTGTTATAAACAAGACCGCCTCCTGCACCGCCCATTGTGTAAGCGGGACGGAGAACAACAGGGTAACCCAGTTTATCTGCAATAGCGAGAGCCTCGTCAACAGAATAGGCAACTTCGCTTCGTGCCATTTCGATACCAAGGGAATCCATGGTCTTTTTAAATTCAATTCTGTCTTCACCGCGTTCAATAGCGTCAACCTGAACGCCGATAACCTTTACGTCGTATTTGTCAAGAACGCCTGCTTCCTGAAGCTCGCTACAAAGATTAAGACCTGACTGACCTCCCAAATTCGGAAGGAGAGCGTCTGGACGTTCTTTAGCAATAATCTGTTCCAGGCGCTCTACATTTAAAGGTTCAATATATGTGATGTCAGCTGTGTCGGGATCGGTCATAATTGTTGCAGGGTTAGAATTAACCAGAACAATTTCATAGCCCAAATTTTTCAATGCTTTACAAGCCTGTGTGCCCGAATAGTCGAACTCACACGCCTGACCAATAATGATAGGACCTGAACCGATGATAAGTATCTTGTGAATATCTTCTCTTTTCATACGCTACCTCACTTCTGCAAATTTTATTGAATAGACAACTTTCTTATAAAGAAAATCATTAATTTCTAACTAAATATTATAACATATTTAGCCATATAATCAAGGGGAAATTTAAAAAAAATTCAATATTGTCATGTATTACATACCTTCAGGTCATATTTTCATAAAATTTGTCATTCTGACAAATTTTATTTCAGAAAAAGCAATATAAAAATCCCGTTACAAGTATTTACACATGAGGTCAATTGATGTATAATAAAGAGGATAAAATAGGAAAAGTGTTTCTTATACGAGGTTGATTAAATGGATGAGAAAATAAAAGATGGACAAGACGGAAAAAAAGCTGTCAAAACCATCGGCATAATGGCGATTATAATATTTCTTGCAAAGTTTATGGGGCTATTCCGCGAAACTATGATAGCGGGGATTTACGGACAGGGCACAGAGTCGGACATGATAAACACAGCGACACAGATACCCCTGTTGTTTTTTGATATGGTTTTGGGTGTTGCTATACTTTCTACCTTTGTTCCCATATTCAATAAATATCTCACCCGTGACGGGAAAGAGGGGGCAATGTGTTTTGCCAATAATTTTGTGACAGTGGTTGGCTCGCTTGCTATGGCGGTCGCCTTGGTTGGTGTTTTATTTGCCGAGCCTATTGTAAGGTTAATGACGCCAGGTTACGCTGATGTTCCGGGCAAGATTGAGCAGACGGCACAGCTTTTGCGGATTTTATTTCCGTCCATAGTATTTACAGCTGTGGCGTACATTGCAGTGGGAATTCTGCAGTCTTTTGGGGAATTCACAGTACCGTCCCTTATTAGTGTTGTATCAAACGGTATAATGATAGTATATCTTGCGATTTTTAAGAATAGGCTTGGCCTTACAGGTGTTGCGGTTTCTATGCTTGTTGCATGGATATCCCAATTGGTTATACAGCTTCCGTGGCTTAAAAAATTCGGATATAAATACAAAATAAGATTTGATTTAAAGGATAAGGGCATAAAAGAGGCGGCACTTATGGCTGTTCCTGTTTTAATCAGTTCATGGATTCAACCTCTTTGTAACGTAATAAATATGTCCTTTGGGTCAGGTCTTGGCGACGGAGCGGTTTCTGCTCTTAATTGGGCAAATAAAATATATATTATAATGGTTGGGGTTTTTGCCTATGCCATAACCAACTTCATTTTTCCGAAGCTTTCAAGACTGGGAGCAAAGGAAGATGAGGGCGAGAACGGATTTGCAGAAATGACCAGAATGTCAGTTGGCTGGATAGTATTTATTATAGTCCTTGTTTCAGCTTTGTTTTTGGCTTTATCATCGCCCATAGTCAGGGTTGTTTTTCAGCGTGGCGCATTTACAGCTGAATCTACAAAAATAACGGCGACGGCATTGTTTTACTATTCATTCGGAATGACAGGCTATGCAGTGTGTGAGGTTTTAAATAAAAGCTTTTATGCAATCCGCGACGGAAAAACTCCCATGTATACATCTGTAATGGGTGTGGTTGTCAATCTGGCAGGAGCTTTTGTGTTTACAAAGCTTTTTAAAATGGGTGTGGGAGGTCTTGCCTTTGCCTCTGCCATAAGCTCTGTTTCAATAGGTGCAGGACTTATGTTTATGATAAATAAAAGAAAAGGCGCAGTAATAACAGGAAGATTTCTCTTAAATATGTTTAAAATGTTTGTGTGTGGCGGATTAGCGTTTATTGCAGCATGGTTTATCTATCCTCTTACAAAAGGATTAGAAGGCGGTATGATACTGACCCTGATAAGATTGTGCATCGCCGCAATTCCCGCAGTAATTATTTATATTGGGGCGGCTTATATATTAAAGGTGGATGAGGTTATAACGGCTATAAAATCAGTCAGAAAGCAGGTGGATTATGAATAATAGCACAGGTTTTTTTGAAAGCATCTGGATGTATATCTGGAACATAATAAAGTGTAGCGGAATTTATAAAATTGCCCGTAAAATTTATGATGGCATTTCATCTGCGTGGCAAAACAGCCGAATTGCAGGTTGGTTTCGCCGAACAAATTTTTCGGAGGATATCCTCTCTAACTGTTTTATAGGCAAGATTTTCAGATTTCCTTTTACAATTCTTGAAATAATAGCAAAAAAACACGGACCTGCCATGAGAGATATTGTAGATAACAGTGGTATCCTTGCCGTAGGCAGAGTTTATACTCATAATCTTCTGGCAATCAACCTGAGGTTTTTGGGCGTTCTTTTTGTTGCTCTGGGAGTTGGATTGATTGGAGGAAGTCTTGTATCGGGTGGCACCGTTGGGCTTCTTAAAATAGGAATAATTGTGTTAGGCATCATTCTTGCTATATTTGATGTTAATATTGCAGATTGGCTGAAGGGTTCTGCTCTTATAAAGGTTATAGTTTCAGGGCTTGGAGCAGAAACAGACTTTAACTGGTATTCAAATGAATTGACTTGTGGTAAGGTAAGGTTGATTATAGCCGTTATTGCGGGACTGGTTTTCGGTATTGCAGGCGGAATAACAGTTCCTGTTTTGGGATTGCTTGCCATCTTTGGGGTTGGGGCAGTTTGCCTTATTTTTGAAAAGCCATTGGCAGGGCTGTTTATGCTTGTTTTCCTTGCACCCCTTGCTCCTACAATGGCAATGGCAGGGCTTTCTATACTTTGTATATTAGCCTTGATAATCAAGAGTTTAAGAGATGAAGAATTTAAATGGAGATATGACGGAATAGGATTTTTAATTCTTTTGTTTATTGCTATATATCTCTTTGCGGCGATAACATCCTTTGCTATGGTTAAAAGCCTGAGTATCTGGGCAATCTACACTGTATTTCTTGCAGCATACTTCCTTATAATAAATCTGGTTAAGACAAAGAAACAGCTTAACAATCTCCTTATAACCTTTGTGCTTTCAGGATTGCTAGTTTGCCTTTATGGAATTGCTCAGTATGTTTTTGGTTGGGATACTAAGCAAGCGTGGATGGACGAAGAAATGTTTACGGATATAAAGATGCGTATTTATTCAACGCTGGGTAATCCTAATGTTCTTGGTGAGTATATACTTTTAGTTCTTCCTGTTGCAATAGGAATGATGTTTACAAAGAAAGGCGTTTTTTCTAAGATTGTTTATGCAGGTATTTCGGCGGTTTTATTTGGAGCACTAATACTGACGTTTTCACGTGGATGCTGGCTTGGTCTTATGGCGTCTGCTGCTATATTCGTTACATTTGCGGCAGGAAAACTCTGGGGGCTTGCTGTTATAGCCTTGCCGTTTCTGCCTATGATTTTACCTGAAAGTATCATAAACAGGTTTACAAGTATCGGAGATATGAAGGATTCATCCACTTCGTACAGAGTATATATATGGATGGGAACTCTTGCTATGATAAAGGACTTCTGGGTTTCCGGAATTGGTATGGGTCAGGAGGCGTTTACGGAGATTTATCCCTTTTATTCTTATAATGGAATTGTAGCACCTCATTCCCATAACTTGTTTTTACAGATTCTTGTGGAGTCGGGAATATGTGGAATTATTGTGTTTTTGGCAATAGTATTACTCTTTATAAAGAAGATGACGACAGGATATCAGTTTGGCGGAAGAAAGGGCGGAGAGCTGTCCACCATGATAGTAGCAGTTTCATCGGGAGTATGCGGATTTTTGTTGCAGGGAATGTTTGATAACTGTTTCTATAATTATCGTGTTCTCTTGGTATTCTGGTGTGTAATCGGTATTGCGATGGCGTGTACGTACGTGGCTAAGGATTTATATTCAAAGGAGGTAGCGTAGTGATAAAGGTTGTTGAAGTATCTTCAGATTCAAATATAGGCGGAGCGGGCAAATGTATTCTTACCTTTCTTAAAACTTATGACAGAACAGAGTTTGATGTAATGGCAATTGTGCCTGAAAACAGTCTTTTAAAGCCTGAAATAGAGGAACTTAAGGTTAAGGTTTTCGAGGCAAAGTATCTTGCGGAAAAATCCTTGGATTTTAAGGCCATACTTCGGTTAAGACAGATGTTTAAGCATATAAAACCTGATATTGTGCATACTCATGCAAGTATGTCGGCAAGGATCGCGGCGTGGAGTCTTGGAATTCCTGTAGTTTATACAAGACACAGTGTTTTCCCGCAATCTAAAAAACTGACCACCTTCCCGGGCAAGCAGATAAACGGGTTTGTAAATAATATGACGGCAACAAAAATAATTGCTGTTGCAGAGGCGGCGAAGGATAATCTGACTGAAACAGGGGTTAAGGCGTCTAAAATAAAGGTTATATTAAATGGTGTAGAACCACTTAACCCATGTGAAGAAAGTGAAGTTGGCAAAATAAGAACAAAATATTATATACGCCCTGATGAAAAGGTTGCGGCTATGGTTGCAAGATTAAATGAGGTTAAAGGACACAAATACTTTGTAGAGGCGGCAAAAATACTAAAGGATAAGGGACTTAAATTTAAGTTTCTGATTGCGGGAACAGGTGAGATGGAAGAGCCCTTGAAAAAACAGATAAAGGAGTTGGACCTTGAAGATACAGTTATAATGATGGGGTTTGTAAGCAATGTGACAGCTCTTATGAATTTAATGGATGTTCAGGTTAACTGTTCTTTCGGTACCGAGGCTACAAGTCTTTCACTCCTGGAGGGAATGAGCCTTGGAAAGCCTGCAGTAGTTTCTGATTTTGGTGGGAATCCCGGTGTAATTACAGACGGTGTTAACGGATTTATGACGCCAACCCATTCAGTAAAGGAACTTGCTGATAAAATAGAATTGCTCTTTACAGATGAAGTTTTATACAAAAAAATTTCAACAAACTGTAAGAAGATATACGATACTAAATTCACGGCTCAGGTAAATACAAGAGCTATCGAAGAAATTTACAAACAGGTAAAGAAATAAACGAAAGGGGTTTTCCTGATGAAAAAGAAGTTTAACGGAATGGATGTTTTTATCATCATTATTCTTGTTGCAGTTATAGCGTTTGGTGGTTGGTTCATGTTTGGCAGAGGCAGCAGCGGAGGCGGCGATAAGGATGTAACCGTTTATTTAACAGTAGAATTTGCGGCTCAGGAAGAGGGCCTTGCAGAGAGAATAGCAGTTGGAGATTCAGCAGTTATCGGGGAAAAAGAAAAAGCTCCCGGTGTTGTAAAATCTGTTAAGGCACCTGTTGCGAAAGGAATGGGTTATAACAATACAGAAGGCTGGGCAAAGGAAACAGAGATTCCCGATAGATATGATGTACAGGTTGTTTTAGAGTGTAAGGGTGTCGATGCAGGTGACACTATTGAGCTTAACAACAACGCTGTAAGAGTTGGTGCTCATACTGCTGTTAAGAGCAAGAACTGGGCAGGTTACGGCGTAATTCTGGCAGTAGATGAGGCTGAATAATTTTTATATTATGGAAAGCGGTAAGGGCAGAGACGAAAAGCTGGAGCGTAAGCAAATAAAAATTATTTTGTTTGCCTGGGGATTTGCAGTTTTATTTCTAATGTTTGCGATAGTTTTCAGGTTGTTATTTATGCCTGTTATGGTAAGTTTTGTTGACGTAGGTCAGGGCGACGGTTGCCTGATTAGTGCAGGCATGGGCGAGAATGTTCTCATAGATGGCGGGGAGGCCAGCTCGTATGCTCAGCTGACAGACTTTTTGCGTCATAAAAACGTGAGAAAGCTTGATGCAGTTTTCCTTTCTCACTTTCACAGTGACCATATAGGCGGAATTACCAAACTGCTGGAAGATGATTTTCCCATAGAGCGTGCTTATATAGATGATGGATTGCATGATGATGAGAAAAATAAATTTGTAAACCTTTGCAATGATAAGAGAGTAGAAATAATATCCGTAAAGACAGGGGATACATATAAAATCGGCAAAGCTCAATTTGAGGTTGTATGGTCATGGAGCGGCGGAAATTCTATGACTGAGAATAATAAATCTATGGTACTTAAATTGAGTTTTGGAGAAAGCGATGTTTTGTTTACAGGTGATATAGAAATAGCTGCAATTGAGGAACTTTTGCATAAACATAAACAAAGCCTTGATGTAGAAATACTTAAATTTCCCCATCATGGCGGCGAAAAATCCTCAAGTATCGAGTTCATAAAAAGTTGTAGTCCTGATTTTGCCATAATAAGCGCAGGGGTTGATAATATTTATGGTTTGCCCTCGGATATGGCTCTTGAAAATCTGGCAAAAGAGCAAGTGCGGACTCTTCGCACAGACAGGGACGGAACAATTGAGATAACCCTGGGAAAAGAAGGAATAAAAAATATAAGCCATGGAAATAAATGGAGGTAAGAAAATGACGGTAGAAGAATTGAATAAGCAAATAAAATCCGGTTCATTTAAACCTGTTTATTTTTTCTTTGGTGATGAACAATACTTGCTGGCTCATAAAATAGATGCTATAAAGAAAAAGCTTATAAGTCCAGGCATGGAGGACTTTAACTTATTCAGGTTTGAGGGTAAGAAGATTGACATTAACGGAGTTTTCGAGGCGGTAGAGCAGTTCCCGCAGATGTCAGAGGGGAAAGTTGTTATTGTAAAAAACAGCGGCTTTTTTAATAATGCAAGTTCAAAGGAATATAAAAGAATAAAAGAAGAAGCAGCGGATTTGCCTGAATATACATGTCTTATTTTTGTAGAGGAAAGCTTTGATAAGAAAAAAGAAAAAAATCTCAAGATTATCGAGGATGTGGGCGGTGTAGTGTCTTTTGACTATCTGCCTGTCAATAAGGTTGAAATATGGCTGGAGGATAAATTCAGTAAAGAAGAAAAGATGATTGCTCCAAAGGAAGTATCATATATGATAAGGCTTTGCGGACAGTCTTTAGGGAAAATTCAGACAGAGTTTGAAAAACTTCTCAATTATGTTGGCGACAGAAATAAGATCACCCGTGAGGATATTGATGCAGTAGTTGATAAAACTGTTGAATACAGGGTGTATGATATGCTGGATAATATCATGGCGGGGCGCAGCTCTCTTGCAAATGAGCAGATGAAGTATCTTAAAGATAACAACGAACAGCCAACCGATATTTTGGGTATAATGATGGGCAAGCTGTCTGAACTTCTTATGTGTAAACTGCTATCAGAAAACGGAGTAAGCCCTCAGGAAATGCTCGATTACTTTGATTTTAAGAGACCTATGTTTGTGGTGAATAAGACAATTCAAGAGAGTAAAAGGTACGGAGAGCCATATTTAAAACGTATGATAAAAAAAGGTCTGGAATATGATGTGGATATAAAAAGCGGTCTTATAGACGGTTGGACAGCCGCAGAATTGTATCTTGCAGAACTTATAAAAAAATAGTAATTATAATGAAAAAAAGCACTTCCTCGGAAGTGCTTTTTTGGAGCTGCCCAGCGGATTTGAACCGCCGACCTCTTCCTTACCAAGGAAGTGCTCTACCTACTGAGCTAGGGCAGCAAGTTGGCGATCCGGATGGGGTTCGAACCCACGACCTCCAGCGTGACAGGCTGGCATTCTAACCAACTGAACTACCGGACCGTTTCCAAACAGCTTAAATATAATATCATATCTTTATAAGTATGTCAATACAAAATTTAAAATTTAGCCGAAAGATACCTAAAGCACGCATTTTCAGGTGAGTTCGGGTTATTCATTTTCGGTTAAAGTGTTTGGAATTATTCTTCAATAGATAAACCCGAAATTTTTAATATACTGCGTTCAACTGAATCTTTTGAATTTTTCCATGGGTCGTTCTGAAACCGATAGTCAAACTTCTGAATAAACCAGTCAAGCTCTTCTTCAATACGTTTGAAGTTTTCCTTTTGGATTGGAACGAGCATTTGGAGCATTTGCTGATATGTTTTCGAATTAAGCTTTTCCTTTCCCTCTCTTACAATTCTGCCGAAATGGTCAAGACAAAAGCCTTTGCTTCTCGATACTTTTTCTCTGAAATCCTCTTCTGTTTTAAAGAGGTAAAAGAATGTTTCAAAGTAGCTATCCATTCTTATGTTAAGTCGCCTGCAGGCGTAACAGGAGTCTTTAAGAGTTTCCTGATATTCACAGAATGGAGATTTTTCATCACTCTTTTTGAACAGACTCTTTTTCTCACCAGCTAATTTAAGTTCGTTATCGAGAAGTGAGTCCATGTCTTTGTTAATCTTCTTGAGGTGAGTGTCAAGCATCAGTGCAAGCCCCAAACGATTGCCGGAGAAAAACATCTGATTTAGATGGTCTTTGCAAAAGCCTGCTTTGTCGGTTTCTGCACGTATATCCTCTTCCATATAGGACGGCCCCATGATATAGTCAAGAATGTCCTTTTCAAGCTTTTGATTAAGCTGGCAAAAGGGACATTCACGGTCCTTATCGAAGGCTTCATTAATTGGGATTGTATATATTTTCTCTTTCATAAAAAGCGATCCTTTCTGGCAAAAATTATTTTTTAATTATATCACACAAGGTTTAAAACTGCAAGGAAAAACAGAGTGAAATACCTATAAAACCGCGTAAACTTGACAAAAATACAGATTTTAAGTATAATTGATGTGTTTTAAAGGAGGTAATTAAATGAAAAAGAAAATTGCTTTACTTTTGACATTTATAATTTTGACATCGGGCTTTGTTTTGCTGGCGCATGCAACGGAAACTGTTTTTACAGATGTTCCCGAAAATTCATGGGAGGCACCGTATGTATATGAGCTGGTTGACAGAGGGATTATAAGCGGTTACGGCGACGGCACGTTTGGACCGGGGAACACTGTTCTTCGTTGTGAGTATGCGAAGATGCTTGTGGGAATAACTAAAACTCCGCTCAGTACAAGCATATCAACACCCTATGTTGATGTTCCAAATTGGGAGTGGTATTTTAAATACGTAAATAGTTCTCTGGACTATATGACAGGGTTTACTGTTGACGGTCAGCTCTATTTCCGCCCGGAAGACGAGGCTACAAGAGAAGTGGTGACAGTAGCTTTGATTAAGGCTATGAAGACAGATGTTTCAAAGTATGCAGATGCAACAGGGTTTCTTTCTGAATACTTCAGCGATTTAAATACTATATCAGAGCACAATCGCCCATACATTGCAGCGGCAGTTGAAAACGGATATGTTACAGGCGATATAGGCGGAACCTTCAGAGGTCAGGACCCTATAATCAGAGCTGAAATTGCGGCTGTGTTGTGCAGAACGTTTCCGGAGTAAAAAACACAAATTCCCTTGATTTGAAGTCAAATCAAGGGAATTTCTTTTTATGCAGTCATCCATAAATTTATAAGTTTTAGAAAAGTTTTGAATATCCCGATTTGAGGAACATCGGTTTTTGCTACAAGGTCACGGCGGGTAACCTCTGTGCCATCAATTTTAAATACAATTTCACCAAGCTTTTGATTAGCGTCAATGGGTGCCTTTACAAAAGGCTCGGATAAAATCTCGGTTTCCACCTTTGAGCCGTTACCCTTTTTAACAATAAAGCTAATATCTTTTCCTGTGGTATCTACAAAACTTTCTGTTCCGCCGTGTACAGGAATAGCAGGGAAGTCAATATTTAACTGAGATTCAGTTACAACAGAGTAGTTAGCGAATCCGTAATCCAGAAGTGCCGAGGCGCTTGAAAATCTTTCTCCTGTGGTTGGAGCACCTAAAACAACGGCGATAAGCTGCATATTATCACGCTTGGCAGTTGCAGACAGACAGTATTTTGCCGTGCTTGTTGAGCCGGTTTTAAGCCCGTTTGCACCGTTATAAAACCTGATAAGTCTATTGGTGTTGGAAAGTCCGAAGGTGCCGTCACGAAGTGTATCCATCCAGATGGTTGTATAGTCAAAGATTTTTTCATGTTTTAAAAGCTCCCGGGATATTATGGCGATATCCCGTGCTGAACTGTAGTGGTCTGCAGTTTCGTCAAGACCGGTGCAGTTTATAAAATGGGTGTTGTTGCATCCCAAGGCAGAGGCTCGCTCATTCATCATTTCAACAAATGCCTCATGGGTTCCTCCTATATGTTCCGCCATTGCCACTGCGGCATCGTTTGCAGAAGAAACCGTAATGGCTTTTATCATATCATCAACGGACATTTGCTCACCGATTTCCAAAAATACTTGAGTTCCTCCCATTGAGGTAGCGTTTTCGCTTGTGGTAACCATATCGGTAAGTTTAATTTTACC
The DNA here is from genome assembly GCA_045542095.1 of Ructibacterium sp. Classification (GTDB taxonomy): domain Bacteria; phylum Bacillota; class Clostridia; order Monoglobales; family Monoglobaceae; genus Ructibacterium. Next base: position 100,851 of record JAZQKJ010000029.1, read on the forward strand.
ACTGTCTAAAGCCTCCATAATAATAAGAAGAGCCATGGTTTTTGTAACGCTTGCTATATGTAGCTTTTGGTCAGGATTCCATTCATACAAAATATCACCTGTAGATGCCTCCATTAAGATACCCGATTCAGCTTTAACCAGTTGGGTGGAAACATCTGTGTCTACCTGTGTAGAGGGGTTTGCAATAGCTACTGTCATGAAAGACAAACATAATATAAGAGTAATGCTTATAATTCGTTTATAGATTACAGACATTGGGATACCTCCAAAAATCTTTCTTGATATAGCTTATTCTCATAGTTTGTAAATATTACACAAACTATGTATTTGCCTTGATTTTTCTTTGAAAAAAAGTTATACTGTAAAATAGGCGGTGAATAGTATGAAAGATGAAAATATCGAATTGTTGCGAAAGGTAAAATATATCCCATTGGGAGATAAGCCTGCGGAGCTTACAGAAAGTCGGCTTTTTCAGGATAAGTATACCTTTGAGGTAAAATTGAATATTCGCATGATAAACATTTCGGCTAAGAAGATTTCGGCAGTTTACGTAAATCTTTGTGGGTTTGATGAGAATGTTACCTTGCTATTTACAAAAAATATCGGGTTTGAAGAACTTTCTGTGCAAGAGAGCGATAGTTTTTGTGTTGAAACCCCTGTCCCATCATTTAAGACAACAAGTGTGACTATTACAGTTAATAGGGTTTGCTTTGTTGATGGAACACAGTGGGAAACAGGACAAGAGTTTGTACAGGAGGGTCAGGAGGAAACTCCATCGGAAACGGAAGAACTTTTTGACGGTGAATTTGCAAAAGAGAAAAAAGTTTTATTTTCCGACAGAGAACGTAAGTTAAGTGAAAAAAAAGCACAGCGACTTGCCGAGAAGGAACTCTGGAAAGAAAAACATTCATCACCTGAGGAGATAAAAAAGCGAAAGATAAGAAATATAATTGCATGGAGTGTTACAGCGATTATAATAGTTTCTGTTTCGGTGGGAGCTTTTTCGGCACATACATACATCAAAGAACAGCTTTCTGTATTGGAAAATGCCATAACCCTTTATGGTGAAAGCCGATACGAAGAAGCAGAAAATATGTTTGACAGTATAGAAAACCTGCCTTCCGAAAGAGAAGATGAGTGCAGGTGGTATCATGCACTTAACTGTATAAAGCTTGAAAATTATTCTGAGGCATTGTATCAGCTTTCAGTCTTGCAGGGCAGACACGACAGCTTTACATATATGCAGCAAATGAACAGGCTGATGTCGGGGATAATATCGGCAGGTGAAAAGCATACTGTCGGGCTGAAAAAAGACGGAACGGTCTTGTCTGTGGGCGATAACTCGTTTGAACAATGCAATACAGAAGAATGGGCAGATATCATTGGGGTTTCAGCAGGCAGAAATCACACAGTGGGACTTCTGGGTGACGGAACGGTAGTTGCCACAGGAGATAATGAAGAAAAACAGTGCGATGTACAGGAATGGAATAATATAATAAGTGTATCTGCAGGTGGGAAACACACAGTAGGTGTTATGAATAACGGTCGAGTTGTTGCAACAGGGAACAATGAATTAGGTCAGTGTGATGTTCATAAATGGTCGGGTATAGTTGCGGTTTCAGCAGGCACAAGCCATACCGTGGGCGTCAGACAGGACGGAACAGTTGTAGCAACGGGTGACAATGAATCAGGACAATGTGATGTAAACGATTGGTCGGATATAATAGCTGTTTCTGCAGGAAACAATTTTACTTTAGGAATAAGGAGTAATGGAACAGTGGTTGCCGTGGGTGATAGTGTGTATGAGCAAACCAATGTTTCGGAGCTTGGTGAGATAATCCTTTGCGAAGCAGGGGATTTCCACGGCTTGTTCTTAACCAGTACAGGAAGAATGAGACATACAGGTGATAATGATTGGCATCAGGGAGAAGGCGGACTCTGGAATAATATAATTTCCTTATCAGGCGGTGTCTATCACAGTGTTGGTGTAAGCCAGGACGGAACAGCGTATGCGGTGGGGGAAAATAAGAATGGTCAATGTCAGATTTCAGATTGGACTGACATGGGACTTCCAAAAGATGCCTTTAAGGTTACATCTATTGAATAGAAAAAGGATGACTTGAATGAAAGAGATATATACCACAGTAGAAAAATTAGCAGAAGCCGAGATTGTTGAAAAAAGGTCAAGGTTTATAGCTACGGTAAAGCCCGTTTTAACCGAGGGAGAGGCGTTGGAATTTCTAAACGAGCTTCGTCAGAAATACTGGAATGCAACTCATAATGTGTATGCGTATATTATAGAAGAGAATAACATAATGCGATACAGTGATGACGGGGAGCCGGGCGGAACAGCGGGAATGCCTGTTCTTGATATACTTAAAAAAGAGGGGCTTACAAATCTTATTGTAGTTGTCACAAGATATTTCGGCGGTATTCTCCTTGGAACAGGCGGATTGGTTCATGCTTATTCAAAATCTGCAAAGGCAGGAGTTGAGGCGGCAGGACTGCTTGATATGGTTCTTTGCCGAGAGGTAACATTGGAGTGTGAGTATACTCTTTTAGGGAAATTGCAGAATGAGTTTTCCAAATGGGAAAATATTATTCAGGGAGAGCCTGTATACACAGATAAAGTGCAGATGCCTGTTTATCTGCCTGTAGGAGAGTGTGATAATTTCTGCAGTTCCATTACGGATAAAACCAATGCACAGGTAAGAATAACTGTTGGTGATACGGCTTATCACAGCAGGAGGAGATAAAATGAAAAAGTTTGTGGTAGGCAGTAATGATGCGGATAGGCGGCTTGATAAATTCCTGTTTAAGGTTATGCCAAATGCAGGGAGCGGGGTTATATATAAATCTCTGCGAAAGAAACATATAAAGGTTAACGGTAAGCGTGTTACAGACGGCTCTGTTAAAATAACAGAGGGTGATGTGCTTGAACTTTATATAAACGACGATTTTTTTGCAGATGAAAAGAAGTTGCCATTGTGGACAGGGGTTAATCCAAATCTTAATGTAGTTTACGAGGACAATCATATAATCATTATGGATAAGCCCTCGGGGATGTTATCTCAGGGTGAAGAAGATGAGGAATCTCTGGAAGCTCACATGAGGGCGTATTTGTATAGGAAAAATGAGTTTGACCCGTTAAAAGAGAATACATTTATGCCGTCGCTTTGCCATCGCATTGACAGAAACACAAGGGGGCTTGTGATTGGTGCCAAGGACGGCGAAAGTCTTCGGATTTTAAATGAGAAGATAAAAATGCGGGAAATTCGCAAGTATTATCTTTGTCGGACGGAAGGAACTCCTAAGCCTGAAAAAGGCGAGATAAAAGGCTGGCTGAAAAAAGACGGAAAAAACAGAAAAATGGAGTTCAGCAAAACAGAGGTAAAGGGTGGAGCGTTTTGCCATACTATTTATGAGGTTATCAAAGATGGGAAACAACCATTAATAGAGGTAGAGCTGCTTACAGGTAGAACTCATCAGATCAGGGCATGCTTTGGTGCCATGGGTTGTCCATTGACGGGGGATGTGAAATATGGAGCATCCCGTGACGGAAAAATGGATTTTCAGCATCTTATATCATATAGAATAAAGTTTGATTTTAAAGAAAATAACGGTGTATTGGATTATCTAAAGGGTAAGGAGATTACAATAAACAAAGGAGAATAGGTATGCTTCAGTTTATTCTTGGAACAGGGGAAAGCAGAAAGAAGGATAAAGTATATACTGATATAAGTGAGCGACTTTTAGAAAATAAAAAGTCGTGGATTATTGTGCCTGAACAGTTTTCTCTGTTTACAGAGAAAGAGATTTTACGCCGTTTTGGATTGCCTGCACAGTTAAATGTAAAAGTTTTAAGCTTTTCCGGGCTATGTAACGCGGTACTTCAGTATTGCGGACCTCTTAGAATGAAATACATAGACGGAGCGGGGAAATATATAGCAGCCACAAAGGCTATAGAGAATATAAGTCCCAAGCTGAAAGCTTTGAACAAAAATGTTCGCAGAAAAGGCTTTAGTAAAATTCTTGTAGACACCGTATCAGAGTTTAAAAGGTATGGTGTTACACCGGAACAACTGGAATTTGCCGCAGAAAATTCAGGGATACAGGAATTTTCTGATAAGTTGGGGGATATTGCTCTTTTTTATAATGAGTATAATAATGTTATAAAAGAACACAGTGCCGATGCAGAAGATAATCTGTCTATTATCTGTCCAAAGATTAAGGAATGCAGTTGGCTAAGAGGTAAGGCGTTTATAATGTATTTCAGGTCATTTACCCCTGTTGAACTTACGGCGATACGGGAATTAATGAGCATTATGGATTTATGCATTGTTATGGATTATAGCTCTGCTCCTGAATTTTCAGGGATTTTTTCTCAAATGGGTGAAACAGTCCGGAAACTTAAGGAGATTGCAAAAGAGGACGAAATTGAGATTTGTGACGAAACTCTGCAGGGAGATGAAAATTTCAAAGGTTCCATTGTTTTTCTTAAAAACAGATACTTTGACTATAAAGCAAAGCCTTATGATGGCGAATGTAAAAACGTAGAAATATATCAGGTTCATAATCATTATCGGGAGGTAGAGTTTGTTGCAGACATGATACGCAGACTTTGCCGGACTGATGGGTACAAATTCAGTGATTTTCTTATTCTTGCAAGGGATACCGAGAGATATAACAGTATTATGCCCGGGATTTTTGAGCGGCGCGGTGTTCACGTCTTTCTTGATACAAGACGGAGCATTTCTTCAAAGCCCATGGTTAAGCTTATTTCGGGAATACTGGATATAGCGGCAAGAGGTTGTTCTTACGAGCGGGTTATGTCGGTTGCAAGAACGGGCTTACTTGATATAACTAATGACGAGGCTGATATATTTGAAAATTATATTCTTGCAACAGCCCCATCCCATGCTATGTGGCAGGAAGATATATGGGAGTATATTCCACAACGTGGCAATTATGATATGACAAAAGTTAATCATGTTAAAAATGAAGTTCTATCAGGGGTCAGTGCTATAACGGATAAAATCAGCGGAACAAAAACCGGTGGTGAGATTGTGGCATCTGTTCTTGAATGGATAAAGGAAAGCAAGCTTTCGGCTCAGGTGGAAAAGAGGATAAAGTATTGCAGAAATAATAGTATGCCCGAGCTTGCTGACGAATATCAGCAGGTATGGAATACCACTATTTCATTACTATCTCAAATTGCTGCTATTATGAAAGATACAAAGATGACCTATGTGAAATTTGCGGATCTTTTTAAAGAGGCAATAAGCAGTATAGAGATAGGAATAACTCCCCAGACTCTCGACGGGGTAGTCTTTGGTAATATAGACAGGTTCAGGAGCAGCGGTGCTAAAGTTGTTATAGTACTTGGATTAAATGAAGGGGTATTTCCCAAAGGTCATGTTGCAGAGGGACTTATCTCCGACGGAGAGCGACAAAAACTAAGTGATATGGGTCTTGAGCTTGCCCCGGGGATTGATGTAAAGCGCCAACAGGAGCAGATGCTTATTTATGCAGTTTTAGCTTCTGCTAAAGACAGAATGATTTTAATGGAGCCCCTTACCAATAACAAAGGCGAACAACTTCAACCATCAGAGATTTTAAGCAGAGTCAAAGAATTGTTGCCTGAGGTAATGGTGACAAATCCTGATATGGAGAAAGATGTTTTAGGTGGAGCAGAGGGCGAACTTGCAGCCTTTGATGTTCTTGCAGGGGCTATGGCGGAAGCAGGGGGAAAAGTAGAAAATCTGCCGGAGCCACTAAAGGAGCTTTATGGGTATTTTTCAAATAAAGAAGATTATATCTATGAGCTTAACAAGATATATAAAAATATGAGATATAAAATGCCGGAAACCTTGTCAGAGTCTGTGGCAGAGAGCATATATGGAAAAACCCTGATGCTTAGTGCATCACAAATAGAAACATATAATTCATGTGCTTTTAAGTACTTCTTAACATACGGTCTTATGCTGAAAGAACGTGAAAAAGCAGGGGCAGAGCCGCGGAGTATGGGCAGTGTTCAGCATGCCGCTTTGTTTGATTATTTTTCATATCTTAAGGATACCGATGCAGACTATGAAAACGTAACCAAGGAAGATTGCTTTAAAAAGGTAAGCGATTTTGTGGAGGAAGAGGCGAAAAAAGATGCCGAGCTTTTATATGAGAGTTCAGCATATTTCAGGTATATAGTAATGCGAATGAAAGGCATTGCCTCAAGAACTGCATGGGAGGTTGTCAAGTTTTATAAATCAAGTGCTTTCAGACCATACGGCTTTGAAATCCGAATTGGAAAAGACGGACAAATCCCAATGGTAGAGGTCAAAGATGATAATGGGGAATGTATAGCAGGAATTCGCGGTTTTATAGATCGTGCGGATATGACAGGCATAGAGGGAAAGAACTATGTAAGTATTGTAGATTATAAATCTTCGGCAAAAGACCTTGATGTTACATTGGCAAAAGACGGCATAACCATTCAGCCCCTTTTATATGCAGATGCTATTTGCAAGGGTATACAAGGGGCTGAACCTGCTGCTATGATTTATGTGCAGATGAACGACCCTATTATAGATGAGGGAGATGTCAAGGGCGATTTGGATTTGGCAGTTAATAAGGTCATGTTGCCAAAGGGATGGATATCTGCTGAGGATGCGGTGCAGACTGCCTATGCTCTAAAAAAAGGCGATGTCAAGGAAAGTTATATGCCTAAAAGAGAAGTTGACAAGGTAAGTGCAGAAGAGTTAAGAGAGAGGATAAACCTTGCCAATGAAAAGATAAAGGAAAGTGCTATGGAAATTATTTCGGGAAATATAGGTATAAATCCATATTGCACAGATAAACACAATGCATGTGCATATTGCCCGTACAGCAGTATTTGTAATAAATAAAATAACTGTAAATTGAGTCATAACTCAATTTACAGCTATTTTTATACCAAAATTGGCTGGAGCTGTTTATCCCTTAATGCAAGCTTAACTGTTTCGGAGATGAGGTCAAAATGTGCCACAAGGGAATTTTCTTTTTCAATGCAGTCGTCCTGACCGAAAGGAACAAGATATATATGTTTTCTTGCGAGAAGTATGCCAATGTTTTTTGCGTTTGCACCAAGCCCGTCATTAGTAGATACTCCAATGACAATAGGCTTTTTGTTTCGCAAGTGTGACTTAGCCGACAGAGTAACTGTGCCGTCGGCAATTCCTGTGGCTAATTTTGCAATAGTATTACCTGTGCACGGGGCAATAACCAAAATGTCAAGGAGTTGTTTTGGGCCAATTGGCTCTGCCAGGTAAATAGAATTTATAACTTTGTTGCCTGTGATTTCTTCAAGAGTTTCTATATGGGATTTTGCCGTACCGAAACGGGTGTCCGTCATGGCAGTTGCTTCCGAAACAATGGGAATAACATTGTATCCTTCCTCAACAAGCTTTTTTATTTCGGGAAATATTTTGCTGAATGTACAATGGGAGCCGGTAAGAGCAAAGCCCAGGTTGATTTTATCTTTCATGATTTACACCCCCAATTCCTCCAAAATATTACAGATGGTGTCTTTAATAATATCCCCTGCCGTGTCAGGTGCCACCTTGCCGGGTAGAGAAAGGGCATGAATTACGTTTTTCTTAAGAGAATCTGCCGTTTCAAAATCTACCCCTCCGGGACGTGAGGCAAGGTCTATAATTAAAGATGTATCAGGTATTTTGGACAGCATTTTATAGTCAAGAACCATAACGGGAACAGTATTAAAAATAATATTGTAGCTGCCTATATCATCTTCGAGATTTTTAAATTGAATTGGTGTATAGCCTGCGGCTTTTATCCAGGCAAGGTCGCTATATTTCCTTGCAGCAACGCTGACTTTAGCGCCAAGGGCGTCAAGGGTGCCGGAAAGAAGCTTTCCTATTCTGCCAAAACCAAGGACTATGCAACGGCTTCCGTGGATAGTATAAGGCGTTTTCGAAAGAGCGATTTCGATAGCCCCCTCAACTGTTGGAATACTGTTAAGAACGGATAATTCTTCACGCTCTGTATAGTCAATCAGTTTTATATTATAAAGCTCCGCTAAAGCCTTTAGTCTATTATCAGCACGACCTGCAAAAAGGATTTGTTTCTCTGAAATATTTGAAATTATATCGGATATATATATTTTCTTATCAGAAAAAGTATTGTTCAGAATATCTGCCCCTGTGTTATAGGGCAAGGGAAGTATAATAATGTCTGCGTTATTTATACATTCTTTTACAGAGCTTGAAAAATCCACGTTAATTCCGGATGGAAAAACTGCATCTTCAAAACCAAAAGTCTTAATGTTACAGCCCATTTTGGAAAAGCCGGAGATAACTCGGATTTGTCTTTTGTCACCGCCAATAAAAGATATATTTAAAAATTTATTCACTCAAAACACCTCTGTATTTATAATGTATGAAAAAAATGTTAAAGGGTGCAGATGACGGCAACAATAAAAAAGTTTCTGATTCAAAAATGAATCAGAAACGTATACATTTCAACTTTTTTGTAAGTAAAAGGACAAGAGATATAATTAACAGACCGCAAATTGCTCCGCCAAAGTCAATGAAGATATCCTTAATGCTTTCGCTGCGATTGTTAAAGCTTTGAATAAATTCGTCGGCAACAGCGGTACAAAGAGAAACAAGCAGAGGGAATGAAATCATAACATGCCCTAATTTCTTGCTTATTTCACGGGTAAGCAATCCAAGAAAGATACCTAAAATTGCAAATTCAGTTCCATGGGCAAGCTTGCGGATTATTATATTAAGAGTTTCCTTTGGAATTTTATTGTTGATTATACTTGAGATGAATTCAACAATCGTACCACTTCGCCCGTTGGATACCTCGCTGGATTGAAAAGAGTTAGAAAATATATAACTCATTGTTAAAATAACTAATATTGAATATATAATAATTTTATAGTATTTCTTCACTTTATCCCTGCCTTTTGATTATTTTTCAAGAATATCGGCTATCCTTTTGCAAGCGAAACCGTCGCCATAAGGATTGCTTGCGTGTGACATAGCATTATATGCATCGGTATCTGTAAGTAGAAGTTCAAAGCTGTTATAAATTGTTTCTTCGTCAGTTCCCACAAGCTTTAATGTGCCCGCTTTAATACCCTCAGGCCGTTCAGTTGTGTCGCGCATAACCAGAACAGGCTTGCCCAAAGAGGGGGCCTCCTCCTGAATTCCGCCGGAATCTGTTAAAATCATAAAGCTTCTGGCAAGGAAGTTATGAAAATCAAGAACCTCTAAAGGCTCAATAATATGAATACGTTCACAACCACCAAGCTCTTCTTCCGCAGCCTTGCGGACAACGGGGTTCATGTGTATGGGGTAGATAGCTTTAACATCAGGGTGCTTGTCCATAACACGTCTGATAGCCCTGAACATATTATGCATAGGCTCGCCCAGGTTCTCTCTTCTGTGGGCGGTTATCATAATTAAACGACTGTCATTTGCCCATTCAAGTTCAGGGTGGGTGTAATTTTCCCGTACAGTAGTTTTAAGGGCGTCTATGGCAGTGTTGCCTGTTATAAAAATAGTATCTTCTGATTTTCCCTCACGTATGAGATTTTCTTTTGAAAGTTCGGTGGGCGCAAAGTTGTACTTAGAAATTATTGATACAGCCTGACGGTTAAATTCTTCAGGATATGGGCTGTAGATATTGTAGGTGCGAAGCCCTGCCTCAACATGTCCAACAGGAATTTGCAGATAAAAACATGCAAGAGCTGTTACAAACGTGGTTGAAGTATCACCGTGAACTAAAACCACATCAGGATTAACTTCTTCAAGAACCCCTTTAATATTTAAAAGAATATTTGAAGTAATATCAAACAACGTCTGCTTATCTTTCATAATAGAAAGGTCAAAATCAGGGGTTACGTGGAACGCATCCAAGACCTGGTCAAGCATCTGTCGGTGCTGACCTGTTACGCAGACAACGGTGTTGATGTTGTCCCTGCTTTTAAGTTCATTTGCCAAAGGACACATCTTTATGGCTTCGGGTCTTGTGCCAAACACAAGCATTACTGTCTTTTTCATAGCTTTCTCCAAATCCTATAATTATTTAAAAAAATTATACTATACAAGGCAAAAAAAGTCAAATTACAAGTATGTGTCGTAAGTTTTATACCTTACTCCGTAAGGTCCACCATACTGTGCTACAATATATTGAGCAAGTTTGGGGTCTGTACCCTTAATGTTTACAGGGTATTGCAATTTTTTCTGATAACTCCACATAAACTGATTTCCTCCTTTAATATTTTTCCCATGGCCACGGATTGTCAATCCAGTTCCAACGATTCATATCCCGAGAGGCTTCAGCTGTAAGAGGACCGAATTTCATTTCATACTCCTGTTTCAGCTGTTTTGCTTTGTCTGCCATACGGTGAAACATAGCAATTGCTTCTTTATCATCGGGATGGGTGTCCAGATATAAATTCCAGTCTGTTGCGGCAAAAGCGTATGCGCTTATTTTTTTAAGAAGAGCGGCTCTCTCATTCATTGCGTGCCACCTCCGTAAAGATTTTATCGCCTGAAACCTGTTTGCCATATACGCCCAGTGGTTTTGCAAGAATGGGGAAAATTGTTCCCTGATTAAGACCTTCTTCCGGGTCGAAGAGGTTTCTCATTTCTGCAACCTGAATGGGCACATAAGAATAACCAACCATTGGCATCATGTTCGGCATTGTTTCATGTGCAAAAGGCATAAAAATACTCCCTTTCTTTATATTTTTTGAGCCGATGGCTCATTAGCATAATATGTCGAAAGAGGAAAACTGTGTCCAATATGAAAAACCCCAAAGTCATATATGACTTTGGGGTTAGACTTTAGATGAATCTAGAAAACTGTGACCCAAACCTCTTTGGCGGAATAGCTTATTCCCATTACTACACCTATGTTTCCGTTAAGGTATCCATATATGGGACCGCCAAACTCTTCGTTTTCAGTCTGTGATATAGGGGTGAGATTTACGGATTTTAAGAATTTATCATAAATGCTCCATTGGGGAGTTCCGTCAGCACTATTGGCGAGAGGATAGATGTAAACAATCCCTGTTTCGTCGCTTTCGGTTCTGTCAAGTTTTGCACCCGTTATAAATGAATAATCGGGGATTATTGAATCGGGATAGCATTTATAATTTGTTGTCGTGACGGATGTGATTATAACTGTATATGTTGCCTCGTCCCAATCCACCGTGCAGTCAAATGCCTCTGCTACAAATCTTGCCGGAACAAGTGTACGGCTGTCTACAAGCATTGGGGCAATATCCATAGTCTTTTCTACACCGTTAACGCTCATAACGGGATTATCAATTGTTGCTATAACTGTATAACCGGGTTTAGTGGCTGTAACGGTGCTTGTTTGTTCATCCCAACCGACCTCTGCGCCCAATGCTTCAAAGATTGTGCGAAGTGGAACCATTGTTCTGCCGTCTATAATTTTAGGGCTGACATCAAATTCGAGTATTACGCCGTCAAGCTTAACAGAAACCGGGCGTTCACCAAAAACCGTTATGAAGATTAAACTGCTACACAAAATAGTAATCGCAAGCAGAATGCATAAAAATTTTTTCACCATTTAAATTACCTCCTAAGGCAGTATTAATTTCTCGGTCATTTTATTTGGTGGCTGGTCACTCTGTTCAATAAAAACCTTTAATACCTGACCGGGTTTAACTGCTATATTATTAATTGGGATTCGATATTCAGTGTATCCTGAAATAATGGAAACCGTTTGTTTTTCCATACCAACAATCATTCCCCGTTCATAAACTCCGCATAGCACAGTAAGCTCATTGGCAGTTTCAGTGGCGGTACCCACATTTTTTATGGTTAGCTGATTTACGGAGATATCCTTAATTAGCTTTACCTGCGAAACAGATTTTCCATTGATTTCGCTTACACGCCAGTCAGGAAAATAAAGTGGCTCTGCAAGGAATGACAGAATCATGGTTGTCTCCCCGGAGATAATAGAAGCTTTTCCGTCATGCAAGGTTTCACCTGCGGGAAGAACGCTGACATCTGCTGCCATACCATCCCCAAGAAATGCATAATATTTTTTGCCGACCAGGTCATAGTATATACCTGCAAGATTTTGCTCGTGAGCAGGGATACCTGCCTGATGGGCAGAGCGGTTTATCAGCACCCGGTACATATCATAATTTATTACCATTAAGCTTTCGTTGTTATAGTAGTCCGGCATAACCTGACTGTACGAGTCGTAATAAATGGTATTACGATAAATCTCTATTGGATTATCTCCGTCGGGCAAGCTGAATGTTACATTGTTTTCGCCATCGGTAAAAGCAATGGCAGAATCTTTGTTCTTTGTCCATGTTTGCGGAACGATATCGTCATCGGTAGCAGGTTGCGCCTGAGGTGTATCACTTTCATCAGGCTTCACTGAGTTAAACAAATTAAGAAGTGTCCTGTAAAAGCTTCTGTCATCAAGGGAGTCCTTTTCTATAACAGTTTCGCCATGGTCTGCAAAAGTTAAGGGGTCGAAATAAGGACTTTGAGTGATATAAGCACTATAGATATTCCATACAGGGACCATACTTTCTTCGGTTTCTTCAGGTAAAGCAGTGTTTTCAGCTTCAACCTGAGCAATATTTTCTTCGGAAACAGAATTGTTTTGTTGTATAGCGGATGTGTTATTGGTGCACATAATCCTGAAAGTTGTATATCCGCTTTCGGTGTTGAAATCCACGGGGAGAGGGTATGTGCAGTACACAAAACCTCCTTCTTCGAATTTGTCAGTTGGCTCAATCCTAATTGGCTCGGCATATCTGTTTTGCAGATTTTCAATAATCAGTGCAGAGTCTTCAAGGTTTTCGGCGGTAAGTTTAAGAGTCAAATAGTTCTGAATATCCTTCTCGGTTTTAAGACTGAATGCAAGGATGTCATCAGGTGCTATAGATCTGTAATTAAAGTGTTTGCCGGAGAGCCATTCGCTGTGTTGCTCTGTTCCTGAATATGCTGCCGAGTGGCGGCTTTCACTTTTGCCGGAACCAAAGTTAATATAATTGATAAATTTATTATCAGAATAATCAGGCAGATCCTTAGGTTGAACGGTTAAATCATATTGATGCGTTGAACTGTATTCTCCGGCTGATGCAGTAGCAACAGCGGTTATTTGACGTGAGTTGTCATACCATTCAGGAGGATTAACAGAACCGTTGGAATTAATAATATCGGATGCATCATTCCCGGTATCAGTGTAGAAAACTGTCCAATTGAATTTTGCAGTAGCGCCGCTTTCTGTAGTATAGCTTTCTGCTAAGTTGCTTCTTATGTCCGTTGGGGAACTATTGCTTTCGAGAGCATAAACCAGTCCCTCTGTAACGGCTGCGATATCACGATTATCTGACACAGAGATATTAAGCTCAGGTGCATTTTCCCCGACTGTGCGAATATTGCTTACGCCGTCTACGCGAAGGTTAACGGAGGTTGCACCTCGTGCGTACAATGTATTTACAGTGTGAGTGATATCAATGTTTTGCATATCTTCATAGGTTGCACTGTCAGAGTTAAATACGGGTATATCATCACAGTATACTTTTACGGCAGTGCTATCGGTATCCTGAGGGGTGTTGAGTGCTAATGCGATTTTATACATTGCCCCTTGTATGTTATAAGGGGTAAGGTTAAAGGTTAGATGGGTGCTTCCGTCTGGGTTTTTATAGGCACGCTCCAAAACAGATTTTCTTAAATCCGAGGGATCAGGGTCACCGGCATCGCCTGTCATAACTTTAAGGCATGGGCGATAAGCACTATCCTCGTAGTATGCTCCCGCAAAGGTGGCGGAATTATTACCTTTACCTTTGAAGTTAAGAGAGATGTACTCTCTTTTATCGGAAATATATTTTTTAATGTACTCGGTAAGATCAACCTCTATCGGAGCTTTCCCGCATTGAGAGGACTTTACATCTATGTCCGCAACATATATATCGTGGGTTGAAGAGGGTTTACTGTTGTAATCCATATCTGCATTCCAGGTATTGTTTTCCATTACCGAAACAGTAATTGGTACATCGGAGTTATTTTCAGTTTTAATAGGGATAAGGCGGAGTTTTACGTTGGTAATGTTTTTTACATCTTTTTCTAAAAGCTCCCGTATGTCAAAACGCATATACGAATCATAATAATGTCCCGCAGGAAGACAATTTTCGCTATATGAAGAGCCGGGAATTTCGCTTTCGCCTGATTTAGCAGAAACGGTAGTTTCCAGAACAGGTGAAAGGCGTATGAATTTACCGTCATTGTTATCAGAAACCGAGCGCAAGCTTAAAAGGCCCACGGGAATAAGTCCCAGAACCATAAGACTGGCAATAAACATGACAACAATTTTTTTTATACTTGACCTTATACTTTCCTTCATAACCTCAATCCAATTCTACAATATAAAATAAGTATAACATAAAAAAAGAAAAAGGAAAACCCCTTTTCTTCATTTAATATAAAAATTTAAGTATTTTTCATTTTCTCCCGTTGAATTTTAGAATAGATACAACCGCAATAGTCCTGCCTGTAAAGATTAAATTCTCTTGAAAGCTCCACAGAACGCTTGTAACCGTTGTTCTTTTTGAAATCACAGGGCAGGTGTAAAATTCCATATTCCTTTGCAAGACTTTGACCTATTTCGTTAAGTTTTTGTGCATTTTTAAGAGGGCTAATACTAAGGGTGGTGGTAAAATAATCAAAGTTGTGTGTTTTGGCAAGTTCAGCTGTTTTACGCAATCGTAGTTCATAGCAATCAAAACAACGAAGACCACCCTCAGGTATATTCTCTTTACCCTTTGCGATTAGCTCAAAGCTTTCCCCGTCATAATCGCAGTCAAGAAAGGATATGGCTGTTTGAGAATTAATAGAATCTATAAGACGGATTTGTTCGGATTTGCGATGTTCATATTCGGCTAAGGGTGAAATATTAGGGTTATAATAAAGAATAGTTATTAAAAAATGTTTGCAAAGATATTCAAGGACATAACTGCTGCATGGAGCACAACAACTGTGAAGGAGTAAACTTGGCTTTTTCTCTGATTGTCGCAGGTTATCTATAATTTTATCAAGTTCTTTTTGGTAATTTACCTTGGGTTGTGTCATTATATCTTTCTCCCTTTAGTTTCTATGAGACTATAATAAAACATTTTGCGGGAAAATGCAAGGCGGATTAGGCTATTTTTATAAATAAGGAATGCGTGAGCCATGAAATTTCTGTCAAGTTTTAAGCTTTTTTTCGAAAAAAACACTTGCTTTTTTTCAGGGACTGTGTTATACTGTCAAAGTTGAATTAAATATGTGCCGCTAGCTCAGCTGGATAGAGCGTCTGACTACGGATCAGAAGGTCGGGAGTTCGAATCTTCTGCGGCACGCCACAGAGCACTTCTTCGGAAGTGCTTTTTTTATGCCCTGATTTTGTAAAATCACGGGCTCTTTTGGTATATGCTGGCAACAAACATCAAATTTTGAAAAAAATTTAAAAAAATTTTAAAAAAACTATTGCATTATTCAAAAAAATAGATTAGAATGTATGAAGAGTGGAGGAAAGTGGATTGAAATGTACCTAAGTGGAGTAAATTTAGTCTGCTTTTACTATAAATGTATCTTTTTTCGAAAGGAGGCGGCAAAGTGCTTATTGGTGAATATAATCAAACTATTGATGCTAAAGGTCGTGTGAATGTTCCATCTAAATTCAGAGACGACTTGGGCGGCTCTTTTGTCGTTTCCAAAGGATTGGATAACTGTGTTTGTATCTATCCTAAAGAGGAATGGGAAAGGTTCAAGGCAGAGCTTGATACTGTGCCCGCATCAAGACGAAGAATGCTCAGCAGGTTTTTCTTCAGTGGGGCAGAGGAATGTGATACAGATAGTCAGGGACGCGTGCTTATTCCGCCCAAAATCAGAGAGTATGCCGGATTGAACAAGGAAATCGTTGTGGTTGGAATGTCGGACAAGGTTGAAATCTGGGATCGCAACAGTTGGGAAAGTTATATGGACAATCCTGCTTTTGACGCTGAAGAGATTGCAAAAGCTATGGAGGAACTTGGGATCTAAGGAGGCAAAAATGGGTTTTCATCATATATCGGTTTTGCTTCAGGAAAGCGTTGACCGTCTGGCGGTAAAACCAGATGGAATATATGTAGATGGAACTTTAGGCGGTGGCGGACATTCGTCGCTTATATGCGACAGTTTAAGCCAGTCGGGAACATTGATTGGAATTGACCGGGATTGCAGGGCGCTGGAAGCGGCGAAAGAAAGACTGGAAAAGTATCAATGCGGAAAAGAGTTTTGCCACAACAATTTTTTCAATGTAAAAAGTGTTTTGGAGAATTTGAAAATAACATCTGTTGACGGAGCAATTCTGGATTTAGGGGTTTCGTCTCCTCAGCTTGATGACCCGGAACGTGGGTTTAGTTACAGATATGATGCAAGACTGGATATGAGGATGGATCAAGGGGCTTCTCTTGATGCATATCAGGTTGTCAACACATACGATGAAACCAGATTGTCGGACATAATTTTCAGATATGGCGAAGAAAGATATGCTAAACGTATTGCGTCGGCAATAGTAAAGGAGAGAAACTTTGCACCTATTGAAACCACCACACAATTGTCAGAAATTATTAAGAAAGCTTTTCCGGGTGCGGCAGGCTTTGGGGACAAGCATCCTGCCAAGAGAACCTTTCAGGCAATACGAATAGAGGTAAATGGAGAGCTTGATGGTTTGGAAAAAGCAATAAGAGATTTTGTGGATGTTTTGAAAAAGGGAGGCAGACTTGGAATTATAACATTCCACTCGTTAGAAGACAGAATAGTAAAAAACACCTTTGCAAGTCTGGCAAAGGGTTGTACGTGTCCTAAGGATTTTCCTATATGTGTGTGTAATAATGTACCAATTGTGAAAAACATTACAGGGAAGCCTGTGATTGCAGGGGAAGATGAACTTCAGGAAAACAGACGTGCTCACAGCGCAAAACTGAGAGTAATAGAAAAATTATAGAAAGGATGAACGGTAATGCCTACAATGACCTCGCCACGGCGCGAAACAACATACAGAACCAACGTAAATAACGACGTGCAGCGTCATTATAGGGAATATAATCGTTCTTCGGCAGTAAGAGCATACGATTATCCTACTGCTGTTCCTACATATAGACCGTATAAGCCGGTACCTTTTCCAAAAAGAGGAGAAACTGCTACAAAACAAGAGACAACCGTTACAAAAACCAGAAAGAGCGGACTTTCCATATCTAAGGGAAATCTTATTAAGCTTTGCTTAAAGGGAGCCGGGGTATTCCTGCTCTGTTTCCTTATGATATATCGGTATGCAGTAATTTTAAAGGCTAATGATACTATAGCAAAAATGACTCAACAGGTTGCTGAAATAGAATCCAATAATCAGGCGATACAGTTTAAGATTGACAGGGGGCTGGAACTTGGGGCGCTTGAAGAGTATGCCACAACTGAACTTGGCATGATGAGACCTGATTCTTCACAGGTGTTTTATATTGATATGCAGTTGGGAGATGAAACTGTGTCCGATGTGGAAGAAAATCATGAGGATACAGGGTTAAAAGGAACGCCTGGAGCATTGGTTCATGCGATTAAAGTTTTAAAATAAGCTGTTAGTGAATATACCTAGATTAACGGGACAATGGGAGTTAAATGTAGCGGGGATTTCTCAGGAGGAGAACTCCGCTTTTCGCGTATTTATAAATCAAATTTTATGGAGGTAAAATGATGTCGCCAAAAAGCAGAATAAGTCAAAATAAGAGAATTTTGTGGGTCCTTTCTGCCTTTTTATTATGTTTTATATACCTTATCGGGAGAACTGCCTGGCTGCAGATTGTAAGAGGTGAACAGTTATCCCGTGAGGCTTTGCAACAACAGACAAGCGATAATACGGTGAGTGCGAAAAGAGGTAATATTTTAGACAGAAACTATACCGTTCTTGCAAGCAACACAACGGTTGAAACCATAAGCATAACACCCGGCGTATTTAGAAAAAGTATAAGCGAAAGAGGTTTGACTGATACGGTTGTATCAGAGAGAATGGGTGAAATTCTGGAAATGAAACCGGAAACCATTAAAGACAGAATAAATAAACAGAGTAATTTTGAGTATATTAAGAAAAAGGTTGACAAGGATGTTGCTGACAATTTAAGAAAATATGTTGCGGAAAATAAACTCAACGGTATGAGTTTTGTAGAAGATGTAAAGAGATTTTATCCCTATAATAATCTGGCGTCCCATGTAATCGGATTTGTGGGAAGTGATAATCAGGGATTAGAGGGGATAGAGAGTATATATGATGATGAACTCAGCGGAGTTCCGGGTCGAGTTGTAACCACACAGAAAACAGCAGGGCTTGACACGGGCTCAACTTATGAGAACTATATAGAGGCTCAGGACGGTTACAGTGTTGTCCTCACCATTGACGAGGTTATTCAGGGATATGTTGAAAAGCATCTTGAACAGGCGAGAATAAATAACAGGCTTGAAAAAGGTGCGGCGGCTATTGTAATGGATGTAAACTCCGGTGAAATTCTCGCTATGAGTTCGAAACCCGACTATAATCTTAACGAGCCCTTTGCAATTACTGATGCAATCCGTGCCGAGTACGAAGATATAGATGAAGAACTCAAAGAGCTTGAGGGAACAGAATATAATGAGAGGTTCAGTGAGGTTATTCAGGTTGTCAGAAGAAACAAGGCGGTGGTTGACTCCTATGAGCCGGGTTCTACATTTAAGGCTATGGTGGCATCTTTAGGGCTTGAAACAGGAGCGGTAACAACAAAGGACACATTTGGTTGTTCTGGGGTGCAGCAGGTACTTACCGAGAGAATTCATTGTGCAAACCGTAGCGGTCACGGAACACAGTTATTTGAAGAGGCTGTACAAAATTCCTGTAACCCGGGCTTTATTCAAATAGGACAAAAAATTGGTAAAAGTGCATTCCTTGAGGGGACACGTGCCTTTGGCTTTTTCTCAAAAACCGGAATAGAGCTCCCGGGTGAAACCGAGGGTGTTGGATTTACAGAGGGGAACTTTACAGATGTAGACCTTGCAACCTCATCATTCGGACAGTCTATTACGGTTACACCTCTTCAGATGATTACTGCTATAAGTGCAGTAGCCAATGGTGGTAAGCTTTATAAACCTCATGTTGTTAAGGAAATTATAAATTCAGAGAATGTAATAATAGAAAGTACAGAGCCTGAGGTTGTAAGACAGGTCATTTCCGAAGAAACCAGCGAAACAATGTGCGGTATTTTAGAGTCTGTTGTTTCAAAGGGCGGTGGTAAGAACGCTTACCTTGCAGGATACAGGATTGCAGGAAAGACAGGGACATCAGAGAAACTGCCACGTGGTAACGGTAAGTATATTGCATCGTTTATTGCTTTTGCTCCGGCTGATGACCCAAAGGTAGCCTGTCTTGTTATACTTGACCAGCCTGAAATCGGAATGCCATATTACGGCGGTACTATAGCTGCACCTGTTGTTAAGAATATAATGGATGAAACCCTTAATTATTTAGGTGTTGAGCCAAAATACAGCGAGAGCGAAAAAGAATATATAGATATAGAGGTGCCTGACCTTTCCGGAAAGACAGTAACAGAGGCAAGACAGATACTAAATCAACTGGGATTTAATATCCGCGTTAAAGGTGACGGGGAAACTGTAGCTGATCAAATTCCAAAAGCACATACTCAGCTTGCGGCAGATTCCACTATTGTGGTGTATACAGACGGAACCAAGGTGGAACGCACCATAGCTGTTCCCGATATAATTGGTGAAACAGCGGCAAATGCAACAGCGTATCTTATAGGTGAGGGGCTGAATGCAAGAATACGTGGTGTTCCGGGAGCCGGAAATGCTATTTGCGCAGGACAATCGCCTGAACCGGGAACCATCGTAGAACCAGGTACGGTAGTAACTATTGATTTTAAATATCAGGGAGCAATAGAATAAGAGGGGAGAGAGCCTAATGATTCTTTCGGAATTGTTGAAGGAAGTTGAAGTTAAACAAATAATAGGCAATACTCAGGTGAAAATCACGGGTATAGCATACAATTCAAGGGAAGTAAAGCCCGGAAATCTCTTTGTTTGCATCAGCGGATTTCAAACAGACGGACATAAATATGCACCGGATGCCATAGAGAGCGGTGCAGTTGCCATAATAGCAGAACGTGATATGAGCGATCTGGGTGTGACCTGTGTAGTAGTAGAAAACTCAAGGGTTGCACAGTCTAAGGTTTCAGCAGCATATTATGACCACCCTGACCGAAAACTTTGCCTGATAGGTATTACAGGGACAAATGGAAAAACAACCACAACATATCTTGTTAAATCGGTTCTTGAGGCAATGGGTAAAAAAGTGGGAATTATCGGAACTAATCAGAATATGATAGGTAATGAAATAATTCCGTCAAAGCACACAACCCCTGATTCCCTGGAACTAATGCAGCTTTTGTCAAAGATGGTTGAAAAAGGTGCAGACTATGCGGTAATGGAAGTATCATCCCATTCTTTGTACCTTGACAGAGTAACGGCGTGTTCTTTTGATGTGGGCGCGTTCACCAACATCACCCAAGACCATCTTGATTTTCATAACACAATGGAAGAATATCTGGATGCCAAAGGTATTTTGTTTAAGATTTCAAAGGCAGGTGCAGTAAATGCAGATGACTGGGGAGCAGATAAACTTTTAAGCACTGCCACCTGTGAGAGAATGATAACCTATGGAATAGAAAAAGAAAGTGACATGATGGCGTCGGAGGTAAATCTTACTGAGAATGGTGTTTTCTTTAAACTTACCTATAACGGAGAGTGTCATCAGGTTGAGCTTGGAATACCGGGCAAATTTTCAGTCTATAATGCAATGACGGCTCTTGCCTGTCTTGAGGCAGTAGGTGTACCTGTGGCTGAGTCTGTCAAGTATCTTAAAGTAGCCCGTGGAGTAAAAGGCAGAGTGGAGTTAGTTGAAACAGGCAGAGATTTCAGCGTAATAATTGACTATGCCCATACCCCCGACGGACTTGTGAACGTTATTCAGACGATTAAAGGCTTTGCAAAAGGCAGAATTATAACCGTCTTTGGCTGCGGTGGTGACCGCGATAAGACAAAACGCCCCAAAATGGGAAAGATAGCGTCATCCATGTCGGATCTTGCTATTGTAACAAGTGATAATCCAAGAACAGAGGATCCCAATTCCATAATAGAAGATATATTGGTAGGCGTTAAAGAGGGCGGTGGTGAATATGTTGTTATTCCAAACCGATTTGCGGCTATTGAGTATGCCTTGGATCATGGTGAAAAAGATGATATAATACTTCTTGCAGGAAAAGGCCATGAAACGTATCAGATTTTTGCTGACAGAACGATATCCTTTGATGAAAGAGAGATTGTAAATAAGCTTCTGGATGTCCATTCGGGCAAAAACTATTAGAGGTGAATTATATTGGAAAAAATACTTAGTATATGCAATGTGGCATCTGCGGTAAAGGGTGAAGTGCTGAACTGTAACGGTGATATTTTAATATCAGCTGTGTCAACAGATACAAGAACTATTACAGAGGGAGCATTGTTTGTTGCGTTAAAAGGTGAAAACTTCGACGGACACAAATTTATCTCCGACGCCGTAGAAAAGGGAGCAGTGTGTTGTGTTGTAAATAAAGGTACAGATAATTCGCAAAACCTTCCGGTAATTGAGGTGGAAGATACAGGGTCTGCACTTCGAAATCTTGCAGAATACTATCGCAAAAGATTTGATGTATCTGTTGTGGGAATAACGGGAAGCGTAGGTAAGACCTCGACAAAAGACATGATAGCATCTGTTCTGGAGCAGAGTGCAAAAACTCACAGAACAAAAGGAAATCTTAACAATGAAATAGGCGTTCCTTTGACGGTTTATGACCTTATGAAAGACGACGAATTCATGGTTGTTGAGATGGGAATGAGTAATTTTGGCGAAATATCCAAGCTGACAAAGATAGCAAATCCGGATACAGCTGTAATTACCAATATCGGAATGTCCCATATTGAACATTTAGGAAGCCGTGAAGGAATAAGAAAAGCAAAGCTTGAGATTCTAGAAGGTCTGCAGATAGACGGAACGGTTATTCTTAATGGTGACGATGACTTACTGTGGGGTGTCGGCGAAGAAATAGACTTTGAAACCTTGTACTATGGTATCCGCAACAAAAATTGCGATATTGTAGCTTATGATGTTCGCAACTATTCTGACAGTAGTGAGTTCACCTGTAAAATTGAAGGGGAAGAGTATAAATTTTTTATAAATGTTCCGGGGGAACACCATATTTACAATGCGTTGGCGGCGATACTGATTGGTCTTAAGTATAACGTGAATGTTGAGAATATCCGTACAGGAATAATGAACTTCGCTCCAACAGGATTACGGCAGACAGTAATCGAATTGCCTGATTATACAGTGATACGGGATTGCTATAATGCAAGCCCGGATTCTATGAAATCAGGACTTAATGTTCTTGCTCTTCATGAAAACTGTAAAAGAAAAGTTGCTTGCCTTGCGGATATGCTGGAGCTGGGAGACGTATCAAAGGAGGCTCATCTGGCGGTAGGTAGAATCGCAGTTGAAACAGGAGTAGATATTTTAATTACTGTTGGGAAAGAAGCTCATCATATAGCTGAAGGTGCCAGGGAAAGTGGACTGGACGGTAAAAATATCTATGAATTTGAGAATAATACTGAACTAAAAAACAGTCTTAAAGAAATACTTTGCAAGGATGATGTAATTCTGGTAAAGGGCTCAAGAGGCATGCATATGGAAGAGATTGCAGATGCTATCGGTGAACTGGACTGATAGAGATACAATAGGTAAGGGAGATTTGCAAATGGTACAGTTAATAACAGGCGGAGTAGTTGCATTTATTATTGCGGCAATCTGTGGAAAGTTTTTAATTCCGTTTTTAAGACGGTTGAAATTCGGCCAGGAAATCCGTGAGGAGGGACCAAGCTGGCATCAGAAAAAATCGGGTACACCTACAATGGGCGGATTTATATTTATAATAGGAATAGTTGCCGCAATCATTGTTACGACGGCAGTATGCTATTTTGCAGGAATGGTGATGCCTGATATGGCAAGTGTAGGTATGTTGCTTGTTATAATGCTTGCTTATGCCGCAATAGGATTTATTGATGACTACATAAAAGTAATTTTAAAAAGAAATCTTGGACTTACTGCAAGTCAGAAGTTTGGACTTCAGTTCCTGGTTGCTCTTGTGTTTATATGCTGGGCAGTCTTTAGTGGAAGTATAGGAACAACTGTTCATGTGCCATTTACAAGTATAAGTTGGGATATGGGTTGGTTTTTTATCCCATTTGCAATAGTTGTAATTCTAGCATCGGTAAACAGTGTTAACCTAACAGACGGGCTTGATGGTCTGGCTACCTGTGTTACAATTGTGGTAGCACTGTTCTTCCTTTTGTTCTCTACTTTGGGAGACACAGTTAATGAAACGGTTGCGTTGTTTGCATCAACCCTTGTAGGAGGACTTTTAGGATTTTTGATTTATAACAGATTTCCTGCAAAGGTGTTTATGGGTGATACAGGTTCGCTGTGCTTGGGTGGGGCAGTTTGCGGAATGGCAATATTAATGGAAGAGCCTCTGGCACTTTTAATTGTGGGTTTTGTATATGTAATGGAATCCTTATCTGTTATAATGCAGGTTACATCTTACAAGCTTACAAAAAAGAGAATTTTTAAGATGAGCCCCATACATCACCATTTTGAAATGTGCGGATGGAGTGAAAAGAAAATAGTAACTGTTTTCTCACTTGTTACGTTAGTTTTGTGCACGCTAATGTTCTTTTTAGGTTAATAGAATGGAGGAAAAATCGTGGCGACCCCAAATAATTACCGTTATGTTCCTGATAAAAGAAAGTCTTCTTCGGAGGGAATAGGCGATACAGCGAGGAAATTTAAAGATTGGTTAAATCCTGTAAAGGGGAGCATTGACTACCCCTTTCTTTTGGCTGTAATTCTGCTCATGTCATTTGGGTTGCTTATGCTG
This sequence comes from Ructibacterium sp., assembly GCA_045542095.1. Lineage (GTDB taxonomy): Bacteria > Bacillota > Clostridia > Monoglobales > Monoglobaceae > Ructibacterium. Next base: position 124,933 of record JAZQKJ010000029.1, read on the forward strand.
TTCAGCGCAGGAAATGCCAGAGCGTATTCCATATACGGTGATATTCTCTTTTTCCTTAAAAAACAGTTGGGTGGTGTTGTGCTCGGCGGTGCAGCAATGGTTTTTCTGATGAATTTTGATTATCATCGCTTAGGAAAGCTTTCCTTTGTTTTGCTGGTGTTCAGTGGTTTTCTTCTTGTGCTTGTACTTATTCCCGGCTTGGGGACAACAACAAACGGTGCAACCAGATGGCTCTTTGGATTTCAGCCATCGGAGATTGCGAAATTTGCAATAATTTTATTCTTTTCTTTCAGCTTATCAAAAAATCAGAAGGTTCTGCCGGATTTTTTAAGGGGATTCTGCCCCTATCTTGCTGTCCTGGGAATATTTGTGCTGTTGCTTTATTTTGAACCGCACTTTTCATGTATAATCCTTATATCATTCTCTGCTCTCTTGCTTTTACTTGTGGGCGGAGCAAAGCTTAAACACTTAGGAGCAATTGGTGCGGCAGGCGTAGGTATGGTTGCGGTTATGATTATGGCAGAGCCATACAGGCTAAAGCGAATTGTATCGTTCTTTGACCCCTTTGCAGATGCGCAAGGCGCGGGATGGCAGATTGTGCAGTCTCTTTATGCCATAGGCTCAGGCGGCATTTTTGGAGTGGGGCTGGGACAGAGCAGACAGAAATTTCAATCCTTGCCGGAGCCTCAGAATGATTTTATTTTCTCGGTTCTTGCAGAGGAATTAGGACTTCTTGGTGTCATTATTCTTGTTGCTCTGTTTGTATTCCTTATTGTAAGGGGAATAAAGATTGCCATGAAGGCACCGGATCTTTTTGGAACACTTCTGGTTACGGGAATTGTAGGAATAGTAGCTATTCAGGCTATCATAAATATCGCAGTTGTAACGGCGTCTATGCCTGTAACGGGCATGCCTCTGCCGTTCTTCAGCTTTGGCAGTACGGCGCTATCCATTACCTTAGCGGAAATGGGAATTGTGCTGAATGTATCGAAACAAATAAAATCGCCCATTTAAATAGGGGAGGCAGGAATTATGCGTTTATTATTAACAGGCGGCGGTACAGCGGGACATATAAATCCTGCTCTTGCAATTGCAAATTGTTTTTGTGAGCGTGAAGAAAACGTTGAAGTTATGTTTATAGGTACAGCGGCGGGGCTTGAAACAGAGCTTGTGCCAAGGGCGGGTTATGCTCTTGAGCTTATAAAAATACATGGCTTTGACAGAAGTCTTACACTTAAAAATTTTAAGAATATATGTGAACTTATTCCGGCTATACACGCATCAGACAAGATTATTAAAAAATTCAAACCTGATGTGGTGGTAGGTACAGGCGGCTACGTGTCAGGGCCTGTTCTGTATGCGGCTGCAAAACGAAAAATACCCACGCTGGTCCATGAATCCAATGCTTTTCCCGGGATAACTACTAAGATTTTATCAAATTATGTAGACAAGGTTGCTCTGGGAGTTGAAGATGCAAAAAAATTCCTGAAGAGAACTGATAATACCATTTTGACAGGAACTCCTGTCAGACCTTCCTTGCTTGGCAAAAATCAGTTTGAAGCACGGAGAGAACTGGGGCTTGACGAAAGACCTTTTATAGTAATTTTCGGCGGCAGCTTGGGAGCCAGAGATTTTAATAAGGCTTTGGCTGATTGGGTAGCTACAAGTGACAAGATTAATGATTATCAGATTTTAATGGGAACGGGTAAAGCAAATCAGTATCAGGCAGTTATGGAGCGATTAAAAGAAAAAGGTGCTGATATAACAAAAATGCCTGATTTAACCATAAATGAATATATATATAATATGGATGTGGCAATGAATGCGGCAGATGTTGTAATAAGCCGTGCGGGAGCAAGTACTCTTTGCGAGCTTACTGCACTTGGTAAACCGGCAATACTTGTGCCATCTCCTTATGTTACTGATAATCATCAGGAATATAACGCACGTGCCGTTGAAAATGCGGGGGGAGCAAAAGTTATTTTAGAGAAAGACTTTAACCCCGAAACAATTTCAGATGCTCTGAATGAAATTCTTAACAAAGAAACTCTTGCTTTAATGAAGAAATCCTCAAAAGCGGTTGGGTATCACGCCAACGCTATTGATGTTTTGCATAATGAAATAAAAGGCTTGGTGAATAAATAAAAATGGTCAGGCACAGCTTTTTCAAGTGAGCATAGAATACTATGAGACTTGGGAGGTGCTGACCTTGGAAAAAATATATATATCAGGCGGAAAACCGCTGATGGGACAGCTTAAGGTGCAGGGGTCAAAAAATGCAGTATTGCCTATTATTGCGGCAACATTGCTTACGGATGAAACCTGTGTAATAAAAAACTGCCCCGATTTGACAGATGTCAGGGCATCCTTTGAAATACTTAAAAGTTTGGGATGCAAGGTTTCTTATAATGGAGAAGCCGCAACAATAAATACGGCATCTGCCTTCGAAACAAAGATTTCTGATGAGCTTATGCAGACTATGAGGTCATCGGTTATGTTTTTAGGCGCTCTCTTGGGGAGATGTAAAAAGGCTTGTATAAGCTATCCCGGGGGATGTGCACTTGGAGCCAGGCCCATAGATATTCATCTTGATAATATGAAAAGACTTGGAGTAACACTTCAGGAAAGCGGCGAATGTATTAACTGTTTTCTTGAAAAATTTATTCCACAGAAAATAACATTGATGTTTCCAAGTGTGGGGGCAACAGAGAATCTTATGTTGCTCTGCGCAATTTCAAAAGGCGAAACAATTCTTTTAAACGTAGCAAGAGAGCCTGAAATAGTGGACCTTCAGAATTTTCTAAACAGCATGGGGGCAGATATAAAAGGCGCAGGCACAGATGTGATACGAATAAACGGAGTAAAAAAACTGCATGGGTGTACTTATTCTGTTATACCGGACAGAATTGTTGCCGCAACATTTGCCTGTGGTACAGTAGCATGTGGTGGAGAAGTTATCCTTAACGAAGCTGAGCCTGAGCATCTGCAAATTTTTATTTCTGTTCTCAGGGATATGGGCGCAGAAATCTGTGAGGAGAAAAATAAATTATACGTAAAAATGGCGTGTAAGCCAAAATCTGTTCCGTCAGTAAAAACTCTGCCTTATCCCGGTTTTCCAACGGATATACAACCTCTTTTAATGGCATCAGTATTAAAAGCGGAGGGGACATCGGTTTTCAGTGAAACTATATTTGAAAACAGATTTAAACACGTGGGAGAATTTTTGAGAATGGGGGCAGATATTAAGGTAGAGGGAATGAATGCCATAATAAGAGGCAGAAACATTCATGGAGCTAAGGTTCATGCCGCAGATCTCCGCGGGGGAGCTGCCTTGGTTATTGCAGGGCTTAGTTGCCATGGTGAAACTGTTGTAGATAATATAAAATACATAAACCGGGGTTACGAGAATATAGCGGAAAGCTTCAGGAGCCTTGGTGGGGATATAAGGATAAAATAGCCGATGCTAATTTGCATCGGAAAGATTGGTGGACAAGCTGTAAGGAGGAAATGATGGGAGCACATAATAACAAAAGAAAAAACTATATAAAAAGAACTGTTACAATTCTGGTGATTATATGTCTTGGTGTTGCCATAGGGATTTTATTTACTCCAATTTTTGACGTTCAGGAAGTCTACTGCGAGGGGAATAGTCGAATCAGCTCTGTGGAAATTATAGAAAAGGCCCAGGTGGGAATTGGTGAAAATATTGTTTTTCAAAAACTTCGTGGAATGGAAAAAAGTATAAAAGAAATTCCTGAAATAGAGGATGCCGATGTGAAACGTGTTTTCCCCAACAAATTAAAGATAACAGTTGCAGAAAGAGTCCCTGCCGGATATTTTATGCAGGAAAACAAGTGTGTTGCAACAGATATTGAGGGTAGAGTGTTAAATATAATTGAGGGTGATCAGGCAATGGGAATTATCAGTTATCTGACGCCTGAAAAACTTGATGGCAGACCCGAGAAAAATGAAGATAATAAAGAAGAAAATTCACAGGATAACTCCGAAAATAACGAGAAAGAGGAAAAAACTGAAGAGAATGTTGAAAAACAGGAAGAAGAAAACGGTGAAAATGGTGAAGGAAACAATGTATCTGCGGTGAACATTCCTTATGAAACACCTCTTGTTGTGGGCATAGATATTAAGTCTACGGAAGTTGGCAAAATTGTTCAAAGTAAAGAAGAGGGGAAACTTGGGAAAATATTTGAACTGATGAATTGTCTCGAAAGAACAGGTTTACTTGCCAAGGTAACTTATTTGGACATGACAAATCCCGAAGATATAATTTTTGTTATAGAAAAGCGGCTTGAGATACAGCTTGGCGGAACAGATAACCTGGAATACAGGTGTGCCTTTCTTGCCAAGGTTATTAATGAAAAAATTTCATTAACAGAACATGCAATACTTGATTACAGAGGCGATGATATCTATGTAAGACAGCCAGATGATGGCAAAGAAAGGGTTGTGCCAAAACCGACACCTACCCCAACTCCCGAGCCCTCTGATGACAGCGAGGAAGAGGATGAGGATGAGCCGGAAGAAACCATAGGAATAAAAAATATGGAAGAATAGAAACTTACGAATAAAGAAATGAAATCTTTTGGCAAATAAAAAGTAGAAACTGTGTAATCAAAATGTAATATTATTTTAAAAAATTTGAAAAATTGTCTTTACAAAATAAAATTACATGGTATAATAGAATAAGAAATTTATGATTGTGTATAAGCTCGCCTGACGAGTTTTATAAGCAGAGGAGGAAAAATCGTGTTCCAGTTTGATACAGAGAATGTAAATCCGGCACAGATTAAAGTTATTGGTGTTGGTGGCGGCGGTAATAACGCTGTTAACAGAATGATTGAAGCACAGGTTAAATGTGTTGAATTTATTGCTGTAAATACAGATAAGCAGGACTTGACTTTGTCAGCTGCTTCTCAGAAAATACAGATTGGCGAAAAGATAACCAGGGGTCTGGGTGCAGGGGCAAACCCTGAAATCGGACAGAAGGCAGCTGAAGAAAGCCGTGACGAAATTGCACAGGCTATTAAAGGTGCTGATATGGTATTTGTTACAGCCGGCATGGGCGGAGGTACAGGTACAGGCGCTGCTCCTGTTGTTGCAGAAGTTGCAAAAGAAATGGGCGTTTTAACAGTTGGTATCGTTACAAAGCCTTTCTGGTTTGAAGGAAAGGTTCGTGCTGCAAACAGTGACGAGGGTATAAAAAACCTTATGGGTGCAGTTGATACTCTTGTTGTTATTCCTAACGACAAGCTTCTTGAGGTTGCTGAAAACCGCACACCTCTTCAGGAATCATTCCGCATGGCGGATGATATTCTACGCCAGGGTGTACAGGGTATTTCGGATTTGATTTCGAGACCTGGTCTCATCAGCCTTGACTTTGCTGACGTTAAGACAATTATGAAGGATACAGGATTTGCTCACATGGGTATTGGCCGTGCAAGCGGAGAAACCCGTGCGGAAGAGGCTGCTAAGAAAGCTATACATAGTCCTCTTCTTGAAACCACAATTGAGGGTGCAAAGGGTATTATACTTAATGTTACCGGCGGACCTGATCTTGGTATTCTGGAAGTTAAGACTGCAGCTGAGCTTGTTGAAGAGGCTGCTGATAAGGATGCAAACATCATTATCGGTGCAATTATTGATGACAGCATGGGCGATGATATTCAGATTACAGTTATTGCTACAGGTTTTAAGGGTAATGCTCCTCAGGATGCTGCTGAACAGGAGAATCCTTTTGATAGTTTCTTAAGCAGATTTGGCAATGGCGGAAATGTGAATCGTGAGGCTGCACCTGCATCAGCTGTTGATTCCAGACCTGTGGAGAAGGTTCCTTCTTCCACAAATTTGTTCAGTAAATTTGGAGAGGACGACGGTATAGACGTACCTGTGTTTCTCCGTAACAGAAACAAATAGTTTAATTTAGTTTAAAAAGCTGTCATGATTATTTGCTATGACAGCTTTTGTCTTTAAAGGATTATGAGGGCCGAAAATAAAAAGCAGGTCTTCCTTTGCGATGGTGATATGGACATGATGAAAAATATAAAAACAAATGCATTAGCTTCGCTTGTAATTATAGCTTTGTTCTTGACGGGATGTGGAGCGCGTTTTGATAAGGAAATTAAAATAGGTTTAGTTTGCTCACAAAGTGATATTAGTAACGATTATCCTGAAATGCTGACAGGTATGGAATTTGCTGCGGAGGATATAGCGCGTAAATATAACAAGGGAGAGTATAGTGTTTCCGTTGAAATATTTAACGATAAAGGTGAAAGCGGGAATTCCGACGCACAAGCGAAAAAGGCACTTGGGGAAAAAAGTATAGATTACATAGCGGTAATGAGTAATGACGATTTTATTGACAGGACGGGTGAGACCCTCGGTGATGGTAAAAAAGTAACGTTTTGGCTTGATGACGGCGGTCATTTGGCGAGAGGAAATGAGAGCAAAAATCAATTTTATCTGACCTATGATTTAAGTGATCGTGCAACAGGATTGACGAATTATTGTGTAAAGAAAAAAGTAAAATCCTTAAGTGTGTTATATAGTGCAAAAAATTCAAATGGAGGAATTGGTCATGCACTTATCGAGGAGGCGGGGGCGGCAGGAATAGACACAGACTCACAAGTTATGCTTAACAGTTTTTCTTTTGACGAGTACAAAGAAAAATTAAAAAAAGATATGCCCGATGCAGTTGCGGTTTTAACAGACGAGCCGGAAGAAAACATTAAAATAATCCGAGGGGTTAAAACTATTTTGCCGAATTGTGTTATATTGACTGATTCATATATGGATAATGCTGATTTTATAAAGAAGAATCAATGGCTTATGGAAGGTGTGGTTCTTCCCAGTCGGATAAAAAGCGATTGGAATAAAGATGAAATTAATAAGATCAGCGAAAGATATGAAACTTTGTATGGAAAAGAAATCGAAACAGATTGGTTTTTTCACGGCTATTATGCATTGATGGAACTGGCAGAGGCGACTGTAAACTGCAAAACTTCAAAAGCGGATACTGTTAATAAATACCTTACACGGTCTTCGTCAGGAAGATATAATTTCAATGACGCAGGAATCATAATGTGTGATGATTTATCTGTGCAGATTGTTAAAAATGGCGAACTTAAAAAGGTAAGCGGAATAAAATAAAGGTTAGGCGATGTAATTTTTTACATCGCCTTTAAGTTATGCTCCTTGGTTGTCTGATAACCTGTCTCGCATTTTGAGTAAGAGCTTTTTTTCCAATCGGGAAACCTGTACCTGGGAAATTCCCAAAGATTCAGCAATGGCTGACTGAGTTTTTTGCTTAAAATACCGGAGATACAATAATTGTTGCTCTTTGGGAGCTAATTCTGAGAAAAGTTGATGTAAGGTGAGCTTGTCGGTGATTTCACCCTCATAATCAGTTCCGTTCTCTATTCGGTCTATAAGAGGGCGGTCATCTTCGGATTCGTTGTCAAAACCTGAATACAACGACTCGGGCTTAGTGTTTGCCGAAATGGCAGATGCCAGCTCTGCGGTAGATATGTTTAGTTGTTCTGATAACTCTTTAAGAGATGGCTCGCAACCATTTTTTTCAATGAGTTGAGCTCTTAAAGTCATTGCCTTTGCGGCAGTTTCTTTAAGATGGCGGCTGACTTTTATTATTCCGTCGTCGCGGATAAAGCGTTTGATTTCACCCATAATCATCGGGACTGCATAAGTCGAGAATTTAACCCCGTAGCTACTGTCAAATTTGTGGCTGGCTTTTATTAAACCTATACATCCTATCTGAAATAAATCCTCCGGTTCATGACCCCGTCCTAAAAATCTTTTTACAACACTATGCACAAGGCCGGTGTTTTCAAGTATAAGCTGCTCACGTGCCTTTACATCACCCTCAGCAATTCTGCAAAGCAGACTTTCGTTGTTCTGAGTGTAATCAGGCATATATATCAACGCCTATATGTTTTGTCATTTTAACGGTTGTTCCGTTGCCAAGAGCAGAGTCGACCTGCAGGGTGTCCATAAAGCTTTCCATAACAGTAAAGCCCATACCGCTTCTCTCTTCGCCGGGAATACTTGAATATAAAGGCTGCATGGCAAGCTCGACATCTTCTATGCCCTTGCCGTAGTCCACCACCTTGATATCAATGCGATTATCTGCAATAAGACAGTAAATTTCAATCACCCCATTTGTGTCTGTATAACCATGAACAATGGAGTTGGTAACTGCCTCGGATACAGCTGTTTTAATGTCGGCAAGTTCTTCACAGGTTAAGTCAAGCTGTGAGGCAAAGGCTCCTACTGCGGCTCTGGCAAAGCCTTCATTCTGACTTTTGGACGGAAACTCAAGTTTTATGTAATTATTCATTTTATTCATAGCCTTTCTGCCCACTGAATATTGGTAATGCTTGTTTTATCTGTGGGCTGATAAAAAAGCATAAAATCAATTAGCTGCACTCCATGATTTTCTTAATCCCTGACAGTTCAAGAATTTTATCGACCTGGGGTTGAGGGCGGACAATAATTGTCTTTCCTCCAAGTGCTTTTATCTGTTTATATCTTCCTAATATGACACCGATGCCGGAACTATCCATAAAGGTAACCTCTCCAAAATCAAGCACAAGATTTTTTATGTGATTTTCACGGATTTTGCGGTCTATGCCCAATCTCAATGCAGATGAACAGCTCTGGTCAATTTCGCCTTTCATTTTAACAATCAGAGTGTTCCCGATATATTCAGTTTGTATATCCATGTTAATCCTCCTTGTAATTTTAATAATTAAATGATAACATAAATAAAGTATTTCCCGTTTATTTCCAAACCAAAAATACTGCTAAAAACCGATAAAAGGAGACAGAGGAAATGAAAAAATATTGCAGAAAAATAAGAGAAATTGCACTCAGTGTGATTTTTCCTAAAAAGTGTGTTTTTTGCAGTGCTATGCTCTCGCCTGGTGCCGAGATTTGTGTATGTGCCAACTGTATGAATACACTTCCATTCTGTCTTGCGTATGACCGCTGCAGAAAATGCGGAAAGCCGGTGGAAGAAGGGGAAAAAGAATGCAATCATTGCCAAAATGACAAAATTAAATATTATACAAAAATAAGTGCTGCATATATCTATAAAGACAGTGTAAGAAAAAGTATACTCAAATTCAAAGATGAGAGATATAGTGCCTATGGGCGGACCTTTGCAGAGCATATGAGAATAGTCGCAGAAAACGACAATAAGAACATGGAGTTTGATGTTATAATTTCTGTTGCGCCCAGAAAGGAACGTATGAAAAAAAGTGGTTATGACCAGGCGGAATGTCTGGGTATTGAGCTATCTAAGCTAATGAATCTGCCTTTTGAGAGAAATGTGCTTCGGCAGGTGGAAAGAAGGAATAAACAAAGCAGTTTATCAGCAGATGAAAGACGTGAAAACGCTAAAGGGAATTATCGGGTAAGAAAAGAAAAAGCAATAAAAGATAAAAATATTTTGTTAGTTGACGATGTGTGTACTACAGGGTCAACACTTGACGAATGTGCGAGGGTTTTAAAGAAAGCGGGAGCCAAAAAGGTCTGTTGCGTAGTGGCAGCAACGGTATAAAGGTAAAATGTAACATAAATTAGATGAAAAAAATGTACAATAGGTACATTGAAAAAATATAAACGGAGTGTTACAATATCACCTATATCATTATTTAAAGAATAAGATTAAACTTTACATATTTCAGGAGGGTAAAAATGAAAAAAAGAAACAATCCTAAAAGAGTTGTTGCGGCTTTAACAGCAACCTTGATGCTTTTTGCACTAGGTTCAACCGGGTTTGCCGTAGAAGTTGAGGAGATTACGGATGTACCTGTAATTGAATCAGTTGAAATTGATGTCCCCATAATCGCTGTGGATGTTGAGGACATTGAAGAGGTGGAAGAAGTAGATTTAGGCGAGCTTATTGTTGAAGAAGTAGAGCTGCTGACAACAGGTGACGGAAATGTCGTACTCGATAATAAGGATGTTGGAACGGAATCTGACATTAAAATTACCGCTGTAACTGCATTGAAAAAAGCAACTGATTATGGCTATAAATTCAATATAAACCTTGAGTACGAGATGCCTGTTCAAAAGTCAGTTCCTCAGATTACAATGCTTGGCTATGTATTCACCAACGATGTTCCGGGAACTGTAGAAGAAACAACCATTAAAGCGGTTGACCAGATTGTTCACACTGAGTTAGGTGATGGAACAACCGTGAATAAGGGCCAGGTTAATTTCGGGCTATCTACAAAGCAGGCAGGTATTACCGAAGAATCAACCCTTATTCTTATGATAGGTTCAAATGCAAGTCTAACCAATAAAGGTGCACAGGCTGTTGCGATTGATTTAAGCCTTGCGGCAGTTGAAGGCAGTGTTGAGCCTCCAGTATCAACAACATGGGAAGCAACGGGCGCAACAGTTAGTCCTGAAAGCATTGAAGTTAGCTATGATGCAACGGATGCAACAATCAAGGAAAAACTTGCAGTTGCTAATGTAACCGTTACAGGTGGTGGCACTAATTCTTCAACAAATGTAAGCGTTGAGTGGAATACAACTGATATAATAGCACCAAACAAGACCGTTACATACACAGGTGAAGTAACACCCGGCATAGATGCACCTTGGACAGGAAAGCAGACTGTTACAGTAAGTGTTAAGGTTAATCCATGGGAAGCAACAGGTGTAACAAATAATCTTGATGCCCTTACAGTTGGTGCAGGTGCAACAGATGCAATAATCAAGGATGAATTGGCAGATGCTGAAATTACAGTAACAGGTGCAGATGGCAGAACATCTGAAGATGTAGTTGTTGTATGGACAACCGATGATGAAATAGCTGATGGTAAGACAGTTACATACACAGGTAAGGTAACACCTACTGCAACTGCTCAATGGACAGGAATACGGCATGTAACAGTTGAGGTTACAATTGAAGAGCCACTTCCTACAACATGGGCAGCAACAGGCGCGACTGTTAATCCTGAAAGCATTATAGTTGAGGCAGGAGCAAACGATGCATTAATCGTAGCAGAACTCAATAAAGCTACTGTAACCGTTACAGGTGATGACGGTAACTCTTCAACAGATGTAAATGTTGCATGGTCAACAAATGCTGAAATAGCAGATGGTACAACAGTTACATATATAGGTGAAGTAACACCAACTACAGATGCGCTTTGGACAGGAAAGCAGACTGTTACAGTTTCAGTTACCATCAAGCCATGGAAAGCTGTAAGCGTAAAGGCAAGCCCTGCCGCTATTACAGTTGATGCAGGTGCAACTGATAATTCTATTAAAGAAAAACTCAATGAAATAGAGATAACTGTAACAGGTGAAAATAATAAAACTTCAAGAAATGTAAGTGTTACATGGACAACTGAAGATGAAATTGATGACAATACAGTAGTTACATACACAGGTGAAGTAACACCGGGTACAGATGCACCTTGGACAGGAGAACAGACCGTAACGGTTACCGTTGCAATTAAACCATGGGTAGCAACAAAAGCTACTGCCGAGCCTCAGGAAATAGAATGTTCTATTGGAACAAATGTTCTTGCAAAACTTGCAGAGGATATTGAAGTTATTGTTTCAAATGATAAAAAATCTGAAGGTGGATATAAAGCAACATGGACCGCTCCTGAAGAGTTTGATATGCTTAAACCTGATGAATATGTATTTACAGGTACAGTTACAGGACCTGACAGCACAAAGAAAGCTACATGGAGTGGAGCTTTAGAGACAACTGTTAAAGTTGTTGTTAAACCTCTTGAAAATGGTGTGATTGCTCCTGTTACAGCGGTAGAACTTGTTGCAACAGAGGAAGATACAGTATTTGATGCAGCTGCAGCAAAGGCTATATTACCTGAAACACTCAATATTGCGTATGGTTCATTTAAAGATACAATTGCAATTACAGATGATATGATTTCTGCTACAGATATAGATACATCTGTTGGCGGTGTGTCAGAGGGTGCAATTACAATTACAATCCCTGCCGGCACAACGTCGGTTGACGAAAAATTCATGGTAGCAGAGGCAACTGTATTTACAGTTAATGTAAAGGTTGTTAAGACAATATCACCAATAATTACAGTTTCAGAAGTTGAAACAAAACCGGGTAAAGAGGTTGAAATAACAGTTAACCTTGAAAAGAATGCAGGTTTTTCAAATCTTAACATTGAAATTGGATATGATTCAAATGTTATGACTCTTACTGATGCAAAATCAGCTGAAGGAGTTGCGGGATACTTTACTCCTGCTGAAACTTATGTTGTAAATCCATATAACATGAGTTGGGATTATGATGGCGGAGTTGAATTCAATGGTGACATTGCAACACTTACATTCACTATAAAAGACGATGCTCCTGCAGGCGTATATCCTATAACTGTTGATTACTATAAGGGTATTGATGGCGATTATGTTGATGGCGAAGACGTAAACTATGATGTAAATGAAGATCCAATTGCATTTATATATGTAAACGGTGATGTAACTATCGTAAGCTACAGAAAAGGCGACATCAACGGCGATGAAAAGCTTAACAGTAAGGATGCTACATATTTGCTCCGTTATCTTGCAGGTTGGGACAACATCAGATGGTTTGAACAGTCTATGGATGTTAACGGCGACAATTCTATAAACGAAAATGATGCTACACATCTGCTCCGTTATCTTGCCGGATGGGATGTAACTCTTGCAGAGTAATGGAGGTAAAATTATGAAAAGACAAATAGCCGGCATTTTAGCTTTATTATTACTAATCTTAAGTTTGTCTTTGGTTTCAGTCAGTGCTGCGTCTAACTTTACTGTAACAGTTGGGAGTGTTACAGGTCAGAGAGGCGATGAGGTAGTCGTTCCTGTTACAATATCGGGGAACACCGGATTTTTATCATTGGGCATTGAAATTGGATATAATAATCAGGCTTTAAAACTTGTAAATGCAGAAAATAAAATTCAATTAAGCTATCTGGGTGCTCAAAATTATTCAAAAAACCCTTATAATATGAGTTGGCACGAAGAAAGCGATGTTCTGTATAATGGAGTAATTGCTGAACTGACATTTGAGATTTTAGATACCGAAGCAGGTGAGTATCCCGTTACAGTTGATTTTTATAAAGGACGTAACGGTAACTATGTTGACGGTGTTGATCTTAACTACAAAGAAAAAGATGGAACTCTCGAAGAGTTTGAACCATTAAACATTACTTATGTAAATGGTAAGATAAAGGTTATCGAACCTGTAACAGGTGTAATTCTCGATAAAGATGAGGCTGAACTCTACATAGGCGAAACAGTTGTGCTTGACGCAACTGTTCAGCCTGAAAATGCATCAAATAAAGCAGTAACATGGAAATCTTCAAACGAGGACGTTGCAAAAGTAGATGCAGAGGGCAAGGTTACAGCTGTAGGTAAAGGCGATGCTACAATCACTGTTGAAACTGCAGACGGTGGACATAAGGCAACTTGCGAAGTAACAGTATTAAAGCACGTTGATAATGTAACCCTTGACAAAACCGATGCAAAACTTTATGTTGGAGAAGATGTTAAGCTGAATGCAACGGTAACACCTGACGATGCATCAGATAAAGCAGTAACATGGAAATCATCAAATGAAAATGTTGCAAAAGTAGATGCAGAGGGTAAGGTTACAGCAGTTGGCAAAGGTGATGCCACAATCACAGTTGAAACTGCAGACGGTGGATACAAAGCTGCCTGTGAAGTTACAGTATTAAAACACGTTGAGAATGTAACCCTTGACAAAACAGAGGCAGAGCTTTACGTAGGTGAAACAGTTGCCCTGAATGCAGCAGTAACACCTGACGATGCATCAGATAAAGCAGTAACATGGAAATCATCAAATGAAGATGTTGCAAAAGTAGATGCAACAGGTAAGGTTACAGCAGTTGGCAAAGGTGATGCCACAATCACAGTAGAAACCATAGATGGTGGATACAAGGCAACTTGTGAAGTTATAGTATTAAAGCACGTTACAGGAATAACTCTTGATAAAGACGAGCTTGAACTTTACACAGGTGATGAAGAGCAGCTTAAAATTACAATAATTCCTGACGATGCATCGGACAAAGCAGTAACATGGAAATCATCAAATGAAGATGTTGCAAAAGTAGATGCAGAGGGTAAGGTTACAGCCGTTGGTATAGGCGATGCTACAATCACAGTAGAAACCATAGATGGTGGCTATAAAGCGACTTGTGAAGTAACAGTTCTCAAAAGAGAAAATGTAATTTCTGCGGAAGCGGTAACCGAAGGAAACGATGTTGTTATAGATATTACCCTCACAGGCGATAGTACTGCCATTGGCAGAGTTTATGTAGGTTTGTATAATACAAAAGGATATCTTTGCGGATTTCAGTCATTCGATGCAACTGCAAACAAGAAGATAACATTTGAAAATGCAGGTGCATACGAATATGGAAAGATAATGTGGTGGGATGACCAGAACAAGCCTATGTGCGCAGAAAAGAATTTTTAATCTATTTGACGTAACTGCTGTTTTGCGGTTACGTCAAATTTATCAATAAAGAGGAATGATAAAATGAAAAAATTATTGGCTTTGTTGCTGACAATAAGTACAGTTTTAACATTATGTACGGTGGTTTTTGCAGATGGATTTAATGTAATAGTAGATAATGCAGCTGCAAATGCAGGAGAAAGCGTTGAAGTTAAAATATCCTTTGAAAATAACACAGGCATTTTGTCAGCAACATTTGATTTAACTTATGATACAGAGCGGTTGGAACTGACTGAAGTAAGAGACGGTAGACTGCTTGCAGGGGGAACATTCAGCCCAAACTATAAGGCAAATCCCTATAGAATGATATGGAACAGTGCAGCTCCTGAAAATTTTACAGATGACGGAACTCTTGTGACACTCAGGTTTGAAGTGCTAGATGATGCCAAAAGCGGTAAGGCATTTGTAAACATTGATTATGACGAAGATGATGTGTTCGATTTCGACCTTAACAATGTGGATATAAATGTTGTAAATGGCTGTATTGATGTAATCGGAGCTAAAACAGAGGGTATAAAAGAAAGCAGCGGAGGAAGCAGCAGACCCGGTGGTGTACGCCCTGCAACAGGGGTAACAACTCCATCTGCTGACAACAAAGAAGAATCTGTTGACGATAAAAGAAATCAGATTGTTTTGACAATAGGTGAAAAAGAAGCTCTCGTTTTTGGTGAGGCTAAAATTAATGATGTTGCCCCAATAATTCGCAACGACAGAACCACGCTTCCTGCCCGTTTTGTGGCAGAAAACCTGGGAGCAAAAGTTGAGTGGGACGAAACCTATCCGGGATATGTTACAATAACAAAAGATGATGTTAAGATTGTAATCACTATTGATTCCCAGATTGCCACAGTAAATGACGAGGCAATTGTTCTTGACAGTGTTGCTTTTATAGAAAATGACAGAACCTATACACCCCTTCGCTTTATTGCAGAAAAACTTGGGGCATCTGTTAAATGGGTTGAAGAAACTCAGCGGGTTATTATTACAAAAAAATAAAAGAAACCGGTTTGGAATTAAATCCAAACCGGTTTTAGTTTAGCTACATTTCAGTTTTCTTATATTCTTCTATAATTTTTGCCATGGTTTCCATAGCCGGACCGCCTGTGAGTTTTCGCTGATTCACACAGGTTTCAAGGGAGATGGCATCATAGATATCCTCGTTTATAAGAGGTGAGAACTCTTTCATTTCTTCCATAGTTAAAGCATCGATAACGGTATCTTTTTCAATACAATATGCTACCATTTTTCCTACAACGCCATGTGCATCACGGAAAGGAAGTCCGTTTTTAACGAGATAGTCAGCCACGTCGGTTGCGTTGGTGAAACCGCCTTTAGCACCGTTTAACATATTAGTCTTTTTAATTTTGGCAGTGGCAAGCATTCTTGTAAAAACGGGCAGACACATTTTGATAGTGTCCACTGCATCAAAAATCTGTTCCTTATCTTCCTGCATATCCTTATTATATGCAAGGGGCAGACCTTTCATCATGGTTAAAAGACCCATAAGAGAGCCGTAAACACGACCTGTTTTACCTCTTACAAGCTCTGCGACGTCAGGGTTTTTCTTCTGTGGCATAATGCTTGAACCTGTGCTGTAAGCATCATCAAGGTCTATAAAGCTAAACTCATGGGAGCTCCAGAGGATAATCTCCTCGGAAAAACGGCTCAAATGTGTCATTATAAGTGAAAGGTCAAATGCAAGTTCGCAAACAAAGTCACGGTCAGAAACTCCGTCAAGACTGTTTTGGGTGATACCGTCAAATCCCAATTTTTCGGCTACAAAGTCACGGTCAAGTGGATATGTCGTTCCTGCCAAAGCGCCGCTGCCAAGGGGCATGATGTTTAAACGGCTGCGGCAATCCTCAAGTCTTTGCCCGTCACGGCGGAGCATTTCATAGTATGCCATAACGTGATGAGCAAGTGTTATAGGCTGTGCTTTCTGAAGATGAGTATAGCCGGGCATTATGGTATCAAGGTTACTTTCTGCAATAGTAAGAATGGTCTTGCGAAGTTCTTTAACCATAAGAGAAATTTCGTCAATCTCGTCTCTTAAATACATACGTATATCAAGGGCAACCTGGTCGTTACGGCTTCTGCCTGTGTGGAGGCGTTTGCCAACGTCACCTATTCTGGAAATCAAAATAGTTTCGATATTCATGTGAATATCTTCTGCATCTATCAGAAATTCAACTTTTCCATTTTCGATATCTTCTTTTATCTCTCCAAGAGTTTTTACTATAAGTTTTGTATCCTCCTGTGGTATAATACCCTGTTTGCCAAGCATCTCGGCATGTGCCATGCTTCCTGCGATATCCTGAGCATACATACGGGCATCAAAGCGAATAGAGGAGTTAAAATCGTCTACTAATGTATCTGTGGCCTTGGAAAAACGGCCGCCCCAAAGTTTAGCCATAATTATTGTTCCTTTCAGTGCATAAAATATAGAAGTATTGTATCACATCTGACCCGAAATGGTCAACTGCTTTTGCACTGTTTTATATAAATTGCAATAATATGAATTTTCATGCCTGAAAAAATAGGGAAATTTGATAGAAATTTAAAGCTATACAGATTTTTTTGCAAAAAAAATATTGAAACGAAAGTCTGTCTGTGGTATAATAATTCGAATAGGTGAAAAAGGAGAGGGAGATATATATGTTTAAGATAGTAAGAAAAGAAGTTCTCAATCCCTCTGTATCTTTAATAGAGATTGATGCACCATATATTGCAAAGAAAGCAGAACCTGGTCAGTTTATAATTCTGCGTACAGATGAATTTGGAGAGAGAGTTCCTTTTACTATAGCAGACTTTGACAGAGAAAAAGGAACTGTCACAGTTATATTCCAGATATTAGGACACACTACTGAATGTCTTAATGCCATGAAAGAAGGGGACTTCATTTTGGATGTGGTTGGTCCTTTGGGTAAGGTTTCGGAATTTGATGGGGTTAAGACTGCGGCGGTAATCGGCGGAGGTTTGGGTACGGCTATTGCTTACCCACAGGCGAAGAAACTCCATGCAATGGGTGTTAAGGTCCACATGATTAATGGATTCAGAAATAAAGACCTTGTTATAATTGAAGAAGAGTGCAAAAATGCCTGCACAAATTTATACACAATGACAGATGACGGTTCAAACGGCAATAAGGGCTTTGTAACAAGTAAGCTTGAAGAACTGATAAAAGCGGGAAACAACTATGATGTTGTAATTGCCATAGGTCCTCTTGTTATGATGAAAGCGGTATCAGAGCTTACACGCCATTATGGTATAAAAACAATTGTCAGCATGAATCCTATTATGATTGACGGTACAGGAATGTGCGGTGGTTGCCGCATTACTGTTGGCGGTGAGACAAAGTTTGCTTGCGTAGATGGTCCTGATTTTGATGGACATCTTGTGGATTTTGATCAGGCTATCCGACGTTCAAAAATGTTCGCTCAGGGGGAAAACCGCTCAAGAGAGGGACACAGATGTAGAATGGAGGGTATGAGTAATGCTTAATTTATCGCAGATAAAAGTACCTATGCCGGAGCAAGACCCTCAAATCAGAAATAAAAATTTTGACGAAGTGTCAATCGGATATACTGAAGAAATGGCAATCGAGGAAGCACAAAGATGTTTTAAGTGCAAAAAGCCATTGTGTATAGAGGGGTGTCCCGTCAAAGTAAAAATTCCCGAGTTTATTGCTTTGGTTGCAGAAGGAAAATTCGAGGACGCATATTATAAAATTCAGGAAACAAGTTCACTTCCTGCTATATGTGGCAGGGTTTGTCCTCAGGAAAGTCAGTGTGAAATGCATTGCATCCGCAATAGAAAGGGCGAGCCCGTTGCAATCGGCAGACTTGAAAGATTTGTTGCGGACTGGTTTATGAAAAATATAAGCACAAAGAGTACGCCCCCTGCTAAAAACGGCAAAAAAGTCGCTGTTGTAGGGGCAGGCCCCGCAGGTCTTACTTGTGCTGGTGATTTGGCAAAAATCGGCTATGATGTAACCGTGTTTGAAGCCTTTCATACAGCAGGTGGAGTTTTAGTATATGGCATCCCTGAATTCAGGCTTCCAAAGGACATAGTTAAAGCGGAGATAGATAAGCTAAAACAGCTTGGTGTGGAAATCAAGACAAACATGGTAATCGGTAAAGTCTTGTCGGTAGACGAGCTTTTAACTCAAGAGGGTTTTGATGCCGTCTTTATTGGTACAGGTGCGGGATTACCAAGCTTTATGAAAATAGATGGAGAGAATTTAAACGGCGTATATTCCGCCAATGAATTTTTAACAAGAATAAATCTTATGAAGGCGTATAAATTTCCTGAATACGACACACCTATTTATATTGGTAAAAAGGTCGCTGTTGTGGGCGGCGGAAATGTTGCTATGGATGCCGCAAGATGCGCTAAACGAATGGGAGCGGAAGATGTTTCCATTGTATACAGACGCGGAGCTGATGAAATGCCTGCAAGAAGTGAGGAAATTCAGCACGCTAAGGAAGAGGGAATTGAGTTCAAGTTACTATGTAATCCAATCCGAATTCTGGGGACAGAAGATGGTTGGGTGAATGGCATTGAATGTATAAGGATGGAACTTGGAATTCCTGATGAATCGGGAAGAAAGAGTGTTACTCCTATTCCTGACAGTGAGTTTAAAATGGATGTGGATGTTGTAGTTATAGCAATCGGACAGACACCAAATCCGCTTATAAGAAGTACGACACCAGACCTTGAAACAGACCGCAGAGGCTGTATCGTTGTAAAAGACAAAGATGGAAAGACGAGCAAGCAAGGTGTATGGGCAGGTGGCGATGTTGTTACAGGCGCTGCAACTGTTATCTTGGCTATGGGCGCAGGAAAATCTGCTGCTGAGGCCATAGACGAATATCTTAGGTAAAAAATATTAAAATATAAATATTGCAGATAATCTGCAAGAAAAGGGGTTTTTAAAATGGCATTTACAAACGAGTATCTTAAGCGTGTGTTTGAACAGGTTCAGGCAAGAGATAAGAACGAGCCTGAGTTCTTACAGACAGTTGAGGAGGTTTTCGAGTCAATCGAGCCGGTTGTTGCACAGCATCCGGAGTATGAGGCAACAGGCCTTATCGAAAGACTTGTGGAACCTGAAAGAATGATAAGCTTCCGTGTTTCCTGGGTTGACGATAATGGCAAGACTCAGGTTAACAGAGGTTATCGTGTACAGTTCAACGGTGCAATCGGTCCTTACAAGGGCGGTCTCCGTTTCCACCCGTCTGTATATCCCGGAATCATGAAGTTCCTGGGCTTTGAGCAGACATTCAAGAACAGCCTGACAGGTCTTCCTATCGGCGGTGGTAAGGGTGGTTCTGACTTTGACCCAAGAGGTAAGAGTGATAGCGAAATTATGAGATTCTGTCAGGCCTTTATGACAGAGCTTTACAGACACATCGGCCCTGATATTGACGTTCCTGCAGGTGATATCGGTGTTGGCGGAAGAGAAATCGGTTTCCTTTACGGTCAGTATAAGAGAATCAAGGGTTGCTGGGAGAACGGCGTTCTTACAGGTAAAGGCCTTGAATACGGCGGGTCTTTAATCAGACCTGAGGCTACAGGCTTTGGTGCTACATACTATGTAAACGAAGTATTAAAGCACGAGGGTGACACATTAGTTGGTAAGACTGTTGCTGTTTCAGGCTTTGGTAACGTTGCATGGGGTGTTTGCCAGAAGGTTGCAGAGCTTGGCGGTAAGGTTGTTACAATTTCAGGTCCTGACGGTTATGTTTATGATCCTGACGGTGTTACAACAAAAGAGAAGTTTGATTACATGCTCGAAATGAGAGCATCAGGCCGTGACCGTGCACAGGATTATGCTGATAAATTCGGTTGCGAGTTCCATGCAGGTGAAAAACCATGGGGCGTTAAGGTTGATATCTGTATGCCTTGTGCAACACAGAATGAAATTGGTATGGCAGAGGCAGAAAAGATTGTTGCAAACGGAACAAAATACTATATTGAAGTTGCTAATATGCCAACCACAAACGAGGCAGTAGCTTTCATTAAGGGTAAGGGTCTTATTGTTGGACCTTCAAAGGCTGTTAATGCCGGCGGTGTTGCAGTATCTGCATTAGAGATGTCACAGAACTCTGAAAGATACAGCTGGACAGCTGAAGAAGTTGATGAAAAGCTCAAGGGCATTATGGTTAACATTCATAAAGCTTCTGTTGAAGCAGCTGAAGAATGCGGTCTTGGTTATGACCTCATCGCAGGTGCTAACATTGCAGGCTTTAAGAAGGTTGCAAACGCTATGATGGCACAGGGTATTATCTAATTATTATAAATTTCAGGCGGGGGCGAAAGCCTCCGCCTGTGCGGACGTCTTGTGAATGGTTCTTTTGTTGGCTTTGGCTATTTTAGTTAAGTGGCATTCATAAGCCGTCTGTTTGTTTTTTTGACGGAAATACGTCACCATTACGCTGATTCAGGCGTATTTAATATTGTTGACTTCGGCTAAGGGGGAAGATTATTATGGTTTTTGAGGAGAAAAGCGTTTCTTCAAAAAAGATTTTTGAGGGCAAGGTAATAAAGGTCAGAGTTGATGAAGTTGCCATGCCTGACGGAAGTACGGCTACCCGTGAATTTGTGGAACATCCCGGCGGTGTAGGTGTGGTTGCCCTGACAGAGGATAATGAAGTCATACTTGTAAAGCAGTATAGAAAGGCGGTAGGCGCTGTTGTTTGCGAAATACCTGCAGGCAAGTTGGAATCCAGCGAGGAGCATTTAGCCTGCGGAATGCGTGAATTGGAAGAGGAAACAGGGTATAAGGCAAAGAAATTTGAGTATTTAGGTTTTGTTTACCCGTCACCGGGATTTATGGACGAAAAGACTCACATTTATCTTGCCACAGGATTATATCCGGGCAAGGTAAATCCCGACCCTGATGAGTATATAGACACATTCAAAATGCCCTTAAAAGAGTTGGAAGAAAAAATTCTTAACAATGAAATTAAGGATGCAAAAACGGTTGTAGGTGTATTAAAGGCTGTACGTATTTTAGAAAAACGTATGTAAAAGGAGATAGCCATGGAAAATAAAAGAGTAGAAGTTAAAATCAATAATGTGGAGTATATGCTTGTAACCAACGAGCCCGAGGAATATGTTCAGCGTGTTGCCTTGCTTGTTAACAAACGTATGCAGCAAATTCAGGAAGGTAATAAACAACTCAGTACAGCTATGGCGGCAGTTTTGACATCAATAAATATTGCTGATGAACTCCTGAAAAACGAAGAAATTCTTGATAATCTCAGAAGTGAGCTTAAGCATTATATGGAAGAGGCAAACAATAACGGAGATGTTCTGGAAGAAAAGAAACTTGAGGTTGAAAAGCTCAAAGAAGATATGCACAGACTTCAGATTGAGCTTGCCAAGAAGGAAACGGAGCTTTCTGCGGCAAGAAGAACTCAAAGATAAAATTCGGAGGCTTTAGATATGGAACTGTTGGCACCTGCAGGGAATATGGAATGTTTAAAAGCGGCGGTAAATAGCGGCGCCGATGCTGTGTACTTTGCAGGCAAGAGCTTTGGAGCAAGAAGTTATGCCAACAACTTTACTTCCGAAGAAATGTACGATGCTATAAAGTATTGCAGGTTGCGAAATGTAAAAAGCTATGTAACGGTCAATACCATGACATTGGACAGAGAGTTTGACGAGCTTGACGAGTTTATTGCTCTTTTGGCAGATGCCGGAGCAGACGGGGTAATTGTTCAGGATTTAGGTGTATTGAGGAGGATTTCTCAGATTTGCCCACAGATGCCTGTTCATGGAAGTACACAGATGACGGTCCATAACCTGGAGGGTGTACGTGCTCTGGAAAAATTGGGTGTAAAACGTGTGGTGCTGTCCAGAGAACTTTCAAAGGCCGATATTGAATATATTATAAGCAACTGTAATGCAGAGATAGAGGTTTTTGTTCATGGGGCCATGTGTATGAGCTATTCGGGACAATGCCTGATGAGTAGTGTTTTAGGGGGCAGAAGTGGTAACAGAGGAAAATGTGCTCAGCCCTGCCGCCTGGAATATCATGATAAAGGCGGAAAAGACAGGTTTTATATGAGTCTTAAAGATATGTCCCTCTTAAATCATTTAGAAGAGTTAAGGGATATTGGGGTTGCATCTTTAAAAATAGAGGGGCGTATGAAGGGTGTGGATTACGTTTCTCAGGTTGTAAGAACTTATCGTAGATGCATGGATGAGCTTCGTAAACCCAATAAAGAAGAGCTTGACAGAATAAACCGCGTCTTTTTCAGAGGCGGATTAAGTGACGGATATTATAAAAATAATATTGGTCCGTCAATGTTTGCTTTTGATAAGCCTGATAACCCGTACAAAAAAGGCGGAAATCTGGAGCAGATAGATGTAAATGAAAAAAAGAATGGCGTTTCGGTTAAAGGATGGTTTGCCGAGGGTGAAAGTCCTGTTATTGAGTTAAAAATAGAAGATAAGGAAGTAACGGTTATTGGAGAAGAACCATTAGGCACGGCAATGAAGAGCCCTGCAAGCCGTGAAGATATTGAAAAACAGCTTGCTAAAATGGGCGGTACTGCCTTTTATATGAAAGAATGTAATGTTGATATTGAAGGCAATCCCTTTGTGCCTGTAAAAGAGGTAAACGCATTGCGGAGAACTGCCCTGGAAAAATTAGAAGAGGAATTGCTTATAGATAGCAGAAAAGAGATAGTTAATATAGTAGAGTCAAAAAGTGAAAGAAAGAAAAATAACGAATTTGAATTTACTGCATCTGTTAAATCTCTTGAGCAATATCTCGCTATAAAGGACTTCGATTTTAAATATATAGATGTTCCTGTCCATGTGGCAGAAAAAAACATAGAGGTTTTTCGTGATGATAAAGAAAGAATTATTTTAAATTTACCCGTAATAGTAAAAGACGGAGAAAAAGATAAATGGGATAAAGCACTGAAAAACCTTTGGGAAATAGGATTTGACAAGCTAAGAGGACAGAATATAGATAGGGTTTTTATAAAGGATAAATATAAAGTGTTTGGTGGAGAAAGGCTGAATGTGGCAAACAGCCGTGCGTTAAAGGTACTGGGAGATGCAGGAATGGAATCGGTCTGCCTTTCAGCAGAGTTGAATCTTGCACAGATACGTGATATTGATAAAGTTATAAAAACCGAGGTAATAATTTACGGGCATACTGCTCTTATGATAACGGAGAATTGCATTTTAAAAAATGCAGGGAAATGTCCATGTAAGGACTTTGGCGAAATTTATGACAGAAAGAATAGCAGATTTTTTATTATAAAAGATGGTCAAAGCTGTCGGAATATTGTTTTAAACAGTGTACCGCTGTATATGGGTGATAAAATTCAGGATATAAAAAATTGCGGAGTTGATTTTGGCAGAATTGATTTTACAATAGAAAGCCCTGAAATGTGCGGGAAAATATGTGAAAATTATTTTGGAAACAAAAAATTAGACGGTGAGTTTACAAGATTACATTTTTATAAAGGGGTCTTATAAAATGGATTTAAAAATAAAAATATTAAAAGAAAATGCAGTTAAACCTGAATATGCCACAAAGGGTAGCGCGGGTATGGATTTAGTTGCGGCAACAGATGGGGCTGTTACATTAAAAAGCGGTGGAAGAGCCTTGATTTCTACGGGAATTGCAATGCAAATCCCCCAGGGTTATGCAGGATTTATATTTCCAAGGTCGGGGCTTGCTCATAAAAAAGGAATTTCAATGTCTAACTGTGTTGGAGTAATTGATTCTGATTATACAGGCGAAATTATGGTGTCGCTTCATAATATTGCTGACCATGACTACATAGTCAATACGGGTGACAGAGTAGCACAGATGGTAATTATGCCAATAGCCATGGCGGATATTAAGATAGTAGAGGAACTTGATAAAACAGACCGCGGTGATGGCGGATTTGGTTCAACAGGCAGGTAGAAAATGAAAAGTTTTGTTTTAGCATCAGGGTCTCCCAGACGAAAGGAGCTCATTGGCAGACTTATAAGAAATTTTGAAATTATTACTGATGATTCCAAAGAGGTTGTTGTTCCGGGGGAAATGCCTCAGGAGACAGTCAGGCGTCTTGCCATGCAAAAGGCACATAATGTCAGGGAGAAAGTTGATAAATCTTGTATTATTCTGGCGGCAGATACGGTGGTTTCCATTGATGATAAAATTCTCGGCAAACCCTGTGATGAAGAGGAAGCCTATCTTATGTTGAAGAATTTATCAGGCAGATATCATCAGGTTTATACAGGCTTTGCCATTATCGACACAGAGACAGGAACCGAAATATCTGATTTTGAATGTACAAAAGTCAAATTCAAGGACTTGACAAAAGACGAAATTTTAGCGTACATAAGGTCAGGCGAGCCCATGGATAAAGCGGGAGCGTATGGGATACAGGAGCTTGGAGCTTTGTTTATTGAGGGAATAGATGGCGATTATTTTAATGTTGTGGGTTTACCCTTGTGTAAGTTGGGAAAAATCCTGAAGGAGAGATTTAGTTTTGGGTTACTTGAAAAATAATTTTAAATGGATAGGAGATAGTTACATGCCGATTGATCTTGGGATTGATTTAGGTACAGCAAATACTATTATTTATGACAAAAAACAAGGTATAATTCTGAACGAGCCTTCTATGGTGGTACGCAGTAAAAAGAATGGTCAGGTTCTGGCAATCGGAAACGAAGCAGACGAGATGATAGGCAGAACTCCTGATGGTGTACAGGTTATCCGCCCTATAAGAGATGGGGTAATAACCAGCTTTCAGGGTACGGTTGCCCTGCTTAAATATTTCATAAAAAAGGCGGCAAAGAGTACCATAGCAAAGGTGAGAGTGGTAATCTGTGTACCCTGTTGTATTACAGAGGTTGAGCGCAGAGCAGTAACCGAGGCTGCCAGAAATGCTGGGGCAAAAGAGGTTTATCTTATAGAAGAGCCTCTTGCGGCGGCAATTGGAAGCGGTATTGATATAAGCGAGCCTCATGGTAGCATGGTTGTTAACGTAGGTGCGGGAATATCAGAGGTTGCGGTTATTTCCCTGGGCGGAATAGTGGTTTCCCATTCTGTAAGAACAGCGGGCGAAGCTTTTGACAACGCTATTATTCAAAGTGTAAAGAAAAGATATAATATGACCATCGGCGATGTTACGGCTGAACAAATTAAATGTAGTATTGGCTGTGTTTATTTCCATAAAGACAGTGAGAAAATGGAAATAAAGGGCGGTGACTTGGTAAGCGGATTGCTGAAAACGGCGGTTATAACCTCAGACGAGGTAAGAGATGCACTTAAAGAATCTGCCGAAGAGATTGTTGATGCAGTGAAAATTTGTCTTGAAAATACCCCGCCGGAGCTTGCGGCAGATATTATGGAAAGCGGAATAGTTTTAGCCGGAGGCGGAGCAAAGCTAAAAGGACTTGGCAGACTTATAAATGTAAGCACGGATATTCCTGTTTATATTTCAGAGGCTCCTATGGAATGTGTAGCAACAGGAGCGGGAAAATCCATAGATTTTCTGATTGAAATGAGCAGGCGTCAAAACAGATTTATATAGTTGAGGGATTAAAAGTGAAAAGATTTATAGAAAACAGGCCGGTAATATTTATAATTACTGCGGTACTGATAATAGCTGCAATTATTGGAATATTCAGCGCCATGTCAAACAGAGATAGAGCGACTTTTGTGGAGGGCACTGTACAAACGTTGACAGAGCCGGGGAAAAAAGGAGCTACGGGAATAGGCGGCTGGATTACATCTTTATTTGACAGATTTAAAAGTATGGAGGCTCTTCAGGAGGAAAATAGACTGTTAAAGCAGGAGAATATAGAGCTTGATAAAAAAATTCGTGATAATTCCGGGCTTGAGGAGGAAAATTATGAACTCCGCAAGATGCTGGATTTGGTGGAAAAAGAGGCGTCCCTTAAATTACAGGCGGTAAGGGTTGTTGCAAAAAACCCATCTAATTGGTACAGTACCATTACAATAAACAAGGGAGAAAATGACGGAATTAAAAAAAATCAACCTGTTATAACTGCAAATAAGGAGCTTATAGGACAGGTATATAAGGTTGGCTCGGATTGGGCAGAAATAATAACTGTGCTTGATCCTGAAAATAGTGTGGGAAGTACGGTGGAACGTTCACGGGATATAGGAATTACCGAGGGGGATTCTGCTCTTAAGTTCAAAGGTTATTGTAAGCTTGGATATCTGTCAAGAATGGCGGATGTTAAAGAGGGAGATTATGTAGAAACATCTGGACTTGGAGGGATATATCCCAAGGGATTATTAATTGGCAGAATTGTAAGTGTTGTGGAAGATAATATCAGTATGACAAAGATTGCAACTGTTGAGCCTATGGTGGATTTTGGAAGTATAAACGAAGCATTTGTTCTTATGAATTATGTTGAAGATATCGAGAGAAAACCCACTACTGACAGCAATAAAGATGTTGAAGAGTCAGAGGAAGATGGCGAGAAAATAGAAAATAGCGATAATGAGGGTAATTCAGATGTTACCTCATCTGATAAAGATAATGAAGAAGATTCATCATCGGGCGGAATGGAGCTGAGTGAATAATGGTTGTGCTTTATTATGTAATATGGGGCATAATTCTCACTGTTCTCCAGCCGACGTTGGCACGTGGGATTGAAATTTGGGGAATTGCCCCTAATTTGTTCTTGTGCTTTGTAATTATTATAAGCTTTTTCAGGGGGAAAAGCGAGGGTGCTGTTGTAGGTGCCATTTTTGGCTTATTGTATGACCTGCTGGTGGGAAGAATGATTGGCGTAAGCGGTATGATATTTCTGGCTTTAGGTTATGTGGCAGGAATAATTGGAAATCAGTTTTTCGGTGGCGGAAAGTTTATGGTAGGCTCTGCAACGGCATTTATAGCTACTCTTATCTATGGTATTTTTTATTATTTTGCACGGAAGATAGGGTGGAATGATACAGGATTTGTTACGGCTTTTTTCCGAATTTCCCTTATTGAAGGATTTTATAATTGTGTGATGGCATTTATTCTTATGTTCCCGGTAAAGTGGATAATGAGAGCTATGAGAATTAAAAGAATGATATAGAAACTGACAGAGAGAAGGTGATTTTTTGGGCGGACGGAATTTCAGCGGGCGTTATATTATAATTATGGGAATTATAGGGGTTCTGGTTCTGGCATGTGTTATAAGACTTTTCGAATTGCAGATAGTAAAGGGAAAAGAATATAGTGTACAGGCAGAGCAACGTCTTGTCAGAGCGTTTCCTGTTACGGCACCCAGGGGAGAAATTTTAGATCGCTACGACCAGCCTTTTGTGGAGAATCGTATGGGATTTAATGTTCAGTTCCAAAAAATCGGTATGAGTTCAGACGAACTTAATGAGCTGATAGTATCTGTCAATAATCTTATAAAGGAATATGGCGGAACGCTTTCTTCTGATTTCCCTGTTTATTATGATGAGGAAAATGAATTATGGGAATATACTTATCAAAGACCTAAAAGAGATAAAAAGAGTTCTGATGAGGAGTATCTTACAAAGACCGAAGAGGATATAGATAAAGAGGCGGCCAATAGACTTAAAGAAGAACAGGCGGCACAGCTACAGGAGTGGAAAGAGAAGAATAAGCTTTCACAGTATGAAAAGCCTCAGGAGATTATAAACCACTACTGCGGACAGTATTCTGTGGCAGGTAAATATAACGATGCGGACCGATGGGCTATTGTGGCTGTTCGGTATGATATGGAAAAAAGCGGTTTCAGCGAAAAAACTCCTTATATAATGGCACATGATGTAAACGAGATAGTTGTGCAACAGATAAAGGAACAGTCTATGGACTTTCCAGGAGTAGACGTAGAAACCGAACCAATACGTGTATACACAGAGGCGAAAATGGCGGCACATATTTTAGGCCGTACAGGAAAGATTTATGCGGAAGAGTATGAAAAACTAAAGAGTAAAGGCTATGGCATTAACGATATTATCGGGAAGGACGGTCTTGAAAAGGTTTTAGAATCATATCTAAAAGGAAGAGATGGATACAGAAGCGTGTCTATGGAAGATGACGGAGAGAACCGGGATATAGCCAAAAGCCGAACTGTACAACCGGGAAACTTTGCGCGATTAACTCTTGACCGCGAAGTTCAGCGTGCCATGGAAAAAGCCCTTGAAGAAAACATAACCAAGGCGGTTGACAGAAATGGGTCAGGTGGAGCTATTGCTATAATACCCGGCACAGGTGAGGTTCTTGCTATGGCGTCGTATCCGTCGTATGATCCGTCTACCTTTGACGAGGATTATGAAAAGCTTGTTCAGGCCAAATCAAGGCCCTTGTTTAATAAGGTGTTAGACGGTGTCTATTCACCCGGTTCAACCTTTAAACCCCTTACGGCTATTGCAGGGCTTGAAACAGGAATAATTACACCTAACACTTATATAGAAGATAAGGGTAAGTATACCTTTTTTGATTCATATCAGCCGACCTGTCTGGTATACTCATCAAAGGGTGTGACTCATGGCACAATAGAGGTTTCCGAGGCTATTGGGGTTTCCTGTAACTATTTTTTCTATGAAGTGGGAAGATTGGTTGGTATAGAAACTCTTAATGAATATGCTGAAATGTTTGGACTGGGTCAGACTACGGGTATAGAGCTTGGAGAAAGTAAAGGTCTTGTTGCTAATCCTGAGCATAGAAAAGAACTTGGTCAGGAATGGTATCCGGGCGACGTTATTCAGGCGGCAATCGGACAGTCGGACAACCTGTTTACTCCTGCGCAACTTGCAAGCTATATAGCAACGATTGTAAATAAGGGAAGACGTTATAAATTGCATCTTGTAAACGAGATTGTAGATTACGATACAGGTGAAATTGTGCATCGTGAAAATCCACAGCTTTTGGATGAAAACCCAATTTCAGATTCTACGTTTAATAAAATCAAAGACGGTATGCGTCAGGTTGTAACTATGGGAACGGCAAAAGAGGCTTTTGCAGGAACAGAGTATAATGCGGCAGGAAAAACAGGAACTGCTGAAGTGCCTGATGGTGCTGATAATGTTTTGTTTGTGGGATTTGCCCCGTATGAAAAACCGGAAATCGTTATTGCTGTTGTGATTGAACATGGTGCATCAAGTTTTTATGCGGCTAAAGTTGCAAGAGAAGTTTTTGATGCGTATATGGAGCTAAAAAAAGAAAGAAATACTCCTGAAGAAGAGAGAACTAAGAATAAAGAAAAAGATGAAGAAATTGACCAAATGAGCGAGCCGATGGTTACGTCAAGAAGACAGGTTCCATCTGCAACAACATCATCAAACCGGGGCGTAACGCCCGGAACAGGTGAGAATGAAACGACTTCGGGGATATTAGAAGCGGACTAAAAAGTTAAATGTCACATTAAATTTATAATAATCTTTGACTTTTTTGGTGTTTTATGATATAATAAAATCCATTGGAATTGTAATTTTGCTTTTAGCTATATTTAAAATGACATTATAATTTGACCTGAAAGGGGATTTGATGGATGAATATTGCATTGATTGCACACGATAAGAAAAAAGAGCTTATGGTTGATTTTTGTATTGCATACAGCGGAATACTTAAGCAGCATGAACTGTTTGCTACCGGGACAACCGGAACCCTGGTTGAAGAAGCAACAGGTCTTCCTATTACTAAATTCCTATCAGGCCCTGAGGGTGGAGATCAGCAGATAGGTGCCAGAATTGCTTATAATGAAATTGATGCTGTTTTGTTCTTTAGGGACCCACTTACAGCACAACCTCACGAACCGGACGTATCCGCGCTGTTCAGACTTTGTGATGTCCATAACATCCCTCTTGCGACAAATGTTGCAACTGCTGAGGTTCTTATAATGGGAATTGAACGCGGCGATTTAGGTTGGCGCGATATTGTAAATCCAAAAAAATAATCTCTTGACAAATTGTGTCGGAGGATGTATAATAACAAATATTCAAAAGG
Organism: Ructibacterium sp.; assembly: GCA_045542095.1. Lineage (GTDB taxonomy): Bacteria > Bacillota > Clostridia > Monoglobales > Monoglobaceae > Ructibacterium. Next base: position 155,452 of record JAZQKJ010000029.1, read on the forward strand.
CTATGACCGGGAACAAGTAGGATTTTCTGCAGATTTTAAGAGAGCTGTCGGTTGCTGCGAGACAGTAAATCGAGATTATCTAAATACATCCTGTGAGCTGCGTACCGAACGGATTTTCTCAGTAGGCTACGACGGGATTGCCCGTTACAGCAAGAGAGTATAGAGCTTTTTGTTGGCTTGCCAACAAACACCCGGAAGCAGTACTCGTAAAGGCCGTGCCTGTGAGGGGACGGTAAAATGAGGTGGTACCGCGAGTTTTTCGCCCTCATATTTAAATATGAGGGCGTTTTTTGTGCCCTCAAGAGAAAGGGTAGATGTAAAATGTTAGTAAAGTTAGGTTTGTTGGTTGTATTTTTTGCAATCATGATTATTGTTGGTGTTCAATGCAGAAAACACGCGACGGATGTTAATGGATTTGTTCTTGGCGGCCGCTCGGTTGGTCCATGGCTTACTGCTTTCGCTTATGGAACCTCGTATTTCTCTGCGGTAATTTTTGTAGGTTACGCAGGTCAGTTTGGTTGGAAGTTTGGTATTGCTTCCACTTGGATTGGCATTGGTAATGCAGTGCTTGGCTCCCTTCTTGCATGGATTGTTCTTGGAAGAAGAACAAGACTGATGAGCCATAAGTTAGATAGTGCTACCATGCCGGAGTTCTTTGGTAAAAGATATCTAAGCCCTGCGTTGAAAATTGCTGCATCAATTTTGGTATTTATATTCCTGATTCCTTATACAGCTTCATTGTATAATGGTCTTTCAAGATTATTTGCAATGGCTTTTCCACAGATTGACTATTCAGTTTGTGTTATAGTTATGGCTGTACTTACCGGTATCTATGTTATAGCGGGTGGTTACATGGCAACCGCAATCAATGATTTTATTCAGGGAATAATTATGATTGTTGGTATTATTGCGGTTATTGCAGCTGTACTCAGTCAGAACGGCGGATTTATTGAAGCTCTTAACGGACTTGCAGCCATAGAGGCAGAGGGAACTGCTCCGGGGGCGTTTAACTCTTTCTTTGGACCTGACCCGCTTGGACTTGCTTTTGTAGTTGTTCTTACCTCTTTGGGAACATGGGGACTTCCGCAGATGGTTCAAAAATTCTACGCTATAAAAAATGAAAAGGATATCCACAAGGGAACAGTTATTTCGACCATATTTGCAATAATTGTAGCAGGCGGATGTTACTTCCTGGGCGGATTTGGAAGATTATTTACAGACAGTCTTACATTCCTTCCAAATGGTTCAATTGAAGGTGGATTTGATGCTATAATTCCTACAATGCTTTCAGGTCTTCCTGATGTTTTAATTGCAATTGTTATAGTTCTGGTGCTTTCTGCTTCAATGTCAACTCTTTCATCATTGGTATTGGCTTCAAGCTCAACTCTTACTCTTGATATGATTAAAGGTCATATTATAAAGAATATGAGCGAGAAAAAGCAGGTTCTTATTATGAGAGTGCTGATTGTTGTGTTTATAGTGATCTCAGCAGTTATAGCAATAAATAAAGATAAGCTGAGTGCAATTGCGGATATGATGGGTATTTCCTGGGGAGCATTGGCGGGTGCATTTTTAGCTCCGTTCCTCTTTGGACTTTATTGGAAGAGAACAACCAAACTGTCAGTATGGGTAAGCTTTATATTTGGTGCAGGAATAATGATTCTCAATATGTTGTTCAGGAGTTCATTCCCGGCAATTATGCAGTCTCCCATTAACTGTGGAGTTATAGCTATGCTTACAGGATTTGTGATTGTTCCTGTTGTAAGTATGTTCACAAAGGCTCCGGATAAGGGATTTGTTGACGAAACTTTCAGCTGCTATGAAGAACAGGTTAGTGTACAGAAAAAAGAAAGTCTTGGTGCTTAATACATATTAAAAGGTGATTTAAAATGGTAATAACAGAAGTTCTTGAAAGAAATGCAAAGCTTTATGGCGATGATGTGAGCCTGGTGGAAATCAATCCACCTATGGGAGAATCAAAACGTCTTACATGGAAAGAATACTCCTTGATAGAATCAAGCAATAAAGAAGCTTTTCGTACAGAGATTACATGGAGCGAGTTTGATAAAAAGGCAAATCGGTTTGCTAATCTGCTTCTTAGTCGTGGCATTAAAAAGGGCGATAAGGTAGCGATTTTGCTTATGAACTGTTTAGAATGGCTTCCAATTTATTTTGGTATTTTAAAGACAGGAGCAATGGCTGTTCCTCTTAACTATCGCTATACCTCAGATGAGATTGCATACTGCGTAAACCTGGCAGAAGCTGATGTCCTTATATTCGGACCGGAATTTACCGGCCGTGTTGAGGCGGTGTGCAACAAGATGAAAAGGGTGCGTTATACATTCTATCTGGGAGAGGATTGTCCTACATTTGCAGAAAGCTATGATAAGCTGGTAACTTATTGTACAGCCCGCGCACCTGAAATTTCACTTACTATAGAAGATAAAGCGGCGATATATTTCTCGTCAGGAACTACAGGATTTCCAAAAGCTATTGTTCACAACCATGAAAGCCTGATTCATTCCTGTCGTGTAGAACAAAATCATCACGGTCAGACAAAAGATGATGTATTTCTCTGCATACCTCCACTTTATCATACGGGGGCAAAAATGCATTGGTTTGGAAGTTTGCTCTCGGGAAGTAAGGCGGTCCTTTTAAAAGGTGTAAAGCCGGAATGGGTTGTCCGAACTGTTTCCGAGGAAAAGTGTACAATTGTATGGCTTCTTGTTCCATGGGCACAGGATATTCTTGATGCGATTGAAAGAGAAGAAATTAAACTTGAGGATTATAAGCTTGAGCAGTGGCGACTTATGCATATAGGTGCACAACCTGTACCTCCAAGTCTTATTAAACGCTGGAAGGGTTACTTCCCTAATCATCAATATGACACAAATTATGGCCTTAGCGAATCTATCGGACCTGGATGTGTGCATCTTGGAGTAGAAAACGAACATAAAGTCGGTGCAATCGGTAAGGCAGGGTTTGGTTGGGAAGTTAAAATTGTTGATGAAAATCGTCAAACTGTTGCCAAAGGCGATGTTGGAGAACTTGCTGTTAAAGGTCCCGGTGTAATGGAATGTTATTTCAATGACGAAAAAGCAACCAACGAAGTACTAAGTGATGGTTGGCTCTTCACAGGAGATATGGCAAAGGAAGATGAAGACGGATTTATCTATCTTGTAGACAGAAAGAAAGACGTTATTATCTCGGGAGGAGAAAATATTTATCCCGTACAGATTGAAGATTTCCTTCGTTCCTGTGATGCGATTAAAGACGTTGCAGTTATTGGTCTTCCTCATAAGAGATTAGGTGAAATAACGGCTGCTATTATAGAACTTAAAGAGGGCGCAGACATGACAGAAGAAGAGGTAAATGATTTCTGTCTTGATTTGCCAAGATATAAAAGACCTCATAAAGTTATTTTTGCAGATGTTCCACGTAATCCAACAGGAAAAATTGAAAAACCAAAACTTCGTGAGATTTACTGTGGTAAAAGTCTGGTAGAAACACAGATCAGGAATTAAAGTAGGGCAGGTAAACCATTTGGTTTACCTGCCTTAGTTTATGCTAAGAGCCAAATGGGTCTTGTCGTTTTGGGTTTTTTATGATATAGTATTTATAGAAACTCTAAAAGGGAGAATTAAAATGAATAGTATTTTTAATGTCAAGGATTTTGGTGCTGTAGCAGACGGTATTACAATAGTATCCTCTCAGGTTCAAAAGGCGGTAGACGCTTGCTCTGAAGCTGGAGGAGGAATAGTATTTTTCCCTAAAGGAATTTATGTGCTTGCTACTGTTTTTGTAAAGGATAATGTACATATACAGTTTGAAGATGGTACCGATATAGTTGGTGCACCAAGCTATTACGACTACGAACAACAGGAAGTGTTGGACTATCCTCTGTATCAAGATGCGTCACATAGCTATTTTAACCCTGCTATGTTTGTAGGGCTAAAAGTTAAAAATATTGCCATAACCGGCAAAGCGAAGATTGATATGATGTCGGTATGGGATGAGGACAATGTAAGAAAAATAGTTCATCGCGGGGCAAAGTGCATTTCCCTTAAAGAATGCGATGATATTATTCTTTCTGATTTTGAGATTGCTAATGCTACTGATTTGGCAGTTTATTTTGCAGGCTGTAATAATGTGGATATTCACGATCTCAGGATGAGGGTTTACATTGATGGAATTTCTCCTGATAACAGTAAAAACGTAAAAATTTACAACTGTGATGTTGAAGCAGGGGATGATGCTATTGTGTTTAAATCCTCATATACCCTGAATCGAATTGATATTTGTAAAAATGTAAAGGTGTGGAATTGTCGTCTTAAAAGTCGCTGTTCAGCAATTAAGTTTGGAACCGAAACCAATGGCGGATTTGAGAATATTGAAATTGAAAACATTGATATTTTAGACACCCGTATAACAGGGCTTGCCATAGAAAGTGTTGATGGAGCAATTATTGATGGTATTACCGTTAAAAATGTGCGTATGAAAAATACAAACGGTCTTCTTTTTGTTCATCTTGGTCAGCGTATGCGCGGTCCTGAAGGAAGAGAAATAGGAGAAATCCGTAATGTTACGCTTGAGAACATTACCGCTGACGGCCCATATGTTCCTTATACAATTATACCTACCTATTATGTAACTTACAAAATTCACGATTGGTATCAGTATCCCTGGGTTTTCGACTCCAGAAAAAATAATGAAACGGATTACGATTTTTTGAAAAATGGGGCAAATTCTCCCTGGCAGCTTTCATCAAACATGTGCGGTCTGCCTGGAAAACCCATTAAAAATCTCACTTTGCGCAACATTCACCTTAAAGTTAATGGCGGTGTGGTCGAATACGACAAGGAAGTGGCTGACAAGGCACCCGAATACCCTGAAATTATGGTATACGGATGGACCTTGCCTGCAAAGGGTATATATTTTCGATATGTTGAGGATCTTACGATTGATAATGTTACGGTAGATAGTTTCTATCCCGATGCCCGTGAGGACTTTGTGTTTGAACATGTAACTTTTAAAGAATAGTCAAAAAAGACCGAAAGCTTTGGCGTTTTAAAGGCAGGTAAACCGAATTGGTTTACCTGCCTATCTTGTATTTTAACATGCCATAATTTTAATTTGCTGACCTGGATATATAGTGTCACTGTCTAATTCGTTAAGAATTTTAATGTTTTCTACGGTAGTACGGTAATGTTTTGCAATTTTCCAAAGAGAATCACCGTTTTGAACAAAATATATAACCATGCATGGGGTGGGAGAAAAGTCTTCGTTTTCATTTATATCTATATTTTCAACTAGCGTAACCTCGCATGTGATAAGGGATTTAACTGATAAGCCAATTACAAATCTTAAATCAAGACTGCCGTCACCGCTTAATGTATAGCTTACATGATTCATATAAGTGCGGGCGTCGCAAATGGTCTTGTCATTAATGCCTGTAAGTGCAAATGTATGGTTGAAGTCAGATGCATGATCAAAACTTGCAACAGGGGTTTCCTCATTTTCGGATAAATAGAGAATATTTGTAATGATTTTTCCGTAAATATGAATTTTACCGTCATTGACAGAGATGTTTTCAATAGATGCCCTTGAATTAACATCGTAAACTCTGGCAATATCAGGCATCATAGAAGGAAGATGAGCTGTATCCTTGTGGGAAATTTCTGCTGAACTATTCTCAAGTAACTGTTCGATTTTATGGGATTTTGTAGTAAGTGAAAGAGGAAGTTTCAAAGAATAAGCATCTGTAATACTGTCGATATCAGTTACACGGTTGCCTTTAAGAGATGCGTTAAGAACAAGCTCTATTCCAAAAGTGCGGGATTCTCCGTCTGAATCTTCACGGATTTCATGGTAAATATCATTTAGTGAATATTCAATTTCACCGTCCATATCTTCCGTAGCACCAACGGCATCAATTATCTCTGTAAATGGAATTGTATATTCCATAAATTGAATGGAATTACTCTCGTCATCGGCAGTATATAAAACGCAAACTCGAACCTGGCCTTTTGCCACGGCTTTGTTTTCCATCATACACAGTTCGGTGGACGATGGAATAGCAGTAATTTTTAATATTTCACCTATCGTAGGTTTTCCTGATGGGAGCTCGAGTTGTTCACGAAGAATGATTTTGCATTCAGATGTATCTGTACCGCTGATAATTCTCAGCCGATCTTTTTTCAAGGCAATGTTTTCGTTTTCCTCAACATCTGTTGAAAATAACATATTTGATGCTTTTGTTACCTTTACTCCTATGTTAAGAGTACATCGCAAGTTCAGTTTTCGGCTATTTACAGTGGTGTAGTCCATATTAGCAATTTCGGCTTCAGTGGCAAGCTGCATATCGGGCATAGCGCCACGACAATCAATTGTGTGGTTAAATTCTTTGGATACAGTAAGGTTTTTTATTTTACCTATAGCTTCGCCGTCGGGAACGTAAAGTACGGTCATATGTACATTGCCCTGAACAAATACTTTATCCTGTTGTACTTGTTTTTGCGTAATGCAAACATATCCGCTTACATCAAGAATTTTTTTAATATCGGGTTTTATATCGGGAACAATTATGTCGCTTTCTACTCTGGTCTGACTGCATTTCTGGCAAATAACTTCACCAATGGGTATCTCTTCTTTCAATAGATTAAACATAAACCAATTACCTCATTTCATGTATATATATTTCATTTATATGAGGTAAAAGGGACAAATATGATTGAACTATAAATTTTCCTTCATAGAAAGATAAAGGTCATAAATATCTCGCTTGGGTTGTTTCAGCTCGTCGGCAACACGTTTGGTAAGTTCTTTGGCTCGCATGCCCTCCGAGGCGTACTTTTTTATCAGTTCTTCTGCAGATGGTAGGTCGGCAAGGCGAAGGTGTTCAACCTCCTGGGCGTCAGCGCCGGAGATTATTAATACAAATTCACCTTTTGGTGGAGTTTCTTCATAATAATATACAGCATCTTCTAATGTTGTGCGATTGTATTCTTCATATTTTTTGGTAAGCTCTCTTGCAAGCACAATTGAACGGTTACCAAAAATATTTAACATATCCTTAAGAGTTGTCAGAAGCTTATGAGGAGCTTCATAGAAAATCAGGGTACGAGTATCTGTTTTAATGGACTCAAGATGCTCGGTTCTATTTCGTTTGTTAACGGTTAAAAAACCTTCAAAGGCAAATCGACCTGTTGGCATACCTGAGGCAACCAGGGCGGTTGCAAAGGCACATGGACCGGGCAAAGCCTCTACAGGAATGTTTTCGCCAATACATAACCGTACAAGGTCTTCGCCGGGATCGGAAATTCCGGGCATTCCTGCATCTGTAATAACCGCTATGGAAAGACCGGAGCGCAGTTTCTCCAGAAGATAATGGCTTTTTTCACGTTTGTTGTGCTCGTAATAGCTTGTAATGGGAATTTTTATATCAAAATGGTTTAAAAGTTTCATGCTTACACGGGTGTCTTCTGCTGCAATAAGGTCAACGGATTTTAAAATTTCCAGTGTTCGTATAGTTATGTCACCTAAATTACCAATTGGTGTAGGGCAAAGGTACAGCTTTCCGTTCATTTAGTTATCCTCTCTTCCGTATATTGTGTTTATTTCCTTGGAATAAACGCCTTTTTCTTCATATATATATAATGGTGGGTCTAGAAAAAGTTTGGGTCTTCCCTGACGCACTCCTTCTATCAATATCATAGTAGCAGTTTTGTTAGGATATGGATGAATAAATCTCAACCGTTTGGGTTCAAGATTGTACTTCTTCATTATATATATAATATCAACAAGTCTTTCAGGGCGGTGGATCATACAAAGCTTTCCCTGAGGCTCTAATATATTGGAAGAAACTCGTACCACATCTTCTAATGTACATAAAATTTCATGCCGTGCAAGGGTGGTTGTATCTGCATTAGTTGTCAAGCCACCGCCTGCTTCTTTGTAAGGAGGATTACACGTAATATATTGGAAGGAACTCCTGCCAAAAAGCTCAACGGAGTCTTTTAAATCTCCGCAAATCATGGTTATTTTGTCATTCAAGTTATTGAGTTTAACAGAGCGTTTTGCCATTTCAAAAACCGGTTCCTGTATTTCAAGACCAAAAATGGATTTAGCTGAGCTCTTTTCACTTAATAAAATAGGGATAATTCCATTTCCGGAACAAAGATCAAGAACACGGTTCCCTTTTTTAATATTTTTAGCAGAATAATCTGCCAAAAGAACAGCATCGACTCCAAAACAAAACCAATCCGGATTTTGAATGATCTTAAGATTGTTAATTTGCAAATCGTCAACCCGCTCAAAAGAATGGATAAGAGAGTTTTTCATTTTCAATCCTCCAATATTTGTAATTTGTGATTAAATATCAACAAAAATACTGTTAACTTGTGCAAATTGCACAATAAGATTTAATGCAAAAAATACTATAAAGCTTAAATGGCTAAAAGCGGCTGTTTCAAAGGATTTAAGGCAAGTGTTACAAAAAAATTACGGCACCGTTACAAAAGAAAAACAGCCTTTTACCCAAGCTATTTTATAGTATAACAGATAATTCCTTATTGCACAATAACCAAAATTGATTACATTTTTTTCCATTTATATTAAAAACGGGAGAATTAAGGAGAAAACAAGACCTTTTCGGATAAAAACCTCATTTTTTTAAAGTTTACTACAAGTCATTCAAAATAATTATAAATTTTTCCGTTTTTAAAATTTGACTAAAAAAAAGGTTGCGGTTATAATGACCATGTGATAGGTTGTGGAAAAAATTTCCAATTTTCCACCGAATCAAAAATTTATGAGGTGATTTGATGTTTAAAAAACTGAGCGGAAAGTTTTCTTCTTTCGCGGTTTCGGTTAAAAAGAGAACAGCGGTTATCCTTGCAGCTTCTTTTTTAGTAACAACTTGTTGTAACTTTACATTTGCAACTTCTAATGTAGTTACTATAGCTGATTCCGATTGTGCACCGGTAGAGATTAAGACCAGTGACACAAACGTAGGTAAGATTCTTTCCAAACAGGGTATTGTTCTTGGCGAGAAGGATACAATGAATTATTCATTGTCTGATAATGTTGGCGATGATGCAGTTATTGAGATTTATCGCACAAAGGACATTAAAGTGGTTTACATGGGTGAAACCAAAGAAATGCAGACTACCAAGAGTACTGTTGGTAATGTTTTGAATGAAATGGGCATTTCGGTTGATGCAAAAGATAATGTAACACCCGATGTAAGCAGTAAAGTAAAAGATGGTGACATTATAGAGGTTGTTCTCTATGACGAGCATAATGTTACAGTTCAGGAAGAAACAGCATATAACACTGTGGAGAATGAAAATCCAGATTTAGCTTCCGGCGAACGTGTTGTTATTCAAGAAGGCAAGAACGGCGTTGTAGAATATGAATATACTATTCATTGTGAAAATGGCGTTGAGGTTTCAAGAGAACTTATCAGAGAAACAAAACTTTCCGACCCTATTGACGAAATTGTTGAATATGGTCCGGAACAGGAATGGGAGCTCGGTGTTGTTCCTGCAAGTGCTCCTACAAGATATAATCGCGTAGAAGTATTTAAAGCTACAGCTTATGATGCATCTCCTATGGATAACGGCATCTGGGCTGGGCAGACTTCAACAGGTATGCCTCTCGTATACGGAGTAATAGCTGTTGATCCAAGAGTTATTCCATACGGAACAAAGATGTATATTGAGTCTGTTGACGGACAGTATAAGTATGGATACGCCATTGCAGGTGACTGTGGCGGAGCAATCAAGGGTAAGAAAGTAGATTTATTCTTTGAAAGCAGAAGCACATGTTATCAGTTTGGTCGTCGTGACGTAAGAATTTATTTTCTTGATTAATGAAGTTTAAAACTGCCTGAAATCAGGCAGTTTTTTTCATACAAAAGTCTTTTGTTTATTTCGCACAATTGAGGGCGACAAAAAAAGTCGAAAACAGGGCAATATTTTCGTAAAAAAACTGTTGACATTGTGTAAAATAAGTGATATACTAACAAAGTCGCTCGCAGGGAGAGCATTTTAATGAAGACAACTCGGGAGAGAAAAAAATTAAAAAAAGTTAAAAAAAGGCTTGACAAAGAAAAGCAGCTGTGCTATAATGGTCAAGCTGTCCCAAGAGAGAGACAGACGCAACAAGGGTTGCGGAGTGATGTTTGAAAAGTAAA
>JAZQKJ010000030.1:0-39986 GCA_045542095.1 Ructibacterium sp.
ATGTTGTGTTTCTTCCGTTAATACTGCTCCACATACAGAGCAGATAACACTCTTTTGTTCTTTCATAAAATTCCTCCATTTTAATCATTTCAGGCAACAAAAAAGGAGCCGAAGCTCCTTTTCTATGTACCGATATATTCGAAATATGCTTATATAGCATATCATGGATATATTATGTAATTGAAGTTTGGGATTTTTGCAATTATGCTTTTTATATAACCTCAATGAAAAAGCATGTTATCTTTTTAAGGAAATAGTATATATGCCCTATAGATAAAGTTAAGCAATACAACCCCATATTATTACTTTGCTCAATCAGACATTCCATTTTATATTTTAACTAATTCAATACTCTATACCAGTACCAATAAATCCTACATTTTTAAAATCTTCATAATTATGCTTTATAATGTAATCAATGTATGAATCTATCAATCTGGCTGTAAGTATATATCCAGCAGGGGACATATGTCCATTAAGATAGAATTTTTCTTTAAACTTGTCGTCGTATACAGGACCGTATTTATATAAATTTATAACATATGAATTATCAAAATATTGACTCATTGCATACAAAGCCTCAACCATACCTTCTGTTCTTTCCTTTTTTTCAGGCAGACCAGAATTACACAGGGTAACGAAGAAAAACTTGGCATCAGGACTGATTTGTTTGTACCTGCTGACAATAGCAGAATAAAAGCCAACAAACGTCTGTTTATTCTTATTATAGTCATTCTCATCAATATCGGATATACTTCCGATTTCCATGCTACCATTGTAAACATCGTTAAACCCTAAAGCGATAACGTACGCCTGACACGCCTTGGCTTTTTCCCAATAACCTTTTTCCTCAGCAAAAGTTTGAACATACTGGCGTGTTGACATACCGCCCCGCGAGAAATTATACGCCAAAAGTCCGTTTTTTCTGGCCATATACTGTCCCCATGAATATTCAAAAAAATCATAGTATGAATGTTTTCCGTTTTCATCTATTGTTTCAAATTCTCCTGAAGAGAGACTGTCACCGATAAATGCAATGGTTCTAAATATTGATGTATTGCTATAACCATCTACTAATCTTTCAAGCGGTTTCTCATTTTCGTTAAAAAGTTCATTTTCCCAATTCATAGTTATTAACCCCTTTTTCGCTTTACAGTGCATCATAAAACTTACACTCTGCAAGCATAATATTTATACAAAAAACTCATTTTTTCCTGTTTTAACTTCTATAACCTTATCCTCCGAATTGTATTCGGTTTTCACTATCAAAGTAAATGGTTTTTCGCATTCCACTATAATCTTGCTACCTCCGCTTATATGCTTATACTCTCTGCACACTACAGAAATATAACCACCATTAAAGAGAAGATTTTCTATACCACTTTCATTGTAATCGGAAATGTTGAACGTTACTGTGTTGCTTTTTGCATCAAAGCCTAAACCGATTACATTTTCTATAAGCATAGCAACAGGACCTATACCGCTCCAGCCAACAAAGTCCTTTCTTACTCTCTCTCCATTTTCACGTAGAGCAGGCATATAAGATTCCGGAGCATACGTTTCCCATATAGTTCCGAATTCACAATCTCTATACACTTTGTACATTCCAGTTAAATATTTAATTACCGCTTCACGTGCTTGTGATTCAAAGCCATTATCTTTAAGACCTCTTATCAGCGCATAATTAGTTGGTGCCCATACGCCTCCCATCCAATATCCGCCCGAAGAATCATAGTTAATATCATCCTTTGAAAGTGAAGCAAATGGTATTTTGGTATAAAACTCATCCGGATTTAGAAAATGCTTACATAGTTTTTTCAATTTATCACTTTCTGCCACCATAGCTGTCATAGTCCATGCAGCAGCAAGCGTCTTTGTATTAAGATATTTAATCTTTCTTTCTAAAAACTCATTATTGTCAAAAAAGTCATAATAGAAGCCTGTACCCTCGTGCCAATGATATTCGTTTATCAAATTGCATATTCTTTTATATTCAGAATTATAAAAATCTGCTTTTTCTCCGTTATTCATAACAGAAAACATATCATATAAACACTTTGCTGTAAGCGCTTGCTGTGATGCCAAATCAATATGACACATATCGCTTCCATCTTGATTTTTGGCAGGAAAAGGTCCTCTTGGAGAATTATCCATACCGCTTGCCCCATGGTCGTTAAACCAATATAGACCTCTTTCACGTCTCCTGTTGTTTTCTATAAATGAGAACAAAGCTTCAATTTTAGGAATTACTCTTTCAAAACGGCTCGAATCTCCTGATATAAGATAATAATTCCATTCAGCCCATGCAAACAACGGTGGGTTGATTCTGTTGCCAAACAACACCCTTAATGAATCATAATCGTATGCCTGACCTATATATCCATCACTTTCACGCTGCATATCGTATAAAACATCAAGGTTATTAAGCGCTGTTATAGTTCCATTGGAATAATTGGTAATAAAGGTCATAAAGCATGAATCCCAGACCCATATTCTTTTCCACTGAGGCATACAAGAAAGGCAAGTTCTCGGCTTACCACAGTTAATAGTGACTACATTGCTAAATGCCAGTTCCCATGCTTTATAATATAATTCTATAAAATCATCATGCCCCGAAATAATAGGTCTGGGTAATTTATCCTTATCATACACAAATTCTTTTTCCATAATTTTCACACTCCGTATTAATTAAAAATTACCTGTTACATCTTCAAAAACAAAATCTTCCCTTTTATCAGGGCGATAACTTTCGACAGTTACATTTTCCATAACAAGTCCGTCTATATGCCTGAAATATATTCCTTTTGCAGGCAGTATTTTCCCATAAACCATAATTTCAGGATACTCGGGTGCAACATCGGGTACCTCTTTTTCGTACTCACCTACACCACCATCAACATTTAGATGTACATTGCGGAGTACTATATTCTTAAGCGGTTTTCCTTTAATTCCGCATATGTTAGAAGAAAACTGCCACGGCGTATATCTTCCTTCCGTTTCAAGAGCTTTATTGTCATTATTAAGGGAGTTTAATATCCACGGATACTGCAAGTAATTGTTTCCATTATACGAATCATAACTTGCTGGCATTATGATATGAGGCTCGTAAGGTCCTTCTGATGTTATATTCTCCAAGAGGACATTGCGAATTTCTCCTACATCTCTTCCTTCGGGGCCTCGCATTCGGGATCCCAGATGAACAAAAATCTGTCCGTTGGTATTCTTCATCCTGATGTTGCGTATAGTAAGTCCGTCAATTACAGCTCCATCTACACTCTCTATGGCAATGCCTGTAAGTCTTGTATCGTTTATATCAATATTTTCGACTAATATATCCTCAAATCCGCCATTGGTTTCCGTACCAAATTTAATCGCAGAGCAACGGCTCTTTACACGGCAATCATACACTTTGATATCCTTGCAGATATCCAACCTATTTAGGGTGTAGGATGATTTGAAAACTATTCCATCATCGCCCGATTCAACATCACAATTATATATCTTTACATGCTTGCAGTTGTCAGGAGATATTCCGTCGATATACACCTTCATTTTTATATTGCAGATTTCCACATCATTGCAACCTGCAAAATATATTGCAAGGTCTGTGGCATTATATATTTCCACATCGCTTATTTTTGCATTATTGCATTCTTTAAGCGAAATACATTTTGGTCCTCTGTGACGAATGCTTGCTCCTCTTACGCCGTCTTCATCCCACAGCGAGCGCATATTTATTACGGCTCTGCCGGTTATGGCTATGTTTTCACAATTCCTTGCCACAAACATAGCCAGATTAAAATATGTATGTGACTGATCCTGATATGCTGGATAATCAATTTCTTCCTGCTGAGCATATTTATAAAAATCAAGACTTCCCAGAATATCTGTTCCGTCTTCAAAATATATATGAATATTGGATTTTAGAAAAACCGTTGAGAGTACATAAATTCCCCTGGGAAAATATACAATTCCGCCGCCCGCTTCATAGGCTTTATCTACTGCTTTTTGTACGGCATCTGTGTTATCTGTTATATAATCTCCTTTAGCTCCAAAATTCAAAATGTTAAATGTTTGTTTCATATTCACCATTCCAAACATATTTATTACATACAGTACCAACAGATGGATTTACCATCTGCTGGTACTGTGTTTATTCCCATTATTTTATCTTTGCGTCGAAATGCTTAATCATTTTGTTGATATTTTCCAAATCAATTTCGCTAAATCCCGCACGCGAGAGCAGTGAGCGGCATCCAACTGCAAGCTTTTCATAATTCAAATCTCTGGGCTTATCTCCATATAGCCTTATAAAGTTCTTTCTATAAATTTTTTCCAAAATCTCACTTGGAAGTCCAAATGGTTTTAACATTATATCTTTATTCTGATAGAAAGGAAACGGTTCCTTCTTTTCAAGAAATGCTCTTACTATATTAACACGTGCACCATATCTCTTCTCTGGAGTATTATCCGAAAGTGAGGTCAAATATGTATCTGTTCCGAATATTATTCTGTCTTGATATTTTTCAAAAAAGGCATACGCCTTGTCATAATCATTTGTAAAACCAACAAACATTTCCCCACCGGGCGTTAGATCAAGGCAAGCATTTTCCCATTTATCCAGAAAAGTTGATGCCTTTTCGAGCTCATCTCCCATAAAGTAGAAATGAGCCATAATTACATGGAGTTTTGGAAACTTATTCATAAGTTCGTCTATCTCCTGTCTGAGTTCATCTCTGGTGGGATCTTCTTCGCTACAATACCATCCACGTTCTATGGCATACTGACTGCATTTTGATAAATCCCACATTTCTATAGGATCGCCAAGATGTATAACTATTGGAAGTTTTTTTTCCTCGGCAAATCTGTAAAACTCATCATATACCGGGTCACATATTTTTCTTCCTACCTTACGATATTCCTGAACCTTTCCCTCATATATTTTAATACCGTCACAACCCATTTCGTAGTACTTCTTTATTTCAGAAAGATAGTATTCCGATGTGTCTCTTTCATCATAATGATGATCCAAGCCAAAACTTACATAAACAGATGGGGAAAAGATTGATTTTAAATAAAATCCTTTGTAATTTTCTGTTTTGTTGTAGTGCGGCAAGGTACATATTTGTATTTTGTCATAATTAAAATGCGACGAAATAATTTTTGTTGCATCAATAACCTCGCCCAGCGGCAAATCATAAACTAAGTGCATATGATTATCACATAAAGGCATGCTATTGTAACCATTAATACTAACATTGGTGTTTTCCATGGGTTATCTTCCTTTCTAATTGATGTTTATTTTATTGCTTTTCACGGATTGCTCTTTTTCGGAATCCAGCAAAATGCAGTATTGCTTTGGGGTAACATTGGTATATTTCTTAAATAGTTTAATAAAATAAGTGCAGTTGTTGTATCCGACCTTTGTGCTAACCTCTTTTATTGTATATTTCCCTGTCTTGAGAAGACGAATCGCCTCATTTATACGCAAATCATTGAGGTACTGTACAAATCCTTCTTCCTTATAACGCTTGAAAATGCTGCCAAAATATCTTGTGGATAAATACACGCTTCCCGCAACATCCGAAAGGGAAATATCCTTGCAGTAATTTTTATCTATAAAATCAAGCGCTTTCTCCATAAGCAGTTTCTCGCGCTGCTCATTCTCATTACTTACAACTTCCAGCAAATCGTCCTTATGAGTAACTGATTTTTTTTCAAGTGACGATTTTTCCGGTGCTGAATCATCATTTAACAATCTGCTGGCTTTTTTTATTGCTTTTCTCAGTTCAAGTGGCGTGACCGGTTTAAGAAGATAGCTACACACATTGTAGTCTATTGCCTGATGGGCATAAGAAAACTCACTGTAACCGCTAATAATGATTACAGCCGTTTTTATTCTCTGTTCATAAACATATTTGGCAACATCAAGCCCTGATACCTCATACATTCTAACATCCGCTATTATTATATCTGCCTTTTGCTTTTTTAAATATTCAATAACCTCTGAACCGTCAGCAAAAAAAGCAACTACGCGTGCGCCTTCAATATTTTCGTTGATAAACTCAACTATTCCGTTTCTTATAGCACGCTCATCATCTGCAACAATAATATCAAGCATTATCGTTCTCTCCTCCGGACACTTCTTTACAGTTACATATTTTTTAAACTGTAGTTTATTAATATTCCCGCTTTTTATGATACCGTTTTTAGCAAATGGGGAGGTGGAGGTTGCTAAAAATAAATTTAGTAACCTCCCATAAATTTTATCTTACAACCAATATTCTCATTAGCTGTGAACCACCGGCACAAAATACTCTGTCACCGACTTCGATATCACCAACTTCTATCATCTGGCATTCCTGAGCATCATTATCCCACAATGCCAAAGAATGCTTTCGGTATACAACTTCGCTTCCTTCACTTACAATTTTGACAAGATCTCTCTCTGCATCAATTGCCACTACTGTACCTACCGCTAACGTCTGACCAGTTGAACCAAGAAGCGCTGTAGAAGAATCTGTATTAATATCCTCTGCCTTACATGCCATCTGGAAAGCAGTCAATACATCTCCATCAGTAACTATATTGATAATATCACCAGGCTTGAGTGTTGCCGCTTCTTCAATAATATTTTCATGGATACGAACCTTAGTTTTGACCCAATTTGGAGGTCTTGAACCATCAAAAAGCTCTACTCCCTTTTGTATCTCGCCTTCTTCGTCAACATATATAAACGTTCCACAAACAAGCGACCATGCAGTTATATCATTAAAGTTCTGCGTGCTTCCTCCACCGCTGACACTAACAACAAGCGGGGAAACGTGGAAATCATCACTGTTATATATTTTGAGATTACCCGTTGTGTAGGATGTAAATGCTGGTGGACCATAAGAAAATCCTTTATCCTCTCTTTTTAAATCAGAAGGAACTGTAAACACCTTTGTAGATGAGAGAGATAAACTATTGATGTTTCCTCTGAGGTAAATACGCTCTGATGTAACAGACCAGTTGAACTCACCGTTCCATGTACCTGAAATTCTCATACGATCGCTATCATCAGCTTCTGCCACAGATTCATAAAGGGTATCAAGGAATACCGCCTCACCTTTACCCGAAAGCTTATATCTTATAGGATTATTACAAATAATATCTTCTGTTTTCTGAAGCTGTTCAAAAGCAACTTCTTTTGTAGTTGATTCATTTCCGTCAAGAGTGAGTTTATCAGCAAGTTCTATTGACTGCCACTCATTTTCCATTGTAAATACACGAAGCATTATTTTTTCTTTGAAGCCATCACGTGACGAACCTATTTTGGTCATAAAGCCATATAGATATTCACCGCCGTCACTGGACATACTTACAATTCTGTTTCCGCAATCAAGCAAAAACTTACCCGATACATTTATACCCAGTTCTTTTAAAGCACTGTTGTTTTTCCGCGCTTCTTCATAAGCATCTGATACTCTATAGGGTATACCGTCGATTATAACCTTATCATCCTTAATTTTTTCTACTTTTCCGACAACGGAATTAGTAGATATCTTAATCATCATATGGGTTTTGGGTGGGTTTTGGACCACACTTATAATATTGCCTGCTGCAATATCTGAAACCGAGGCAGGCTCACCGTTTTTTGTAACCCTGATATTCTCGTCATTCTCGTAGCTTATAAAAGCACTTCCGTCATAAATTCTGCCGTCTGCAAAAGATATTTTCTCATTGAGCACTGAATTGCTGGCTACCTTGTAGGTGCTATAGCCATATATAACTACCGCATCCGCTTTTCCGTCTTTTTCTGAACAAAAACGAATATCACCTTCAAAATCTGAAAGTAACAAATCGGCAAGTTCGGAAGTAGAAATCGCTTCGCCATTTAAAATTGACTTTTCTACAGAACTTATAGAAATTTTCTTTGTTTCTTCACCGGTTTCATAGTAAACATAATTACCCCTTACATCAACCAAATCTTCAACCGCTATGGTTACTGTCTGGTCCAGTTCGTCAAATTCAAGCATCTCAATATTGCCAATCTTGCCCGAATGATCCTTCTTAATTAAAGCAATAACATTATGTCCCAAAAAGTCTTTACTAAGATTGATAGACTCGGCATTGTAAAGTGCATTATTAATCTTTATCTGCTGACTATCAAGTGAAGCACCGGAAGAATAAAGGTCAAATCCATTTTGAGCCGTTACCATACCATAGACAATTTCACTATCATAAAATATATCTAAAAGTGTATTACCTTCAACTATATCGTATTCATTTACATCGCCAAATGCAGTCTGATCAACAACATCTATCTGTAAAGAATTATAGATTATCTGCGCCATTTCTCCGCGGGTAATGTTTCTATTTCCTGAAAACTCAATACCATCGAAAATTCCTATTTTCTTGGCACAAATTGATCTTGGATTCTCGCCTTTGTATTTTGAATCATAAACATCATATCCCAATGCTGCCACCATATGGTACGCTGCCTCGTTATGAGTAGCAAAACGCGTCTCTGAGTCAGTTTGTCCCGTACTACTTTCGTCAATTGCACGTGTGCTTATCTTCGAAATTATATCAACAAATTCATCATATGGCATAAAGGCATTCTCATTGAAACTTCCACTGCTGTCATTATACATAAGTTCAAGTGCCAATACTACATTTACCGCATTCTGATGTGCAAGTGTATCACGGTTATCTTCAACAGGGGCCTCTTCTTTTTGAATCATATAGTCATACTCATATATACGGTCGCTATCAACACCATCAGTAACATATTTATCAATGAGTGCCTGTGCATCCTGTTCTACTGCATACACACCCTGTGAAAACACAAGCAAAAGAGAGAGTAATAATATTAAAAATCTTTTCATTTGCTGTCTCCCCCTTGTTTATATTCATACAGGCGCTTTAAAATAACCGCGGTCTGATCGCGAGTAACATTTCCCAAAGGTGCGAACTCATCATCAGCAACACCTATAAGAACTTTGGCCGCAACAGCCTTGGACACATATCCTTTTGCCCAATCATCAATGCTTCCTGCATCCTTGTAAACCGATAAATCCGCTCCTTCTATATCAGAAATTCCCATTGCAAGAACAATAATCTTACACACTTCCTGACGGAATATATTTCGATTTGGATTAAACGCTGTATCATGACTTATGATACCCATATCAACAGCTTTTTGCAGATAATTTGCATAATACAAGTCCGCTGTTACATCAGAAAATTCACCTTTGTACGGTGTAGTTTCTTCACCTAAAGTGAGCATAACATCATATATAAAATCTGCTCTTGTAATCTGGGCTGCTCCGTCAAAATTTCCGTCTGCATTGTTTTTCATAAAACCTTTTGCAGTTACAAAATCTATTGCATCACTTGCCCAGTAACGAACAGGAGTCTCGTTCTTTGGTTCCTCGTTTTTCTCAGGTATGGTAACACTTGACGAACCACCGCTGCCTACTGAACTGCTACCGCCTCCGGAGCCACGTCCTCCGGATGCTGATACTTTCTTTGAAGAAGCTTTTACTTTCATCTCATCAGATACTGCATCACCCTCATAAGGATACTGCTCTGCTACAGGTGTTACTGTAACTTTTAACGTACATCCCTTATCAGTAGGCACAACAACAGATGATTCATTACTTTTCTTCTCCCCGTTAACAGTCCAGGATATAATGGTTTTTCCTTCTTTTATATCAAGAGGATGAGAGTACTTGTATGTGACACTATAAACACCTTCTGACACCTTGTTTATTTCTACATCACTCACAACAGGTTTCGCAGCACAAAGAACAGGTTCACTTTGTCTTGGACTTCCCTCATATGGATATTCCTTGGACACAGGTGTTACTTCAAATACCACGTACTTATCAACATCTGATTCACAAATAGTATATGTATCACTTGTTTCACCTTCAATAGGTTCAAATCCTCCATCTTTACTATCCGAAATGAGCCATCTGAAAGTTGAAACACCCTCTTCATCACCATTTGCGTCATAATAAGTGTAGGTACCTTTGTATTTCTTCCCAAATTCTCCTTCCGCCCAAACTACTTCTCTTCCTTCAACCTCGGGAGCAGTTGGCTTTAACAATACATTACTGTAAACCGTGTCACCTGTCAAACCACTTTCTGAAGCAGGCTTAACCATGAATCTTATATATTTTTCAGTAAGGTCGTATTCATCTTCCAGTTCCTGTGTTATTGTAAGATTAAGGTCTGTAGCACCCTCTATATCAATGTATGTCCCCTTTTCACTATTACTGAACTGCCAGTTACATACAGAATTGAGCTCTTCTTCCTGATTAATCTGATAATAGTCATAATCAGCTGTAAGAGTTTCATCTAAACCAACAATACCTGAAATTGCAAGGTTGTCCGCACGTGGACGAATCTGTGCTTGTTCTGAAGATTCAAGAACTATCTCCGCCTCACAAAAAGCCACCTGTGAACTTCCGATTGGGGAAGCTGTACCTACTACTGTAATAGTACCAGCATAGGCGTTTCCTGTTACAGTAAGAACATTATCCTCAACGTAAACTCCCTGATAATCCTCTTTTGTAGACCAGCTAATCTTAAGGTCATCAAGACCTGCAGAATTTCCCAACTGATTGAGCATCTCTGCATCCAGATAGATTTTGTTTGAACCGTTGTAGGACTCTGGGATAACAACCGACTGTCCTCCGGAATAAACCATATCTGCAATAATAAGCTCACCAATATAATATTCATCAACTACAACATCAGGCTCTGTTGCCCAGTTTTTGTAGTAATGCTGGACACTATAGTTAGATGGAATATTTTCTAAAACTGTAATAAAAGTCTGCCAATCGCCTGTAATCTCACATGAACCGCCGCCTTGCAGAATACCTTTACTGCTGTAATGCTTTTTAACACCTTTATATCCGTTGAAGTTAGAGCTGAGTTTAGTACTTCCCGGTCCGGTAAGCCTGATCATATTACTTGCAATATATGTCTTTCCTGCCTGAAGTACTGCATCTCCGTACCATTGTCTGCTGGAAGATGTTCCGGTTATACGCATTGCACCTGTTCCCTTACCCGGGTTTTCTGTTACATGAGATAATGTTGCCTCCTTGGAGGTCCAACCATTAATTCCACTTTCAAAATCACCGTTTGAATAAAGGTTTCTTCCTATAACACTAAGAGAAATAGTATAAACACTTTCCACTCCGTCGGGAGATGTTACGGTAATTACGATTTCTCCTCCTTCTACAGTTTCAGGATAGTCAATATCCACTTCGGCTTCTTTATCATTAGATATACATGTAACTTTAGGTAAATCTTTAGATATATCACCTGTCAGATTACTATAGAGAACAGAATATTCATAGCTCTTCTTTGCAGAACTAAATCCAGGAAGATTTCTGCCATCAACTATGATTGAACTAAGTTCACTTGCTGCAACATCGCAGACCTTAAGTTCGGCAACGCCCTTGGCTTCGCCCTGAACAGTGCCATCAAAACCTATAGTAAGAACAGCTTCTACATAAAATTTAGAGTTTTTCTCAGCAGTTGTATCTACACTGAGTAAACCATCTTCTGAAATGCTTATACCCTGAGGTTCTCCTATAAGTCTCCAAGTGAAATCCTCTTCTTCTTCTAAACCTGCAACTGTTCCGAACTGGTTTAACGCTTTGGCATAAAGTTGAGTTTCTGATGTGCCATCAGTGGGCATCATAACATTGCCTGCAGGATTGCCGATTTCATCCAATACAGAAATCTCACCTACAACTAAATCACCTACATAATAGTCATCAACAACCAAATCCGGATCACTATCGCTCCATTTTGACAGCACCTGACGAAAATCATCGGATTCTGTCGATGGTGTAAATACAATACCGGCTTTTGTCCATTTATCTTTATATATTACTGTATTTGCATTATTAGTGCCATCAGCTTTGATATTCTTATTGCCGTCTGCATCATAATTCTGCTTCTCTGCAACCGCAACACCGCCTCTGAAAGTATGAGTGCTTGTATAGCTGCTTGCTGTCCAGCTATCAGGAAGCTTAGCCTGCATTGAAGCATAGTACCTCTTTTCGGCACTGAGTGTTTTTCCCGGCTTGAGCTTTCCTGACCAAGAGGTATTTGTATCCACATCATTTATCTTCATAGCGTAATTTCCTAAAGCAACTTCGTCTGTTGTTAAGGATAGAGTAGCTCCTGTGCTATTCTGGATTTCCCATACGGATCCGCTTCCGTCTGAAAGCTTCTTTCCGGAATCGGTTACCTCAAGATCGTTGTCAAAACCGCCGTCTAGATATAGGTTGTCACCTATACCTGAAACAGTTATTGTATAATCCTGTGTTGCACCGCTTTCAGCTGTTACTGTAACTATAATTACATTATCCTCTGTCTGTGTATCTACATCTGCATTTTCACCATTGGCCTCTGCATAAACCTCAGGCATTACAAGCTCCCAATTTCCATCTTCGTCCTGAGTATAAGGTACATTTACAGTATATTCATACACATCTGTTTCAAAATTGATAACGGCAGTTGAGCTGAGCCAAAGTGACTTAAGACTTGCATCATCCGATGCATCTGCTAATACAGGCATATATGCGGTAAGGAGCATAAATGTACATAACAAAGCAACCAGTTTATTAATGAATTTGTTTTTCAGCATAACATTTCTCCTTTCTGCGGAATATAACCAATTTTATAAAAGGGCTTCGCGGCTTTGAATACCACAAAGCCCTTTTAAATTATTCCAGAATTACAGATTCCATAAGTGGATAATACGTATCATCGTTTCTCCAGCAAAATGCTTTAACTACATATGTATTTCTGTCATCCGGAACTGTGATTGTTTGCGCATCAGAGTATATCTTGTCTTCTGCCTCACATACGCCTTTTTGTACAGAGGCTGATTTAAGGCTAAGACTTCCATCTTCATTTTTTTGATACAAAGCAGCAATGAAGAATATTTTTTCTTCCTGAGCTTTATTATTTACATAAACAAGTTCACAGGAAATATCACCTTTTTGTATTTTCTCCAGTTTTTCATTTCCGGCAGTAAATTTGAAACTTGTTTCTGTTATATTAAGTGTAAGTTCGCCATAAATCTTCTTCTGGGTGAATACTTCCGGCAAGGTAGCATCTGCCCGAACAGTTATTTTTCCAATAAAGCCTTCAGGTACAGTAAGCACCCCATCTGTAAGTGTTACACCATTTGGTGCACCAACAATTGACAATACAGTTTCAACATCTTCTAAACCTGCAACTGTCTGATACTGATTAATAACTTTTGTACTGAGATTTATTTTCCCATCAGCGGGTCTTTCAACACACTCTGCATCTGCAACGCCTTCTGCTATAATCGCTATATCTGAAGCAACAAGCTCACCAACATAGTAATCGTCAACTACAAAGTTTGTATCGATTGCGCCCCACTTTGTCAGAACATGGCGGAAGTTGGATGAAATGTCACTACCAAGCTGGAAAACAAGACCCATTCCGGTCCAATCATCTTTGGATAATGTAGTTTCACTGGTAGCGTTGCCCGAGCCATTATATTTTCTATTGCCGTCTGCATCATAATTATTCTTCATAGGATGAGATGCACCATCTCTTATAGTATGCGAAACAACGGTTTTGTCTTTAGCACCATCATTTGGAATTTTTGCCTGCATTGAAGCATAATATATTTTTTCTTTACTAAGAGTTACGCCATCCTTAAGTTCCACCGACCAAACCGGATTGTCGATAGTGCCGCCTGAATAGTTAACCGCAAGTGCTTTCTTTCCTGTTATACAATTATTAGTAGAAGCAAGGGCGAAGGTTCCGGATACAGCCTTCCAAGTCGCAGAGCCACTCTCAAAGTCGCCGTCTTTATATAGGTTTCCGCCAATAGGATTTAATGTTAATGTATATATACCTACATTACTGCCTTTATCATCTTTTACATAAACACTAATTGAACTTCCGGCAGCTACTTCTTTTGGATATTCCACAGTAACCTTATGTTTAGCATCTGCTGCAACCGCAGAAACAACAGGCATAGCATAAGTATCCTGTCCGTTTACATGAACTGCAGGAACATCAAGTGTGTAGTTATATTTACTTGCCGCAAAATCAATAACATGTGGTTCACTGACAGAGAGTGATTCAAGAGAACCGCTGTCAGCCACGTTGATTGCATATACACCCTTTACAGTGCCCTGACCTGCAGAGGTTGCAGTAGATGTATCAACACGTGCTTCGACATAGTATGTACCTGCAGGGGTGTTTGCAGGAATTGTAACTATGCCATCTTCCGTTACTTCAAAGTCTTCACTAACCCACTCAATTGCAGTAAGAGTTTCAAGGCCTGCAACTGTCCCGTACTGGTTAAGCGCCTTGGCAAAGAGTGTAACTGTCTTATTTTCTGTTAAATCAGCAACTCCGACACTTTCGGAACTTACTCCGTTTTCATTGGTTACAGAAATTTCACTTACAACAAGTTCACCAATATAATAATCATCAACAACCAAATCCGGGTCGCTCGCACTCCATTTTGACAACACAGGGCGAACATCATTAGATTCTGCCGATGGCGTAAATACAATACCTGCTTTTGTCCATTTATCTTTATATATTACTGTATTTGCACTGTTGGCTCCATTGCTAAGCTTTTTATTTCCGTCTGCATCATAATTCTGTTTAGCTGTACCTGCAACAGAAACACCGCCTCTGAATGTGTGATTGCTTGTATAGGATTCCTGGCTCCAGTTAGCAGGAAGTTTTGCCTGCAAAGATGTATAATACTTTTTGTCAGGACTTAATGTTTTACCGCTCTTAAGCTTACCAGACCATGACTCGTTTCCATCCACATCGTTAATCTTCATTGCATATCTTCCTACACCGCCTTCATCTTGCGTCAAAGAAAATGTAGCAGTCGTGGTGTTCTGTACTTCCCATACAGGTCCTGTGCTGTCTGACAGCTTTTTACCGCTATTAGTTACGCTTAAACTATTTTCAAAACCACCGTCAACATAAAGGTTTTCACCAACTGTATTAAGTACAAATGTATATGTATCTACTATACGTCCGTCTTTATCATTTACATAAACACAGATTGTCTCTCCATCTGCTACCGCTTCAGGATATTCAACATTAACCTCATGATTACCATCTGCAGCAACTGCGGAAATCACAGGCATAGTATAAGTATCCTGTCCGTTTACATGAACCGCGGGAACATTAAGTGTGTAGTTAAGAGTTCCTTTTTGAAAATCAATAACATGAGGCGCACTCACACTAATTGATTCAAGAGAACCGTCAGACACAATAATTGTAAATACGCCCTTTACATCACCCTGGCCTGCTGTTGTATTGGAAGTTGTATCAACAACTGCTTCAACACGATATGTGCCTGCAGCTGTATTGGCAGGAATAGTAACTGTACCATTATCTACTGATACACTTCCTGCGTCTCCTGCCATTCTCCATTCTTTTACTGTTGTAAGTCCTTCAAGACCTGCAACTGTTCCATACTGGTTAAGAGCCTTAGCCGAGAGTGTAATAGTTCTATCCTCTGTTAAATCAGCAAGAGCCACGCTCTGGGAGTTTGCTCCGTTTTCATTTGTAACTTCAACCTTACTTACAACAAGCTCGCCAATATAATAATCATCAAGCGCATAGTCGGGATCGGCACCGGAAGTACGGCTTACAACATGATATACCGGGTTACAATTTGCAGTCGGTTCCAGAACCAGACCAAGTTCTGTCCATTTATCTTTGTACACCTTTGGTGCGGTGGTTACCGTACCATCAGCATTATAAATAGTTTTATTTCCGGTATATTCCTTTCTTATAGTGTGTCTTGTTTCAAACTCTGTTCTAGTAGGAGTAGTGGTGTCGTCCTTTGCAATCTTTGCCTGCACCGATGCATAATATTTTTTATTTGCCTTAAGACCTGAATTATCGCCCTTGAACATTCCTGACCATGCAGTATTCCATACATGCCCGGTAACCTTCATCGCTTTGGTTCCTGTAGCAGCTTCATCTGTTATTACAAATTTTGAACCATAATTTTTATCTGGTTTCCAGATAGCTTTTCCGGAACCGTCAACCAAAGCTTGACCGTCCTCTTGGTCAGATAATGTTTCAAAGCCACCGTCAACATACAGGTTTTCACCTGCCGGAACGCCGATTATGGTATAAGTCTGGGTAGCTTCCCCGTTTGCAGCAGTAACAACAATTGATATTGCGCCCTTTGTTATATCAGTGTTTGTAAACTTAACATCTGCCTTATCATCTGTAGCAACTGCTTCTATCATAGGTACATATAAAGAGTTTGTATCCTTGACATAAGGGAAAATTGCCAAATAATTTTCATGATCGGGAGAAAATCCCTCTGCATTTTCTGCAAGGGGTGTACCCTCGGGATCAACTTTGATTATCTCTTCTATTAAATCCACAAAGCGAAGAGATTCGAGGGTGGTAACATTTCCCTCGTTTTCTGCTGCAAAGCCGGGAACAGCCATAATCAGCATAAATACTGTGCATAAAACAAGTGATGTAATTCGTTTTGTTAATTTTTTTGTAAACATAAGTACTCACCTTTCAAAATTAATATATATTAAGTAAAGCATAAAGATGTCTTATAAGTTCATCATCAGAGCCCTTTTCATCAAACAGCGCTTCATCATCGCTTACACAGATGAAACCGCTTGGATGCCAGAAGACTGATTTTTCAAAAAGCTCAGAAATTTCTCTCAGCGGAACCAGTGTTCTGTCATTCATAACCATTGTGGGGTTAGATAATGTATAGTCCTCACCGGATTTTTTTGCCTCTGTTCCGTTTGCAGGTATGGTAAGACTCATTTGTGCTCCGGTAACTGTAACTTCGTCCGTTTCTTCGTTCCATTCCACATCAGCATCCAGAACCTCTGCTATAAATCTCAGAGGTACATAGGTCACTCCATCCTTGACGAATGCTACAACAGCAGCATTTTCCTCATCTATCATCACCTTTTCGCCATTAACAAAGCTGTAAGGACTGTCAATCACAAGTATTTTGCTATCCTGTACTCTCGTTTCAGCACGTTTTGAAAGGAGACCCATACGCTTGAATGCAACTGTTTCAAAACCGGGAAGCTGTTCAAAAACATCAGAATCTTTTTTAATGGTATAATCCTTGTTTGCAAGGTCAACAAATCCGGGATCTGTTGTTGCTTCAAGGTTCTGTGTGATATCCGCATACTCCTGTGTTGCAGTTCTTAGTCTCGGAAGCTGTTTATTAACAACTGTGCCTCTGAAAGCTAAATTATTAAGACAAATATTTCCGTAGGGCTTCTTCTTTTCCTCGTCGGAAAGTTCAAGCATTTTTGCCGTTTTGGGGAATCTCTCTTTGTATGCTTCAGAGTTAACATATGTCGCTGCTTCGAGACGATCGTACCATGTAGTGTTTTCCTCAAAATCAATAACAGTCATAATGTCATTTATCAGAACTCCCTGGGTACAATCTATGAAAACATTATTTATTGCAACATTGTCCTGACCGCCGTTAATCCATATACCCTGACCTTGAATGTTTTCAAACACATTGCCAACCATTATGGTCTCGCATTGTCCACCGTCCAGATATATACCGCCAAGACCTGCTGTACCTGTAAGTGTGGTATCTTTAACTATATCATGAATGTAGTTATACTTAATCTCTACACCGCGCATAGTCCAGTTGAGTCCGCCGTAGATTGCACCTGCGTCATCAGAAGCTTTTACAACATCATATATTTCGTTGTACATTATTTTATTTAAACATCCGCTAAAGTCAATTGCAAGGTGAGGTCCATCGTGAATCTTGTTGTTGCGGGCAATATTTCCAACACCGCCTACACCTATTCCGGATACGTAAGTGGCACTAAGTCTTGAAAAACGCTCAACATGGTTATTCTCTGCATAATTTTCGGTGGCAATAAGAGTATAGAAAGCTTCATTGTTACTATTTAACTCAATACCACCCTCAACATCGTGAACATAGCAGTTACGTATTCCATTACGATATCCATCTACTATTCTTACTGCTCTCTGTGCAGTATAAGATATTTCACAATCAGAAATCTCGTTATACTTACCACCCGATATTGTATAAGCATGAGTTCTTGAACCTACTACATTTAATCCACGAATATTTATATACTCTGTGTTCTTGAGAGTAAAGAGTGTCTGGTCAGAAAGAGTAATTGTAATATCTGCACTTACAATAGGAGCACTGGGATAAAGATACAAAATCTTTGACTGCTGATCTATGTAGTACTCACCAGGAACATCAATTTCTTCCAGTAAATTGAAAGCATAGAATTCTCTGCCCATCTTAGTACTGAAACAACTTGAATGTTTGGTCGTCAGTTCTTTCTTCTCAGCGTCTATCTTTGAAAGTGGGATAGTCTGGTCCGCATAATCCAACTTCCAAAAGCCATACAGAAGAATACTATTCTCTGCCGCCTCGGTCCAATATGATATTCTGTCATCGGTTACAGTAAATGACATCGGATCTCCGGGATGACCTATATCTGGCTCATTAAAATCCCAACCGGGAACTGTAACCTCAGAAACCTTCATGTTTCCTTCATTTGGATACCGCGCAATAGTCATTGCCTTTCCGTTAAAAAGCACCTCAATAGATGCCGCACTTGGCTTACCTGTAATAACTCCCGCTTTAATAAACGAATTTCCATAGCTGTATCCACCAGGCCAGAATGGGTCATCTATTTGGGTAACTCCATATTTGCTCAAATCCAGCATATAAACTTCATTTCTGGCTTCTTTTTCTACTATTCTGCCAAGGATAGCAGGGTCAGATACCTTTTCGAAGTTCTTACCGGAAACACTTACACCGCCTGTAAATGTTACCTTTTCGTCGCCGTAAGCACGGTAGGTAATGGGAGCGGTTGCTGTTCCGGAATCTTCATTTTCCAGAACGAGCCCTTCGCTTACATTATAGTTACCGCCTCGTACATAAACCGTAAAACCCTTTGGATATTGTCCTGTTTTTTTAAGCTCACGGATTTTATCTCTTGCAGCCGTAAGAGTCGCAAGAGGGGTTTCTATGCTTCCGTCAGCGGCATCATTACCGTCCGTTGCCACATATATAAGACACCGTCCGTCTACTGTTTCTGCAGCAAATACAGGTATGCATGATGAAATCAAAATTGCAGATAACAATAGAGATATTATTTTTTTCATTATCATTCCACCTTTCTATATTATCAGTACAGAGTAAGTGTAATATCAAGGTATCTAAGCAGATCATTATTTATATCCTGCGCATCATCTGCTGACATACCAATAATAACAACTCCATTATCAGCTATATATATATCTTTGTCTGAAAGCAACGATAAATTATCAATAGAGATCATTGAAGCTCCATTTATCACCGCAATACTTTCATTATCATCCGATATATTCACATCAAGTATTTCTTTAGCTAAAGAGATGGGAATATAAGCAATATTATCTGACATTATTGGTGTAATACCAATATTTTCTCTGGAAATAACACTTTTCTCTCCATTACACAAATATAATGGACTTTCCGTCTTTAGGACAATCATATCGGACAATTGCTTTGACAACGCAGAGGTAAGTGACTGCATTTTGTCAAAGTCATAAGCATTGAAATTCGGAAGTTTAGAAAAAACCTGCGAATTTTCATTAAGCTGATAATTTCGGTTTTCCAAATCTACAAAACCGGGATTTGTATTTGTTACCATATTTCTCGAAGTATCAAGATACAAGGAAATCGGTACCTGCTTACCTGAATAATTAGTATATTTATTTGACAATTCCGTTTTATAACATATGTTGTTTGAATATACATTACCCAGAGGACGAATTTTTTCTTCATCAGGAAGAGCCAGCATATTCTGTAATCTTGCAAACAACCGTTTCCACGAACTGTTTGTCACATACGGTGCCAGTTCAAGTCTGGGGTAATGAGTATTTTTTAGATCTACATTATACATGATATCAGTAAGAAGAAGTCCTTCGGTGCAGTTTATCATCGCATTATCATGCACAACATTATCTCTTCCTCCGGCAATCCATACTGCTCTGCCCTTTATATTTTCGAACACATTCCCCAGAATGTAGGTTTCGCATTGACCACCGTCCAGCATAATGGCCGCCACACCCGCGGTATCAGACCCAGGCTTTTCGCTGGCATCAATGTCATGAAAATAATTATTCTTAATTTCATTGCCTCTTCCTACCCAGGAAAGTCCTCCGTAGATTGCGCCTGCATCGTCGGTGCTCTTTACTACATCGTAAATCTCGTTATACATGATTTTGTTGAGGTTTCCACCCATCTCAATAGCAATATGCGGTCCGTCATGTATCTTGTTGTACCTGATAAGATTTCCGACACCTCCTACCGAAACGGCAGAGGTGTATGTTGCACTAAGCCGTGAAAATCGTTCTATTTCACAATTTTCCACATAATTTTTTCCAGCTGTAAGAGAATTTGGGATCCCACCATCCAGAGAAACCCCACCCTCAACATCATGGATATAACTGTCTCTGATACCATTGTTATTACCGTAGCTTTGTATTTTAACTGCATCACTGGCGGTATAGGAGATTTCACAATCAGAAATCATGTTATTGTTTCCTCTTGCCAACAGATACGCATTACTTTGCGAACCGATTATATCTATACCTTTAAAATTAACATAATCAGCACCATTAATTCTTATAACCGGAGTTGTAAGCGTTGTTAATGTTATTTCAGCATCAGAAATGTCATTCGTTGGATAAAAATACAAGACCGCGTTTTGACTATCAATATAATATTCACCCGGAACATCTAACTCTTCCACTAGATTATATACATAAAACGGTCTTCCGGAAGAAACACTCAGAAAACTGCCGTGCGCACCGGTTAATGTATTATTTACCGGGTCAATTGACGCTAATGGTATAGTCTGGTCAGCCCAGTCCCTCTTCCAGAAACCATACATTAAAGGATTCTGCGCTGTTGTCCATCTATCTATTTGATTATCATTTACCGATATCGTAAACGGTGCACCCAGTTTTGTCCCGGCATCGTTGGAATTCCAACCTGGCTCAATAACCTCACTCACGTACATATAACCATTGTTGGGATAACGCGCAAGTGTCATTCCTTCGTCGTTAAATAACACCTCCACCCCATACACCTCAGGACTTGGATTAATAAGTCCTGCAGAAACCAAAGCACTGGGATAACTGTACGCACCTTTCCAACGAATTTTATCCAAGCCTGTGATTTCCAGATTTTCAAGGTTAATTTTGTATATCTTATCCCTTATCTGCGAATCCTTAATTTCTACAGCAAGTTCATTTTCAGAAAGTTTTTGCGCGTCATCGCCATTAAGAATTATTCCACCTCGCAACACTACCTCTTCTCCGGGATATGCACAATATGTAACAGGGGCATCTGCCGTTCCTGAGTCCTGCTTCTCCAAAAGCAAGCCTTCGGTCATAGCATAGTTCCCTCCTCTTACAAGGACTGTATATCCCGCTGAGTTTGGCGAACTATTTTTTAATTCTCTTATTTTATTTCTTGCACCGATTAAGCTTGCAAGAGGTTTTGTCTCGCTACCATCATTAGCATCATTACCGTCAATTGATACATATATTAATGTGCTATCTCCTACAGTTGTTTCCGCCATAGCAGGAATATTAACCGCAAATAAAGACAAAACACAAAGTAGCGCTAAAATTTTTCTCATGGTTCACCTCATGTTCCTACTAAAACTGTTTATTATTTCTTTGTCTTTAACCATTCATTAACCTGACGGCGTACCTCTTCTACAATCTTTTCGCTTCCTGCTTTAACAAGCTTGTCATTACGTTCTGCAAGAAGTTCCTTGTAATTAGGAACAGTACCACTGTCCAGATAGCTATATTCTTTCATAATAGAATTGTACTGTGCAATCTCAAGCTTAATTGGGTTCTGATCTAAAGTAAATCCCGAAAGTGATGAAGGTTCTGACGCCTTATTGATTTCTTTATCTATGTATTCATTCCATCCCTCGGGATCATTTTGTGTAGTATATGCTACAAGAGAATTGCCCAAAGACCAGGTTGAATAACCATATTTATTGTTGGAGCTTCCTAAAGATGCTTCGCCAAGCCATTCTATTCTGTCGTCAGAAATCTTATTATAGTGTTCTCCTTCGATACCATAGGATAAGAGATTAAGAAGTTCTGCACCTTTTGAACTGTTGAGAAGGTTAAGAAGTTTCATAGCCTCTACAGGATGCTGACATGTTGCTGCAAGAGCAGTGTTTGTGCTGCTACCCTTATATCCTATATGGTTATTACTACGCATATTTATAATCTCCATAGGCTTACCGCGTTTTGCTTCAGCACGTTCCTTGGCACCTTTTAATGTTGAAGTCCAATTAAGCAGATAATCTCCATCTTTCTCTGTGGGATTTTCCAATATATCTGATCTTATAATTCCCTTTTGGTACCAATCATACATAAGCTCATAATAGCCATCCTTTTCCGGGAAATCCTTAAGAAGGTCATAAACCTTACACTCATCATCCCCGTTTAATACAACAGCATTACAAGTAATTGTTTCCACACCTTTTGCCGGCATACCTATATATATAGGCGCTCTCTTTAAGAAACCGGAAGATACATATTTAACTTTTTCTCCACTATCTAACATTGTAATTAAATAATCTTCAAACACCTTGAAGTCTTCCTTCGTCCATGGACGGTCAAGCATAAGAACTTCCTCTGCTTTCGCAAGATCAATCCATCCTTTATCCACATGAGCCTTATCAACCTCAAAGCCAACAGGGTTTCTCATCATCTGATAATTGGGAATAGCATAAATTTTTCCGTCTATTGATGTTAAATCAAGCAACCATTCAGGAAACTCTGCCTTCATATCCTGCCCATACTTATCTATAAGCTCTGTAAGATCCATATAAGAACCTTTTGCAACCTCATCCTCGAAGTTGAGGGCCCAGCTTACCCATGCTATATCTACTTTTTCCTGTGATGCAGCCATAAGACGCCATTTTTCTGCATAGTCAGAATTCGGTATACACACAAATTCAACTTCTACTCCCGGAAGGTAATCCTGAAGCTTTTCGTTGAAAAGTGCCCAGACTCTGTCAGAGTCCTCAAGTTTACCGGGACCGCCGAATACCCACTTTAGTTTTACCTTGCCGCCATCTTCAGAGGCGGTCTCCTTGCTATCCTTACATCCAACAAAACAGCTAAGTGTAAGTACTGCCACAAGAAGCATACAAATTAATTTTCTTACTTTTTTCATGAAATTTCCACCTTTCATTTATACTTTTACATTGTTTGCATGTATGTCTGAGAAGGTTGCCATTTAATCTTCTCATTACTTAATATTTTTTCTTCTAATTCAGGAATTATATCAATTTTACCTTCCAGATAACTCTCTAGCTTTTTCTTCGCATAAAGAAGTCTTTTTGCTATACCGGCAAATCGTATTTGAATAACCTCTGTACCAAAGGGTTTCCTGTTCCGCTCCATTATTTGTTCATAGCTTTCAAAGAATGCATCATAGAGTTCTATGATATATGGCAACTTTTTAAAAGTGATTTCTTCAAGAGTTTCCTTCTCTCCGGCTTTATAAGAGCTTCTGAGTTTGCTGAAGATGTTGCACTTTTCCATTGCAATTTCTACCAAAAGAGCTCCGTGAGTTGCCAATGGGTTATTTGGATATTTCTTAAGAGAATAAAGAGCATTTTTTAACATTCGGGCTGTTTCCAAATAATCTACAGGATACCGAAGTATCTCAAAAAGCAAATCGGCATCGACAAGACGCTCTCCAAGTCTCACAGCTCCATCAAGACCTCCAAAAAAATCTGATACTGAATCCAGAATTTCCTCGTTAGCTCCGGTAAGAAATGCCGAAACCCTTGTGATATCGTCATGAGTGCAATCCTCGCCCAAATAACAATATTCACTGAATATCGGCAGCCCGGATACAGCTTGCATATAATCTGTGTCCGTTCCGTTACTTCCCCACATGGTAGCATAAACCTCAGAAACATTGCAGCTAAGGCACGCTTTCAAAGCGGGATGCATTGTATCAAATGTATATCGGAAATTAGGGAGATAACCGTCCCATGTCCATACAGCACCTGCAAAGGATAAATCTGTTTCAAATCTTTGATGCCTTTTAATTATGCCTTCGTATTCATCCTGGTTTGTTCTATAATAATCCCAGTATGACAGATTAACGCCCTCAACACACTTCGAAACATCGGCTGTTATTACACTATTGGGATCATACTCTTCGTTAGCTCCGCCTTCTCCACCACATATTCTGAAAAGCATATCGCTCCAGATTGTAACGGAAAGCCCCTCCTCGCTACATATTTGCTTAACCCTGTTTAAGTGGTCAATAAACATCTGCTTGACATTGATTTCCTTATGAAGCTTGGAATACTTTCCCTGTCCCATGGAGTGAGCCTCGTCCATACCAACATGAATTCTTCGACTGGTGAACATTTCCGAGAGCGTTTTTACAAGAGTTCTTATAAAATCATAGGTTTTTTCTTCTCCTACAAGAAGAACATCTGCAGTATCTTTTACGGGGTCAGCCTCTATCCATTTTAGATATGTTCTTAAATGTCCAAGTGTCTGAACGCACGGAATAAGCTCTATACCAAGTCTTTGTGCATATCTGTCAATTTCTTGTATTTCCTCCTTGGTGTATCGTCCCCGCATATACCCAAAATAGGGATATTCCTTTACTTCGTATATATCCTCCAGATACATAAGAAGTTCGTTCATACCCAACGCCGCCATATAGGCTAAAAACTTTTTCACTGCTTCCATGGTATAAACTGCACCTCTTGAAAGATCAAGCATAACTCCAAGCTGATTAAAATGTCTTTTCTGCTTAATAAAAACCTCTTTCTTGCCGGAAGACAGTTCCATGGCAATAAGAAACAATCCGCGTGCAAGTTCACTTTTTTGCAAACAACCTATACGTGCATTGAATTCATTAGCATTTATTGTCAGACACTCTTCCTTAAAAACTTCTATCTTTCCACTGTAATTAAAATCAAACAGTTTAAATATCTCATCTTTTATAAATAATACTTCTTCATTTTTAAACATCTGAATTTGTCCTCTCAAATTAACCCTTTACTGCACCTATGGTAAGTCCACGAGTAAAATATTTTTGGAAAAACGGGAATATCATAAGAGTCGGTCCTGCGGCAAGTATCGCCATTGCAAATCTCATACTCTCTATTGGTGCAGTTTCCTCGAGCGAAATGGTTGAAGAAACAGCGCTGTTTGACAATTCCTCTAAAAACTCAGTTTCCCTAAGTATCTTCTGCAAGAGGTACTGAAGAGAAAACATTTTGCTATCCATTATATACAAGAGCGAAGTCTGCCAATCGTTCCATTTTCCAAGAAGAGTAAGCAATGAAACTGTTGCAAGAACCGGTTTTGAAAGCGGCAACACAATTCTGCTGAAAATAGTAAACTCGTTAGCACCATCAATTTTAGCAGATTCAATAAGAGAGCCTGGAATGCCATTAAAAAACGTTCTTATAATCAATATGTAATATGGCGATGCGAGAGAGGGAAGTATGTATACCCAAAAACTGTCTGTTAAATGAAGATATTTGGTATTTATCATATAACTCGGCACCAATCCACCCGAGAAAAGCATCGTAAAGTATATAAAAAATGTTACATAACGTCTTGCTGTAAACTGCTGACGACTAAGTGCATATCCAGCCATAGTCATAACAAGAAGACTACAAAATGTTCCTAAGACAGAAAATGCCGTTGTAATCTTATATGAATCTATAAGCTGTGTTGGATTGGCAAAGATATGTTTATATGCTGCAAAATCTACTTTTCTCGGTATAAGTTTGTAACCATTACTCTGTATTATTTCCTCAGGGGTAATAGACAAGGATATCAAGTATACGAGAGAAATGAGATAGGTTATACAAAGTAGAATAAATATAATATGAATAATCGTTGTATAATTTAAAAATTTCTTCTTCATTACTAAAATCCTCTCCTAATTAAAACATTGCATTGTCGGGTTCTACCTTTTTTACGATATAATTCGACAACATAACCAGTGTGAACCCTACAACAGACTGAAAAAGTCCAACTGCCGCCGTCATACCTACATCGCCTGTTCTTAAACCTCTGTAAATATATGTATCAATAACATCAGTTGTGGGGTAAAGAAGCGGTATATCTCGTGGAATCTGATAGAATAAACCAAAATCACTATGGAGAACAGTACCTATGGACATAATAAGTAAAATTGTAATCATCGGCACCAGACATGGTATTGAAATCGAAAACGTCTGTCTCCACTTTCCGGCACCGTCTATAACTGCCGCCTCGTATATACTCGCATCCACACCCATAAGCGCAGCATAGTACATAATACTACCCATTCCTAATCCCTTCCAGACATGAACAACAGGTAAAATAAACGGCCATACCTCCGGCGTTGAATACCAGGCTATCGGTGACCCGCCCAATGAAGTTATAATCTTATTGAGCACACCGAACTCACTACTGAAAAATACATGTGTTATATAACCAATAATAACCCAGGACATAAAATGAGGTAGTATCATAATTGTCTGGTAAGTCTTTATAAAAAATCTCTTTCTTATTTCGAAAAGCATAAGTGCTATCGCAATTCCCGCAGCATTACTGAAAATTATTCCGACTATGGCATAACCTATTGTATTTCTTGTTATTCTCCATGCATCATTTGATAGAAAAAAGAACTTAAAGTTATCGAATCCGACCCATTCGCTCCCGAAAATTCCTGCCGTATAATTAAAATCCTTAAACGCTATCATGGCACCAAACATAGGCCAATACTTAAAAACTATAAAATATATTATTGCAGGAAGACACAACAACCAGAATTCTATATTTTTCAAAAAATGTCTTACCAACCCATTTTTTTTGATGTCAATACGGTTTACATCCGTAAGCTTCATGTTTTAAACACTCCTTATTAATTTAAAAATTCTCTTTAATAAATTATACCATGGTACAGTTTTGATAAAAATATAAAATAATACCGAAAGTTGCATTATTTACATTTTTTGAACGAAAATATGACATATTTTCTATATATTATATACAAAAGTTATCCACTTTAAATTATTTGCTGGCATATATCCAATGTAAACATTACTGCCTCATGCTGCTTTATATCAAAACTGATTTCCTTTATATAGCCATTTTTATCTCTTACCGATACAAAATCCCTCGTTGAATGTATTTCACTTATAGGCATATCAAAATATACTTTCGCTCTGTTTTGTATGATATTTCTGTTGTCATACGGAGAATAATCTATACATAAAAGCTGTGTATTTCCTCTCTCCGACTCAAAAAGCGTCACGCCTGTATTTTCTCCATAGGCAAGAGGCGAAGATATGTTAAGAATTTCTTTTGTTAATACTTTTTTAAGTAGTCTGCTTATATTTCTTCTTACTTTTCCTTCTGCCCCTTCAAAACATTCATGGCCTATGGTTGAAACAGAAGCATTTATAAGAAGTGCTCTGTCTTTTTTAAATATCACAGGAGAGCCAGCTCCTGCAGACATTATAATTTCTGCATCCAATGCATCATACTTAAACAAAGCCTCGTTTGGATATATTAGTTCCTCTTCGTCTTCGCGCACAAGCGAATCTATATATATTTTCCTTTCGCTTTCCTTAACGCCGAATATATCCTCCAAGCCGCACACATCACTTACTGCAATGAGTGAAATCCCAGCTTCATATAGACGCCTGATTTCTGATATTAAATCGGCATCAGCATATTTTAATGTAGGTAAAACAAGCACATCACAATCTTCTTTACCAAGAGTCTTTAATGTATCAAATTTCAATGCGAAGGGTGCATTGACTCCTGCCTCTCTTGCGCATTCATATATATATCCGTGACCCTCTTCACTTCGGTTGTACATAGCTGTATGTCCATGAAGACTTATTATATCTCCGTCGAAAACATCTTCGGCATTTACGTATTCTGTAACCATCGCCATTGTTTTTAACGGTCTTACAGGCTTAGTATCCAGAACGATTTTCCAATCCCGCACCAATAGATCTGCCATATCCGGTTTATGGTCACCTCTGTGGAACCCATATGTATTCCAATATGAAAAACTATCCCCTGTTTTTCGCGGTGTGTTATAGACATATTCAAATGCGTGTGTGGTGTTAAAGTACAATGGCATAGAATACTTACCCATTGGAGCATGTGAAAACTTCACCGCACCGTCAATGCATCCACCAAAACCGTCCTTGTATTGTTCCGGATACATTACCAAATTCGGACAATGAAGAAGTATTGTCATAGCTGCAAAAGCCCCTCTATAAGTCTGGTAAGCACAAGATGCAGGATAATCCTCAAAGAGACAAAATCCGGTATATACATCATTGGAAAGTGTTTCATACGGAAGATTGCCATAGCATTTAATACTATGATAAGATGATGTTGCAGTTGTATACTGATTAAACGGGCCATATGCCGAACGCTTAAAATTGGGGTTTAACGCTTTCATTTTCTCATTTTGTCTTCTGAATAGCTCCAGGAATCTCATGTTTGCGTATTCAAACCACTCATCGTGACACACCTCAAGCAAATCCTTGAGATACTCATATGTAAATTCCGTATACCCCAGATGATCTCCAGGCATATCCATACCTTTTTGCTCTACAAAATTGCTTTCGCCCGTTTGAGGAATATACTTTATTTTTTTTGCAATTTCAGGGTTTTCTTTCAAGAAATCATGTAATATTTCTCTGAAAGCCGGGTTTTGATACGTTCTTACTATGCAAAGATCATGTCTTAACGGGAACACTTCATAATCAATAGGAATATTAATATAATCTGCATTTTTTACAACATCCGGGTGACTCTCTACCTTCCAGTCAAGACAGGTTCTTCTGTTAAGCCATGTAAACCATTCCCTTCCGAAAATTTTAACCAATTCCCATATACGTTGCTTTTCTGCCTCGATAGGCGTGTTTGTAACGCAAGATATATAGTGTATGTCATCACAGGAAGGTTTGGGATTCCACAAATCAAATGTATTACTCATCAACCATTTAAGCTCATTTGGCATAGAAAAAATATAAGGTAGACCACTTGCTGTTGCAGGTGAAATTTTTGAATTTTTGTCAAATACCTCAAATGTTTTGATATATCGGTTATATAGACTATCTCCGTAAAAAATTGTAAATGCAACGCGGTATACTCCCATTGGCAAAGACACAGTTTTTACATCTACAGTCATTTCTTTATAACCTGTCATCCAATTATTGAAAGAGCATTCACACTCAAGTGTTCTTACATCTTCAGTATCGTACACATCTCTAATTGCCGCTGAAACGGTAAAATTGTCGACATCAAGTTGTGTTTTTATCGACATAGTGAAATTTATATCTTCATCAATATGAAAATAATGATTAACCTCCAGATGGCGAATAATATCTTCCCTTTTGTATGCATCTTTTGGAATAAGACTTATGGCATATTTATCCTTGGGCGAATACAATTCATACACGCTCTCTCCCAAGGCATCACCGCTGTATATCAGATTTCCGTGCACATCATGTATAAATTCACTTGGTCCACCTGCCTGAGCAAAATAACCTTTGCAAGACAAACTCTCATACCCGTAAGAAATTGTCATTTTATCACTAATTATATTAGATGGAATTTGATATGTCATTTTGATAGGTAATTCAGGATGACCGAAATATTCCTTAAGGCATTCCCAGAATATATTCGGATCACAAATACCTTTTTCGCCTTTAAAAAGGAAAAACTTTTTCTCTTTCAATCCGTTTCTTACAATTACAAAAGGAGAAACCAGCATGTCCATCTCGGTGGCATACTGACCGGGACGGTCCTGAGGATTTACCGTTCTTGTTGCAGTTCCTCCCCCAAGCTCTGCAGCCAAATAGTATTTATCATCAATCCTATCTATAGCATAACTAAACTTATACGGAATATCCCCACCTTCTCTTAAAGGAATATCCACACACTTTCTTGGCACTATACACTGATGCTCTGACTCATCATTTATGGTGAGAGATAATTTCTTTATAATCCACTCTCCAATGAAATTCTTACGTTCAAAAACTATATAACCCGGTGTACTGTCCACTTCAAACTCAAAGGTTTTTCCAAATATAACACCATTAAGGACGCCATTTTTAACACTCATAGAAAGATGGATATTTTCCTCTTCGTTAATTTTTATATTCTGAATACAGCTTTCCTTTATTACACTTACCTGCATTCGACTAATCTTTATATAACAAACTGTGACAGAACCGTTCAAATGATACATAAATCTTACGCCCTGTCCTTCCCTCTTTCTTTCGTCATACCCGAACAATATATGGACACAAATATCAAATTCCTTTATAAAATTATATGCAAAAGTTGTTTCAAACAAAAAGTCAGAAGTTTTCGGACTTTTTAAAATCCATCTATTGCCTATGGATTTTAAAATAAAACCTCTGTCATCTGTTGCAGCATGTAAATCCTCTATAGTTGTATGTCGTTCAGGTTTCAGCGTATATGGTATTAAATTTTCATCAAATGACATAAAGTTTTCTTCAATTTTATACATGATTGCGCCTCTTTTCTATCGTAAAAATATTGTATTTTCCGCATAACTATACTATTATACCATTACATTTTCATGATAAGCATTTGTTTTTTCATCGTCAATACTACGAGGTTTTTTCAGTACTTTTTTTTCATTTTTCGCACTTTTTTTCATTCCATAGCACCTGTTTTTCTATTTACATAACAATGACACCATGCTATAATCTACTTAATTCTTATTTTTAACGTGATTATTGCCGAAAGGAATATGGATATGAAGCAAAATATTAAAATTCTTTATCAATACATAAAAAATTTTCGTTTTAACAGTATTTTTTACCGTAACCTTATCTTGATTACGTTAGCAGTGATTTTACCCTTACTAACAATGTGCTCGGCGTTTTATATCAATATTCAAAAATCTGCCCAATCCGAAATTTCCGTCATTACCCAAAGCAAAGCAACAATCATAAAAAACATAACCGATACCATACTACATACAACTGATACTTTGGCAATACAGACAGCCCTAAATAATGATATTTGTAATATCTGTCTGCCTGTTTATGAATATGACAACAATATCAACAATACATATGACAGAATCCGCGCTTATATAAGTGGTTACACGAATATTTATCCATATATAAACTCCATTTACGTATACAGTGAAAAATTTAATATTGTATTTGAAAATCAAGAAATAATATCTTTTGATGACCACAGCGATAAAGGTTGGTATTCCTTGTACCAAAACGCCTCTCCGCTTAAAACAATTATTTCTCCCAGAAAGAAAAACGGCGGATATCCAAGTTTCATAAGCTTCATAAGGCCAATAAGCATAGATGGGAAGAACAAACTTGGGTGTATTGTAATCAACCTGGAGACAGAGTATTTAAATAGCATTTACAGCGGTGTAAAAGAAATTACATCCGGAAGCGCAATAGTATGGAATGACAATGAACAAATTCTTCTTTGCCCCAATATAAAGTTTGTGGGAAACACTTTATCCGACTATATGGAAATTGAAAATCCTACCGAAAAAATTAAGACAGATTTTGGCGATTTGAATTTCCAAGACCAATCTTATATCTATGCAACAAATAGATCCGATTACTATGACATATCATACCTTCTGTTGATGCCTAAAACTGACTTTAATACAATAATGTCCAGAACAACCAACTTCTTTGTGACCTTATGCTGCATTGTATTTTTACTTTGCCTCCTTATTACAATTATAATATCCGTTAAAGTATATACTCCATTCCAAAAGATCATGGATATAATAATACCTACAGAAACCCCTAATAACTATGATATTAATAACAAAAACGAGCTTGTATACATTACAGATACAATCAAAAAGTCATTGGATAAAACCGATTTTCTGATAGAAGAACTCAATTACAGAATGTTACTTTTAAGAGAGTCACAGACCTATGCACTTCAGTCCCAGATTAATCCTCATTTTATAAATAATACCTTGGAATCCATCAATTGGACTGCCATCTCAAGTTTAGGTGAGGATAACAAAATATCAAAAATTATCAAGCCGCTCTCAAAGCTATTGAGCATCAGCTTAAACATGGAAAACTATCTTATACCCATTGAAGAAGAGCTTATACATGCTAATACTTATATGTATATCGTGAGCTTGAATTATGGCTCTGATGTAAGTTTTGTATGGGATATCAAAGATGATA
Source organism: Ructibacterium sp. (assembly GCA_045542095.1). Classification (GTDB taxonomy): domain Bacteria; phylum Bacillota; class Clostridia; order Monoglobales; family Monoglobaceae; genus Ructibacterium. Next base: position 32,340 of record JAZQKJ010000030.1, read on the forward strand.
TTTCTCAGTACAAAATAATAAAACTCTCTCTTCAGCCTATACTTGAAAATGCAGTTATTCATGGGATAAATCCCAAGCGTGGAAAAGGTAAGATTAAAATATCGGGATGCCTGCTACAAGATAATATTTTAATCACAATATCAGACGATGGTGTTGGAATGACTTCCGAAGAATTAACAAGGCTTCAAAATGAACTCAAAGGGGATACAATAAAAGGTAAAAACATAGGAATTAAAAATGTAAATCAACGAATTAAACTCATTTTCGGTGAAAACTACGGTATCACCATAAACAGCGAAAAAAATAAAGGGACAACAGTTTCCTTACTTTTCCCAAAAACAGATATATAATCAGAAAGGAATGTTAATATGTATACAGAAAAAATAAACTTACGAGAACAGTCTTTTGAAGATGGTAGAGTTTCATCAATCACAGCGTACATACTTGATACAGGACAATGCCCTCGTCCTGCCATTATCATCTTCCCGGGTGGTGGATACTCACAATGTTCTGACAGAGAAGCAGAGCGTATTGCCATAAGATACAACTCCGCCGGTTTCAATACCTTTGTTGTTAGATATACTCTTGCGCCAAACAGACACCCCGAGCCAATCATGGATGCGGCAAATGCAATCAAACATATACGGGAAAATGCTGAAAAATATAATATACATCCCGAACAAATTGTTGTTGTAGGCTTTAGTGCCGGCGGACATCTTGCTGCATCAATTTCCACACTTTGGAATGACAACAGTATCTTCTCCGATAAAGAGATATTTCATGCTATGCATAAACCAAACGCATCGATTCTGGCATATCCCGTTATCACATCAGGAGAATTTGCTCATCGTGGTTCTTTCAATAACCTTTTAGGCAAAGATGCGAGTTCAGAGGAATTAAGTAAAGTGTCTCTTGAGCTCCAAGTGGGAAAACACACATCCCCGACTTTTTTATGGCATACTTACGAGGATATGGGTGTTCCGGTGGAAAACTCTCTTCTCTATGCTATGGCACTTTCAAAATACCGTGTACCTTGTGAAATGCACATTTATCCTGAAGGCCCTCATGGCTTATCCCGAATTTCTGATGAAACCCTATGGTCTGTAAGTCGATATCGCAGAAAATATGACTGGATGAAAGAATCCATTGAATGGCTCATTGATTTGTTTGATTTAAAATATATAGAACAATAACTCATTTAAAAAATACTTCTCAAAAACAAAAGCCTCGGAGTTCCGAGGCTTTTGTTTTTTGCCATACATAAAAATCATTTTTCAAACATTTCGTTAATGTTTTTAAGGGTTTTGCTTACCAGCAGTTCTCCGCCAACATGGCCAACCTGACCACTGGAAATATAAGCGCTGAAATGTCCATGCTTTTCAGCCTTCTCGGTTGGAAGATAGCCCTCTGTACCGTTTGCAAGCTGAATCAGGAATACCTGTTCACATTCCATTTGTGCTCTTATCTTGTTACCGTAATCCAAAAACAATTCAAAAGGATTTGTTGCAAAAGCAACAGAACCAAGACGAATAATATGAATCTCTGTTTGAATATCCTCTATTGTTTTCTGCTGCTCAAATCTCTTTAGCACCCCTAAATGAATTTGAAGCTTTGCAACATCGTTATAATCCACATCATCCTGTTTTTTCTCTAAATACTCACGTATAGCTCTTTCCGCCACTGCTTTATCATCCTCTGTTGCACGGCGTAGTGGAAGCGGCATATCTAAAATTCTGTGTTCAAACTCTATTTCTGCTTGCGGCTTATCCAGTTCCTCTTCATAAACTGCAATAATCTCGTTTGCTATACGTCTTCCAACCACACGCATTCCCGAAAGGTCAAACATAGATGGATCTGCTTTGCGCTTTGGTGGATTGTTACGTTTGCAGTTAGGGTCGTTAATATCACTTTCAGGCTCTACCCAGCGAACAAGGTCTACCGGACACTGATCTCCTGCAGCAGAACACAACGGAAGAATAAATATATGCTCTCCGAAATATTTACGAAGTAATACTTTAACCTCGCCCCAAAAATCAGGTGAGACAAACAGACGGTGTTGTACACATTGTGCAGGGCACGCTAAATTTACAATAATGCCGGAAATCTTTTGTTGGTCATCAAATATAAACAAGAGTTCTATACCTGAATCGTTTCCGCCTTCCAGCTCCTTAAATGCAGATGTTTTTGTATCTCCCCACATTTCGGCTGTTTCATTTGTGTATACAGTCCGTCGACACATACCAACAGCCGCACGACCAAACGCGTTTGAAAACGAACTTTCTCTGCGTTCGTTCCACGCATCAATTGCCGCTTTTGAAATTCTGTCAACCAAGAATTCGTAATTTTCGCTATTTGTCGCTACTTCCGGATTGTTGGTAACTGTTTCTTTTTCCAGATATTTCTGGCCGGGTGACAAGCGTTCTTTCAGCATGGTTATTAACGCAGGGATTACTCCACCGCTGTTAATTTCGTTTCTACGCGCTCCGCCATATCCGGGTCCTGTATGTGTATGTGTTGCGCTCAAAATCAATTTTTCTGTGTCAAAGGGTACATTTTGTTCTTTTAATCTGTTTCGTACCCCCTCAAGCAGATTCCATGATGCCCCCCCTAAATCGCAGGAGCAAAAAACAGCGTGTTCACTACCGCATTCAACAGCCATAGCAGTTACCGTTATAGGCTTTTCTACATATTGCGAAATTCTTTCCGCAAACTGACCTAATAAAGAAATTTTCTTATCAGGAGTAATGCTGACCTCTGCCCATCCAATTTTTACTTTGTTCATTTCCGTCACCCTTTCACATGTGTTATTTTTTATAAGCCTCAGTAATCTCCTTTGTTATACGCAAAAAGTTACATATATCTTCTTTGCTATTACAATGAAGCGGAGAAATCCTGACGGCACCATCTATTCCAAATGATTCAAGCATTCTTTTGGAATAAATACTGCTTGATAATCTGTCATAAACTATAACATTACGCTTTTCGTATTCCCTTACAGCCTCAGTGTATCCAATATTTTCAAAACCTATGGCAAGTATAAGATCCCTTTTTGTAAGGTCAGGATAATCAAGTAATACTTTTACCCCATCCATATACCTGAGTCCCGTAATATCCTCTGTTCCTTCCAGTAAAGTATGAAGTAAATTTCTTTCTTGCAGTTTAATACGGGTCATTCCCTCAACAAATAATTTTCTGCGATCATCACTATCAGAATACTTACTTCCAAGCCAACACACATAATCAACAATAGCAGTTATTGCAGCATACTGTGCAGGTGCAGGACTTCCAAGCTCCCATACTGCTTCCTCTTTTCCTGAAAGCTTGTGATGAGACAATTTTGCCATTCTTTCGGAAACATATCCAAACCCTGAGCCTCTGTAACCGAAAAATTTATACGGAGCAAAGTTTATGGCATCTACAGGTGTCTTTTGCAAATCTATAACACCATGGGGCGCGTGCTGAACCGCATCACAAATTATATAAAGGTCAGGTTTTTTTGCCCTCGCTTTTTTTACTATTTCCTCTATGTCATAAATAGCACCAGTCATATTAGATGCATACATAACGCTGAGCAGCACTGTGTTTTCATCAATCAGCGAAACAATTTCATCCGCATCCACACCGCCTGTTATATTGTTGCTGTCAGCAACCCTTAATTCTCTGTCGGTTTTTTCTGCATAGTACGCCACTGCATCAAATGCAGACGGATGCTCCAAAACTGTAGTTACAAAGTTGTTTCCCTCAACATTTTCCGCTATAGTCTGTACCATTTGGAACATAACCTGAGACGCAGTAAGGGATGAAATTATACTTCCATTTTCAGAAGCATTAAGAATTAAACGTATATCATCCTCGCCTTTTTTTTGAATCTCTTGTAAATAAATTGCCATTTTGTGACTTCTTTCAGGACAGTCAGGGATAGAATCAATTTCCATAAACGCTTCTTCCACTGACTTTAACCGAAAAGAACCGCCCGCATTATCAAAAAATAATCTTTTTCCAATAAATTTATCATAGTCAAGGTATAAAAATCTTTCCTTAACCTCCTCCATAATTTCCTGAGAAAAATGTAGTCCATATGGATAATTCATTTTACATTCTCCTTTATAAATTAATAATCTTTTGCAATAAAATCATCAAGCTTTGTCTGCATAATATCAAGTTGTTCGTCCCATACAGACCTATCTATAAACGGATTATCGGATGGATGCTCACACATATAATTATATTTCTCCACCGTCTTGTTGTTGGCAGGATGATTCCCTATTGTAATATCAGCATACTCTTTACGCAACTTGGTTATCGTTTCCCCCAGACGATCACGCAAATCAAGAGGCAAACCATATTTTATCAAATGGGCTTTATGTATGGTAAAAAATCCTACTCCGCCCCAATATCCCACTTTTTTCTTAACCGTATCATCAATGGCATCAAAGAAAAACGCCATGACTCCTTCTGAATGTCCAGGTGCCGACACACATCTAATTTCCGTATTACCAAGACTTATAACATCCCCATCGTCCAGGGCAACATCAGTATCGGGAATGGCTCCGTAAGGTTCTGGACTATATTTCATAAGTCCTGCATCCGGATTGATCTTCAATCTGTCTGCATCCGGCTTTCCCATATAAATTCTGCAACCATACAGTTCTTTAAGCCTTTGACTACTTCCAAAATGGTCAAAATGTCCATGAGAATGAATTATTATTTTTATATCTTCAGGGCAAAAACCAAGCTTACGGATATTATCCACCAATATATGCATTGTATGAGCATAGCCTGTATCTATAAGGATAAGTCCATCTCCCGTATCAACCAAATGACAGCAAACCTGTTTATCTCCCACATAATAGAGATTTCCGAAAATACGAAATGGCTCTACAGCATATTTTGCGGGATACTTATAGTAGTCCAACAGGTTATTTAGGAAATTTTTCTCCATTTTATCATAGGGCTGATGGGGAATCATATCAATATGAAAATTCATCTCTTCTATATCTCCCGTTAAATTTTCAGATTTCTACATATTCAGTAAGATTTTCATGCTCAAACACCATTTTTTCCTGAAGTGCAGCCATAGTTCCGGCATCTTTTTCCTCTGCACGGCGGAACATATCATGTGCAATCGCTACATCAACATAAGAAAGTCCTGCAGCTGAAAAGACAATGAATTCGTCATCACTCTCACGAGCAGGACGGCTTCCATCCAATATATCCACAAGGTTTCCACTGATGTCATCGTCTGTAATAAGACCTTCTTTATAAACGCGTGTAATCGTAGAAAGTCTGTGTTTTACAACATCCCAATCATCGCATACAAGCTTATCTGCCATCTGTATAACACGGTAGTCACATTCATATCCACCCACATGACTGTAAAATGCACCTTTTTTAACCCATTCAGGCTTAAGCAATGGTGCTTGCGCACTTGTGGCAGTAACTATAATATCAGAATCGCGAATTGCATCCTCCAAAACTGTATTGCAGGCAACGAACTCCATATCCGGCAATAATGGTTTGAGGCTTTCAACAAACACACGCTCGTCCTCCTCTGTTTTTGCAGCAACACGACACACTTTAAGATTAGGACGAACTGTCTTCATACCAAGCAAATGCATTTTTGCCTGTTCTCCGGCACCGATAAAGCCAATACTTTCAGCATCCTTTTTAGCTAAAAAATCAGCCGCCAATGCACCAACTGCCGCTACTCGCATATTGGAACAGAGGGTTCCGTCCATAACACAAACAGGGTATCCGTTTTCTATACTGGATAATACCATTATAGCCGAAAGATTCTGAGTTCCATAGCGAACAGGGTTTGGGGGAAATACAGATACCCACTTAACCCCGCAAATCTTTTCGGGAAGTAATGTTGCAGGAAGACAGTTAATTCTTTCGTTTGTTTCCTCGTTGAATACCTGCACAATTTTCTCCGGGAACAATATCTCCCCATCTCTGAATTGAATTAAACTACGCTTGAGCGCTTCAATTGCCATTGGAAGACTAAAAGCTCCGCTTTTAATTAAATCCTCCTGAGAAAGATTTCGATACATAATAGCATGTTTATTCATTTTTTCTTTTGAGTATCCCCACGGAATACTCGCTCCTCTCCTGATTTTATTATATTATAATTATAAATCCATAATTTACTGTTGTAAAATAGTTAATACTGTGATATCCTATAACAAAAAGTTATAGGACGTGATATTATGAACCAAGAAGAACTTATGGCGTTTTTAATGATTGTTAACTGTAACAGTATATCTTTAGCGGCTGAAAAGCTTTATATATCCCAACCTGCACTCAGCAATCGTTTGCGTTCCCTTGAAGAAAAACTTGGATATCCTTTGATACATAGAAAAAAAGGCGGACATTATTTAATGCTGACCGACGAAGGTAAAGCTTTTATCCCCATAGCAAGAAAAAGTCAGCTTTTATGGATGAACGCACAGCGAATACCCGAACAAATAGACCAAAACATATTGCGAGTAGTATCCGTAAGCAGTATTTCAACTTATATTCTGCCTAATGTAATACGCACATATCTGGAAAAAGAGTCAAACGCTTCTCTGCATGTACTGACATGTCATTCGGAAGACGGGTGTAAAAGTGTTGAAGACGGAACGGCAGACCTTGCGATCATTAGTCCTGATATATATGGAAGCACTTTAGAAACTTTACCTGCATACCGCACAAAAATGGTTTGTGTATCAGGCAAAAAAAGTAACTTTCCAAAGCTTGTCGATATTAACTCGCTTATACCTGAAAAAGAAATACAGGTTCCATGGTTTCCCGATTATGACAACTGGCGAAAAAATACCGTTCCGCTGGTTTCAAAGCCATACATTTATGTAGGAAGCATGGAACTTATGGAAAATTTGATTAATGATGATTATTGGTGTTTGATGCCGAGCACAATTGCTCATCGTCTGCGAAGAAAAGATACTACAATAAGTAAAATAAGTGTTCCACCACCAGACCAACATGTATTCTGCCTGAAAAGACAAGGAGTAATGTCTGATTCAATGCGATCATTCCTTGAATGTTTTCATCAGGAATTATCTGCAATTAAAGGGACAACCTCTTACTTAAAAAATATATAGACACACTTCTATAAATATCCGAACACAATGACACCCTAACAAAGATGCGTGCCCAATTAAACTCCTTGCTTTTGCAATGCATCTTTTTTATTTCGGTACAGTTTGAACTATTACTGCTTTATGCTTTCTTTTTATTTCTACAACCTCAGCCTGAGGGAGCGGGATTGAGGCGTATAGTTTAACCGTGCATGGGTATCGAAGGAGTCTTGCTCTGCCCACGGCTTGAATAAGCTCTGACTTGAGTAGCCATAGTTGGATTTTTCGTAGGTTGGACTCTTCGTAGGTATGGAGCCAATATTTATAGCACTCCTCTTCCACTTCCAAAAACTTCATTTTTATATTTACATCTATATCGAGATGTGCCGCAAATAGCTTGTATACCATTTCATTGTAATGGGGAGTTCCTATAACTACTATGTCCTCACCTTTCATATAGTCACAGCCCTCAGTATTTCCATAGTGTATCATGCAACCATTAGCCTGCTCCTTGTATTTCATAAAGGTAATAATGTGCTTTGCATTGGGATTTTCTTTTATAATCTTA
>JAZQKJ010000031.1:0-2660 GCA_045542095.1 Ructibacterium sp.
CGAATGGGAAAATAATAAAAAATTGCTTGATTGGTTGAAATCATTATAAAATGTTATGTAAAGATATTTTCCTGTAAATAGCGTATTTTTCGCATTTGCAGGAAGTGTCTTTACATAATCTATTACTTTCCAATACAATTCCCGCACGGAGAATAGCCGTTTGAGAGGGCTTGCTCTCTGGTACAGGTTAGATACACTTTATTACTTTCTTTCATTTGATCAACAGAATGGCACCAAGTATAGTGCAACTTCTTTGAGTTTTTATTGCCTATATACCTTACTGTTGGAGATGTATTTTGCGATTGCTGTGATGTTTCTTTTTTAGGGGTTGTTACTACCGCAGAACTACCATATGGAGGAGAACCGTCTTCTGCCTCACTATCGCCATTTGAATAGTTTATCTTTATTCCCGGCTGAACATTGTAACAGTAAACATTAAAACAAATTCCATCTCCGTTATCTTCTACCGACCAACCTTCCATAAGCACACCAGATGCAAGTAGGTTGTTGCCCTTAAATATTGGTGTTACTCTATACAGAACATGGTTGTTTGTTTCCCTAACATGAGCTGCTACCATGTTCTCAAACGGAAGCATCCCTTCAACATTCAAATATCGCGTGCCGGTAATCAAATTCGATGTATTTGCGTTTTCTGCTGACAACTGATAACCAATCAAATGACATCTGTTATAAAGATATTTGCCATCTACATTTTCGTATCTGATTGAATGCCAACCTGAAGGCTTAACCATACCGATTGAGCCACGCTCTCCCGTTGGCATTATATCTTTGCCTATATTAGCATATGCAACTCCGCATCTGCCTAAAGAATCAAGCGGTGAATATCTTTCAAATGATTTGGTTGTATAGTCACTTTCAGTAAAATATGGGTTATTATCATTTATAACCACATAGGGACTTCCGTTATATGACGGAATGCTGTTTAAATCAAAAACGCTTGCAGACTCCGGCTGTTCTTTAGATTCCTCATCTACTTGAACATCAACAGGTGATTCCGTAGTTACTGCAAGTTCATCTTGTGTTATCTGTTGATTAAGCTGTTGCTGTGGTTCAGAAGTGCCGCATCCACTTAAAGCGAGTATAAGGCTCAGAAGAAGAGCAATTACTGAGGTATATTTCTTCATTTAGAATACACCTCCATTGTTACACATTCATGGGAATTTCCCTGAAACTCTTCTGTACTTTCTAAATTCCAATTATCAAGGTTTATATCCAATTTACAATCTGATGGATAATCGCTATTCCAACGAAATACAATAATCTGCTCAATAGCTTTCTCGAAAGAAGTTAAATAATCCCCCTCAACAAAACAATATTCTTCTTTTGAAACTTCTGACAAAAAGCCATCCGATACTCTAATGTTTGAAGCGTTGCAATCTTTAAATAGAGAATATGAGTAGTCGCTCATCCAGAGCACACTATCTTTACTTATTTCAAGAATTCTCTTTGTTACAACTATATCCCTACTTACCCTTCTCTTATTAAACAGTATTCCATTACTGTTTTCACAACACAATATTACCCTCATTATCATCCTCTCCATAATAAAAAAAGTGCGCAGCTCCCTTTTTACAAGAGAAACTACGCACCAAAAAACGCAGTGACTCCGTTTCAAAGGTTGCTACACACTTTTAACATAACACCTAAAAGACAAGCTTCAGAGTATGACGAAACAAGAGTGTACGCTTTTTACAAATAGCGTACCTCCGAATCTTATCTTTTATTCAATAGGTAATCTGCAATTTACAGCAGATGTTAAAAGTAGTAGCTTTATTATTATACTACAAAAGTCAAGCATTTACAATACTTTAAGATAAGATTTATGTAATTTAACGAACAAAATTTATGTTTTAATTCTTATTCAAATAATGTGAATACCCCTCGACTTCTGATATAACAATCATATCATTTAACAACCAAAGTTTCAAAATGTCCCCAACTCTAAGTCCCAGTGTCTTCATTGCTAATCCATCTAAAATGAATGTATCCATCAATTCTACAGTCCTTGTGTCTATTCCATCATCCTTGAAAAAGTCGTATATAAGATTATTGTATTTATCTCCCAATTCTTTATCTACTGCCACGAGCTTTATATTTTCTTCTTCAAGGCAGTATATGTATTCACTGTCAAAGTGTCTTATGTAATCGAGTGCCTTTGCAGGGAACACAATCTTATTCCCGGGAAGTATCTCTGCGAAACAATATTGACTCGGCAAATTCACTTCGTCCTCTTCGATATTGGAATCTGTTAAGGCAAATTCGTTAATATCTTCATAGGATGTCAACCTATCCATTTCCTCATAAATATCTGCCATTTCACGATAATCCCTTCTCATTGCCGCCTGTAGAAATTCAGATTCAAAAATTTGCTTTGTGTTCATCTTTTTTTACCTTCCTTTGTTTATAATTTTAGTTTTCACTATATATAACCTTTATAAACATCAAAATGGGACAAAATTCTTCAAAAAAAATTAATTTTGTTAATTATACACAAATGAAAAAGATAATTTTGTGCAAAAAAATCCCCGGCACCCTCAATTAAGAGACTACCGGATTTTATAGTTTGCCTTTTCATGCCGCTGCCTGAACAGTAGCATAGCTTAATTTGTAGATTGTATTTTGCTTTTCAATCTCGACAC
>JAZQKJ010000032.1:0-2611 GCA_045542095.1 Ructibacterium sp.
GTTATAATTTAGTTGTAAAATCTACTTGATATACGGTTGATTTTCTAAAACTAAATAGCCGTACCGCAAGGGATACATTCTCGGGGAAGTGACGCCACGATATGAGCGCACCAAGAGATGCAAACACGATGTCGGTGTCAAGCAAGGCAGGAGGTCAGGAACTGTAGCGGAAGTCGGTGCTAAGTGTAATAATGAAAGGGGGGCATATTTATGCCGAGAAAAAGTGATTACCCAAGAATCAGGGAGGTTATGTATGTATATAACGGAACAAATGAAGAGTATAACAAATTTTTAAGGGCAACGATTTTTGATTATTTAGGTCATAAATTTGAAACCCACGAAAAAAGTTGCGAGCAGGAAAAGCCTGCTGCAGCTAACCAATAAGGAAGGAGCTACGAATTATGAAAACATATATTTACACAAGATTTACAGTTGAGGAAATCAGAAACCCGGTTTATGTTATTGAAACCATAAAAGAAATGGAAAAATTAACTTTGGAACAGGGTTTTAAGATTATTGCGGAGCGCATGTATAGGGATGACATTAAGGCTAAAATAAAGGTGAAAAAATCTTTAGAGCTTTTGTAAATGTTTTGCTGGATATATTGAAATTAGTGTGGTATTGTTTGTTGCTGAAAGGAGGTAATTATTTATGAACATAATGCAAGCATGGAGAATATGGATTTATTACAGACTGTCAAGAGATGAAGACAAGGAAATGAATTCACTCAAAAATCAACGCAGAATTCTTATGGATTACATAGAACGGGAAGGTCAAATATTTGTAGGAGAATCCTATGATGACAATGTCAGCGGAATGACCTTCCAGAGAAATGGAATCGATGAAATCTGTAAAGCGGCTGAAGAGCATAAGATGGATGTAGTGTTGGTAAAAGACTTGTCAAGACTTGGCAGAGAGAAAATCCAGACTTCTATGTTCATCGAATACTTAAGAAGCAAGGGTATAAGAGTAATCAGCATAACAGACAACACCGACAGTTTCAACACAGATGATGAATTCCGTATGGAAATGAGTCAGTTTATGAATCATATGTATGCAAGAGATGTCAGCAAAAAGATAAGATACGGATATCGTCAGAAGCAAAAGGACAAGGGCATATGCAATATGCCACCTATGGGTTACTACAAGGATAAGAACTCCGGCAAAATCATAATCAAGAATGAGCCTGCAGGTATAGTTAAAGAAATTTATTCAATGTATCTTGATGGCTTCGGCTTTAAGGCGATTGCGGAAAAGCTGAATAAAGATGGCAAGAAATCGCCGTCATATTATCAAAAGCTATACAACGATAAAAATCAAGGCTATAATAAACCTGCAATAACCCTTAAGTACCTGTGGGATTCAACTGCAGTCAAGCGAGTGCTTACAAATGAGTTCTATACAGGAACGCTGATATGCCATGTAGAAGAAAGCGATAAGGCAAAGAAAATCAGACATAAGGTTCCGACAGAAGAACAATTCAGGCACGAAAACTTTGCACCCGTAATAATTCCAAAGGAAATATGGGATAAGGTACAAAAACTGATTGAAGCTAAAAAGGAAACTAAGGTCAGAGCTTCAAGCGGAAAACCATATCATCGATACACAGGGTTATTAAAGTGCGGAGATTGCGGTTGCACCTTCGTGGCAAAGATTCGCAGATGGAGAGACAAGCCTGAGCGAGTTGAATATGTCTGCAATGGTTATCATCGCTACAAAGGCTATTGCACCTCACACAGAATTCAGGAGGCGGATTTGGATAACTTAGTCTATAAGGAAATATTAAGGCTGAAATCCGAGTCGGAGAAGAATTGGACTGCTATAGAAGCCGATGTTAAAAAGTGGTTACGGAATAAGGCAGGCACAGAAAAGCAGATAGCTGAAATGAGAACTGCTGTATCAAATCTCGAAATAGATGTGGAAAACATACTGATGGAGAGAATTAACGATAAGGAAAACCGTGCCACTTATGACAGAATGCTTGAAAAAAAGAAGGCACAGATTGAAGACCTTAAGGTTAAAATTAATGAGCTGATAAACCTTGAAGAAACAGTAAAGAAACGAAGAAAAGCTATCAAGGAAAACATCGATATGCTCGATAGCATCGTAGCAGAGGGTGCAATCAGTAACGTAAACTTAAGACTTCTGGTTCAGGAAATTCAGATTCTGGATGTGGGAGACGGTGAGATTGCAGTAGTCATAGTGATAAACGGACCATTTAATGAGTATGGAGAGGTATTCGCCGAAAACGGAGATGTAAAGCTGGCACACAATGGTGATGACAAACCGATAGCGGTGTAAGCAGAATTAAGCAAAGAAAAAGTGCTTGCGAAAAACTCGTAAGCACTTTGAAAATTGGTGCGGATAACAGGACTTGAACCTGCATGAAATCGCTTTCACATGGACCTGAACCATGCGCGTCTGCCAATTCCGCCATATCCGCATATTTAGTTTTAACCTCATAATTTTTACACGGGAGAGGTAACCCCGAGGAGGAGCAGAACCGCTTAATCCTCATATATGAAAACGGAAAAACCGATTTCAACAAGTTTTCACCGATATGACGCGAGCTGAACCATGCGCGTCTGCCAATTCCGCCACGTCCGCATAT
>JAZQKJ010000033.1:0-42738 GCA_045542095.1 Ructibacterium sp.
CCAATGATGCTTTATTTTATTTTTTTTAGTGATTTTATATAAATAAATCAGTATTTTTTATTTAAAACATAAAAAACTATTGACTTTTTTAAAAATATTTAGTATCATATTATAAACGTATCTACACATGGATTTCCGACATTTCGGAACAAAAGGAGCGGTATTATGTACATGAAAGAAGTTGTTGTCCAGAACCAGGTTGGTCTTCACGCAAGACCCGCAACATTCTTTATTCAGAAAGCTAATGAATATAAATCTAGCATCTGGGTTGAGAAGGACAATAGGCGTGTTAATGCTAAGAGTCTTTTAGGTGTTCTTTCTTTAGGAATTACAAAAGGTTTGAATATCACAATAGTTGCAGAGGGCAGCGATGAAGAAAAGGCAGTTACCGAGCTTGTTGAGCTCATTTCTTCTAACTTTGCTTAAGAGTTAAATTTATATGATTATGAGGAGCAGGCGATATCCACGTTGTGGTATATGCATGCTCTTTTATATTTTGAGGTTTATATGACTTTTGATAATGCTACCATAAAACAAAAACTTAAAAATCTTCCCTTATGCCCCGGTGTATATATAATGAAAAATTTAAACGGGGATGTTATTTATGTTGGTAAAAGTAAATTATTAAAAAACAGAGTTAGTCAATACTTTAATAACTCCAAAAATCATTCTCCTAAAACTGTTTCAATGGTATCAAATGTTTATGACTTTGACTATATAGTGACAGATACAGAGGTAGAAGCTTTGGTTCTTGAGTGTAATCTTATAAAAAAGCACAGGCCTAAATATAATATACTTCTTAAGGATGATAAACAATATCCTTATATAAAAATTACGATGCAGGACGATTATCCCAGAATATATATGACACGTCAAATCAAGAAAGATGGAGCAAAATATTTTGGTCCATATATTAGCTCATTTGTTGTAAAAGACACTCTTGAAACGATTAGGAAAGTATTTAAAGTACGAAGTTGCTCAAAAAAACTTCCAAAAGATATAGGAAAGGGAAGACCTTGTTTGTTTTATCATATAAATCAATGTTCTGCACCTTGTGATGGAAAAATTTCCGCAGAAGAATACAGAGATGTATTTGATAAAATAACAGATATTTTAAATGGTAAATATGCTGACATTATAAACTCACTTACTAAAGACATGTATGAGGCATCCGAAAAGCTTGAATTCGAACGTGCCGCTCGCTACAGAGATAAAATAAATAGCTTAAAGGTTTTTGATGAAAAACAAAAGATTGTTTCTACAAAAGAAGATAATCGCGATATAATAGGAGTATATCAAGATGAAAACGATAGCTGTATACAAATATTTTATATGCGCGACGGTAAAATTGTTGGATCAGAGTACTATGTTTTTGATTACGACGAAAGTACAAAGGAAGAACTTGTCTCGGAATTTATAAAACAATACTACTTTAATGCAACGATAATTCCAAAAGAAATTCTCTTACCTGTTGAGTTTGATGATTTTCAGGATGTTCAATCCTGGCTATCACAAAAAGCAGAATGTAAAATCTCGCTCATCACTCCTAAAAAGGGTGAGAAGCTTAAATTAGTTGATATGGTTTGTAAAAACGCAGAGGAATCACTGCAAAATTATCGTTTTAAGCGCGAAAGAGAAAGGCTAAAAGAAAATAATATTTTATCACAGCTTATGGCTACCCTCGGCTTAAAATTACCGCCATACAGAATAGAGTGCTATGACATCTCAAATATCTCCGGTGCTCAGAGTGTTGGTGCTTGTGTAGCGTATAAAAACGCAAAAGAGTATAAAAAAGCATACAAAAGATTTAATATAAAAACAGTAGAAGGCGCTAATGATTACGAGAGCATGCGCGAAGTAATATTTCGCCGAATTAATAATGCATACAAAGAAGAAGAGGCTATAAAAAATAGAAGCATGAATCCAGAAGATGCTAAGTTCCTTCCTTTACCTGATTTAATTTTATTAGATGGTGGAAAAGGACATGTGTCTGCTATAAAATCACTTCTAGAAACTTTAGGCGAAGATATACCGGTATTTGGACTAGTGAAAGATGATAAGCATTTCACTAGTGGTATAACTGACGAAAAGTATGAAATACCATTAAATAAAGAAGATGATTTATTTAAATTTCTCGCACAGATGCAAGATGAAGTTCACAGATTTGCTATTGATGGATTTAGAAAACGTCATATTGAACATTCTCTCCGTTCTGAACTTGATAATATAAAAGGCATTGGTACGGTTAAAAGAAATAAGTTAATGCAGACTTTTCTTTCGATTGATAGAATAAAAAGTGCTACACTAGATGAACTAACAAATGCATTGGATATTAAATCCGGTACTGAGGTGTATAATTATTTTCACAGGAGTGATATAAAATGAAAAACGAAGAGATATATAATCTAATTAAACCAATAGAAAGCCAACTTATAAATGACAGGCGTTTTATTCATCAGAATCCTGAATTGTCCTTTAAAGAAAAAAACACTATGGATTATATTTGCAAACGCCTTGATTTACTTGGAATTCCCCACAAAAAAGGGATTGCAGGAACAGGTGTTTTAGCCGAAATAAATGGGCATTTACCCGGAAAATGTCTTCTTTTGCGCGCTGATATAGATGCACTACCAATTACTGAGTGCAACACTGTGCCGTACAAATCAAGAAACAATGGTGTAATGCATGCATGCGGGCATGATTGTCATACAGCTATACTGCTTAACTCATGCGAAGTTATAAGTAAAATCAAAGATAGTTTTTCAGGTACAATTAAGTTTGCTTTTCAACCTGGTGAAGAAGACACAGGTGGCGCAAAACCAATGATAGACGAAGGAATACTCAATGAGCCGCCTGTTGATTGTTGTGTTGCTCTCCATATGGATTCGGATATTAATGCTGGCGCAATACGAGTTAAACCAGGTGAAATGTATGCTGCACTCGCTGACTTTTCTATTACCATCAATGGAAAAGGTGGTCATGGAGCTGAACCCCATAATACTATCGATCCTATTGTAATTTCATCTTATATTGTTTCACAACTTCAAAGTATAGTCAGCAGGAATATCGATCCAATGTACAAAGCCGTTGTTACTATAGGCTCGATTCATGCAGGAGAAGCAAATAATGTTATTCCTGACAAAGCATATCTACTCGGCACAGCAAGAGCGTACTCTATCGCAACACTTGATTATATAGGAGAACGTATTGAAAGTATCATCAAGTCTGTTTGCAACAGTTTCGGGGCTACCTTTGAATTTAATTTTGACAAACAATATCCACCAGTAATAAATGACGAAAATATTGCCTTGCAATTATATAACTCTTGTTGTGAAATATTAGGTGAAGATAATTGTATTTATGGAGGTATGCCTACAATGGCATCAGAAGATTTTGCGTTCTTTTCTCAGGAAAAACCTTCTGTAATATTTAAACTTGGTTGTAGAAATGAAAAAAAAGGCATTATTGCCCCAATACATAACGATTGCTTTGATGTAGACGAATCATCACTTAAATATGGCGTAGCAGCATATATTAAGTTTGCTCTTGATTTTCTGAATTAAAACATGCAGGTTTATCAACAATTTCTTTCTCATGATAATATATACACAAAGATGTCCCCCTCTGAGAAAAGGAAAAATCTGAAATACTATTAAAGCTACATTGGCCATTATTCTGATAAACGCATGTGTGCTCCGTGCATGAAATGATAGACATTTTTCAACCTCTCCATGGATATATTTTTTACATATAGTTTATCTTAAATAAATAATATAATACATTCGAAACTGTAATGCGGAGAAATGCTATGAAAAACGTTGTTATAAACCGTGAAACCCCGATTAAAATGCGTGAGACTCTTATAAAACATGATTATAGAATCATTTTAAGTGATAAAATCTATGGAAACAAATCTTGCATAAAACATCATCCTGATATACAACTTCATACACTAAGCAAAAATAATGTTATCTGTGCACCTGATTGTTACAAATATTATAAAAGCATTTTACCAAGTGAAATTAATTTAATTAAAGGAAAAACCAAATTGGGTGGAACATATCCTAATGATTGTGCATACAATGTAGCGCGGGTAGGGGAATATGTTATATGCAATACCAATATAACTGATAAAATAATATTAGATTATTATAGGGATAAAAAGTATATTATTCATGTTAATCAAGGATACGCTAAATGTAATATATGTATTGTTAATGACAATACTGTATTAACGGAAGATATTGGTATACATAATACTATTATTAGTAAGAAAATATCCCTTAAATCATATTTGATTCCAAAAGGAAGTATATCACTTAAATCATTTCCGTATGGTTTTATAGGCGGAGCAAGCGGGAAAATAGAAAACAATTTATTTTGGTATGGAAATATATCAACTCATCCAAATTATAACACTATTTACAAAATTGTTAACGAAACGGGCGTCAATATAATTTCGTTATCCAAAGACCCTGTTGGAGATTTTGGAAGTATAATAAACCTTTCGGAGTGAAATATTATTATTGTATTAGTTGGAAAGGGGGATGATTTTGCAGTTCTTATCTGTTAATTCTAAAAGTGATTTGTCAGAATTAAACTATCTTTTATCAAAAAAGATTCCGACAAATCACTTTATTTTTATAAAAAAAACAAGTCAAAATTACATTATTCTTTTTAACAAACGTTACAAAAAAAGTTTTTGCCAAACAACAGTTGGGTGGATAAATAAAAAAATATGCAGAAATACAATAGAAGAAGTGCTGAAAAAAATAAGTTATATTGAACCTTCCGAACACGTGAAGATACGTCAAAAACTTATTGAAAAAACCGATTGTAGATTTTTTAACAAAGAAATATGTCAAAAAATGTCAGAGATATGTAGGTATAATAATATACTAAATTTAGATGGTTTTATAATTTTTGGTCTAAAAGAATACAATGACAAATTAAAAGATTTAATTATATTAAATTTAAACGAAATAATAACGGAGAACACCTATGAGAATTTTATTAACTTATTAAAGGAATATATTTGCACAGAGAATTCGTTAATGAAAACAATGTACATTGAAGCTCAGACTAATGGTAGTTGTAAATTTTTTAACGAAGAGCATAAGGATATCAGTCAAGAATGTATAAATATTTTTAAAACAGAATTTGGAGAAATAGGAGAAAATGATGATTTGCTATTAAGCACGTTAATAATTTTTTTACCAAACAAAATTTTTTTATATAGATGTAATTTAATACAAAACAAAAATATACTTTATACCCTAAAAAATATTTTTGGAGACAGAATAGTATTTAGTGAGAGCCCCGCAGAAATAAAATAAATTTGTAATTTTATCGTAATGTAATAGTCCTTGCAATGTCACAGAAAAGGAGTTATACTATAATTTAAAGATAGAACTTTGCACAAAATAAAAATTTTGTGCAAAGCGATAGAGGGAATTAATAAAACGAAGGTGACTATATGCAAATGGGTAAAAAAATTGATCATGATGCTCCGGAGCCATTATCTTCATTTTTAATATATATAGAAAGCATTCAAGGTAAGTCACCTAAGACTGCTGATGAATATTTTTATGATATTCGAACCTTTTATAGATTTTTAAAAATATATTTGAATAAAATTAATCAGGATATTGAGTTTGAAGACATTTCAATTGATGATGTTGATATTGACATGTTGCGCTCGGTTAATTTACAAGTTTTATACGAATACATGAATTATCTTAATAGATTTAGAAATAACTCAGCCAGCTCAAGAGCCCGCAAAGTTGCGTCATTAAGATCGTTTTATAAATATCTATGTAATAAAGCAAATCTGATTTCAGAAAATCCTACCGCTGAACTTGAATCAGTTAAAATTACAAAACAATTACCTAAACACTTTACATTAGATGACAGTTTAGCGCTTTTACAATCTGTTGAAAATAGAAATTCCGCCAGAGATTATTGTATCTTTACTCTATTTTTAAATTGCGGAATGCGACTTGCTGAATTGGTTAATATTAATATTACAGATATTCACGGTGATACATTGGTAGTAATTGGAAAAGGTAACAAAGAACGTACAATTTACCTAAATGATGCTTGTCTCTCAGCGATTGAGGCGTATATGGTTGTCAGGAGTCAGCAGAAACCCACTGCCAGAGATAAATACGCATTATTCTTATCCGAGAGAAATCAACGTATCAGCCGACGCACTGTGCAATATACTGTTGAAAAATATGTTAAAAAGTTAGGCTTGGATCCACATAAATATACAACGCATAAACTACGGCATACAGCTGCAACCCTAATGCATCAATCAGGAGTTGACATTCGTGTTTTGCAGGAAATTTTAGGACATAAACAATTGTCAACAACAGAGATATATACACATATAAATAACGACCAGATGAGAGATGCCGTGAAAAGCAACCCCCTCTCTCACATTAAAGCGCCAGTCGAAGAAAATAAATAGGTTTACATAAAAGTGTTTATGTAAACCTATTTATTATTTCTTTCAGGAAAGGTCTAATATAGCCAGCTAAATATAGCGATCCGCATATGCACACCAATCCATCATCTCCGGCAATTTCAAGGGCTTTATTTAACGCATCCTCAGGTCTTTGATAAGAATGTGCATTTACCCCGTTTTTATTAAATTCTTTCGCAAGCATCTCACTCTTGCAACATCTTGGCATATCTATTTCACACGTAACAACATTTGTTATCACTCCAGAAACGATTTTAATACATTCGCTATAATCTTTATCTTTCATCATAGCAATGCATAAACATATTGGTTTTTTGATTTTCTTTAAAGACTTAGCTAACTCTTCCATTGCATCACGATTATGTCCGCCATCTAATATAATATTCTCTCCAAAGAATTCAAACCTCGCCATATGTGTTGCTTTTTTTAACCCTTCTTCTATTGCCTTTTCAGGTATTTGAACACCATTAGTTCTTAAAACCTCAACTGTTTTAAGAACTGTTGATGCATTGTATTTTTGAAAATCACCGTTTAATCCTAATATATATTCCTTGTTATTATATGTAAATACAGGTTTGTTTTCATCAGGTTTTTGCGAAATATAAAGTTTTGCATTCATCTCATTAATCTTATTATTTATGACAGTTAACGCTGATTGTATCATGTTAGGATAACAAATAACAGAACTGTTTTTCTTTATTATACCACACTTTTCTTCTGTTATTTCTTCAATAGTTTGTCCCAGGTATTGGGTGTGATCCAGACTTATTGAAGTTAAAACAGTAGCGATATTTTCTTCAATAACATTAGTTGCATCAAGTCTGCCACCCATTCCTGTTTCCAATACAATAAAGTCACATTTTTGTTCTTTAAAATAATAAAAAGCAGCCGCAGTATCCAATGCAAATTCCGATACAGGAGTGTCGTAGGTTTCAATTATTTCCCTGATTAAAGTAACAATTAGTGCTAAATCATCATTTGAAATATTTTCTCCGTTAATTTTGATTCGCTCATTAAACACTTCTATATACGGCGATGTATAAAGCCCGACTTTATATCCTGATTGTTTTAAAATCTCAGCAAGCATTGTAGCAGTAGACCCTTTTCCATTAGTCCCGGCTATATGAATATATTTTTGACCTTTATGTGGATTATCGAGTTTTTCGAGTAATTTAAGCAACAATGTATTGCCTAACTCACGGGCGAATTTAGGCGTACTATGGATATACTCAATGGTTTCATTATAGTTCATATTTAAAACCCCTATAATATACAAAGGGAGCCACATAAAGCAGCTCCCTTTGTTAATACAACAAGAATTAATCTTGTGCCATTCTCTTATAAACAGCGTATCTTGCTGCTAAATCCTCTTCAGCTTTATTAAAGAGCTGTTCAGCTATTTCGGGATATCCCTTCTGGAGCATCAGATAACGGTTTTCACCCATCATAAAGTCCTTAACTGTGCCAGTAGGTTCTTTTGAATCCAGAACAAATGGATTCTTTCCTTCCTCAGCAAGTTCAGGATTAAATCTCCAGAGATGCCAGTAACCCGTATCAACAGCCTTTTTCTCTTCTGCTATTGAGTTACCCATGCCACCTTTAGCTTTAATACCATGATTAATACATGGTGCATAAGCAATAATAAGTGATGGACCTGGATATGCTTCAGCTTCCTTAATTGCTTTAAGAGCCTGAGCCATGTTTGCACCAAGAGCAATCTGTGCTACATATACATAACCGTAAGTTGTAGCAATCATGCCAAGATCCTTCTTGCGAATCTTTTTACCTGATGCAGCGAACTTAGCAACTGCAGCAGTTGGGGTTGCCTTTGATGACTGACCACCTGTATTTGAGTAAACTTCAGTGTCTACTACAAAGATATTGATATCCTCGCCTGAAGCAATAACGTGGTCAAGACCGCCATAACCAATATCGTATGCCCAACCGTCTCCACCAAATACCCACTGTGAACGCTTAACAAGGAAGTCTGTTCTGTCAGCAATTTCTTTGATTGCAGCATTTGACATATCAGCATCTTTAATAAGAACTTCAATTTTTTCTGCAGCAGCCTTAGAGCTCTTTGCACAATTCTTGCCTTCAATCCATTCTTTGAATGCAGCGGCAAGTTCTGGGGAAACCTTATCCATTACTTCGTTCATTCTTGACTCTAAAGTAGCTCTTACTTTGTTATTAGCAATAACCATACCAAGACCGAACTCTGCATTATCTTCAAACAGAGAGTTTGCCCAAGCCGGACCTCTGCCATTTTCATCTTTACAATATGGCATTGAAGGTGCAGAACCGCCCCAGATTGAAGTACAACCTGTAGCATTAGCAACCATCATTCTGTCACCAAAGAGCTGGGTAATAAGTTTAATATATGGTGTTTCACCACAACCTGCACAAGCGCCTGAGAATTCAAGATATGGCTGTGCAAACTGTGAATTTTTAATATTTGCGGAAGTATCAACAAGGTTAGCCTTGTTAGAAACCTCATCCATAGCATAAGTCCAATTTGGCTCCTGAGCCGCAGAAACTTCATCAATAGGCTTCATAACAAGAGCCTTACCCTTAGGAGCAGGACAAACATTAGCACAAACACCACAACCAAGACAGTCAAGCGGTGATACCTGCATTCTGAATTCAAGACCATCAAAGTCTTTACCTACTGCCTTTAATGTAGCAAAACCTTCAGGTGCATTTGCCTTTTCGTCAGCATTAACAAGAACTGGACGAATTGCAGCGTGAGGACAAACAAGTGAACACTGGTTACACTGGATACATGTTTCAGGAACCCAATCAGGAACCATAACAGCAACACCGCGCTTTTCATATCTTGATGTACCTGTTTCAAATGTACCGTCTTCACGGTCAATAAATGTACTTACAGGTAATTTGTTACCGCGCTGTGCGTTTACAGGATCAACGACCTTTGTAATAAATTCAGGACGGTTATTATCCTCTGTAGGTGCATCAACAGCATCCTTCCAAGAAGCAGGAACATCAATCTTAACAAGTGCATCAATTGCGCCGTCAACTGCTGCGCAGTTCATGTTAACGATTTCATCGCCCTTCTTACCATAGGTCTTCTTTATAGCTTCTTTAATAAGAGTTACTGCTTTATCAAAAGGAATAACTTCAGAAAGCTTAAAGAATGCACTCTGGGTTACCATGTTGATACGGTTTGAACCGAGACCAACCTTAACAGCAACATCAACAGCATTAATTGTATAGAAATTAATATTATTCTCTGCAATATAACGTTTTACATTTGCAGGAAGTTTTTCGTCAAGTTCTTCCGGTGTCCATACACAGTTAAGAAGGAATGTTCCACCTTTCTTAAGACCTTCAAGAATATCATACTGATATACGTAAGCAGGTTTATGACATGCAATATAGTCTGCTTCATCGAGAAGATATGTTGACTTGATTGGAGTTTCACCAAATCTCAAGTGAGACATGGTAACACCACCGGATTTCTTTGAGTCATAATCAAAATAAGCCTGAGCATACATATCAGTGTTATCACCGATAATTTTGATTGCATCCTTGTTAGCACCAACAGTACCGTCTGAACCAAATCCCCAGAACTTACAACGTGTAGCACCTGCAGGAGCAGCGTTTATTCTCTCGCCAAGTTTAAGTGAAAGATTTGTAACATCATCTTCTATACCGATGGTAAAGCCATTCTTTGGCTCAGATGCATCAAGATTATTGAATACAGCAACAAGCTGAGTTGGAGTTGTATCTTTTGAACCAAGACCAAAACGTCCACCAACAATCATAGGAGCATTGTCACAATCTTTATAAAGATTACAGATATCAAGATATAAAGGTTCACCTAATGAACCAGGTTCCTTTGTTCTGTCAAGAACAGCAATCTTTTCAACTGATTTTGGCATTACATCAAAGAAGTATTTTGCAGAGAAAGGTCTGTAAAGATGAACTTCAAGAACACCAACTTTTTCGCCTTTTGCGTTCAGGTAATCAACAGTTTCCTCAAGAGCCTGACAAACACTACCCATAGCAACAATAACTTTCTTAGCATCTGCTGCACCATAGTAGTTAAATGGCTTATATTCGCGACCTGTAATTTTGCTGATTTCCTTCATGTAATCAGCAACAATATCAGGAACAGCATCATAGAATTTATTACAAGCCTCTCTACCCTGGAAGTAAATATCACCGTTCTGAGCAGTACCTCTAAGAACAGGATGTTCAGGATTAAGAGCACGATCTTTGAATTCCTTTAAAGCATCCTGATCAACAAGACCCTTTAAGTCTTCATAATCCATTACTTCTATTTTTTGAATTTCGTGAGATGTACGGAAACCATCAAAGAAATGAAGGAATGGAACGCGACTCTTAAGTGATGCTAAATGAGCAATGCCACCTAAATCCATAACCTCCTGAACGCTACCTGATGCTAGCATTGCAAAACCTGTTTGACGACAAGCCATAACGTCCTGATGGTCACCAAAAATGTTAAGAGCGTGAGCAGCTATAGCTCTTGCGCTAACATGGAAAACAGTAGGTAATAATTCACCTGCAATTTTGTACATATTAGGAATCATAAGGAGCAGGCCCTGTGATGCTGTAAATGTAGTAGTCATAGCACCAGCCTGCAATGAACCGTGAACAGCACCAGCTGCACCGGCTTCAGATTGCATTTCAACAACCTCTACTGTTTCGCCATAAATATTTTTCTGGCCTTTTGCACTCCATTCATCAACATATTCAGCCATTGTTGATGATGGTGTAATTGGGTAAATAGCTGCAACTTCTGTGAATGCATAGGCGCAATGTGCTGCAGCACAGTTACCATCCATGGTCTTAAATTTCTTTGCCATGTTTTTTGCCTCCTTGGTATATATTTATTAATTATAATTTTATCATATTGGTATTACATCTAAACCACAGAATAGTATAACATATATATATGATAATTTCAAATACTTTTTGAAAAAAAACGTAAAAATTTATACAAAAAATTAAGATATTTTTGTATTATATAATTAAGAAAAATATTATAGTATATTTACAGTTTAATTAATTTTATTTACATGGTTTTTTTTGTATGGTATAATTTAGAAAATTTAATTGAAAGGACAAATAATTAATGAAGTTTAATGAATTAAAAAGATATCTTGGAATTTTTATTCTTGGATTCGCGTTAATTGTCGTGTATAAAACATTTGATAATTTAGGCTACTTCTTTGGATGGATAAGCAACTTATGGAAAATCCTTATGCCTTTTATCATTGCTTTTTGTATTGCATATATTTTATATACCCCTTGTGTAAAAATTGAACAGTTATGCAATAGGTTAAAATTCAAATTTGTTATAAAACACAGACGTGGTATTGCCGTTGTTTTGATTTATTTTATATTCATACTTTTGGTCGCTTTGATACTTCTTGCAATAATCCCTGCGCTAACAAAAAGTATTAAAGATTTTATCAATCAACTACCGACACATATATATGGTGCTGTAACATGGTTTAACTCTCTTGGAATATATGAAATAAATCAATCTTCTATTCAACAATTTCTTAACAATAATATCATAACAATAGATAATATTTTGAACAGTATCAACTTTGCCAATGTAAACAAATATGCAAAGAGTGTAATGACTATCGGTACTGCTGTGTTCGATGGATTTATGGGTATAATAATCTCTGTTTATATTTTGCTTGACAGAACCAGTCTTAAAGAAAACACATTACGTTTTATAAGATCTTATATTTCTGAAAGCAAACGAAAAATTATAGGTGGATATTTATCTAAAATAAATCATTTTATTCACTTATATATATATTGTCAGTTATTGGACGCCTTAATCGTATTCGTTCTTTCGTTTATTGTACTGACTATAATGAATATCGAATATACACCACTTCTTGCTTTTATAATTGGTTCTTTTAATCTTATACCATATTTTGGAGCAATCGTAGCAACAATTATTACTGTGATAATTACCATTTTCACAAAAGGTTTTTATTCAGCGTTAGGAGTGGCAGCAACTCTTATTATTCTTCAGCAGGTTGATTCTAATTTAATTCAACCAAAACTATTATCCGAATCTCTCAATGTAAAACCATTTTGGGTTATACTTGGTATTATAGTTGGCGGAGGACTTTTTGGTGTGATAGGAATATTCCTCGCTGTTCCAATAATTGCACTTCTTCGTATTATTATAATCGACGTATTAGAAACAAGAGAAATGAAAAAAAATCAAAATGTATCAAAAACATAAAAAAATTGCAACCGTTTTCAGCGGTTGCAATTTTTTATACAAATATAGTGATTGCACTGCAATTATCTTTATTTTTTAAATTAAATGAATTTTTTTTAATTATCCGTATCATTTTGGCAAGCCAACGCAGTGATGAATCAGATTTTATGTTTGTTTTTAAAATTTCATCTCTCGAGATATACTCCCAAAACCCGTCGGAGCATAATAAAAATGAATCCCCCTCTTCTATTTCTATAAGAGAAGATATTTCAGGCTTATATCTATCCTCTTTTCCCATTGACCGAATTAAAACATTTTGGTCGGGACTGTCTTTTATTTCATCATAATCTATTTCTTTATTTAAGTACGAAATATATGCGACAGAATGATCCGGAGTAATAGAACTTATTTTTCTTTTCTTTATATAATAAAGTCGGCTATCACCAATATTTCCCCATATCGCTTTATTATCATACACAAGAAGAGCAACAACTGTTGTTCTCATATCGGCTTTATAACGCTCCGATAATGATAAAAGCTTACATTGTGCTTCATTAAACATGTTAAGCATATACTCTTCATCCAGTGTAAATCCTTTGAGAAAAAAATCCCGCATAGTTTCTGCAACACATTTGGAAGCAATATCTCCATTTTGATGGCCACCCAACCCATCGGCAACTATAAAAAGTCCACCCTCTTCTGAATTAACTTCCAGAACAAAATCCTCGTTTGATGACCTGTCTCCAATATCACAGTATTTAGCAACTTCCATATAATTCCCCAATTCGTAATGATATAATCTATTAAATAAAACCTCTTTTTTTCTTTAATGATAAAATTCTTGTTACACTTTCGTCTATTCGTTCCTGTGAAATCTCACCATTTTTCACCTTATCAATTATAGTAGAAGCCGCAGCTTTAACATCAGGTGACATCAACAACATATCAATTCCTGCATTTACAGCTAGCGCAGCAACCTCTCCGGGAGAATACACAGATGTAATTGCTCCCATATTTAAAGCATCTGATATAATAACGCCATCAAAGTTTAATTCATCTCGCAAAATATCAGTAACAACAACCTTAGAAACTGTTGAAGGAACATCATCTAATTCAATCGCCGTCATATGGGCAATCATAATGGTATCTGCTTCAGCATCAATCCCTGCTCTAAAAGGTATAAATTCTGTTCCTCTCATTTCATCCAATGAACGTGTACAAATACCGGTCTCTTTGTGAGTATTAGAGATAGTGCTACCATTGCTGGGAAAATGCTTTAAAGTGGCAATAAGTCCATTATTCTGCATACCTTTTACCTGCGCAGAGACCATATCAGCAACAAGTTTTGGATCTGTCCCGAATGATCTATCCCCTATATCCTCGTTACCATCTACTGTAATTACATCAGCTACCGGAGCAAAGTCCATATTAAAGCCCAACGATAGAAGCTCTTGTGCAAGTGTTTCTCCTACTTTTTTTGCATTGTCTGAATTATGCGATGCACCGATTTCTGCCATAGGAGGATGCAAAGTTACGCCAATATTTGCACTTCCAAGTCTGGATACTCTTCCTCCCTCTTCGTCTACAGAAATAAAAGGGGTAATTTTGCAGAAGTTTTTAGTATTTTTAATCATTTCAACTAGCTGTTCTCTTGTTTCAATGTTTTGACTGAAATAAATTATACCCCCAACAGGATATTTTTCCAAGGCTTTTTGAGTTGTTTCGCCCGCCCGAATAGCAACAGAAATATTATCAAGAATATCCTCCGGTCTTACAAAGAACATCTGCCATACTTTTTCTTCCAGAGTCATTTCTTTTACTATTTCTTCGACAGATTTTTTATTTGTTATATCATTTGACTTGATAGCATTTTCCTTGCAAGATGTAAATGAAAAAACAAAACTTAAAATAAGTACAAATAGCAGGATTTTCTTCATATAATCTCTCCCGTAATTATTTATCGATTTCTACAATATAAGCAACTGTTCCTTGTTTGTAATGACTTAGATCATCACCTGAATCATTAAATGACCATTCGTACCCATCTTCTTTAGGTCTAAAAATTTGCAAATATGGCTCGGGTGTCTTAAGATTTGGATCGCATCCACTTGGTTCATTGTGCCTCCATTGAGCAAAATTAAACGTTTCGCCGGTAATCCATTTTGCATTTGATGAATTCCAATATGAAGCTGCTTCTGAATAGTTAGACAGGTTCTTTGAAGCTTTTGCTCCAATCCAAACATTTCTTACTTTATTATATTGCTTATCCGAAAGAATATTAATTATTTTATTAAATTCATCTTCATTATTTATGGTCACTAAATGACCGCCCATGTTTTCGGCGCGTTGTCTTGCAGTTTCCCAGGTTACCATATCAATACAAACCTCATACTTCTTTTCTGTCGCCGCACCTGATGCTGATGAAGAATTCCCATCATCGCTTAATTGACTATACAAAACTGTCCCAATTGTTATTATTGTAACAACCAAAATAAGAGCCATTATGATAATTGAAGATATTAAAAGTTTTGATGAGCTTTTTGATTTATTAACACGCCTTTCAGTGTTATATTGCATATTTATCTTATTATCTTCATCATAAGAACGATTTGTTCGTGTATAGAGATCATCTCTTTGAGGCTCAAATACACCTTTGGTTGTATTTTCATCATTATCACGATTTATTTTTTTACCGGAAAGAGCATCTTTAAGCTGGTTAATAGAACTAAAACGTTCGGTTGCACGAACAGCAAGACCTGTCCTTAAAGCAGACTGAATATAAGCAGGAATATCGGCAGGAATTTCAAGGGTATCTTCCATTACACGTTCGAGTGAATCTGGGGGTACACTTCCCGTTATCATTTTATATAATGTTGCCGTCAGTGCATATACATCTGTCCAAGGCCCTTGATTCCCTTTGGTTCTATATTGTTCTTCTGGTGCATACCCGGGTTTGAGCATTATTGACATACTCTTTTGTCCATTAACAGATTGTCGAGCAGCGCCGAAATCTATCAACCTTATACGTCCATTGGTTGTAATAAAAATATTATCAGGACTTATATCTCGATGAATAATTCCATAACTATGAATGCTATCCAGAGCATCCATAACAGGAGCTAACATAGCTACAGCTTCATCAGCACTTATTTTTCCACCTTTATTCTTAAGATATTCTTTTAGATTAGTACCATCAAGATATTCCATAATCATATATGCAGTATCATTTGCATCAAAACAATCTTTAACACCAACAATACACGGATGGTCAGCAAATTTAGCAAGGGTTCTTGCTTCATCAAGAAACTTTTCTTTACCATGTGTATAGTGTTCAATACTTTTGGTAAATGGAAAAACAGTTCCCTCAGCCGATGACCTGCTTGCAATATCTGTTGGATAATACTCTTTTATAGCAACCGGCATATTTAATACTCGATCATATCCGATATATGTTATCCCAAAACCGCCCTGACCAAGAGCCTTCCCAACAATATATCTGTTATTCAATGTAAAACCCGGTGGTAGAAAAGCCGGATTACTGTTTCTGATATCCACTTCGTTCAGTCCACAAAAAGGACAAATTTGGGTTTCCCCCTTCTCTCTCATACAGCCCATACATAAACTCATTTAATAAATCTCCCATTCGTCAAAAAATGAATTATTATGTAAAAATTATACCTGTAATACGTAATCTTGTCAAGAAATATAAGCATTTATGGCAATAAAAAAACTCCTGAATTAATCAGGAGTTTAAAAGTTTTTAATTAAAGCTGTGGACCAGCTGAAACTAAAGCCTTACCAGCATCGTTTCCTGTATATTTAACAAAATTCTTAACAAATCTTCCTGCAAGGTCTTTTGCCTTTTCATCCCATTCTTCAGGGTTAGCATAAGTATCACGAGGATCAAGAATTCCTGTATCAACACCCGGAAGTTCTGTTGGAACAGCAAGATTAAAGTAAGGAATATTCTTTGTTTCTGCATTTAAGATAGAACCGTCTAATATAGCATCGATTATTCCACGTGTATCTTTAATTGAAATACGTTTTCCAGTTCCATTCCATCCTGTATTAACAAGATATGCTTTAGCACCGCTCTTTTCCATCTTTTTAACAAGTTCTTCGGCATACTTTGTAGGATGTAACTCCAGAAATGCCTGACCAAAACATGCCGAAAATGTTGGTGTAGGTTCAGTAATACCCCGCTCTGTACCAGCAAGCTTTGAAGTAAATCCTGACAAGAAGTAATACTGTGCCTGTTCAGGAGTCAAAATAGAAACAGGTGGTAACACACCGAAAGCATCGGCTGAAAGGAATATAACATTTTTCGCATCAGGTGCAGCAGAAACCGGTCTTACAATCTTTTCAATATGATCGATAGGATATGAAACACGAGTATTTTCTGTAACCGATGCATCATCAAAATCGCATACGCCATTTTCATCTACAGTTACATTTTCAAGAAGAGCGTTTCTCTTTATTGCGTTATAAATATCAGGTTCAGATTCTTTATCAAGATTAATAACTTTTGCATAGCATCCGCCTTCAAAGTTAAATACGCCCTGATCATCCCAACCGTGCTCATCATCACCAATTAAAAGACGCTTTGGATCAGTTGAAAGAGTTGTTTTACCTGTACCGGAAAGACCAAAGAATAAAGCAGTATTTTCGCCGTTCATATCTGTGTTTGCTGAACAATGCATAGATGCAATACCCTTAAGTGGGAGATAGTAGTTCATCATTGAGAACATACCCTTCTTCATCTCACCACCATACCAGGTGTTTAAAATAACCTGTTCACGTGATGTAATATTAAATACTGCAGCTGTTTCTGAATTAAGACCTAACTCTTTAAAGTTTTCAACTTTTGCCTTAGATGCATTGTATGAAATAAAGTCAGGCTCGAAGTTTTCAAGTTCTTCTGCAGTAGGATTAATAAACATGTTCTTAACAAAGTGAGCCTGCCAAGCAACCTCCATAATAAAACGAATTGCCATACGGGTATCTTCGTTAGTTCCGCAGAAAACATCCATTACGTATAACTTTTTGTTTGAAAGCTCTTCAATAGCAAGTTTCTTTAACTCTGTCCAGGATTCTTCACTACAAGGATGATTATCATTTTTAAACTCATCAGATGTCCACCAAACTGTATCCTTTGAATTTTCATCCATTACAATAAACTTATCCTTAGGCGAACGTCCTGTGTAAATGCCGGTCATAACATTAACAGCACCAAGTTCTGTTACCTGACCTTTCTCAAAGCCTTCAAGTGATGGATCAGTTTCAGCTGCAAAAAGTTCTTCAAAAGACGGATTGTGAACAATCTCTTTTGCACCAACTATTCCATACTTGGTTAAATCTAAATTTTTCATTTTCTTAACCTCTCTTTTATTTATTTTTTATTTCTTAACTATAATTATAAAAACCATTAATATTTATACATAACGGTAAAACGATATGTCTTTTAGAATAAAATTATTAGAAACTGTGAAATTAGAACTACTACAATAAGTGCAATCGGATATGTAGCTGCATATGCAGCAGCAACATCTTCTGTGCCGGCAGTAGAAATTAATGTACCAAGAGCAGGTGTACTCGTCATACCTCCCGTAATTGAACCAAGGTTGTTAAGCAGACTAAGTTTTAATACATATTTAGCAAACAAGTACCCAACAATCATAGGAACAATGGTCATGATAATTCCATATACAAAGTACATGGGATCAAAGTTTGCAACGAAATCAGCACCACCAGGAATTCCGGCACCAACAAGGAATAATACAAGACCTAATTCCCTGAGCAACTTAAGTGTTGAAGTTTCAGGCATCATATTAAGCTTTCCTACTCTTCCGAAATGTCCAAAGACTAACGAAGAAAGGAGACAACCTCCTGTTGTTGTAAGTGAAAAACAAGTTCCACTTAATCCAGCCGCACTAAGAGGAATTTTGACCTTGCCAAGGAATGCACCTAGTACAGCCGCAAGAGCAAAAGCCGCAAACCCGTGTGAGTCAAGACTGAGTAATTTCACTATATTCTTTTTACCGGAAATCTCATCTGCGTTAACGGAAATTTTTTGACGCTCCACTTCCATATCAGCCTTAGTAAGCTTTGGTATAATCTGAACGAACAGAACAACACCAATAACACCAAAAATGTATGCTATACCATGTCCAACAGAAACAAGACTTGTATATTCTTCCGCTACCGTTGCTTTCGCTGCTGAAAAAGCAGGTGTAGATGTAAGAGAGCCGGAAAGCAAACCAACTATCATAGCAGTAAACCCTTCTGAAGTTTCAATTGAAGCACCAAAACCGATTACTCTGCCAATGTAAATGCAAGCCACAGCTGACAATCCACCAAAAAGAATAATAACTAATCCAAGCAAAACATAAGATTTAAAATTCTTTTTCATATTACCAAAAAATTTAGGTCCTGCAATAAAACCAACAGATGTAACAAAAAGAATAAGTCCTAAACTCTCAATGATCTCAAGAGCTTTTTCAGTATAATTTACACCTTCAACCACAAGTTGCTTTTCTAAAGGTTCGAATAAGAACGCTCCAAACAACAACGCAACAATAAATACGCCTGCATCACCGAGAGAAACACCTTTAATTGTTATTCTTCCTAATGCATATCCGCAAAACAAGATGGAAAAAACACAAAACAATAGAAATGTAATTCCGGTTATAGGAATAACTCCGCCAAATAAAGTCATAATCTTAACTCCTAACTAAATATTTTTTTGTTTAGTGTAATTCGGTAGAAGTTTAGGAGAAACTGTATCAGTTTTGATATCAGCATCAGCAATTTCTTTCTCGAATTTTTCAATATGGTCTAAAGTAAGTTTACCAACATTAGCATCCTTAGCCGCCTTTGCAGCACTCTTACCGGCACTACGTCCAAATACTATGATATCAAGGAGCGAGTTGCCCATAAGACGATTCTTACCATGAATTCCACCAACAGCTTCACCAGCAACAAATAGGTTTTCAACATTTGTTGTCATACAATCAGGAGTAATGTCTAGTCCACCATTTTGATAATGAAGTGTGGGGTAAACAAGAATTGGCTCTTTACGAATATCGATACCATACTTGGCGAACATTCTCCACATAGCAGGAATTCTTTTCATTATAGTACCATCACCGCCGATTTTTTCAATCATAGGTGTATCAAGCCATACACCTTTTCCGTTGCCAGTATCAACGCCATTATCTCTTTCAGAACACTCACGTATGATTGATGCAGCAGAAACATCACGGGTTTCAAGCGGATGCATAAATACATCTCCGTTAACATTGACAAGCTTTGCACCCAAAGAGCGAACTTTCTCTGTAACAAGAGCGCCAAAAATTTGTTCAGGATATGCAACACCTGTTGGGTGATACTGAAGTGTTTCAGCGTAAAGAAGTTTTGCACCTACGCGATATCCAAGGACAAGACCATCAGCGGTTGCGCCATAATGATTTGACGTAGGGAATCCTTGATAATGCATACGTCCTGCCCCACCTGTTGCAATAATAACGGTTTTAGCCTTTGCAACCATAAGCTCTTTTGTTTCCATGTTCATAAGAACAGCACCGGCAGCTTTACCGTTTTCATCAAGAATCAGTTCTATTGCAGAAGTAAAATCAATTACAGGAATATTACGGTTTAAAACTTCATCACGTAATGTTCTCATAATCTCTGCACCGGAATAGTCTTTTGCGGCATGCATACGTTTACGTGAAGTACCCCCACCATGGGTAGTTACCATTGTACCATCAGCGTCTTTGTCAAATTCAACGCCTAAATTACTGAGCCATTGGATAGCTTCCGGAGCATCACATACAAGTTTTGACAAAAGCTCTTTTTTTGCTGCAAAGTGCCCGCCGCCAAAAGCATCAACAAAGTGAATTGCTGGTGAATCATTAGGTTTATCAGCAGCCTGAATACCACCTTCTGCCATCATTGTGTTAGCATCACCAATACGAAGCTTTGTTACTATCATAACATTTGCTCCTGCTTCATGTGCCTCAATTGCAGCAGATGAACCTGCTCCACCACCACCGATAATCAAAACATCTGTTTCATAATCAGGACTTGAAAGGTCTACGCTGTCAGCAGTTATACGGCTGTGTGCCTGCAAAATTTCAGCAAGTTCTGTTGGAACTTTTTCGCCTTTATTTGGGCCAATTTTTAAAACAGCAAATTCATCTTTTTTGTAGTCCGGATGGAAAGCTGCAAGCAAATCCTCTTTCTGCTTTGCAGTCATACGATCCGGCTCCATTGCGATATTTTTTTCTCTTGCAGCCTCAACAGCAGCTATAGATTTTTGAAAGTTTTCCGAATACATATGCTCTCCTCCTTACTTTTCTATTTCTCTTGTGTTATATAATTCTTTAATTTCATCGATTGGTTTCTGCATAAGAGCCTCAATCAATTCATTAAAATCACCATTTTTAATTTCTTTAACACGATCTTCAAGATGACCGCAACCTGGTGCTAAATACTTACCGTTTATACGTCTTGCAAGCATAGCTACCTGAGGGTGCGAAATCCCTGCCGGACACCTTGATGAACAAACCCCGCACATTACACAGTCAAATGACTCTTCTGCACATTTCTCGAAATCACCACGTTGAGCATAAGCTATGTATTGCATAACGTTGAGTTCTTGTGTACAGCTCTTTGTACATGCATTACAACCAATACATGAGTAAATCTCAGGATAAAGTTGCATCATAACCGTTTCGTTAACAGGAATATTTTCAATATCATAAGCCTGCTTTACAAGCGGGAAAAATGGCAATGTGGCAATATACATATTATCTTCTACTTTGGTTTGGCATGCAAGACATGCCTTTAATTCTCTGTCACCTTTAATACGGTAAATTGTTGCACAAGCACCACAAAAACCATTTCTGCAACCGCATCCTCTTACCAATTGGTATCCAGCGTATTCCATAGCTGTCATAATTGTGAGGTTTTCAGGAACTTCATATTTTTTACCAAAAAGGAATATATTAACAAATTTTTCCATAATATCTCTCCTTATTAATACTCATCCGGCAGCTCATCGAGTTGATCACAACGAAATACCGGACCGTCTTTGCAAACGTATTTAGAACCAACATTACATCTTCCACATTTACCTACACCGCATTTCATTCGGAGTTCAAGTGTTGTGTAAATCTGTGTTTTATCAAAACCAAGTGAACACAGTCCGTCTAATGTAAATTTAATCATAATAGGCGGTCCACACAAAACAGCGGTTTTATTAGTATCAAAACCAAGTTCTTTTACGTAATTGGGAACAAAACCAACATGACCATCCCAACCCTCCTGAGCATTGTCAATTGTTAAATGCACATTAACACCTGCATCATTTGACCACTCTTCGATAATTTCCTTATAATCAAGTAAATCATCCTTACTTCTGGAACCATATACTATGTCGATATCGCCATAACGATCACGAAAATGACGGCAATAGTTTATTACAGAACGAAGAGGCGCAAGACCAACACCACCGGCAATAAACAAAAGATTTTTGCCCGCAAAAACGTCATCAACAGGAAATGGGTTGCCGTACGGTCCTCTAATTGTAATCTGTTGACCTACCTCTGCCTGATGTAACCACTCTGTTACGCAACCGCATTTTTTTATGGAAAATTCCATAAATTCTTCATTTGTCGGAGATGAAGTTATAGAAAACATCGCCTCACCAACGCCCGGAATTGATAACATCGCACATTGTCCGGGTCTGTGGTCAAAAGCTTTTTTTTCATCAGGTGTAACAACTCTGAAAGTTTTGATATCAGGAGTATCTATGCGAACATCAGTAATAACGCCAATCTTTGGAATTAAAGTCTCATTTTGTTTACTCATTTGATTTACCTCCGATTTCTTTCATTACTTTTACAATGTTCATATTAATCGGACATCTTGAAAGACAGCGCCCGCATCCCACACAACTGAACAATCCATCATTATTTTCAGGGTAATATACAAGCTTATGCATAAAACGCTGACGGAAACGCTCTTTCTGTGTAAGTCTGTTATTTCCGTGAGCCATTTTGGTAAACTCAGAATACATACATGAATCCCAGCATCTGAAGCGAATTACACCGTTACCTGTGTTGAAATCTTTAATATCATAACACTGACATGTAGGACAAACAAAGGTACATGTTCCGCATCCCAAACAAGCCTCTGATAATTTATCCCACTGGGGTGCATCAAAAAACTCATTTGTTTTTCCACCGCCAAAAGCATCTTTCTTGAGCTCAGCAAGAGGAAGTCTCTTCATTATTGCAGATATTTTCTCTTTTTGGTCTTCTACCTCTTTTTCATCACAATCCACAGTCAATCTTTCGATAGATTTGAGGAATTTTTCACCTTTATCTGTGTTTGCTTTGAAAAAGATATCGTTATCAGTTTTCCATGAGGATACATCACCCATAGGCTCTTGAGGTAAAATATCAAAAGTTTGACAGAAACATGTTTCAGATGGTTTTGAACACGCTAAGGAAACAATAACACCATGTTCACGTCTTGAAGCATAATAACTATCTACAGGCTCAGATAAGAATACTCTGTCAAGAACATCAAAGCTCTTTACGTCACAAGCACGAACACCAAAAGCAATAAAATCTTCCTCTTCTCTTCTTGTGTCTATAACTTCAATATTTTTACCTGATGTTTTAAACTCCATCAGATTTTCGGTTTGAGGAAAGAAGAAATCTTTAGGACTTCTAACAGTATTTAAAGCATCTGACCACTTCAAACCATCTTTCCATTGAGTAAATACAGCTTTTCCGTCACTTCCATCAACAGGAAGATATATCTTTGCGCTTTTTGAAAGTTCAGCAAAAACTAAGTCAATTTTCGAAAGAGAACATTTACGCATCTTCATCCCCCCTGTCAAAGATATCGCTTGGTTCAATATCCTCGGTAGTGTAGTCAACAAGAGGAGCTCTGGAACCTACCTCAGCACCCGCCTGATATTCACCATAAAAACTGTTTATATCCTTAATAAACTTACGATTTAAAAGATGAAGCGGTATGTTCTGCGGACAAACTCTGGAACATTCTCCACAGTCTGTACAACGACCGGCAACATGAAATGCTCTAATAATATGGAACATTTGTTCTTCAAAAGTATTTGCCGGAGATTTGTTTTCAACACCGGATTCAGGGTTGTTGAAAACACATTTTTCACATGTACAAGCCGGACAAACATCACGGCATGCATTACAACGTATGCATCGAGAAAGTTCATTCTGCCAAAAGGCAAATCTTTCATCAGCCGTCATAGCCTCTATCTTCTCAACCTCGTCAAAGCGGTTAGATTCAAGAACTTCACCGTCTTCTCCTAAAAGTTCATCATAAGCAACATGCTTCTTACTTTTACAATTTATACATCTTTCAGCAAGAACTTCATTTAAATCAATAACTTTTGGTTCTTCATCATAAAGTGTAGTTACAGTTAATTTTTCACCACATTCAATTGATGAAATACCATCACCACATATTGCTTTTATTTTATCAATATCAGCCATTCCATCACATGGAATACCTACCGCGTATACCTTTTCTCTGTCAAATCTATGTTCTGTAAGTAACTGATTAAAGCTGTAAGTATCACACGGTTTTAAAAACACAAGGACTTTGCCTTCTATTCTGTCTGTTTTAGAAATGAGATATTTTGAAAAATTCGCACCACAGAAATCGTTCCACACAAATTTTTCGTTAAGTTCTGCCTCTGTTGTAAACACAGCAGGGGTAATATCATAATCAAATTCACCTTTACTCCATCCAAGAACAGAAGTTACATTTCCATCATTCAGCAGAGAAACTGCTTTTTCAATTAACTGATCACGTTTTATCGTTTGCATCGCAGATCCTCCAGTCTTTTATTTTCACCAAGAGCGGTTACTGTTTCAACAAAATCATTCATCGTTGCAGCAAACTTTGCACCTTCTGCAGCAGAAACCCACTCAACGCGTGTACGTTCTTTTTCAATACCAAGAAAATCAAGCATTGAAAACAGTGTAGCCATACGACGTCGTGTATAATAGTTTCCTGAAGTATAATGACAGTCACCAGGATGACATCCGCAGATAATAACCCCATCTGCTCCTCTTTGGAAAGCACGCAGTATAAACATAGGATTAACACGGCATGAACATGGCACACGAATTATTTTTACATCTGCAGGGTAATTTAAACGATTATTACCCGCAAGATCGGCACCTGCATAAGAGCACCAGTTACAGCAAAATGCAACAATTAAAGGCTTATACTCATTTACTTGCATATCGCATCCACCTCCGCTATAATTTGTCCGCTTGCAAATCCGTTTAAGTCCATAGCACCTGATGGACAGGCAACTGTACATGCACCACAACCCTGACAAACAGCAGGATTAACAGATGCAACACGTCTTACTTTTGTTGTTCTGTCAGGCATACGGAATTCTTTATCCTCATAGGTAATAGCGCCATAAGGACAAACCCTCTCACATGATGAACATCCGTTACACATAAGTTCATTTGAATGAGCAACACATGGATTGCCTGTCAATTTATCTTTAGCAAGCAATCCAATAACTTTTGATGCCGCCGCGCCTGCCTGAGATACTGTTTCAGGTATATCTTTAGGCCCCTGGCATGCACCGGAGAGAAATACACCGGCAGTAGGACTTTCTACAGGACGAAGCTTTGGATGTGCTTCTGTGAAGAAATCATTTGTATCCATACTTGCAGTAAGCAGGGTAGCCAAAGGACGAGCCGATTTATCAGGTTCAATAGCTGCCGCAAGAACGACTAAGTCAGCATCGATGTTGAGCTGAGTATTTGCAATAAGATCAGATGCCTGAACCTTAAGTTTATCACCTTCGGGAGTTACTTTTCCTACCATACCTTTAATGTAATGTACGCCATATTCTTCTACTGCTCTGCGGTAGAATTCATCAAAATTCTTACCGGGAGTACGCACATCAATATAGAATACATATACATCTGTATCCGGATACTTATCCCGTGTAAGCATAGCGTGTTTAGCAGTATACATACAACAAATCTTTGAACAGTATTCCTTTCCTTTTTCTGCACATGCAGAGCAACGTGAACCAACACACTGAACAAAAACAATTTTATGAGGATGCTTACCATCTGACGGACGCAGAAGCTTACCTGCTGTAGGTCCGGCAGCGTTAGTTAAACGCTCAAATTCTAAAGAAGTAATTACATCTTTGGACTGATTGTAAGCATATTCGTCGAATTTCTCCATGCTTATAGGATTAAATCCTGTTGCAACAACGACAGCGCCATACTTTTCTT
Organism: Ructibacterium sp.; assembly: GCA_045542095.1. Lineage (GTDB taxonomy): Bacteria > Bacillota > Clostridia > Monoglobales > Monoglobaceae > Ructibacterium. The sequence goes on from JAZQKJ010000033.1 coordinate 26,051, forward strand.
CAATGTATTCATCTTTTTGTTTGTAATCAATAGCCCCTGCAGTACATATTCTTTCACAGAGTCCGCACTTTCCGTTTTTAAGCATATTACAGCTATTTGGATCAATTGTGGCAACTTTAGGAACTGCCTGAGCGAACGGAATGTAAATAGCCGGACGATTGTCCATACCAAGATTAAATTCATTTGGATTTTTCTTCATTGGACATTTTTCCACACATGCGCCGCAGCCGGTACAAATATCCTCATTTACGTAACGTGCATTCTTCTTTATTGTTACATCAAAATTACCAACAAATCCTTTAATATCAGTAACTTCGCTATATGAGAAAATTCTTATTTTTTCATGCTGAGCAACATCAACCATCTTAGGTGTCAATATACAAGCTGCACAGTCCAGTGTGGGGAATGTTTTATCAAGTTGTGCCATCTTACCGCCAATGGTGGGTTTTTTCTCAACTATATCAACAGGAAAACCTGCATCAGCTATATCTAAAGCTGTCTGAATACCTGCTATACCACCGCCAATTACAAGAGCACGCTTTGTTACAGGTGACTCTCCGGGTGTAAGCGGCGTATTAAGATTTACTTTAGCAATTGCAGCCTTACCTAATATGATAGCTTTTTCAGTACCTATAGGCATCTCTTTATGTACCCATGAACACTGCTCTCTGATATTTGCAATCTCAACCATATATGGGTTCAATCCCGCAGCTGCAGCGGTTTTACGAAATGTTGCTTCATGCATTCTAGGTGAACATGAACATACAACAATTCCTGTAAGATTGTGCTCTTTAACAGCATCTTTTATCATATCCTGACCAGCTTGAGAACACATATATTGATAATTGGTGGAAAAGACCACACCGGGTTCGTTTTTCAAGGCTTCTGATACCGCTTCTACATCTACTGTACCTGCAATATTACTGCCACACCAACATACAAAAACACCAACTCTTTGCATTTGTCCTTTCCTCCTTATTTAGTATATTTTCTAAAAGCACTTACAATTGCCTGCTGTGGCATATCCTCGTCTAAAAGAACGGGAATATCATTCGCAGTCAAATGATTAGCGCCCTGCTGCCTTATAACTGACAAACGAACAGCCTCTACAAGTTTTGCCGGTTCAACACCCCTTGGGCATCTCTCAATACAAGCAAAGCATGAAAGACATCTGTAAATGGATTGTGAACTCATAAGTGGTTCTATATCTCCATTTTCAACCATATAAACGAATTGATGAGGATGGTATTCCATTTCATCATATGCAGGACATGTAGCGGAACATTTGCCACATCGCATACATTTTTTTGGATTAACACCGCTAATTCTTGTTATTTCATCTTGAAGATACTCTTTATTCATTTGTATCCTCCTTTATTCCAAGTGCCTCTGCTAACAACTCCGTAATATAAACAACTGGAATATCAGCACCATTTTTTATTAGATTGTATCTGCAAAGCGGACAAGCTGTAATAATCATTTCAGCCCCTGCAGCCTTAGCATTCTCTACAACTGAATTACTGTTCTTCTTTGCAAGTTCAGGACTTTCTAGCGCAATATATCCTCCGCAACATTCGTTTCGTTTTGCATATACAACAGGCTCAGCCCCGAGAGCAGAAATAAAATCTTCTATTATAGATGGATTTTCAGGATCATCCATCTGTAAAATACCGCTTGGCCTTAACAAAAGGCAACCATAATAAGCCCCGATTTTCTTATCTTTTAATGGATTTACAACCTTTTCTTTTAATTTATCAAAACCAACAAGCTCTTTAAGCATCTCAAGATAATGGTATACCTGAGTTTCGCCATAATACGGCTCGTCCATGTAGTTGTTTACCTTATTAGCAAATTCTTTATCATTTTGAATAGCATAATTTGTTTGTTTAATAACATTGTGACAAGCAGAACAAACTGTAATAAGCGGTTGCTCTTTGTCATTTGCATATTTTAATGCACGTACAGAAGAAAGCTTTGTTGCTATTTCGTCTTTAGCAGTTGTAAACACGCCACCGCAACACTGCCATTCCTCGATTTCTTCCAATGTAATACCTAAAACTTTAGCACACTTGTAAGCATATACATCTAGCTCTTTTGCCTTATTTTTAAGGGTACAGCCTGGAAAATAACTAACTTTCATCATTTACCTCCACCTTAAACCATTTCTTCGGGATGAAACACTTCATCAAACTTTTCTGCAGTTAAGAAGCCGAGTTCAACGCACGCTTCTTTAAGAGAAATATTGTCCTTAAATGCTTTTTTAGCTGTTTTTGCAGCATTTTCATAACCAATATACGGATTAAGTGCTGTAACAAGCATAAGTGAGTTATGCAGGTTATGGTGCATTTTTTCTTTATTGGCAGTAATACCAACAGCACAATTTTTATTAAATGAACGTATAGCCTCTGCTAAAAGTCTAGCAGACTGTAAGAAATTGTAAATACATACAGGCATAAATACGTTAAGCTCAAAGTTACCCTGTGATGCAGCCATGCCAACCGCTACATCGTTGCCCATAACCTGAACAGCTACCATAGTTACCGCCTCACACTGTGTAGGATTAACCTTACCTGGCATTATCGATGAACCTGGTTCATTTTCAGGAATAAAAATTTCACCGAGACCATCTCTTGGACCTGACGCAAGCCAACGAATGTCATTTGCAATCTTCATCATATCGCAAGCAAGTGCTTTAATGGCTCCATGAGCAAAAACAAGTTCATCCTTTGATGTTAAAGAATGGAATTTATTACATGCTGTAATAAACGGTTTACCTGTAATATTTCCAACTTCCTCTGCTACTGTTTCAGAAAACTTTGGAGGAGCATTAAGACCTGTACCAACAGCAGTACCACCAAGAGCTAATTCATAAAGCGGTTCAATAGAGCGACGGATAAGTTCAATATCTTTTTCAAGGCTTGATCTCCAACCGCTTATTTCCTGACTGAACTTTATAGGAGTAGCATCCTGAAGATGTGTTCTTCCACTCTTAACAATCCCTTCATTTTCAGCTTCCAATCTTTTGAAAGTCCGTATTAATTCTTCCGCGGCAGGAATAAGCTTCTCTTCAAGAATAAGTACTGCTGCAATATGCATTGCAGTGGGAAATGTATCATTCGAAGACTGGCTCATATTAACATCATCATTGGGGTGCAAAACAGTTTTACCTAATATTTGATTACCTCTGTTTGCGATTACTTCATTTGCATTCATGTTAGATTGTGTTCCTGAACCTGTCTGCCATACAACGAGCGGAAAATTATCATTTAATTTTCCAGCGATTACCTCATCGCACGCACTCTTTATTGCAGATAATTTTTCGTCAGTCATTTTTTCGGGACGCAACTTATTATTTGCAATTGCTGCAGCTTTCTTTAAAATACCAAATGCATGTACGATTTCAGATGGCATTGTTTCAATACCCACACCAATTTCAAAATTTTCGTGGCTTCTCTGGGTCTGTGCCGCCCACAAACAATCAGCAGGAACTTTTACTTCACCCATCGAATCGTGTTCAATACGATAATCCATGTTCAAAACTCCTTTGTATGTATTTTATAATTTTACGCTTTTAATAACAGCTTTTAGACTCTCCGCACTCTTGTGCAATTCAGCAATTTCTTTATCATTAAGAGGCAACATAATTTTACTATGCGCTCCTTTACTACCAACAATATTCAATAAACTAAGACAAACATCATTAATGCCGTATTCGCCGTGTAGCATTGTTGAAACGGTAAGGGTTGTGTCAATTCCGCTAAGCAAGCACTTACAGATGTGACAAACAGACATAGACACTGCATAAAATGTAGCACCTTTACGCTGAATAACCGTAGCACCGGATTTACGCACGTAGTCTTCAACATCACTCTTTTTAAATTCAGGGAATATCTCCGAAGATAAAACAGATTTACGATAATCATCTACAGGTACATTTGAAATATTGGCTATTGACCATGGTACAAACGAAGAATCCCCATGCTCACCAAGCACATAAGCATGAACATTTTGCTGATTAACCGAATAATATTCAGATATTCTTGAGCGCAAACGAGCGGTGTCAAGAATTGTACCTGATCCAATGATTCTCTCCTCCGGTAAACCCGAGTACTTGCAAAATGCGTATGTAAGAACATCTACAGGATTACTTACGATAACGTATGTTGCATCAGGGGCAAATGGTAAAATTTTAGAGGTTACCGTTTTAAGCATATCAACATTAGTTTGAGCAAGGTCAAGTCTGGATTGACCAGGTTTTCTTGCAATACCGGATGTTATAACAACAATATCAGAGTTAACCGCATCTTCATAATCTCCTGCCTGAATTGACGCAGGATTACAGAAAGGCGTACCCTGTCTAATATCAAGAGCTTCACCCAAAGCTTTTTCTCCATTGATATCAATCATAACGATTTCGGATGCAATCCCCGCAATAGTCAAAGTATATGCTATTGTTGAACCAACACTGCCTGATCCTATTACTGTAATTTTGTTCATAAGATAACCTCGCTTTTATAATTATTTTTCTTATTTTCTAACATTTGTCTAAAATTTAACAATTAAAATTTATTATATCATCAAATTTATCATTTTTCAAGTATTTATGCGATATTTTTGACGTTTTTTTATAAGTTTTATTTTAATATTCGTATTTTCTATAAATATTCTACATCCATTAGCTTTAAACCGCACGCCGGAAGAGTTTTTCCGGCTTTTTTACGGTCTTTAGTAATAAAAATTTCATTGATAATTTCAGTATTCAGTTTTTCCTCTCCAATTTCCAGCAAGGTGCCCGATATAATTCTTACCATATTATACAAAAAACCAGTTCCATTAATAATAATTTTAATTATATCGTCCTCTTTTTTTATTTGTATATAGTTTATAGTTCTAACTGTTGATTTCTTCGTTCTGCCAACGGAACTGAATCCTTTAAAATCATGCTTGCCCATAAACAACTCCGCAGCAATTATCATTTTTTTAACATCAACTAAAGAATCTGTTGTATAAACATATTTTCTATTAAAAACATTGGATTTTTCAGTCGCTATTGTATATTCATATGTTTTCGATACAGTATTAAGTCTGCTATGAAATCTTTCGTCTACCTCTTCCACTTGCTTAACAAAAATATCTTTGGGAAGATATTTATTTAAATATTTTTTTATTTCTTCACAATTCATATCCGTATTGCACTTGAAATTAGCGATCTGGTTTTCAGCGTGAACTCCAGCATCAGTTCTTCCAGATGCATGAATTTCAATTTTTGCGTTACACATTTTAAAAAGAACATTTTCGAATCGTTCCTGAATTGTATTTGTTGTGTTACCCTGTTTTTGCCATCCGTTATATGCACATCCGTCATACTGGATTGTCAATTTGTAATTTTTCATAAAAACTCCTTAAAACAACAAAAACAGTCCGCAAATTGGACCGTTTTTGGCACGCGCAATAATATATAAATTGTAAAAAGAGAAGCTTATGATAAACAAGGGCAACACAAATATCAATTCAATAAGAATATTATTAATCATATCGCACCTCCTAAAATTTCAAAACTTCTCCTATTTTCGGAATAAATAAACTTTCATCACCCTTCACGGTCTCAGCTACCGAATTCCAAAGCATATAAGGGTCATTATCTTCCTTGGGTAAATGAAGTAAAACAATATATTTTGCACCTAAATCCTTGGTTATTTTCCATGCAGAATCCGTTATTGCATATGCATACGGGACAATTACTATATCAGGAGTAGGATAATTACTTATATTTTTCCACATAAGCGGAGAAGCATCACCCATAAACCAAATACATTTACTTCCCTGTATAATATAGCTAACATGCGGATCTGTATATTTACCTATATGTCGACTTTCTATTGAAAGAAAAAATATATTGTTTATTATTCCATTAATGGACAACTCAGGCCCATAAACGGGCCTGAGTGTACTTTTTTTATATAATTCGACATATGAAGGATCACAATGATCCTCATGCCAATGTGTAAATGCAAGAACATTAGGGAAATTTTCTGTAAGTTCTCTTCTGATATTGTCAGGGGTTCCTATATAAGAATACTTAGTATAATCTTTGCAAACACCGTCCAACAGAATAGACACATCATCTAATTTAATCAATACTCCTGCATTTGCAGTTCTTCTAATCTCCAACAAGATTAAACTCCCTGTTTAGCACGACGAAGAGCTTCTGCTTCTGTGCAACCGTTTTCAACAACATGACCTGGCAGTGGAACGAGCTTTTCGTGAATAGCATCAATAATCCAACCAGCCTGTGGGAAGAAGAATTCATCGAATTCAAACGGAGGTGTAATCCAGTTACGCGCACCAACTACAACAGGCGGTGCATCAAGATCATCAAAGCACAGCTCGGTAATGTTCTTAGCAACATCGCTCATGAATGAACCACGTGCACAAGCATCAGAAACAAGAACAACTCTACCTGTCTTGCGAACAGATTCAACAATCTTTGTATAATCAAGTGGAACAAGTGAATGGATATTTATAATATCAGCTTCCATTCCATATTTTTCACTGAGTTCTTTAGCAGCATCAACTGCACGATACAGAGCAGCACCAATTGTCAAAATTGTTACATCTTTACCATCGCGAACCTTATTTACATCACCAAACTCGATTTCATAACGTTCAGCAGGAACGCCACCTTCATGGAACTGTTCACCTACATCATAAATTCTCTGGCTTTCAAAGAATACAACGGGGTCAGTACCCTTAAGAGCTGATTCCATAAGACCCTTTGCTTCCCAAGGAGTTGCAGGGAAACAAACTTTAAGACCAGGAATGTGTGCACAAAGTGCAGTCCAGTCCTGACTGTGCTGTGCACCGTATTTAGAACCAACAGAAACACGGAGAACAACAGGCATCTTAAGAATACCAGCAGACATTGCCTGCCATTTTGACATCTGGTTAAAGATTTCGTCACCAGCACAACCGATAAAGTCAGCATACATCAATTCTACAAGAGCACGACCACCAGAAAGTGCGTAACCAACTGCTGTACCTACGATAGCAGCCTCTGCAATAGGTGAGTTAAACAGACGGCAATGTGGGAAAGCATCCATCATACCACGGTAAACAGCGAATGCGCCACCCCAGTCACGGCAGTCTTCACCATAAGCGATGAGAGTTGGATCTTCATAGAAACGATCATAAATAACCTCAGACATAGCATCACGAAGGTTAAATAATTTCATCTTTGAAACAGGCTTACCATTAACGATTGGACAACGCTCTTTTTCCTTAAGCTTCTTATAAGCCGGAACTTCGTTAAGTGGCATATTAACCTCAGGCTCACGGTCGTCAAACTTTTCAACCTTCTCATTTGAGAACATTAAGCGTTCTACAACAGCAGGATCTGCCTTGAAATCAACATAAGGACTGATTTCAGGATCAGATGCAGCCTTACAAATCATTGTCATACGTTCTACAGTTTCTGCTAAGATTTCTTCAATCTTAGAATCAGTAGTAACGCCTGCTTCAACCAGGCTCTTAGGATAAGTGACAACAGGATCGATTTCGCGCCATGCATCAATCTCTTCCTTGGTACGATATGCATTCTGGTCAGAAACTGAGTGTCCTGAATAACGATATGTAACAGTATCAAGCATAACAGGACCTTCGCCTGCACGAAGTATTTCAAGTTTACGCTCCATAGCATCAATAACAGCAAGTGGGTTGAAACCATCAATACGCTCAGCATGGAACTGAGTTGGGCTTACGCCTGAACCAATACGAGCAAGCATATCATAACCCATTGTTTCACCACGGGTCTGGTCACCCATACCATATGAGTTATTAAATACATTGTAAAGGATAGGCATACCACCTTTATGGCTTTCCCACAGAGTGTGGAACTGATCCATAGCAGCAAAGTTCATAGCCTCCCAAACAGGTCCACGAGCCATAGAACCGTCACCTGAGTTACAAACTACGATACCCTGCTTGTTATTTACCTTCTTAAAGAGGGCAGCACCTGTAGAAATTGCAGCTGAGCCACCAACAATAGCGTTGTTTGGATAGATACCAAAAGGCAAGAAGAACGCATGCATTGATCCACCCATACCTTTGTGGAAACCTGTGTCACGAGCAAAAATCTCTGACAATGTTCCGTAAAGAATGAAACGGATAGCAAGTTCTTTTACATCGCTTACAGGACCTAATTTTTCAGTTGCACGAAGTGCTGAACCACCAAGGAATCCTTCCATTATAGTCATAAGTTCCTGTTCACTGAGCTTGTGTATACATGAAAGTGCTTTTGCGAGGATTTCAGAATGGCTTCTGTGTGAACCAAATGAGAAATCGTTCTGGTCAAGAAGATAAGCCTGACCAACCGCAGCAGCTTCCTGACCAACTGAAAGGTGAGCAGGACCCGGATAGGTTGTTTCTATACCATTATACATACCCTGTGTCTTGATATTGCTGAGCATTGACTCAAACTCACGAAGAACAGTGATATCACGATAAATACGAACTAAATCATCATCGCTGTAACGACTACGCTCGTCAGCGATAGTTTTGTTATAAACATTAACTGGGATGTCATTAAATGTAATCTTGCCTGCAGCACGAGTCTCGACAGGATCAACAAATAAACTCTTTGGCATTTTAAATTTCCTCCTTAAATATGAAATATAGCTTCTCTAATAATTTCTGCAACTGTTGGATGTGGGAAAACAAGCTTTTGCAGACGACTTGGAGTAAGTTCAGTATCAACCATCATTGTAGCTGTCATAATAATTTCTGACGCATACGAACCAACAATGTGACATCCTACTAAACGATTCTTTTCAGTATCAACAACAAGCTTAATGAATCCTTTTCCGCCTTCATTTTCAGCAAGATAACGTCCTGCATAAGACATTGGAAGTTTTACTTCCTTTACCTTCATGCCTCTTTCTTCTGCAGTTTCCTTGCTTAAACCTACACTTGCAACCTCAGGATCAGTGTAAATAACAGATGGGATTACGTCATAACGCATTTCATCAGTTTTACCAACCATATGATTTACAGCAACCTCTGCTTCTCTGTAAGCAGTATGCGCAAGCATAAGTTTTCCGTTACAGTCACCAATAGCATAAACGCCTGAAACATTTGTGCAAAGATGACGGTCAGTTTTAATAGCCGCTCTGTCCATATCAAGCTGAAGTGTTTCAATTCCAATACCGGCAGTAGAAGGCTTACGACCTGCAGATAAAAGAACTTTATCACATTTAATTTCTTTCTTTTCACCATTCTCTTCGTAGATAACGCTATTTTTCTTAACTTCGAGAACTTTACAAGAAAGCTTAAATACCATTCCACGCTTTTCGAAAGCATCACTCAAAACTTTACAGATTTCAGGATCAGTTGCACCTGCAATTTTAGGCATCATCTCAATAACGGTTACATTAACACCGACACTTGCGAAATAATATGCCATTTCAAGACCAATAACGCCACCGCCTATAACAACTAAATCTTTAGGCAGTTTCTTTTCGTCTAATACTTCGCGGTTTGTTACAACAAAACCTGATTCAATTCCTTCTTTAAGTCCTGGAACAGGTGGTACAACTGTTTCAGAACCTGAAGCTATAGCAAGACGTTTACCTTCATACATTGCACCGTCTGCCTCAACAAGAAAACCATTATCCCCTTTACCTTTTATTAAAGCATTACCTGTAACAACAGTAACTTTGTTAGCTTTCATTGTAGCGCCAACACCTGAAACAAGTGTCTTTACAACCTTGTCTTTTCTTTCAACGACTTTAGCGTGATCATAACTTACATCTTTTGCGGTAACACCAAAGGCTTCGCTTTCTTTAGCGTGACGATACATCTTTGAAGAATTAAGCAATGTTTTTGTGGGAATACATCCTTCGTTAAGGCATGTTCCGCCCAAAGCTTTTTTCTCAAACACTGCAACCTTCAAGCCATTCTGTGCAGCACGTTCTGCACAGAGATAACCGCCAGGGCCGCCGCCTACAACCAATAAATCAAAAATTTCCATTTTATTATCTCCTTAATCCCAAATTATTTAGCAAGAAGTGTAGTGAAGTTTTCCAGGTTATAAGCAAGTTCTTTCTGGAAACGAGCAGCAGGTGTTCCGTCAACTGCACGATGGTCATATGTAAGACTAAGTCCCATTGCAGGATAGATCTGAATTGAACCATCTGCACCCTTACGAACACGGTCTGTTGTACCGCATACACCTAAAATACCAGTCTGCGGAGGATTAATAACAGGAGTAAATGATTCAACTCCCATGTTTCCAAGATTTGAAACAGTGAAAGTACCGCCGGCAAGTTTATCAGGGCTGATATTTCCTTCACGGCATTCAGCTGCAAGCTCTTTAACCGCCTTTGAGATTTCAAGCAAACTCATTTCATCTGCATGGAAAATTGTTGGAACCATAAGACCTCTTGGCGTATCAACAGCAACACCCAGATTTACATGGTTGAACAAACGAATGTTATTATCATCCAACATGTGTGCATTCAAATCAGGATGATTAAGTAATGTTCTTGATACAGCATAAAGAACAATATCTCCAAGAGTAATGCCCGCACATTCACCCTCAGAAGCCTTAAGCTGCTTTCTGTATGCAAGAATTGCAGATGCATCGAATGATGTGTTATGTGTTAGCTGTGCCATAGTAGACAGTGATGTGTGCATTGACTTGCTGATTGCACGACGAATACCACTAAACTTAACATCCTTGTATTCCTCTTCAGAAGCAGCAACAACCGGAGCAGGAGCAGCAGCAACTGCAGATGCAGCAACAGGATTATCCATAAGAGTTCTTACGTCACGTTCGATAATTCTTCCGTTAGGACCAGTAGGTGTTGCCATAGCAGCATCAACGCCTGCACGTTCAGCTAACTTCTTAGCACGTGGAGAAATAGCAGATTTCTCACCTTCAACAGCTGTTGTTGCAACAGGTGCAGCAGCAGGAGTTTCTTTAACTTCTTCTGCAGGAGCAGCAGGTTCTTCCGCAGTAGCACCGTCGCCTGCAGGACGCAGAGCAGAACAGTCATCGCCAGGGTTACCAACCGCACATACATTTACAAGACAAGGTACCTCGTCACCTTCTTCGAAGAAGATTTCCAAAAGTGTACCTTCTTCTGTTGATTCACATTCAAAGCTGGCTTTATCTGTTTCATATGTAAACAAAATATCTCCAACTTTAACTGAATCGCCAACTTTCTTCTCCCAAGTACCGATAATACAACTTTCAACAGTTATACCGGCCTTAGGCATGATTACAGCATTAGCCAAAAAAAGCCCCCCTTAAAAATAATTAATTTTAATCACATCAATTATACATCAACAAACTTAATACGTCAATTGCATTTTCAATAAAAACAGAGAAAAATGAGCATATTTTACAGTTAATTATGCCAAATAAAACCTAAAAACGACATAAAATATTGACTAGTGTCTATTTTATTCTTATAATTTAGACAAATTCAATAATTAACAGGAGGGAAACACGTGATTCAAGAATTAAAAATTTATAAGAGTGACAGCATTGATCCATATCATAATCTTGCAACTGAAAAGATTTTACTTGATACTGTTTCCGACGATTGTTGCATTTTATATCTATGGCAAAACAAAAACACCGTGGTTATCGGAAGAAACCAAAACCCATGGCTAGAGTGCGGATGTAAACTTCTTGAATTAGAAGGCGGAAAATTAGCCCGACGTTTATCAGGCGGCGGTGCCGTTTATCACGATATGGGAAATTTAAATTTCACATTTATCTGTTCAAACGAGAATTATGACCTTAAAAAACAACTTTCCGTAATCAAAAAAGCCTGCAGCTACACAGGGATTAACGCTGAATTTTCCGGGCGTAATGACATCATGATAAATGACAAAAAATTCTCCGGAAATGCATTTTATAATTCACAGGGCAAATCCTATCATCATGGTACTTTGCTTGTATCCGCTGACATGGAAAAGTTGCAACGTTATCTCACTCCTCCAAAAGCTAAACTTGAGGCTAAAGGCATAAAATCCACAAGATCAAGAGTAATTAATTTATCTGATTTATCCCCCAATCTCACTTGTAATAAAATGGCTGAATATATGTCAGAAGCCTTTGAAGAAGTGTACAAAAATAAGTCTAATTCAAACATAATAATTGACAAAGAAAAACAGTTTGAATTGTCAGAAAAATATAGCTCCTGGGAATATCTTTACGGCACTCCTATGCCATTTACATTTTCTTGCGAAGATCACTTTGCATGGGGAAATATAAGCATACAGTTTTTAGTAAAGAACGGAATTATAAAATCAGTTAAAGTATATTCTGACTCGATGGATTGGACTCTGCCCGGTTTAATTGAAAAAAGCTTAATAGGAGTAAAGTTTACTTCTATTGATTTAATAAAGATACTTGATATTAACCTTCCGCAAGATGTTTCATCAGATATTATAAGCATAATCAATAAAGCAGAAATTTGATTATTAACAATTAGCCTAACCTATAATACAAAACCGCTGGTGATATTTAATTCACCAGCGGTTTTAACTATTGTGTTTTTTTATTCAACAATACTTCCATCTTCATGAAATAACGGCAACGGAGAAAGATATGTTATATCTTCTCTATCAATTGCATCACCTTCAGCAAGAACACACATTCTGCCAACTATGTTTCCACCAACCTGATTGATTAATGTTTCAAGAGATGCAAGAGATTCTCCTGTGCTAATAACATCATCAACAATAAGAACCCTTTTCCCTTTCATTGCCTCCGCCTCGCTAGATCCTATACACAACGTTTGGGTGTGTGCCGTTGTAATAGAATCAACCTTTGTTGAAATAACATTTTTCATATAAAGTTTCGGCCCTTTACGTGCAACAATATAATAATTTATACCAGCCTGACGTGCCATTTCATGAATCAAAGGAATCCCTTTTGATTCAGCTGTAATAAGCACATCAAATTCAGGGGCTCTTCTAAGCAATTCTTCTGCTGATTTTTCGGTGATTTCAACATCGCCAAACATTATAAATGCACCAATATATAAATCGTCATCTATTTTACATAAAGGTAAATCTCTTTTCAATCCGGCAATATCAATAGTATAAGCTTTTTCCATTTTTAATGTATGCTCCTTTGATGAAGTTTTTATGCAAGACCCATTACTTTAAGGGCAATATATATCGCGAATAAAGCAACTGAAATCCACATTACACCACTGATTTCCTTAACTTTACCGGTAAGCACCTTAAGAATAACCCATGCAAGCATTCCAAACATAATACCATTTGCAATGGAATATGTAAATGGCATCATAACAATTGCTAAAAATGCGCCAATAATATCAGCCGCATCGCCTTCAAAGTCAACTTTCTTAACAGAAGAAAGCATCAACAGACCAACATAAAGCATAGCAGGTGTTGTAGCAAATCCAGGAATAGCAAGGAAAATAGGTGCAAATACAATTGCAATCAGGAACATAACTGCAGTAGTTACAGCTGTGAGACCTGTTTTTCCACCTGCGGCAACTCCGGCACTTGATTCAACATAGCTTGTAACTGTTGAAGTACCAAGACATGCACCAACAACTGTACCAACAGCATCTGCCATCAGAGCACCACCAGCTTTAGGTAATTCACCATTTTCATCAAGCAAGTCGCCTTTCTGTGCAACACCAATAAGTGTACCAACAGTATCAAAAATATCTGTATACAAGAATGTAAACACAACAAGCGCAAAGCCCGCAAAGTTTTCAACTATAAATTTAAAGTCAAATTTAAACACTGCAGGAGCAGCAAAGTTAGCTCTGATAGAATCCCATGAAAGATTAGGAATTACTGAATACACACCATTTTCAATATCAACTATATACCAGCCTACAAGTTCAGCGATAATTCCAAGAACCCATGTAACAATAATACCAAGCAAAATTCCACCAGGCACCTTAAAATGCTGAAATACGCCAATAATAAGCAAACCTACTAAAGCAAGTACTACACCTGCAGAAGACATATCACCAAGAGCAATAGTGGTTGCAGGATCAGCCACAACAATCTTAGCATTGATAAGAGCAATGATTGTGATAAACAAACCAATACCGGCTGTAATACCGAATTTTAAGTTATTAGGAATCTTATTTACTAAAGCTTCTCTGAACTTAAAGATTGAAAGAATCATAAAAATAATACCTTCAATTAAGATAGCTGTAAGAGCAACTTCGTAAGAATAACCCATTGCACCACATACAGTAAATGCAAAAAAGGCATTAAGACCCATACCTGACGCTAAAGCAACAGGGTAGTTTGCAAAAAACGCCATACATAATGTAGCAATAGCAGCAGAAATAGCTGTTGCCATAAAAATACCGGCAGGTGTTGCACCTTCAATTCCCCCAAGATACCCAGGGTTAACTGCAAGTATATACGACATAGCAAGGAACGTTGTAATACCGGCAATAATCTCTGTTTTAACACTACTACCTCTCTCTTTGATTTTGAACAGTTTTTCTAACGTGTTCATAACATAACACTCCCATCTTTGGTTATTTTTGTTATGTATATATTTTATTATATTTTTTATTTATAATCAAGACTAAAAAAATATTTTGTCGTTTTATACAACAAAATATAGTGTTATTTGTTAAAAAGAAACACAATACATATTAAAAATAGCTGATTTATATTACAATTCTATAACAGATGAAATGCAAGGATAAAAAATATCCTTGCATTTCTCTATTCTTATACAACTTTTCTTCTGCTTCTATATTTTTCTCTTGTGGCATATCCGCCTCTTAAATGACGTTCTTGTTTATTTTCTAAAAGAACTACTCTTACTTCATCAGCTAAAATTCTATTTATCTTAATCAATCTTTCCGTAACATCTTTATGTACTGATAGAAGAACATTGATACTTTTCATCTAGTCCTATGTCTGCAAGGAGCCTTAGGTATATGTCAATATGTCCGTCTTCTGCCACTTCTATGCGGTCTATGACACGCTTTAACATCTCGCTGGTAATCTCTGCAGTACTTAAGATATCGCCTATACTCTTGAATGTATCGGTAAGTCCATATTCGAGCTTATCTGCCTGTGTGATGCCGAACCTCACCATCTTGATTTTCTCTTCCAGCTTTTTAATTTCAGCATTGGTGGACTCGGTCTTTTCTTTTAAATCTTCCATTGAGATAACCTCATTATCATACATATCGACATATCTCTGTCGGCTCTTTTTGAGTTTTTCTATCTCTCTTGCTATCTCTTTTTCGGTTTTAAGATTTTGGTGCATCGGCTCGTAATTCTTATTGAAGTCTTTGATTATTTTCTTAATAACCTTTTGCTTGTCCTCAATTAAGCCTGTAAGATACTTTTTGATAGACTCAAGCAATTCGCCTTCATCTATTACCGTTTTGTTGTTGCAAGAATCTGCTCCGTTGATATTTCGTCCGCAACACACCCATGTGTATTTATAACCGCTTTTCACCTTTCTTTTTGCTTGCCTGAAGAAGTGTCCGCAATCTGTGCATTTAAGTAAGGTACTGAATACATGCTTGCAGTCCTTTCGCTGTCCCTGAGAGAATTTTTGCTTGTTTGTTTCCATCTTTTTTTGAGCAAGCTCAAAGGTTTTATTGTCTATAATCGCAAGGTCAGGTCGTTCTACCACTTTCCATTCTTCTTCGGGTTTATAAATTCTGTCTCCTGTCAGAAAATCCTTTACTTCTTCTTTTCCATTGATGATAATTCCGCAGTACATTCTGTTAGTGAGGATTCTGCAAATTCCGTTTTGGGTCCACTTGCATCCTCGCTTTGTCTTTATATTTTCTTCGTTAAGGATTTTGGCAATTTTGCTTGCGCCATATTCTTCATTTATGTACATTTGATATATTCGCCGTACCACATTCGCTTCAAAGGTGTTAATGTTTAGATTAAAGTAATCGCCGATAGTCTTGTCATAACCGAATATGATGTTTGGCACTCTGCCTTTTTCTGCATTAAGGCTTTTACTGAACTTGATTCTCTTGGATGTGTTTTCGCTTTCCTGCTGTGCTACCATAGCAAGCATGGTGAGCACCAATTCTCCGTCTTCAGTTGACAAATTAGTGTTTACGAATACGACCGGAATTCCTATAGCTTTCAGTTCTCTTATTGACTGTAGGAAGTCGACCACGTTTCTTGCCATTCTCGATATATCTTTCGTTACCACCATATCAAATTTGCCAAGCCTTGCATCTCTCATAAGTCTCATAAATTCAGGACGCTTTCGCATCTGTGTTCCTGAAATGCCCTCGTCTGCATACATATGAACAATTTCGTGGTTGTTTCTTTCAGCAAATTCGCCGTAGAATTTTTTCTGCATTTCCAAGCTATTCAGCTGGTCTGTTTTATCAGTTGATACTCTGCAATAAGGCGCTATTCTCATAAATAATAACCTCTCTTTCTAATTTGGTATGCTCTGCGCAACACACAACATACCACATATTTTTTCAAAAGTCTACGAAGGAATTCATATTCCTTAAATAAATACTCCGCCTAAAGAATCATCATTCAGGCGGAGTATGTTTGCTATGTATTCCTTAATCCAAATCACTATATGATTCAGAGTTATTATTCTCGCTACGTTTTTCCATCTTGTCTAAAATCATTTTGGTTAAGACTCCGCTTGCAGCACGGGAGATAAATTC
>JAZQKJ010000034.1:0-147007 GCA_045542095.1 Ructibacterium sp.
AAGTCATATTCTTGGACAACACATTACAATCGCCGTTTTCATGGGCACTTATAGCCCAACATTCACCTACATTATCGCCTTGAACATCATAATTAAAATCCTTTTTAAGTCGCTCTCCGCCCCATATCATAGATTTGAAAATCGGCTCAATAAAAATCAGTTCTTTCATCTATCTCTACTCCTACATTTGAGTATGGATATGCAATAATCTTTTTATCTTAAACAAACTTAAGTGTCACAATTTCGTAGTTTTTAATATTCAACTCAACTACTCCGTCTTTATGATTAAGCTTTATTTTATTGTTTTCCAATAAATCACATATATATACCTCTTTAAACTCAAAGCCTGCAGTCACAGTAATATTTGATTTTCTGTTATGAGCTTCATACATCCTGACAATTACCGAATTATCATTTTCCGCTTTTTTAACAGTTTCAATTACAACATTCTTTTTATCCGAAGATATTAAAGAATAATTATCACTTAGCTTTCCTTCTGTCTTACTGATCTTTGAACTAATAAGCGGCATGTTGAGAAGATATCCCTGCTCTATTGTACCGCCATCTTTAAATCCGCCTGCATGAGGATACATTGAATATGTAAATTCATGCAGTCCTCTGTCCGCCTCCGGATAAGGATACGTTGCAGCTTTCAGCAGTGATATTTTCATTACGTTACCCTCAACGCTGTAACCGTATTTACAGTCATTGAGTATAGATACGCCGTAACCCTCTTCCGATAAATCCGCCCACTTATGAGCACAAACTTCAAATTTCGCTGCATCCCAGCTTGTATTTTTATGGGTAGGCCGCTGAATATTGCCAAACTGTATATCATAGGTTGCATTGGTATTTCGAATATCCACAAGAAATGCCGCTTTGAGCAGAACATGGTCTTCGTGCCAATCGATTTTAGTTACAAAATCAATTCTCTTTGAACCGCCTTTAAGAATTATATCCTGCCATATTACAGACTTACCATAATTGCGTTTAACCCTGATACCGTTTTTGAGCTTTGTTACCTCACATACGTCATCTGCAACCCACATCTTTTGCTTGTAGTAATCGGTAATTTCCCAAGCATCATACGCACGTGGATAATCTTCAAAAATCTCTAGGCGGTTAGCCTCTGCACCATCAGGCAAGACTTCGCGTTTTTCCTCTTTATCATAGACAGAAACTATATGGTACTTTTCGTCAAACACAACTTTTATAACACCGTTCTCTATAGAGTTATCTGTAACAATTACTTCATTTTCCGCACACTTGTCCTGAATAACCTTCCAACCATGGGCAGGAATGTCTTTGGCATAATATGTAACCCCATCAACCTCTACATAATCACTTATATTAAAGGGTGTAGGATTATAAACGAATATTCCACCATCAGTTTTTATATTTGACTTAATGCTTTTTAGCTTATCATCAACAATTTCTCCGCCCTCACGCAGTATCATAGCATATTCTTTATCGTTTACATCATATACCTTTTTAATTGAAGAACCGGGCAAAATATCATGGAACTGATTCAGGAGTATAATCTCCTGATTTTTGTCGAATGTATCTTTGGGATATTCACCACCGCAAAGGAGCATATCAGCTACCGCTGTTGTTTCAGCAGTTTGATACAGCAACTCACTTTTACGATTATTTTTCTTGGTTTTGGCAACAGAGGTATATGTTCCTCTGTGCATTTCAAGATACATTTCGCCTACCCATCTTGGTCTGTTGTATTCTTCGGTAGTATTGGCATAGAAATCCGCCTCCACTTTTGCAATGTGGTCAGCCGCCTTTTTTATAACAGGCTTTGGCATACCCGGTATACCATGCTTTAATCGTTTATAATTCTCCATCATCTCGTATGTGGTTCCGCCACCGCCATCGCCATATCCGAATGTGAAAATCGCACTGTCTGTTATGCTTTTATTCTTAAAGGAATCCCAGGTTTCCTTTAAATTATCAGGTTGCAGTCTGCGGACATAATTGTTGGTAAGGGTTGCAAACACACAGCTTCCGTCGATGCCCTCCCATTCAAAGATGTCATTAGCCAGCTTATTACTTTCGCTCCATTGCATTTTCGCCGTAAAGAACTTATCCACACCCGATTTTTTCAAAATCTGAGGCAGAGCTCCGCTATAACCAAACACATCAGGAAGCCAGAGGATATTACAGTCAATACCAAACTCCTCTTTCATAAATCGTTTCCCATAAATTATCTGACGTATAAGACTTTCACCACTTGAAAGGTTTGTATCAGCCTCCAGCCACATAGCACCTTCCGCTTCCCATCTGCCTTCCTTTATCCTCTCTTTTATTTCAGCATAAAGTTCAGGATCGCTCTCCTTGACGTGTTTATATAATTGAGGTTGGCTTGACATAAAGATATAGTCATCATATCTCCTCATCAAATTCAAAACCGTGGAAAAGCTTCTCTGTGCTTTTTCTCTTGTCTGAGCTACCGTCCATAGCCACGCAACATCAATGTGGGTATGACCTATACAACTCATAATGCCATCAGTTTTTCCACAAAGCTTACCATAAAACTCCTCTTTCATATACAAAAGAGCTTGTTCTATTCCATTGTAATAATTGTCTGAATACACCTCTCTTAAATCAAGTAAAAGGGTAGCTTTATCCAAATAATTGCGAATATTTATATAGTCCGAAGATTTTTCATCAAGAAGTTTCATACAATTATAGGGCACACTTATATCATAGAAAAGTGCCTCTGTTTTTTTATCTATAATCTCCTTTGAAATTTCAACATCAAAATTCCCTCCGCTCATTCCTGAATACAAATACATATATATTTCGTACTTTCGGTCAAACTCCAGAGGAATCCAAGTGTGATTAACATCCAACGCCTGAACGGTTTTCCCGTCTATAAACACTGTAAATTGCGGATTACATGCATCCCATTGACCTTCTCTGCCGGTTTTCACCGAAAGTCTTAATTCCTTGTCATCCTGCTTTTTTACAGGGTCAATTGATATGTAAAGCCAATAATGTGCATCAATCCCCGAAAATCTTTCTCTTTTTACAGACTTCCATGGTTCATCTTTCCTCGGTGGCTGATTATTCTCTTTATATACAGGACACTCAACATAACTATATGAGAGCTCTTCCCTGCTGACGCACATGAATTCTTTAAGTTTTTCTGTCATTACTCTGATCTTTTGATAAATAAAATCCATAAAACACACCGCCTTTTAGTTTTTTTATTATAACCATTTTTAAAGTATCTCTAAAAACCTTTTGAGCCTATGTGAAATCACTGCATTTCCTTTGTCATTCGGATGCAAACCATCAGGAATATAATGTTCCTGAATCTCTTTGATTTCAGGTTGTAAACCACTTGTTGAATATAAATCTAAAACCGGAAGTGAATAATATTCAGCAACTTCTCTGATTATATTTACATATTCTCTTAAAATTCCGTAGTTTCCCATTTTCTTGGCTTCCGGAATTTTTGTTTCATCTATTCGATGAAGAGGGGTCATAATTACAATAGTTTTCCCCAGATATTTTTTAATAAGACCTCTAAACAAATAATGACATGCACCATAAAATGTATCAGGCGTCCTGTCAGAAAAGCTGCCAAGCTCTGCATCTCCATGCCCGTAATCATTTGTCCCGCCAAAAACAACTACAACGTCTGCATCATCGTCCATTTGCTCAAATCTTTCACAAAAGGAATTTGCATCTACATAATCATCTTTGGGGATTGACAGCGTTCCTTTTTGAAACGCAAACCTCGTTCCGCTTATTCCATAGCTTCTTGCTTCTTTAAGATTTGCTTCTTTCTTTAAAATAGCATGATATACAGTTTCTTTACTGCTCGCTCCAACTCCTTGAGTGATACTGTCACCTAAAAAATTTATCTTCAACCCTTCTAATTTCATACCAGTTATTCCATCCTTAAAAACTATTTTTTAACTTTAATGTATATATGGAACTTTAATTATAACACTTGTATAAAGCCTTTCTTTCGACTCTATATTGATACTTACCTTATCCTTATATATTAATTCAAGTCTGACTTTTACATTGTAAAGTCCAATGTTTTCATCGTTGGCATGTTCCATATTTTTAATAACATCTGATAATTTTTCTTCAGACATTCCAACACCGTTATCTGTAATTTCTATCTCAATAAAGTCCCCGTTTCTTTTTGCACATATAAAAATCTTTGCATTTTCTCCACAAAGCGAAAGTTCTTTAGCAAGTCCATGCTCAATAGCATTCTCTACAATAGGCTGAAGTGCAAACGCAGGAATATTACAACCAAGGACTTCCTCTTCTATAGAATAATTTACTTTAAGTCCACCCTCAAATCTTATTTGCATTAAATTTATATAGTCTTTAATAAAATCAAGTTCATCCGAAATCTTAACTTCATATTCAGTTCCGGATAACATGCTTTTTAAAATTCTTCCAAGCAACCTTATGGACTCTGAAACCTTTTCCTGTTCTCCGTCTAATGCCAAAATTCTTATTGAGTTTAATGTATTATACAAAAAATGCGGTTTAATCTGGTGCCTTAAAGCATTCAATTCGAACTTCTTTTTATCTGTTTCCTGCTTCTTAACTTCCTGAACAAATTCATTTATTTTTTTGTTCATATGATTATACCCATCAACTATAAGGTTGGCTTCTACATTCTCTGTAATGGGAAGCATTTCATTATTATTGCTATCGAAGCTTTTCATTCTGGCTGATATTATATCCAACGGAGATATATATATTTTTTTAATAAATTTATATACATAGAACGAAATTAACAACAAAACCAAAAGCGTTAAAACCGAGACTTTTATAGTGTTTAAAATATATGTAATATCCATTCCGTTAGAATATATTTTAATAAATTTAAAACTTGTTTTCTCTATAGGATACACAGCAACTGTATAGGCTTTTCCACCCTCTCTGATATTATAAAAAGCTTTTTCGTTGGAAAATACCTTTTGCATATTATCAATAGAAGAATAAATGATTTTGTTATATAAATCCTCGTTATTGGAATAAATCATATTATTTTCCTGCTCTACGATTCCTATGCAACTGTTTCCATTATCTGTATTCACAATATTTGTCAATGAATTCTTATCGTAAAAAACATAGAACTGTGGTGGCATCGAATTATTTTCGCTGAAAAATTTGGTTGATGCAATTATATATTTACTATATAAATAACTTCCAACCTGATCTTCCCACGCCTTCATATTGTACCATTTATACTGTCCCGATTTATCAATGGTTTTATTGCACATCAACTGAAGCTGTATAGCATCAATAGATTCACCCTCTAAACCATATTTCAGCATATCATTTTCAGAGTTTATAAGCAGACAACCTTTTATATCTTCATTGCTGTCCGCAAGTTCTTTTATTACCTTATCAATACCGCTATCCATCACAATTAAACCATCTTTCAGATATAAATCGCTGATTATACCGGATATCATTTCCAAATCTTTAATCTTTTCTGTAAAAACTGTCCCTGCACTATCCAATTGTTCCTCGTATGTTTTTTTCATATCATCTGACAAAGGTTTCACAGTGGATATCCCCATAATATAATTAGAGATAAGCATTACAGCAATGCAGACACAAATATAAGCAAGAAAAATCTTTTTAATACTATATGATATAACTCTGCTACTCACTATTATTTTCCTTTCTTATCTCTATCGGACGCTTCCCATATTTCTGAACAAACGTTCTGGAAAAATTATCATAGCTTTGATAACCTACCATTTGTGCTATTTCAGACATACTGTGATTTGAATTCAAAATTAACTTGTACGCTTTTTGCATGCGAATATCTGTCAGGTATTGTTTAAATGTCTTTCCTGTATTTTTAACAAACATTTTACTGAAATAACTATATTCAAAGCAGAATTTTTCAGCAACAGTTTTTAGTTTAATATCTTTATCATAGTTTTCCAAGATATATTTTTCTACCTTCTCAACATCTTTGCTTTTTTCTATTCCAACATTTTCAAATCTATTGATGGCTTTTCTTATATATTCAATTATACCATTCATATCAGAGCAAACTACATATCCGTAAATATCATCATAATCAATAAATTCTATTCTCTGTTCCTGAGCGTATCTGAACAATAAGATTAAGCAGGCATAAAAGTAGTCCTGAACTGTTCTTATTTTTTCAAGTTTTGGCCGCAACTGACCTAATTCATCCAATAAGGCATACAATGAATCAAAGTCGTACTCTTTAAATTTATTTTCAAACGCCAAGGTATAATTTATAACATCAAAGTCTTCCGTTAAGTTATTAAGTTCGTCTTCTCTTATGACACTATTTCTTCCAATGATAAAAGAGTAATCAGCAATACTGACGCACTTGGAATATTCGTCCGCTAAGCTCTTTTCTTTGCTCGTTTTAACTATTGCGCTGGATATAACAAAATTAAATTCATTGCAAAGAATATCTATTATATTTTGAATATCGTTATCAATAATATTATGTTTACCATCGAACAAAAAGATAATTTCATCATATGAATTAAAGAAAAACTCTCCATTTTTCATTTCGTTCAGCAACTCTTCAACCACATTATAGATCCCATATTTCAGCAATTCTTTTTCAGAATTCCAATCTTTTGAAATATCTTTGTAGTTTAACAGCTTCGCTACACATATAGACCAACCCATTGAATCAGCTTCTATTCTCCATTTAATTTCATTATCTTTAAAGCTAACACCATTATCCCATAATAACTTCTTAAGCAAGTACTCTTTTTCTAAAAAAACTTTAAATTTATTATTTTCTTCCTTCTTAAGACTATCTAATCTTTGCACCATTTTAACTAAAATATTTTCTAAATTTTTAGGTTCAAACTCTGTTTTTAAAATATAATCTATTGCACCAATTTTAAAAGATTTTTTTACAATCTCAAAATCACTGTAAGCACTGATAACAATAAACAATATTTCACTGTTTATCTTCATAACATCCGTCATCAACGACAACCCGTCTGAATCCGGAAGTTTTATATCTGTAAGAATAATATTGGGTATATTTTCTTTTATACCTATAAGTGCATTCTCTTTGTCAGCATATACTCCGCAAAGCTCTAAATTAAGTTTTCCCCAATCAAGACATCTGGACAAATATCTTCTCATTATAGGCTCATCTTCTATAATTGCAATTTTATACACTGCCAAATCCTCCCTACACTTTTAATCATTTGCAACAATGTCAGTGGGAATAAAAAACTCCCACTGACAAGCCATATTTACTACTTCATTTCAAGCATTCTGTATATAATTTGAGCCGCTTCTGCTCTTAAAGCATTTCCTTTTGGATTAAAGTCACCGCTTCCGTTTCCGAGTATTATTCCCTTTTCATATAAAGCGAATACTGCACCTTTAGCATAGTCACTTATTAAGTTTGTATCATTGAAAATATCTTCTTCATTTTCTGACAAATCAAATTTACAAGCTCTGAACAGAAGTACTGCCATATCTTCTCTGGATATATCTTCATCAGGCATAAAGTTTCCATTAAATCCTGATGCAATCCCTGCCTGATTTGCAGCCTCAACATAAGACCAGAACCAATCATCCTCATTTACATCCTCAAAAAGACCAATGTAATTTTCATTGGGTTCAATTCCGACAACCAATGATAACATTTTTATAAATTCAGCTCTTGTCACATTTCCATCAGGAACAAATTTTCCTTCTTCTCTACCTGAAACAATACCTTTTTCGCTTAATTCAAGAACTGCAATTTCTGCCCATTCAAAACCTTGTAAATCAGAAAATATATTCTGCCGAGTTTTATCTTCAACTGCCTCTTTTGATACATCAACAGGTTTCCCATATGAGCCACCGCCAGAGCTTCCGCCTTTACTTCCACCGCCGCCACGGTTTCCGCTATCTCCGGAATTTAAATCTTCAATCGCTTCTTTAACAGCAAGACAAAATTCTTCAATAGTATTCCAATATGTACCTGTAACAGATTTATAAACTACAGACTCTTCATATCCGGATAAGGAGTTAAACTTATCTGTAAATATATCAAACAATTCAGGGAAAGCCTCTGCAATCTGCTTGGTTTTTACATAGTTAGATGTTTCAATAAAGCTCAAAAGCGACGCTCTCAAAATCTCATCTTTCAAAGATGAGAAATCTTCCGCTTCCAAAGCAATATTGTTTACTCTTTTTATAAACGCCGATATTTTATCTAAGTCATCAAAGTACTCTTTCGCAATAACTTCCTCATTATACTCCGTTTCAGCAACATCATCATAGAAGCCTGCCTCAATTGCATAATTATCAAGCCAAAGCTTAAGGGTATCTTCATCTTCGACATCAATTGCCTGAACTATAATCATGTACTTGTTGTAATTATCAACAAATTTACCGATGTTTTCACCAATTACATCAGATGCATTTTCATCCGTATAATTCTCCGGGCAAATATACGTATCTTTTAGTAAATGTCCAGCAAGTGTATTTTGAGCAGTATCCGAAAGATTATTATAAACTTCCAGGTCAATAGAGAAAACATCATAGAAATCCTCAATAACCTTTTTCATTAAATCGACAGAACCATTTGCTTCAACTACCGCAGAAATTGCACTAAACTTTTTGTCAATACCTATGTAATCATATTCAATTGTTTTTGAGCTATTAACAATGTCGGCAGAAACTGTGATTTGATATACGTCGGATAAAGTATTTCTTTCAAATGGAATGGGGTCAAACTCATAAACACTTTTTCCGTCGCTTGCTTTTTCTGATATAATTGACTGAATTTCAACAGTTAAATTATCCTTTTTAATCCATAAGAGAACAGGAATACGACCTCTTTCACTTTTGATATATCCTGAAATATTAAGAGTTTCTGCTACAGGGTCCTGTTCAGGCGGATTTATAATAATTACCTCTTCAGGTATCATTTCAGTTGCGAGGACAAAGTTTCCACATAGTAAAGTGATAGACAGAATTACAATCAAGCAAGCTATAAATATTTTTTTCATATTTTCACTCCTTAGTTAATTTGACTTAAAATTCAATGTTATTATATACAACTATTAAACTTGTACTATATGATGCGGTCTGACAAGCTACAATTGTTTGTCCTTTTACAATATCATTTAAGCCAAGTCCGTTTATAATTCTTAATTTAGCCTCGTTAGGCTCAACAACTACTACCGCAGCAGAATCACAATTAAGAAATTCATACTCTTTTACATCATTCTTAATCCTTGAAACCTCTAATGCTCCGTTTTCTTTAGCTTCTATTTTACCGACGAGAACCTTTCCACCTTTTGTAATCCATGTCCCTGACGTATTTAAAATGCTGGTATCTGCTATAATTCCGGCAGCATTCTTTTCAGCACCATTATTCAGGAAACAAATTCTTGCTTCCATAATATTTTTGTTATCATCAAGCCTGAATTGAAGAATGTCTCCGGGTTGTGCTGAATCAATAATTTTTCTGAAGTTTTCATTTGTATCATACGCATGGCGGTTTACATCATATGTAACTTCGGAAGTCCCCGTATAACACTTTAAAGCAATCTTTTCTTGTTCATCTTCATACTTTATGACCTTGTCGGCATACACGACCTTTGAACTTAAATTTGCAGTTCTGTCATACCATATAGCAAGGTCCGCTGTAATACCGTCGGGGTTGGTTGAATACGTTGCACATGTAAAAGAAACATCGTTTGATACATCAAGGCTATCTGTTATTGTATACAGTTCTTCATCGCCACCACTCCAAAGATTGATTACTTTCATATTTTTAGCAAAAATACTTCCAACTTTTTCTCCTGAAATCAATACGCTTGAAAATCTTCTATACGATCCCTTACCTAAAATTAACCTCAAACAATCGTTAATATCTTCTTTTCCTTTTTCAACAGTATCAATAAATACAATTTTGTTTTCTTCATTTATGCCATATTTAACCGGAGTTTCAAGGGATATATTTATCATCCCCTTAAACAAATCCTTACCATTGTATAAGTCATTAATACTCTTGATTTTTTCTCCATCAGCTACACAATTTTTATTAAACTCATATTCTTCAATACTGTTATTTTCTGTGAGCAATTTAGCATTAAGCTTACCATCTTCAAAACCTTTGTCATATATTTCGCTGATTCCAAGTAAATATCCTATCTTTAGTTCTACAGTTTGCTTAAAATCAACGATTTCGTTATCTGAATTAAGTTTAGCCTTAACTATTTGCCCGGGCTTTATTTCTTTTGTAAAAAAATTATATTTCTTGTATGGTATATCATTTATTACGATTTCACCATCACTTGTAATTTTTGAAACAATTCCTTCTGCTTCATTCATCTGAACAATAGCCCTGTTTATTTTATCACTATCTGAATTTTGGCTTTGATAAAAATCAAAAACAGTATCTTCACTAATATCTGACCATTTTACTCGACTGCCATTTTTATATATTAGTACATCATCTTTATTATCAATAGGAATATTCTCACCGGTCAGCTTATTATATATGTATTCCTCTGTTGCCCCGCCAAATAAGACCGATACATAATTTTCTATAAAAACGGTATCATAGCTCTTATCGCCATCATTATCAATAAGCAAAAGAGTGCCTTTAAATGAATCTGCATCTACATATTTATCCAAACTATTTTCAATAACTTTACCATTTAAGATAAAGTTTGTTTCAACATTTGTTTCAAGTTCCTTTTCTTTATTATTCTCATCAATATATTCTATAGCATCTTCCTGTATCTTCGTTATTTCATTATCTTTTGAACTCAGATTTATATACGAAACATCTACAGACGGGCGTATTGCAACAATATCTTTACTGCCATCCATCAACTCTTTATAGAAAAATACGCAATTAAATCCTATGTATTTCCCTGCAATTCCATCTGCATCTCTATATGTAATGCCATCTATTTTCACTTCGCCAAAATCAGCTGTTTCATCAGTAGAATATATATCGGTATATCCATGGGATGAAACGACACCCTCACCGTATTTTATATCTCTTGTTCTTTCCAAAACGCTCTTGGGCTCTTTAATGTAAATGAAAGATTCTTCTCCAACACCAATTATATCCATGTAATCGCATGTAATTGCGTTATATAGCATTTCTGTCATCTGCTCATTTGTAATTGTTTTTACAGACGCATTTGACGAAATAATGCCTACCCTTTTTGCCAATTGGATATAAGACGTATCACTATTGTCTTTTGCCTGAAAATCAAGTTCCAAAACCTTTAACACCATTTTGCAGGCATCTGCCAATGTAATAAACTCATTAGGGTTTATATTACCTTTTTTATCAGGATTTAATATCCTCTGTTCATAGAGCATGTTAAACTTCTTATAATCCTCATCACTTTGAGTCACATCGTTAAATGCTTGAACACTTGACAAAAGATCCTGTGAATAAAATCCCGACAACGCATTTATAAAATTACGACGAGTAACAAGCTTTTCAGCAACAAATTCGTCACCGTCTGTGTAGATACCTAAGTCATGCAATAAATTTATCTCTGTTTTATATGCGTTATCCCAAATATCTGTATAAACATTTTCTTCTGCAAAAGTAGGATAAACATCTTTACTTTCGTTAAAAACAAAGGTAATTTTATTAAAATCGCATGTTCCGCCTAAACTTTTAATATAAATCTTATGTTTACCTGTAATTTCCTGATTTATATCAATTGAATACTGTTCACTGTGCCATACATCACCGGTTCCGGCGGTAATTGTTCCAAGTAATATACTATTATCCAATTTAACTTCAATAGTAGATTTATATTTTTCCGATGTTCCAATATTCAAAATCATATAAGCAGGCGAATCCGTAAAATTAACATCATACGCAGCATACTTCCCGGAAGTCAGCGACAGAGATGTTCCATTAGAATTTATCGTTGGATTGTTACTTTCACTGTATTTCGCAGGGATAAATTCTACTTCTTGAATAGCCAAAACTACTCCCGCATTTATAATGGTCAACACCATGCAAAAAATTAGTATAAACGATATTTTCCTCGCAATATTTTTCATAGTATTCCGCCTTTCGTAGTCATCCTTATTTTTCTATAATTAGGCAAATTGTACTGTCTTTTTCTAACACAAAAATATTTTTGTATGTATATTTAGAAATTTTTTCAATTTCTATCTCCAACTCATCAAGTTTTTTTACACCTAAACCACTTTTTGAATATAAACTAATATGACGTTTCTCTTGTATTTGATTATTGTTTATAAATTCAATATTCACAGTATATTCTCCGGATTTTTTTGTCTTTAACACCGCATTACCTTCGCTGTCGCATACCTTCATGCTATAAAAACCAGAGGAATATAAATCGTTTTGTCCTATCCAGCAAGGGTAGGTTGTTGTATTTATTAAAATTTTCTCACCATCTAAACAGTTAAGTTCTGCTGATTTAATATCTACAATTTCATCTAAGGATATCTCCTCCTGTAAATAAAATCTTATTTCATTATTGAGAGGCTCATATCTTATCTCTGAAATCGAAAGCTTTTCTTCTTGTTTTTTTACTATAAAATTTGAAATGTCCAAATCAATTGCTCGTATTCTTTTATTGGTATAATACCTTAAAACATTAGATTTAGCATTTGTCATTTCAAACATTTGAATTTCTTGATTGCTATAAACAAGCTGTTGTTTTTGTATAAGCGGGGTTAAACTTTTCGCATCCCACGCCATTAACTCCACCTTATTAAACATTGTAGCATCTGACAAATCAAGCTCCAGCCTGAAGTCAGTAATTGTTTCCATGGGCTTAACCGGAATACTGTATGATACTGCTTTTGTTAACGCATCCTCATATAAAACAGACATATAAACAACAATCAAGGCATCTTTAGACAATAAACTTTTAATATTTACACTTGCAAACAAGATATCATTATTAGCAAACTCCTGTGATGCATTACCTTCTGTGTCAAAAAAATCTACATTCAATATCATGTTTTGCCGAGTAACAGGTTCCTGATTTGCATACACCGAGAGTGTTGTAATCATCAATACCATAATTAGCACAGATAGAAAATACTTATTGATAATAACACCCCCACTGTATTTATTTAAATGTCAACCTTTTTAAAATTCTATAGTGTGTGCATCAGAAATAAACCGTAAAAAGTCATCGCACTTTTGTATGATATAAACCTTAAATTTTCCGCTTTCCGGCAAGGCATGGTCAGTTAACTCTATCTCCGCTGTAATATCTGCATCATCTTCTGCCACTACTTCGGGTAAAAATTGTATATTCCCTTCTGCATCCACAACCGATACCACAACAATTACCTTTTTTGTTTCACCCGTATCATTATTTATACTGACAGAAATTTTATTTTCGTCATTTAAATACTCAACAGAGTTAACTTCTATTTCCTGTGATGCTATTTTAAAGCTTACATTTTTACACATCTGATTTTCAAATAAGACGGAATACTCACCATCATAGCTTAAATACTCATACGGCTTAATGATAATTTCTCGTTTATTTTCATCAAGTAATATTTCACATTCTTCTTTTTCACCTGTTTGATTTACAAATGAAATATTTTCATTTGTTACTGCTCTTGGATCCAAATCCTCATTGCATACAAGAGAAATTTCTGACATTCCAGGTTCTCCGTTTTCTCCATTGGTGTATATCACAGATGGTGTTCTCGGCATAGTCACAACAATATCTTTAAGCATTATACTTGCAGGAGTTGTTGTCATATTGTAAACATCAAATACAATGATACTATTGATATTTTCCAGCTTAGAGCTCGGGATTGATATTTTATAAATAGGCTTGTCTAAGCTGGTGTTTTTATCGTATACTTCATAACTCCACGCATCATTTTTATCAGCCCTTTTTACACTAAGCCTTAAATTCCAGAAACCATCTTCATCCCTTGCTCTTTTTTCGCCTGTAAAGCCACCACTCTTGTAATCGCCTTGAGTGGCTGAACCAAGGTCGTTGGTGTTACTAATTGAGAATGTGTATATCTTTGATGTGCCTGAACTGCGTAGCGTGAACAAGTTTCTTGTCATGTTACCGCTATCAGCTTTTACACCCAGGTCTACAATAACTTTTCCATCTTCAATAGCCTCGGGTAAAGTTACTGTGCTTCCGCCGCCTGCACTTGCAGTTTTCTTTACGCAAGTATAATTGATGTACTTTTCACCTTTACTTGTTTCATCAACAACGTATGAGTATTCTTGCGCACCACTGAATGAAATATTTTCTCCGTTACTTATCAGTGTTTCAACATCTGTTTCCCCAAGTTCAATATCTGAATAATTGCTGTATGCAACAGGAGCATCTTTATCTGTCAAAACACTATATTCATATCTTGAATAAATTGCACTTTCACCGCCTGCCGATTTTAAATCTTCAGTAATGCAAAGTACATATTCACCTTTTTCAAGCCTTCCGAATTTAACTATAACCTGATTATCCTCTTCACCATTCAGGACATAAGCTCCGCCTTTTATCTCACTTTCATCTGCTTTTGTAAAAGTAATACCGGAAAGGGTATCTATATCTATACTATCGGTAAATTCAATTTCAATTTCGCCAAGTGTACACAAAATTTCTCCATCATTTTCACTGATATAACTAACCGCAAAATCGGTAGATGCCATAACAGGAATTGTGACTGATACACAAAGCATAATTGAAACAATTATACATGTTATTCGTTTTAGCATTACACACTCTCCTAACTTTTATTTTGTGGTGTAGCAGAGTCAAAGCATCATGGCCATGACTCTGCTGAATTTAAAACACTATTTATTGTAAAGTAATAAGTTTCTAAAATCGGAACTGAATCCGTCTCCTCTGAATTCTATATAGAATGTATGATATCCCTCGGAAATTTCTTTGTTTAATTCAACCTCTACAGGAAGCATAGTCCACAACGTAGTTGCCCCAGGATAAAGCTCTTCCATTGTTTTTCCTACATATCCCGTTCCAATCTTATGTGCTTTGTCATAACCATCAACGTACACATTTACAGTTCCGTCTTTACAATATTTTAAACTTGAGCTTAAGTATAAGCGCATTGCGTTTACATTATCTGGAATATATCTTTCATTATAAATCAAAGTATTTTGCCATGTATTAGAAACTGCCAACGGTCCATAAATTACTGATTCCGCTCTTTTTACTGTGATACCGCTTGAAGAATTTTGAATCCAATCATCCAGACTTCCCGCATCAATAATATAAGATGGTGTTGGGTAAAAGCTTTCTGGAATTTCTCCTTCGATGGAATTTATTTTTAACTTTGAAATTCCATTAATTTGTTCAGACGCTGAAAGCTCAATGGTAACTTCACCGGTCACGGTATCAGGTATATAAACCACTGAATTAAACACATCATTCAATTCTGCTGTCACAGTTCCCATAGTCACTGTTGTACGATATACTTCCTCACCGTTTTTCTTAACCTTTAAAGTAAACGTATTAGTGGTATCGCTATACTTATCCCCCGTTAAATAAATCTGTACCTCTTTATTTCCTTCGGGAAGTATAACCGTAGCAGTTTCAATACTATCCTCAATACCTGTAAAACGAACAATATCGGTTTCATCTATATACGCTCCGCCTTTTAACGAACAGTCTCCTGCATAAATTACATTTTCCATAGTAAATTTATTATAGTTCGCCATCATACGCTCGCCTATATCCATTTTCCCGAATTTAAATGGCTTATCAAGAGGATAATCCTCACTCTTTATACTCTTTGCCCCATCGGGTCTATAACCTAAATACTCGCCATTGAACGACTCAATATATGAGTTAGGCGGTGAATATTTAGTATATGCTTTATTTTCCCAAAGCTTTACTCTCTCATCTTCTGTTGTATTAAATGTAACATTGGAATACATAACATCATACACAGAATGTGTATCATAGTAAAAAGCTGCATTATGAGTATTCTCATTATCATTTACTTCATCCTGAGAAACAGGGGCATAAACAACATTATGATGCATTTTAGATTTCACTCTGTCATTTCCTGCAACAATACCATGTGCATAAGTGACGCCGCCATCTCTTGCACATACCATGCCATAGCCAAACTCGTTATATGAAACATCATTTGCAATGGTAGGGAAGCATACATTTGCAACATCGTTATATGTCCCGAAATTCTGCGAATTGTAATAGCATGCACGACCTGCATATTTAACAGTGTTATTTACAACTGTTATCCCGCCGCGTTTTTCCTGATGAGGAATCCACTTCTCAATATCTATTGTAATACCGGAGGGATACGATCCCATGTATGAAGTGTTATAAACCTCATTATTCTCTATATACTGGTATACACCGTTTGCAAAAATTCCCGCATTCGCACTTCCATCTATAACAGAGTTTATCCAGGCATTATTCTCACCAGAAATATATTCTCCACACTCTCCTCGTCTTGGTGCACCGTTTGGATCATCTGCAGCTGTATCATGATAAGCATTATGTCCCGCCGGATTAGAATTCCAATGGCTGATATATTTATGTGTACCGCCGTTTACAACACACATTTTTGCATCTGCCATGGTAATACCACCGCCTATGGTATTTATATTAACCAAAGAAATATACTCTTTATTTCTTAAATCCCATACACGCTGACGTTGTTTTGCCTCAACCTCCAGATTTTCTGCACCTACGCCTTCAGGAGGAATTATGTATAAAATATTATCCTTATCAACAAACCATTCGCCCGGCATATCAACTGTGTTTATATGATTGGTAAGATAGGCATAGTCTCTTAACAGTTCTTCCTGTGGGTCAATATAATATATAAGTCCATATGATGCATAAGGATTTGTTGCCTTGATATCCTGAATTTCAAGATGTCCTTTAGTGCTTGAAACTACAGTACCGCTTGACATTGTCCACGCCGCACCATGTAGTGCATTAATAGTTGCACCCTTCCAATAATTTTCTTTATCCTGATCTAAGTCTATATCACTGTCTGCCCAAACCCGTCCTGCATAATTAAGATTATTTCTTGAGGTCTCTCCTGTAAATTCATCATTTACCCATATATCTCCAACAACAGGAAATAACGTTCGGTCAATTTTATTATCTTCATCCGGACTAACCATATCCAATGTCACTGCACGGGTACTTGTGTTTGAATTTGGATGTCTGCCTTCAGGCAAGTGGCTATAATCATAGGTTTCAGGCAAATCACTTTTATTATATACAATGAAGTTTCTACCCTGTCCAAGCTTGTTCGGAAGAACTGTGCAATATATGTTGTCTTTATAATGCACAAAGTTATTTATTTTTTCCATTGCAGAAACAGTAACTTCTTCTCCATCTGCAGCTTTAAAAATAATAGGATTAACAGCAGTTCCGTTGTTCTTTGGAATAACTGTTTCGCGGTATATACCCTGATGAATTATTACGGTATCACCGGCCTTAGCAACATCTGCCGCTTTTTGAATTGTAGCAAACGGAAATTTTTCTGTACCATTGTTATTATCACTGGCATATACTGCCTTTGATACATGATATTCTGTTCCGCTCTGCTTTACTGAAATGTTATAGGTATTCATTTCTTCTTTTAATTCTTCAAAAATAGAATCGTTTTCCAGAATACGCTTAACACACAACCTATCATCAAATATTGCTATGCCGTCTCTGTACCCTACAGTCTTGTTTAACTCTTCGGCGATAAATCTGACATGAATCCACGCTTTACCATTTCTATAGATTAAAGGATTTTCAATTTCTTTCTTAACTGCATTGTTTATTGAATAACATTCATTTTCTTTACAATAAAACTCAAAGTAATCATTACTCATATAAACATAGTTAAGGTCAGAATATTCCTCGTAATAGAGGGAAAATGCCCTTGCAGCAGTTTTAACCGGAATATATAGCTTACCGTCATGATTGATTGCATATTCACTCTGGTTATCATAATCTACTTGACGTTTTGCACCGTTTACCTTAACAATTGTTGAATTCTCGGCTACAACAACTGCAGATTGTAATGCTTCATCGTAATCATTATAGTCCACAATAACGGTCAATCTGTCAGTAACAGTATACCAATCTATTTTATTCAGCGTTATCTCTGTAATAGTCACATTACCTTTTGTTGAGATTTCAACCGTATTAGAACCTGCTCTTGTCTTTTTGACCAAGGTATGTGTTAATTCAGTTTTATCCTTTAAAAGAGTGATATTCTCTGCATTTAAGTCCGTCTTAAATACAATATCGACATCCTCTTGTGCCACATATTTAAAGGTAACAGATAAAGCATCAAAATCCTGAATAAATTCATACTTGGCACTTCCGTCGTTAATGATAAGTTTATCTCCCGACACTGTTGCATTATTAAATTGAACAGGAGAACCAAGCTCCACTGATTGTGTCGCAGGTCCCGGGGGAATTACTGCCGCTGAAACACTTATAGTCGCAAATAAAGTCAATACTATGGATAATGTTAAAAAAATACTAATTAGTTTTTTAAACATTCTTTTCTCCTTTCTTTATGTCAGAGAAACTTATTTTTTCATGCTTCTCGCGTGGTCTAAAAATTCATTAAACAACTTTTCTCCGTTTTTCTCTTTAAACACTTCTGTCATTTCTTTCAAACACTCATCTGTGTAACCATTTCTTTCAACAACGTTTATCAGGTTATTGTATAAATCTATAAGTTCCTGTTCGCTTTGTGCTGAGAATATCTTCTTAATTGCATCTTCTGTTTCCTGACGTGCGTTCCAAACAGTTTTTGCCCCCTCTACATAAGGTGCAAATCCCCAAATCTGCCAACTAAAATCAAGGAATTTAAATTCCGGTGATGGTTCAAACAGGGCATTATTCCATTTAGTTGAATATCCGTCTTTTGAAAGTTCCTGTTCGTAACCAGAATAAACGAGTTTAGGACTGTATTTGTTGTAATAGTTTACGCCCATAAAATAGTCAAGTCTTGGGAACGATCTTACACCATAATCAACAAGGACTGAATCTTCACCATTATTAATTTTTGTATTTTCATATCTATCATCAGTAAATTTCATATTGCCATTTTCATCTGTTGTATAAAGTCCTGCTTTTTCAGCACCCCATTCAGAGAACTTCTGCCCTGCGTCTGTATAGAACATATCAATAGTACGGAGAGCCTGCTCAAGCTGTGTTTCGTTCATAGCATCTTTAAAGAAATAGAAGCTATATCCATCAAACGCAGCACCTGTTCTGTTAAAGCCTGCATAGTTATAATTTATGGGAGCGTCAACCATAACCTTTCTGTATGAGAAGTTCTTACCTGCCGCCTTTAACTGTTCGTCTGTAGGAGGTAAAACATTACCGTAAAGAACTGCATATTCACCATTCTCTTTTTTCTGTGTCCACGTAGCTTTATTATCTATAAGAGCTTCTTCTGATGCTAATCCCTCGTCAATTAAACTCTTATAGAATTTAAGTGATTCAAGGAATTCTTCATCCTTCATCGGATTAACAAGTTCTCCTTTTTCTACATTAAAATAGTTAAAATAACTATAGTTGTTGTTATTTGGAAGGCCTGTTACAAACTCTGTTTCAAGAACAGTCATTAAATCCCAGTTATCAGTACCGTTATGGGTGTAGAAAGGCCAGATTTTTCTTCCGTTTTCAGTTAAGTTAAGCTCGTTTATTTTTACTAACAAATCTTTAAGCTCTTCACGGCTTCTGATTACTACATCATTTAAATCTTCCTGTTTAAATTCACCATTTTCAAGATAAATTTGTTCAATTTCGTTTTGAGTTTTTGCATTTGGATAAATTTTCTTTAAAATATCGTCACGAACGTAAATCCATGTAGCCGAATCTGTAGGCGGTATTACAGACATATACTTTTCAGCAGTATATTCCGGGTCAGTATATTGAAAAGCTTTTAACCCTAAATGGCTGAATGAGTACAGTTTTCCATAAGCATTCATTTTTCTTTCATACTGCTCTTTTATTTCTTCATTGTTTTCTATGTATTTATAATAATTTGGCATATACTTTGGAATAAGCTCGGTCAGATCATAGAGTTTGTCAGACTGAATAAGTCTGTCAACAATAGACTGTTCTACACCAATACCAAGCATCGGCCACTTATTTGAAGACACCATTCTTGAAAGTCTTGTATCACCTGATTGTCCGCCGTTATCAAAAGATTCGTCAATACTTAAAGATACACCCGAGACTCTCTCTAACTCTGCACGGAACTTATCATCAGTTAATTTTTTACCAATATAAGCATCATTTGTACCGTAGCCATACCATACTGAAAGTGAGAGTTTATCTCCTGTCCAGTCGGGAAGTTCATCAATAACATTTACATCTTTGGCAAGTTCGTTTACCTTTACAGGCAGATTTGAGCTTACAGTTGTACCGCCGTTTCCGCAACCTACCATAGTTATAGCAAGTGCAAAAACTAAAATAAGTGATAATAACTTTTTCATTTCTTTCTCTCCTTTTTTAACCTTTAACAGCTCCAAGAGTTACACCCTTGGTAAAATATTTTTGTAAGAATGGATATACCATTATAATTGGCACTGTTACAACGATAATCTGTGCATTTGTTAAAGAATCCGTTGTAACATTTGCCTGCTGAGAAGCAAGCAAAGATTCCACATTTTCACCGCTCTGGATCGCCTCCTGAATTAAGGCTGTCATTCGCTCTGTTTCTTTAATGGCCTGCATCAGCTTATACTGTAGAGTATGAAGGGCTGATGAATCTATGTAGTAGAGAGTTGTTGACCAGTCGTTCCAGTTACCTACCATAAGCCACAATGCAATTGTTGCAAGTACGGGCTTTGAAAGGGGAACTATAATCTTAAATAACAATCCTATTTCGCTTATTCCATCTATCTCTGCAGCCTCTATTACTGCATCGGGGATACTTCCCGATATGTATGACCTTATAATCATAACATTATAGAACGAGAAAAGCCATGGAAATATATACACCCAGAATGTATCAAGCAGTTGTATGCTCGAAAACAGAATATACTGTGGGATAAGTCCGCCCGATATAAACATGGGAATCATAAAATAAATATTAACCGCTTTAAGTCCCATAAGATTTTTCCTGGACAGTGCATAGGCTGTCATAAACTGCACAAAGAGGGAAAGTACAACAGCAACAATAACTCTTGCAACAGTGACAAGTGCCGCCTTATAAATAGCACTGTCCTTGAATAAAACTGCAAAGTTTTCAAAGGTAAACTTTCGGGGCCATAAATAAATACCGCCTCTCATTCCGTCCTGTCCATCATTTAATGCTTTTGCAAGTACATTAAGGTAAGGGAACAAAGTAAGTACTGCAACTGCAATCATAACTACAAAGTTAAAGCATTTAAAAACTAAATATGCATAGGTTTCGTTTCTTTTTCTGTCAAGTAATGTCATTTACTTTTCCCCCTCCCTATATAATTGATACGTCATCAACTTTTTTGGAGATATAGTTTGCACCGAGAACTAAAACAAGTGAAATTACTCCCTGGAAGAGACTAAGTGCAGTTGATGCTGAATAGTTTCCTGCCTCAATACCCTTCTTATATACTATTGTGGAAATAACTTCAAAATCAATAAATACGTTCTGCAAACCATAAATTAAATCAAAGCTTGATTTAAATAAATCTCCCATTTTCAGTATGAACAACATTATGATTGTTGGTGCAATACTTGGTATTGTAACATGCCAGCACTGCTTAAACTTACCTGCACCGTCAACAACCGCTGCATCGTAAAGCTCATGGTCAATACCTGAAATTGCTGACAAATATATAATTGAGTTCCAGCCAAGGGACTGCCATACACCTAAAAATACAAGCATTGGTACAAACAAATTCTGTTGTTTCAAAAACAATATACGTTCGGTATCCTCGCCCCCAATGGCAGCTCTTATATCATTTATTATGCCATAATAGCTTAAAACCGTTGTAGCCAGACCCACTACTGCAATTGTTGATAAAAAGTGAGGCAGATAGCTTATTGTCTGAACCGAACGCTTAAACAATCCGTTTTTAAGCTCGTTAAGCATCAGCGCAAATATAATCGGCAGAGGAAATCCAACTGCGATATTAAGTATGCTGAGCTTAAGGGTATTTAAAATAGACTTTGCAAAATCCGGTATTGTAAAAATATCAATAAAATTCTGAAATCCTACAAAAGGACTTTTGAAACCAAGCAATACATCATAATCCATAAAGGAAATAACAAGCCCTCCAAGGGGTATATACATAAAAATGAATACCAAAACTATACCCGGAACAAGAAAAAGATATAACGCCTTATTCCTTTTCATGTTAGAGCCAAGTCTTGAAAGATAACTGCGGCTACCGCCTGCGTTTTCTGTCGGATTATCCTTCTTACTCACCTAAATTCCTCCAAACTGCAAATATTATGCCTTTTCTATAATGATATCATCGCCGTCTGCGTTGATATTAAATGATAAAACTCCATCGCTTTCGCTGTGAGTCAGTACAGTATTTCCCTGCTTTACTGTCACGTTTTCAAAGCCGTCAGGCTTTTCAACGTTTAATGTAAGCTTTGAGTCAAAAATACTGTCGTCTAAATTATCGGTAACTCTTATAACCATTTTAGAATCGGTTAAAGAAACAAGTGTTATTTTACTCTCTAATCTCTGGATCGTATAAGTTATAACATCATTCCAATCCGCAATCCAGATTTTATCTTTCTTGCCTCCAATATACTCAAAGTGATGGCTTGCAATCTCCTTTGTGGTGGTATACTTATCGCTTGCCTCTATACCATGCCATAACTCCATAAGCCATTTTTTATTGCTTATGGCATCATCTACCCAACCATTCATATCATCAGCGGTTAAATCATTTTCAATAAGATAAAACTTTGTGCTATACAAATCATTTCTTGATGCAGGAATAGCATTTAATCCTGTACCGTTGGCTCTCATGGCAAAATGATTTTCTTTTACAGCATCTAAAACTTCCTGATTATACGCGTTATACGGCAGGCAAAATCCAAGAACTTTTTGATTCGACAGCTCACTCATAATGGTTGCTCTTGAGTCGTTAATCTCTATTTTAAGTTCATCTTCAGAAAGCTCGGTTAATGTCTTATGACTTTTTGAATGGTTGGCGGCAGTGAAAACACTGCTTTCAACATCAATTAACTCTTTCCACTCAGCCCAGGTGCCCATTTTCTCTTTTGTACCAACCCAATCGGTAACTAAAGCGACTGTACCCTTTAAACCATTATTCTTAAACTCATCTGTATACCATTTAACAGAATCCAAAACACCATCATCTGTTACAAAAGTATATATGGCATCTTTGTTATCCATAACCGATGCGATTTCTGCACCAAAGTCCATGGTTGAAGAATAAATCTTGTATGTTCTCTCTATGCCATCTGCAGTAACTTTCAAAACACTGTAATCATCTTCCCCTGCAGCCGTGACATTAATCACACCAAACTCGTCTATGGAAGCATTTGTTCCGCTTATAATCTCAAATTCAGCTTTGTTGCCGGGCTCTGTCATAAGAACAGGGATTGCCTTATCAGTAAGATAAATACTTCCGCCGTTTGCTATGTACTGAATCCCCTTTGGGGTAATCAAGCTGAGCTTTGGATTTATCTCCCCACTTAAATATGCCAACATTTTGTTTGCCGCATCTCTTCCCATTTCGTTATGTGCTTTCTGGTTATAGTGAACCTTATCCTCTTTACGGATGATATCAGTCATAACCTTTGGCATATTTCCATTTGCATAACCTATACTTTCATACTTTTTATTAAACCAATTTGAAACTGAATCGTCGCTGTACCAATTCTCTGTCACATCCGACACAAGACACAAGGTATCTTCTTTTGCCGTCATGTGATACTGTGCAACTCTCGGTCCTGTGAAATGCAGGTTATCGGGATAGGTTACACCGCTTGATGACCTTACAGGTAAAATTCCACCATACATAAGTCTTGTATCTGCATCACCAAACTCTGTCAAGAACGCATTATGCTGTTTCATAAATGCTTCTTCGTACTGTGCAGGAGTATATCCCGTATTTTCATCAGTTTCGTTTCCA
Source organism: Ructibacterium sp. (assembly GCA_045542095.1). Taxonomy (GTDB): domain Bacteria; phylum Bacillota; class Clostridia; order Monoglobales; family Monoglobaceae; genus Ructibacterium. Next base: position 24,080 of record JAZQKJ010000034.1, read on the forward strand.
TTCTCGTTCTCGCCCTGATTCCAGAAATATATTCTGTCACCTATTTTGTATTCAGGACTGTTTTTAATTGAATTTATAGCATTACTATAATATATTTTTGCCAAGCTATAGCAATCGGTTACACCTGTCTCCGATGCATTGTTGCCAACGCCCCAAAGTCCCCATTTATTATCCTTAAAGCCTGTGCCGCCCCATGCCGCTTTTACAAGCAGAACAGTATGACCTGTTCTGTTATGCCACTGCTTTGCAAGAGCACCTGACCAGCCTGTGTCACCACTCTCCGATAAAGTATTGTTATCCATGGTGTTATAAAACACAGTTCCCTTTTCAGGCTTTATGCTCTCTGTTACATCAGCATACTGCCCAAGAGCATTGGATTGCCCGGCAACCATTAAAACATCAACGGTTTTGGACAAGTCTTCATATCCTATACACTTTGTTGTAAATTCATCACCGTTTGCAAAGACAGATGTTCTTATATAATCGCCCTCTGTAAAGGTTGATGCAAACTCTATTTCACTCTCCGCCACTCTGCTTGAGTTGAACTTAAGTGAAATATTTTTTGTATCAACAACTTCATTATCTCGTATAAGTTCTGCAATAGCTGTAACCTGAGTGCCCGGTTTTGAGCCCGATGCAGTTACCTTAATATCTGTAGCCATTCGGCCTTCGAGGCTGACTAATTCATTTCCTGATTCATCAAGATATGTTATATCTGCCTCAAGTGCCCTTCAATCAGCAGCTTCACCAATAATTTCTCCTTTTGTATATGGGCGAAGTCCTTCAAAGTTATCCCAGACAAACAACCTGATAAATCCGTTTTCAACAGCTTTGTTTTCAAACTGAATATCTAATGGTGTAGTTGTATTTGCAATAATTTCAACACTCTTTGCACTTACAAACATTCTTCCATCATTATCATAAAGTGCAGCTATCAGTTTTACATCTTTATCAAGTTCCGATATAACCGAGCCTGTAACCTTGACATTTTCAACTCCGTTAACACTTTGAACTTCCTCTGTTCCTTCATATAATTTTGTATCTAAAATACTAACATCATCTGTGACAACATTTACATAATTTTCTTTATCTCTGTTATAAATTTCCAGAGCCTGTTCGGCTGTCATAGAGCTTGTATAAACTCTGATATCACCAATTTCGATCGTATCAGGCGACATATTTGTTGTAGAACCTGTAGCGTTAGCACCACTTGCCGGCATTCCCGCAGTAAGAAGTACCCTTCCGATTTTTTCAGAAGGTATTGCAACAGTTATGTCCTTACTTACATAGCTTGATACGCCTTCACCGCTCGGAGAGTTTACATATAAACTGTAAACATAATTTCCATTTCCATCAGGCTTTCTTGTCATAACAATTTGCGCCCAGTCATTAAAATAATCCATAACAGGTCCGCTGTTTCTGATTTGGTCAACCCTCTTTGTACCATAGGCTCCGTCAGCTTTTAATAACGCGGAGGTTGGGTCAATTGTAATAAATTTGCCTGCTGTATTTTTATCACCTTTAGTAGCTATTTCGCTCAGGCTCATAGAACCTGCTGTAACAGACGCTCCGGTTGTGTCATAGGATGTTAAACCAAACATTGTTGACGTATATTCCGGAGGAGTCGAGAATTCCGTAAATTTCGACCATATCTCCACAGTAATCTCATCATTTTTAAACATGTCCGATTCTGCATATACACCACTGTATGCAGCCTTTGGGGTAACCTTCGGACACTCTGATGTTCTGATGGTTGTTTCGTTTATAAAATTATCAAGCATCGTATTTTCTGCTGATAAATAATATCTTTCTGTTCCGTCTTCATTCAATATCTTTTTGGTAGAAAGTGTGGAATAAAGTGGATTGGTTGCAGTTTGAGCAGTTACAGAAATATCACTTGCACTATTTGAAACATTTCCATCTGCTGCAATCTCCAAATCAAATATTTTTGTATCATTTATATCGGTTGCAATACTATATAAAGCGGTATTTGTTATATTTGCTATTGGATTATCAGGATAGGTAAGAACGTATCCTTCGACATTTTCAGCAGTAAATTCAATCTCTACAGATTTATAATCATTTGCCCAGCTATATGTTACATCAGCACTTGAATTATCCGACTTCTTTAAAGAAACCAATGTTCTGTTATCTTCACTTACAGGCGCCTCATAAGATACAGTTATCTTTTTATTACCCGGTGTAAATACTGTTCCGCTTGCAGGTGCAACTGTGGCTTTTGATTCAACATACTTTACTTTATCTCTGTTATAAATCTCCAATGCTTCATCAGCTGTCATTATTCCATTATATACTCTGATATCTCCAAGTTCGTATGACCTCAATGAATCATTGTATGTATCAGCCGTTGATGTTAAAACTGAAGATGGCATCCCCGCTGTAATTAAACCCATAGCATCATTTAATTCATCGCTTATTGCCTGCGCTATTTCTTTACTGCGATAGCTTTTAACAGTATCTAAATCAGCACCGTGAGAGTTTACATACAGATAATACTTATAATTATTACCATCCTTTTTTCTTGTCATTACAATCTGTGCCCATTTGGTACAGTAAAAACGAAAATCTGTATATCCTGATGCCGTTAAACTGTTTATGGTCTTTTCGCCATATCCACCGCTGGCATATAACCATGACATTTCAGGTTTTGTAATAGGCTTACCACCATGATCATTCCACATACCTAAACCTATATTACCTACGCTATTTGATGTATCAGTCGAAACATTTTCTGAATTGTATGAGCGAAAACTTGTTATAATCTCTCCGCCGGGGAATGGACTGAGTGTGTCTAAGTAACTGAGCTTTGCCCATAACTCTATTGTAATTTCATCACCTGTGAATTTATCAGACTCTGCATACACACCGCTGTATGCCGCTGTAGGAGCTACCAATGCAGCTTGACCTCTGGCTTTCATGCCCGAAATCCCCTGTGTTTCAAGCATTGTGTTTTCAATCATAAGATAATTTGTTGCCGTTCCGTCAGCTGTGTATATGGTTTGGGTATCAATTGTTGAATAGTCTGCATTTGTCGCTTTCTGCACAGTAACAGGAATATTTCCCTTTGAATCTGATACTCCTCCGCTTGATGTGATTTCAAGGTCAAATATTTTTGAATTTTCAATTGCAAGCGTTGTATCTGTGTTAGCAAAGGAAACTGTTCCAAACAAAGTTAATGACATACATGCAACCATAATACCTGCCAATAATCTTTTATTTTTTTTCATTACTCTTCCTCCTTATAGATGTATAATTTCTTAATTGACTGTTTCACCATAAATATTTCCATCCAGTACATATGGATATAACCCGTCATAGCTATCCCAGATAAATAGTTTTACAAAGCCGTCTGTAACAGGTGCATTTTCAAAAGTTAAACTTATATTTGTAACTGAATTTGCATTAACGTTTGCTACTTTTGCAGCTACAAGTTCTCCGCCATTTTCATCATAAAGAGCAGCAATCAGCTTTGTGGATTCAGTAAGGTTTGAATCAATTCTTGCCGCAAACTTAAGATTTGATACTCCGTTTACAGCCTTAACCTCTCTGTCTCCGTTAGTACCTACAACAGTAAACAAATCTGCATATAAAACAGAGATGTCATCTTCTGTCTGCTTTACATATTTGTTTTTATCCTCATTATAAATTTCAAGTGCTTCGTCCGATGTCATATAGGCACCATAGACCCTTAAATCACCAATTTCAACTGATTCAAGTGCATCATTATATGTATTATTGGTTGAAGTTACAGCCGAGCTTGGCATTGCAGCAGTAAGCAGACCTTTTGTAAGCCCCTCTGTGGGGATATTTGCAGAAATAGCTGAGCTAATATATCTTGCGACATTACTTCCGTTTGGTGAATTGATATATATATAATAGTTATATTTTCCGTTGCCTGCATTTTTTCTTGTTAAAACAATCTGTGCCCACTGATAATAGCAATTTCTTCCACCGTTATGTGTAGCCGTTTTCTGATATGAATCCAGATTATTTGTAGAATCAACAGAGGGCACACTCATCACAGAGGTAGAAGGTGTCATATATCGTTTATTGCTGACCGTCTTGTTTGTTTTAACCAAAGTCCCAAGGGACATTGTTCCTGTTTGCGTAGCATTACTTGCATCAAGTGATGTTAAGGCAAGAACATTTCCACCGGAATAATATGGCGGTTTGGTCAGATAACTGAGCTTTGCCCACATTTCAACAGTAATGTTATCGGCTAAAAACTTATCGGACTCAGCATATATTCCGCTGTATGCCGCAGTGGGTGCTACAGTAGCACAATTTCCTCTATTTTCTTTAGTATACCAAACACCTTGGGTCTCCAGCATGGTATTTTCAATCTTATAATAGTTTGTTGTTCCTCCATCGGCATTTGTGAAGCTTTCAGTTGTAAGAGTTGAATAATCCTCGTTCGTTGCAGTTCGTACATTTACCTCAATATTGCTGGCTATATTTGTTGCCGTTCCGTCATTTGCAATTTCCATATCAAATATTCTTGTTGCCTTTATGTCATCCGTGGCTGTATAAACAGCGGTGGCTGTTACATCAACGACAGGATTTTTAGGATAGGTAAAGTTATATGTCTTTCCTCTCTCAGCATTAAAAGTAACCTCTACTGACTTATAATCATCTGCCCATACATAGCTTGGTGTTACTGTTGAGCCATCTGTTACAGTCAATGACACTTTACTTCTGTTAGCTTCACTTACAGCTGTTTCATAAGAAACGCTGATTGTCTGTTCTCCCAGCATTAAAACCGTTCCGTCTGCAGGATTTACTGTGGGCTCAAACTCAACATATTTTCCTTTATCTCTGTTGTATATCGCCAAAGCATCACTTGCAGACATAATTCCGTCATATACTCTGATATCTCCAAGCTCGTATGTGCTCAAAGAATCATTGTAAGTATTAGCTGTTGATGTTAAAACCGAAGAGGGCATTCCCGCTGTAATTAAGCCCATAGCATCGGTTAATTCACCGCTTATAGTCTGCGCCATTTTTTTACTACTATAGGTTTCAACAGTACTTAAATCATCGCCATTGGTGTTTATATATAAGTAATAATAATACTTACTGTCTGCTTCACTATATTCTCTTGTCATTACAATCTGTGCCCATTTGTTGAAGTAACATCTTTCATCGCCACTCGATTTAATATTGCCATGGCTTATACCTGGGCTAAGGTTCCCGTATCCTCCACTAGCATATAAAAGTGATGCTTCAGGTTTTGTAATAGGTTTACCGCCACCTGAGTTCCACACGCTCAATCCAATGTTACCCACGGTATTTTTTGTATCAGTTGAAACAGCCACGTTTGAATTATACGAAGTTAAACTTGTTACAATCTCTCCGCCGGGGTACTGGCTCAGTGTTGTTAAATAAGGAATTTTTACCCATAGCTCTACGGTAACATCACCTGTAAATTTATCTGACTCAGCATACACGCCGCTATATGCTGCTGTAGGAGCTACCAATGCAGCTTGACCTCTGGCTTTCATGCCCGAAATCCCCTGTGTTTCAAGCATTGTGTTTTCAATCATAAGGTAATTTGTTGCCCCGTCAGCTGTGTATATGGTTTGGGTATCAATTGTTGAATAATCCGTATTCGTCGCCTTTTGCACCTGTGGGACAATACCATTGTCTACACTATTTGAAACTGTTTCGTTTGCTCCAATCTCCAAATCAAATATTTTGGAATTTTCAATCGTAAGCGTTGTATCTGTGTTCGCAAATGAAACTGTTCCGCATGTTCCCAAAACGATACATAATATCATTAGACATGTCAATATTTTTCTTAACCTTCTCATAACATAACCTCCAAATTTTAATCATTATTTTTATATCTTAATTTTATATTACATTTTCATTATCGCCAACATTATTTTTAGTGATTATTCACGACTTTTTTTGTGTTTTTTATTAAATTGGTTAAAATTTATATAGAAATTTACCAAAACAAGTAAAAAACAGAAGTAATAGGAGTTTTTATCCTTTTACTTCTGTTTTTTATATAGGGGGTTTAGTTTATTATTTTTCTAAATCAATAAAGACAAATCCGTGAGGCTTAATGTCAAATCTAAGTTCCTTAACCACTCCATCTTTCTTGCCAATCATTATCTCGCTGTTTGATTTTGCATCAATAACATCGTCCATATTTACATTGACAACAGCTTGTTTTACACCTTTTTCAGTATTATCAAATGGCGTATAGTCAATCGCCAAAATAGTGGTCTTTCCGCTTTCTGTTTCAAACAGGCTTAGTCCCATATTATCTGAATATACAAGGGGTCTTGATAATGTTCTGATAATATCTTTCAGTGCATTTCGTATCAATGTTCCTACAACACGTCTGCTTCTGCCGGGAACACCCTCGAAACACTCTGCACCTAATTCTGTAAGAGCGGTGTTTATAAGAGCCGTTCTCTCTGTAGCAATTACGCATGGAGTATTATCATTTCCTTTTACGATTACATCTGCTCCACATGGCTTGTACGTAAGTTCAGCATTTCTCTCGTAAATATATTCAGTAGCTCCATTATATTCAAGGCAGTTTACCTTTACTGTTTCAGGTGATTTTTCTACTTTGAAAATATCCTCAAGTCCGTCAATATCTGATACTGCTATAAGATTTACACCGTCATTATAAAGTCTTCGGATTTCCTTGATATATTCCTCTTTAACACCTTTAAGTGTAGGTAAAATAAGCAGGTCGCACTCATCTGCTGACAAAGTCTTAAGCGTATCAAATTTAAGTGCAAATCCATTCGGTACCCCTGCTTCTCTGCTACATTCATGAATAACTCCATGGCTGTTATCGCTTCGGTTATTAAATTTAGCAAAACCCTCTAAATCAATAATTGAATCATCATATACATCCTCATCATCCGTATATTCAGCAATAAAAGCAAGAGATTTAACCGGTTTCTTAGGTTTATTTTCGATAACATAGGTCCAATCCTTTACAAGCTCGTCCATCATTTCGAATTTATAGTCAGGACGGTGAAAACCGTATGTACTCCAATAATGATACCCATCCGCCAGTTTGTGGGGTGTATTAAATACAAACTCAAATGTATGGGTAGAATTCTGATACGGCTCTAAATTATATGCTCCCATAGGAGGATTTGCAAATTTAACCGCACCATCAATGCAACCGCCGATTCCACCTTTATATTGTTCAATATACACTCTTAATTTGGGAATATGTGCAAGAACTGTCATTATTGCAAAGGGTCCCCTGTACGTCTGATAAGAACAGCTATAAGGATAATCCTCAAAAATTGTAAATCCTGTATACACATCCTCTGCCAAACGTTCATCACATGGCAAACCATAGGCTTTTATTGACTGATATGTATTGGTAGGGGAAACATAAATATTGAACGGACCATATATACTGCGTTTTACTTTTGGATTGACCTCTTTGAATCTTTCGTTTTGCTCCTTAAAAAGCAATAAAAGTTTTTCAACCGCATAGTTAACCCACTCTTTATGGCATGTATCCATCAAATTTTTGAGGTGTGCATAAGTAAATTCCGGCATACCCTCTTTGTAGTCAAGCTTCTCTGCAATCTCAGGATTATCATGTAAAAAGCTATAGAAGATTTTCATAAATTCGTCACGTCTGTAATTATTTATTTTCCATAAATCGTTACGTATGGGGTGCATCTCTGTTTCAATTGAATTGTACAGATAATCAGCATTGGCAATTATTTCAGGATGGCTTTCAGGACTCCACTCACGGCACGTCCTTTTCGCAAGCCATGCAAACCATTCACGTTTAAAAGGCTTAATGACTTCCCATACTTTTCTGGTTTCTGCCTCAATAGGTGTATCCGTAACACATGAAATATAATGCTCTATATTACAAGAGCGTGCAGGATTCCATAAATCAAAGCTGTTACGCATTAACCATTTAAGCTCGTTGGGCATGGAGAACATAAATGGCAAACCGCTTTTTAATGCAGGAATTTCATCTGAATTTTCATCCATTACCTCAAATACTTTCATAATTTTATTATAGAGTTTATCTCCGTAGTAAATTAAAAATTCAATTTTATAAACTCCAACCTCGAGCTTACCAAACGTAACATGGCTCTCACCCTCCATGTAACCATATTTCCAATTCACAAACTTAAAATCAGCATCTTTTTCATCGATTATTTCTGTTTCGTATATATTAAGAATTCTCGCTTTTACGCTCAAATACTCACATTGCGTTTTTGTTTTAATATTGAGGGTAAAATCTATATTCTCCGTTACATCAAAATAGTGATTATACTTAATATGTTCTATAGCTTCTTCTCGCTTATAACATACTTCCGGAATATAAGATATTACTTTTTTATCAAATGGCGAGAAAACCTCGTAAATATCCTTTCCATCAACAGGCTCACCTGAATAAAGCATATTCCCGTTTATATCATATCTGAACTCTCCCGCTCCCATTTGAGTAGCATAACAACTGCACAATAGATTCTTATATCCGAAGATGATTTCAATATCTTCATCAATATTAAATTCGTCAAGTTTAAAGCATCGTTTTATTGGAATTTCTACATCACCAAAAAATTCTTTTTGACATTCCCAGAAAATATTGGGGTCAATAAATGCAATTTTTTTGCTGAATAAATAGTATTTATTATCATTATTATTTACTCTTATTCCTACATAGGGAAAATCCATAAAATCTCTTTCTACAGAATATTGCCCAGGTCTGTCTTCGCGATTAAGCTTTCTTGTTTTAGTTCCACCGTCTAAACTACATAATAAATAATAATCAGATTCTAAACGGTTTATCTCCCATGTAAACTTGTATGGAATATCTCCACCGTTTCTCAAAGGGATATCGACCGTACGGGCAGGTAATACATTCTCACAATCAAATTCATCATTTGAGCAAAACTCTATTTCATTAAAGATAAGCTCCCCAATAAAATTTTTTCTCTCTATGGCAAGATTTCCTTTTTTATTTTCACAATTAAAAGTAATTTTTTTATCTTCAATTATACACTCAACCAAGTCTTCTTTTATTTCTGCATTCAGGGAATAAAAAGTACTATCGTTCAAACAAATACCTGTAATTTTTTTGGTTTCAATTACATCAATTGCCATTTTGTCAACATTAACTAACGCTACGCTGAAAGTGTCCTTTAAATCATATTCAAAAAACAATCCCTTACCAGTTCTCTTTTGCCGGTCATATTGGAAAAAGATATAAAATTTAGGGTTAAATTCCGCTAAATAATTAATTTTGAACTTTGTTGAAAACGCACCTGTTTTGAAAACAGGGGTATTTAAAATAAAACGGTTACCAATGGATTTAAAGGAAAAGCCCTCATCTGTTACTCCCACATGTAAATTTTCTGTTTCTGTGTGACGCTCAACAGAAAAGGAATAAGGTATTTTATTATCATCAAAGCTTTTAAAATCGTCTTTTAAACTAAACATAATACTTTTCTCCTTATGTAACTAAATATTTTTAATCGTGTTTATCAAAAGCTGTGTTGCCGCAGGGTCGTTCTTCAATTCAAAGATTTTGTCATTTTCATTTGCAAGTCTTCCATCAAGCATAAATTGTGAAATAAGCATATTGCCTTTATCGGCAAAATCAATCAATACCGATGGTGTACGGAGAAGTGATTTGCCCGCAATTGACGCATCAAAATACTTAACTTTCCCTGCATTATCAGGCAACTCATGGTATTCCTCATGCAGATTAAGCACGGTAATTTCAGCATCAGGATTAACCGCTCCCTGCAATGACGGAGCATCATCTACAAGGAATGTTACTCTTTCCTTAAGCTTTGCTTTTACTGCTTCATCATATTCATCACTATATTCATAAAAGCCTTCTAATTCATAAGCGTAGTAATCATGCTCTTTCACAGCTGCAATATCAGCTCTTTTGGATTTCCACAGTTTTTCAAAACTTTCTTTATCTCCACCAACAATCGCCATATCTGCCGCTGGAACAATAAGACCGCCCTTTAAACCATTCCACATCCACATTGCCTTTTTATTTAAGTTTTCCCAAAGCCAATTGCAACTTTCTGTTTGCTGAACACAGCTTTCAGGCTCGTTAAATTCCTTAAACTCAAGCGAAATTCCATTAATAAGCTCAACTTTTTCAAGATCTGTTGATTTTATCAATCGCGCTGACTGAAAATTTTCCTTTTTTATTTCACTATAGCCTTCGCCTAAAAGCTTAGGTCCAACCCCAAATAATGCCGCAGATTTTCCGCTATTTACCAAATTTTCTATTGCCTTTCTGATGTTTTTATCAGTTTTTATAGTGTTATATGTTTTCTCAAGACCAACAAACACATCAGCATTTTCGATATTATTTGTATACTCCAAATCATATTTCCTGCAAAATTCAATAAGTTCTGTTTCACAGGGAAGTACGCCAACTTTTTTGCTTATTTCACCCGCTACCACATCAGTCACAATAATATCCCATTTAGAGACCGCTTCGCCTACCGATGCATACATAGTATATTCCCCAGGATTTTCAGGCATTTTATAGGTTACTTTAACAACATCTCTTGAGTACGACTTCATCAACTTAGAAAATTCTTTTATATTTGTCTCACCTGATATCCCATATGAACAAGTTATTTCCTGGTCCTTGCCCGTGTCGTTGAATAAATATAGCTCTATCTCCGTTTCATGACATGGATAAAAATTTCTGTCCCATATATTCATGCTTACACTAACAGGCATATATGCTGCCTTTAATTCGTTCCAAACAGGTTTGAACTTACCATCTGCCAAATTGCCCTCATAATATGTATTTCCGTCTTCGGGACTCGAAATCATGCAAAACGGAGAAAAGCCTCCTATCCCCATTCTTCTCCAATATTCTGCAATTTTAGAATGAGAAACATTCTGTAACCAGATGCGGTCTTCCTTAGTATGGTTCATACCCAAAAATCTTTTTAAGCCAGATGCAACAGCCGGATATTTACCTGTGTTATATTCATAGTCAAGATAATTTCCACCAAATTCGTCTGCTATTGCTGTTTCACCGAACTGTTCCTTGTTATCATAATAAAGTCCAACATTTTCAAACATGCTCCACCAATACTTATGCAGATGCAAAACATCCCTGTGAGCAAGTATAAATTCAGGATAGTCCTTGATAATATACTCAAGAGAATTTTGAGCATCAGAAAGTTGCTGACAGTTATTTATTTCATTCCATGGGTGAACAACTGCCACTCCCACATGACAAAGTATCATATCAAGCCAATTTGCCCATTGTTCTTTCAAACTGTCACTTCCTGCCTCCAACCCATGGAAAAATGACCATTCAGCCTGAACAAGCATTCCATACTCATCACACAACTCCATAAACCTTTCGGGTGCAGGGCCAAGGTGAAATCTTAATGTATTAGCTCCGTTTTTCTTTAGCGGAAGTAAAATATTATTCAAAAACCAATTTTCGTCATAAGCTATTTCCAATGCCTGTTCATCTCTCTGCCATCTGTGCCAACAAACAGAACCCATTTTAAGAGTAATCGGATTACCATTGAGTTCAAATCCCAAGCCGTTCTTGCGGAAAGATTTCAAACCGATTTTTTGCTCACGCACCGCACCGTCAACCATTGTTTTGAGTGTATAAAGATTGGGTTCATCACAAGTCCATAACTTGCACTTACCATTAAGAGGCAGTTTGCAGGAGCCTTTTTCATCAGCTTTAATAGTTATTCGGCTAATTTCATTATTTTTATCGTACAAGACAAATGTAATTGTTTCATCTATTTTAGCATATTGAGAAGTCTTATATCGTATTTCAAGTGCATCATTTTTATCATCATAAGCCGTTACGACACTGTCAATTCTTATACTATTGTGTACATCAAGATACATATCATTCCATATATGAGATGACAAATCAGAACGCCATCTGTCAGCCTTAGGAAGCTTTGACGCATCTGCATTAGGCACATCAGCAAGAGATGCTAACTTTATTTCAACAGTTACTTTATTCCCGGGTTTTACATCCGGGTGACTAAGCAGATGTCTTGTAACTGTAAGTCCTCCTTCTTCGCGAGATACAATATCACCATTTATATATATTTCAGGTAAGTATTTTGCACCATACAGGTATATACTGGCTTTTTCCCAATCACCTTCAGGTAAAGTAATTTCTTTTCTATACCACAAACTCCCGTCAATATGAGTATTTGCAGGATATATAATCCCCGGAACATTTGATACTCTATCATAATTTCTATTAAGTCCTGTTTCCCATTTCCCATTTAAGCAAATCATATTTGCCACCTCAAATTTCGTTATATTTTGAAAAAAGTACACGTCTTAATTTTACATTATTACATTATTATATCCAACATTATTTTTAGTGATTATCCACGACTTTTTTTGTGTTTTTTAATACATATTCTTAACAATATTGCGGACAGCCTACCTATCTACCTTAACTTCTTTTATCATAAAACATATGTATTATCTTTTTATTTCTACCATCTACGCCTAAAGGAGAAAGATTTAAACGTATAGTTTTTACTGCGTGTGGATATCAAAGAAGTCTTGCTTTGGCGTAGCCGGGACGAATGCCCCGACCGCCTTAACTTAATATTAATTAATTTAATAGAATAGAAATCAAGTGATTAAGGATACTTGTTTTCTTTCTTTTTCCTCGTTTAAAAGTTTATAAAAGGATGTCTTTTTCAGCCCTAATTCAACCATAGTTTGCTTAGCCGACATAGTTCCAGATTTGTATTTTTCTATGGTTAAAGCCCAATTTTCGGGCTTTTGGATGGGTGGTCTGCCAAATCTAACACCCTTGGATTTTGCTGCCGATATACCCTCTTTTTGCCTTTGGTGGATAGTATGGTATTCCTGTTCGGCTATTGAACTTAGGACTTCAATCAGTATGTTGTTTACCATTTCCATAACCCAAGATTGTTCAGGGGGTAAATCAAGCATTGTTGTTGGCAAATCTATAACTTTCAGCCGAATGCTATTGTCTTTAAAATATTGCAATTCGTTTTTTATATCCATTTTATTTCTGCTTAATCTATCGAGACTTTTAATAATAAGAGTGTCGTCAGATCTGAGCATAGCGGTTTTCAATGCAGCATATCCCACTCTTTCAAGATTTTTGCCTGACTGCTTATCTGTTATGATATCTCTTTCATCAGCACCTAAGGCATAAAATGCCTCAAGCTGGCGAGCCAAATTCTGCTCGGTAGAAGAAACTCTTGCGTAATAGTAGGTTTTACTACTCATAAAATCAATCCTTTCGTTAAAAAAAATAGTTCGTAAACCTGTTTTCAAATACGAACTGTTCCGTAAATGAAAAAGCAAGGTTTACGAACCAAAAATTTTAAAGCATGTGGCTGTTCAAACAAGTATACCTTTAGGAACTCATTCATTTTCCAACATATCAAGCAATTCATTCAAAATGGCAATATGCTTAACGGCAACATTAAACTCCTTCTCTCTGCTTGGTTTAGGAGAATTTGCGCCGACGCCATCTTCATAGAGTGATTTCTTATGTAGTTCAATCTCATACAAATCGAGCAAATATTCTTTCTTCTTATCCATAAGTAACATCCTTTCTTGATTAAAACTCATAAATAAAGTCCTCTATTTCCTGCAGAGTAAAGCCTTGTGCCAAAAAATCATCTATTAAAGAACTTTCTATCCCCTGATAGGCGGCAATTATTTTTAGGTTTTCAACGTATTCATCTTGAACATCTTTTTTTGCTGATGCACCATACCAAAATTCGTCATACTTCAACCAATCTAAGTCACAGAAGAGCTTTTCTTCAAAGCTTCTGTTTGAAAACATGACGCCGCCTTGTTCAATAAATTCTCCGATATTATATATCTTGCCATCAGAAGTTAAAAATGTCATTTTTGAGCAGATTTTCTTTTCAATTTGACTCATTATGCGTTTGCTTTCTAAGAACCGTGGATGGGCTTTTTGGATGTTATACAGGCGTTTTAAAATATATGTCTGAGTGTCACTCAAATTGTGGATCGTCTTGATGGGAATAATGCCATTATGGGCACATCCGACATCCGTTGTCATACTTAACTTCTTCAAATCCCGAATCTTATTACTAATGGGAAATGGGTGACAATTTTGTTGGGCGGTCTTACCATGGGTTGTAATTCTAAAATGGCAGACAACTCCTGTATTTTTTAAGTCAATCTGCGTAGATAATTCTTCAAGAAAAACATTAAAGGAGTCCCAGTCCATAAAGCCTTTGCGAATGTGAACCTGTCTCTCCTGACCCCACATGATACCTGCTCCATTATAATTGTTCGTAAAGCAGGTTCTTAAAGTTTCTCTCTCAGGCATGGATACTCCCTTTGGCTTCGCTACGATAATACACATATTAAATCAGTTCCTTTCTTACTAAATATGATTTCAGCTCGGGATATTCTGTGGATATAAAAATATCCCTCCAGTTCGTTGTTTGAATATCAGCCAAGTCGGTTTCTTTGGCATATTTGCTGATTTCTACAACGAATTGGAGGGATGCTAAGAATGTGCAGAAGTTTAAACTGCTCTTAAAGATACGGAATTCGATGGTGTGTTCATTCTCGAGATTCAAGGCGAGATAACGACCTTTTGCCTTACATTGTTTTAGTTTGTCAACAATGGTTTTTTCGTCATCTAAGAAGTCTAATCCCATTTCAGGATTACCACACCATCGAAGCTCTTCAAGTTTCCTACGACTAAATTTGAGGATATGGGAGGTATAGAATTTGCTGATTAAAAGCATTAGTTTTGCAATATGTAAGTCTTGAACTTCTTGGGTTTCACCGAAATAATCTCTCGAAAGATGGATATGGAGCCCTGCAGTTGAACAATCATTTCCACGAAGAGTACCTTCCTTACATATATCCATAATATAATCCCATTCAAAATTGTTTGTATGATAAGTTAATGAGGCAGGATGGGTGGTTATTTCGAATCCTAAGTTGGACAAACTTCCGTCACGCTTAAGGTAAAGTCTATCCCTGTAGTTCTCCCTCAGAGTTTCAGCTGCCTGATAAACCTTTTGCGGATTACAATCTTTCAAAGATTTAACATCAACCTCTAATTCCACTCCCAAGAAACAGTTCTCGCTACTCTCTCCGAAAAAGACAGGATAGGGCTTATAACTATAGCTCTCTAAAAGATTATCCAAAGCTGATTCTTCCCGATTGGCAATACATTCTGTACAGAGGTACTCTTGTGTCGGCTCGTAGTATTCTAATTCACTACTTAACATGATCACCTCACATTCTGAGCAAATTTGATAGTGACTAGCACAGTTTTGGCAAATACCATTTCCGCGATAATTTCCCCAGAGCATATCCTCGTGATAATACTCCTCGCAATGGTCACAGAGAAAGAAGGCGTCTGTCTCGCTACATTCCTCACACACATAGTGATTCCCCCCTTCATAACGAATCAGAAACATATTATCCAACAACTCTACCTTCCCACAATGGTGACATAAGCTTGCACAATCGTAACAGTAATACTTATCTCCTATCTGATACATTTCTTCGATATTATGAACACTTCCACAACTCACACATTTTCTTTCGTTTGACATTATTAAAACTCCTTTCATTAGTACAACACCTTTGGCAAACTCCTTCGTTACTTACATAAGCGTTTCGCTCATTCCCAAAGTGATAAAACATAACTTTTATAACCGACTCCCTTCTAAGTGATTTTTTTGTATATAAAAAAAGAGCCAGCAGAGATTTAAACTCTCTACTGACTCTTGAATTGTCATATTAAATTGTTAATTTACATTTTTGCCAACTAAATATTTCTTGCATATATTATCATCAGATGCCAATACACACCGGCAAAAATTTTTAAAAAAATTTTAGGCGGCTTTCCCTTTATTTTTTAAAGCTTTTACCGACAATTTACCATCATCGTTAAAGTTAATTTTTGTTTTGGTAATTTGATTACCATCAACATCTTTTGCATCGATATTTTCCATATCCACAACAAAAAGGTCTTTTATTCTCATAGTCCGATAATCAACACTTAAAACAATCTTTAAGTTATTGTATTCACCACCACGATTTTTATATATGTTATACACAAGATTTGCCTTGGTGGAGATATGAGTTTTTGACCATGCATTTTTTTCGTCTTTAGTTGGTCTTGTAAATATAATTCCAACATCAACTTTATCTGCAATAGCTTTAGACCCTCTAATAAGTTGAGCGGTTCTATCGCTTTTATCAGCTTCACCCGTAATTTGCGTTGCGGTTATGATGCAAATGTTTAGTTCCCTGGCAAGGTCTTTTAAAACCTTAGAAACGTTTGCCAGTACCTGATCTTCTCTAAGACCAGAAATTTTACCACTTTTCTCGCTAAATACTGAAAGCAGTTCAGGAGAGGTATGGATATAGTCAAGATAAACATGGGTTACATTATCGTTCTTTACCTTGCTGCGTATATACATTTCTAAATCATTCAGCGAATAATCAGGCATATCCTTTAAAATCAATCTTTTTTGATTGAATATGTCAATTGCTTTATTCACCCGTTCTAATTCTTCTTTTGTCATTTTTCCGCACATTATCTTATCCTGATGTACGTCTGATATATAAGCAAGAACAATTGGTAATACCTCCGTTTTTATGTCCATTTCTGTGCCAATATATAACCCTTTATTTTGAGTTGGGGTGTTAGTTTTAGCCCAACAATTATTGGTAGAATCATATAACTCAGGAACAAATCCGTAGCACATATGTGCAATAAGATTTCTGCTTTTTCCAACACCGCTACCAGCACTACACAAATAGAGCTTGCCTCGTTGCTGCCCATGAGTAATAGTGTTTAAGAATTCACTTGCAAAACCTATGCCATACGCATTTTCTTTTAATGATGAAAGGTAGCTTTCGGAATCATCAATATGATTTAATTCGACAGTTACATCACACTTGTATTTTTCATTTACGGCAGATGTTTTGGCTTGGAAATATAGAATAATATCTTTAATACTTGTGTCCTCCAAAAGTTTTCTCTTTTTATCCAGCTTTTCAAATTCATAATCGTCGGGGTCAAAAAAATCACTAACATCAATCCCACTTTTAGTATAATCCCTAAGCAATGCAAATTTCTTTACAATACTAATGTTATACTCAAAGTTATCTATATCCGTTCCCTCTTCAATACTTAACAATAATTCTTGACCATTGTTGTATTGGAAATTTTTATATTTTACTTTATGTTGTTGAAGATAATCCATAATTACAACAGTATCTATAAATTTTGCTTCATTATTATGTAAGTATTCTATAGCAGAAAAAACATATTGATATAACTTTTCTGCAAAATCAGTTTCTACTATTTTGTACTGTTTTATATATTCAGGTTTTTGCATAATACAACCTATAACCTGTCTGGTAGCAGTTAAATCACTATAATCAGTTAATCTCTTCATAATATTCACCGTCCGCGTATTCTTCTATAATATTTTCGTCCTTGGCACTTTCTAAATCGCCTGGATTAATGTCCTTAACTAACATTTTTAGTTCAGGGAAAACATAATTATAACAACCGCCCTTACCAACCTTGACTTTAAGCAGTCCAACTTCCCTTAAAAGTTTAATCGCCTTTGTTATGGTTTTATCGCTTAAATTCAGTTCTTTTTGAAGCAAGCGATTGCTTGGGAAGCATCTATGTGTCTTATCGTTTAAGTGCCGTCTAATACCAATATATACAATCGTAGCTGATATCCCTAACTGACACAGGATGAGAAATATTCTATTATCCAATTGTACAAAGTTATCACCATTTTTTTGCATGGACCCTAAATCCTTTTCGTTAATCACTTTTTTAATTATTTCATCTAAATTCATTTTACAAACCTCCTTTTTATTAAAATTAGCTACTGCTATCCATGAGAGACAGCTCATTAAGGAGCCTTAGAAGTTGAGCCTTAAGCGAAAAACTTCATAAGGCATTGTATATTTTAATTTACCATAGTATTTAATTTATCAATTAATACTATGGTTATTTAATATAGTTTAATCGTAGTTGTTCCGATAGTAATACGGATAATATTCTTATAAGTTCGTATTTTATTCGGCATATAGTCGTAGATACTTCGACAAAGTGTCATAGATACTCTGACACTTCGTCGGTAAAAATGCGACACATAGAAGCATACAGTGTGTACCGGAATACCCACTGTATATCCTCTACCATTTCGGATTTTTTAAGGAATATTAAATGATAGTATAGAGTAATACATTTGGTAACTCTTACTCGTTTTTTATTTACCTTACTTAATGCGGAAATATGCAAAGCAGCCCATTGGTTACTTCTACTGGGACAATAAAGGTTGTTACACCGTCGTGAATACATTCAATAATATTTTCTGTAATATATGAATCAACCTCGTGGGGCCAACCATAACACATATCACTGCGAAATTCCACATTGTCAAGATAATGTGCTAATATAGACTGTTTACCCTTATACCGATTATATCGAGTATGTGAATTTTTCGTCTCATCGTCATAAACCCTACACACTACTCCATCATTCGCATCAAAAAATTCAACCAATACTCCCTCTTCTTCCGGATCACTACAACCGTTACATATTATTTCTGTAAAATTAAAGTCATTGTCATGTATTTCTTCTTTAACAGAAACCTCAACAAGTGTTCCATTCTCGCAAGCGAACCTAATCTCATTGTTTACAACTATAATATCTTTTAAATATAATCTTGTATGAAACATTCTTTGTTCCTCTTCCCAGTAAAATATAATGTCATTTTTGTTCTCGTATTTTACCTCGGGAATTAGCTGACATTCTGTTTCACCATTGCATAAGTTCCCATTATTCTCATGCTTGAAAGGAAACGGACTACGCGTTCCCATATAAGTAAAGCCTTCTACTCTTTCTTCAGTAACAATGAATGTAGTTACACCATCATGAATGCACTCATTAACATATCTCGAAATATAAGTATTAACTTCATTAAGCCAACCATACTGCAGGTCATTACAAAATTCTATATCAGTAAAATGATTTTCTAGGATAGATTTCTTACCTTCAAATTGTTCAAGGTAATTACTTAAATTTTCACTGGGCACATCGCAAATATTTCGAATAATTTTATCGTCCTCAATATAGAATGTTGCACCATTTTCACAAATGAATTTCATCTTTCCATTTGTGAAAATGACATTCTTTAAAAAGAATCTTGCCGGATGAATATATCCCTCATATTCTGATATGAATATAACATCACTCTTATATTCATACTCTACATCATAATTTTTAACCCACATCCCCGCTCTTCTTTCGATACACGGAGGATCCTCTTGCGGCGGAAATGACGTTTTACTATCTCTAAGGGCATAAATATATGTGCGGAATTCATCTGCAAATGGTTCAAGTTCACCTAAGTATTGATTGTAATTAATATTAAAATTCATTTTTATCATCCTTTGTATAATAAATGTAGTATTTTTTTAAGTTCCTCTCCAAGAACTATATGTATTTTGTGTATTATGGGGAGATAGGCTTTCTACCACACACCCCATGATAGCTATTTTTCATCTTTTATAAATTTTATTAAGTTTTCCTTGTGTATAAGATAGCGTTGGCTCTGGAATTTTCCTCATAGGATTTTTCCCTTTCTATATAGCTAAAACCATCATCTCTGATAATGTAGGTACTTCCGCTTGGACAAACGAATTTTACCTCTCCGTTGTTGCTAACCAACCCGGTACATTCGCAATCTTCTTTATATTTTATAATTTTATAAGATAATACGATTGTAAAAACCGTTGGTTATTTCACACATTGTGGTTAAGCCAGCAAAGCGTCAGAAGATTCATGACACTTTGCCGGTGTACGTACGACACAAAACCTTTCTACTTTTTTTCTACTATTTTGAATTTTTTAAGGATTATTAAATATTTTTAATTAGTTTTTATGAAATATAATTAGATTAAGAAAAACATTGATAAATAAATGGTTTTAAAGAAAACTAAATATAAATTAAAAAACAGATGATTCGACTCTTAATCAGGGTGTCCGGGGTTCGAGCCCCCGAACGCGTACCATATAAAAACCCTGTAATCATCACGATTACAGGGTTTTTTGATTTGTTTATTTTTATTCCCGCTCTCAATGTGAAGCAACTCAATCAGCAAAGCTTTTGCTCAAGATAGTCACAGCATATTACTTTTTCTGCAAGCATACCCTTGTTAAAATAATAATGATTTGCCGCTTCGTATCCAAATGCCGGATTTTTTCTCATAATATCAAGCATCTTCAAGGCATTTCGCTTTTCATTTTTAAGCGCATGAAGCATTTTCTGCTTATCATTATTTCGTCTTGCAATAATATACATTGCCTGATTGTATGAAGAATTAAAAAGCAAAAATCCACCAAGAGCAGTTTGCTTAAACTCACAATCGGGCATATCTTCGATTATATCCAGTCCCTCTTTCCACTTGTCGCTCAGTTTTTTAAGTTGGTTTACAAAAACATCTTCCGGATAAATTGAGCGCCAGGAATCCAAGTCATCATACGCAAAGCATGTCATGGTTGAGGTAAGGCCCGTCTCCTTTTCAAAAAGCAAATTGGAAGGACCCGCATTCTGAGGACCGTTATATAACGTCCTTAAATGAAATGGAAATTCTCTGAAAGCGTCTGAAAAAATCTGTGCTGCTCTCTTTACAGCGGAGGAATATTCCCCAAATTCTTCATTTAATATTCTGTTATATGCTTCCTTACTGTTATCCATCAAAGCTACCGAGGCAATTTTCAAGTTTATTGACGGATAACCACCAAGTGTCCAACTGAGCATAATATGTCTTACACCTTCTTTCGAAAGTCCTAACATATGCTCTCTTATCAGGTCAAAAACCGGCAGATAGGGAACTGTGGAACATTCCCACGTGTTATTAATCTGCACCTTGGCACATATTTCGTGTCCGTATTCTTTTGCTATGTCCCATACTTCTCTGGCAGCGTCGGAGGGCCCGGGAATTGACATGCTGTAATCCGAAACAACACCCTCGATACCGCCAATGCAAAACTTCTGCTTTCTCTCGCTGTTTGACTGAATAATTACTTCCTTTGGCAAAGATGAAATGCACTTTTTTAGTTCGTTCTCACTCATAGATTCCCACGACCAAGTCCAAGCTATTGTTTTGATAGAAGGATTTACAATTCTTGACTCCTCTGAAATTGCACAAATAATATCCGAAATCTGCTTATGCACAGGAATGTCATCACACTTTTTACAATTATTCTCGCTTAATGATTTGCAATGAGTGAGATTTTCCGACATTGTAATTGTAAAAAATCCGCCCAAATTCGGTACAGCCTCACAAAGGGAACGAACCGATTTTCTTAAATTTTCCAAAACTCTTTTATCACTAAGGCAAAGTGCGGCATACATATCCATTGTATGACCCTTGAGTTCAGGATATTTATCAAAAAACGCCAAGGGCATAGAACGAGGTTCATTTAAGTATAAATAAACCTTGATGCCGTAACGTCCTGCAAGACTTACAAGTTCATTTAAACGCTTCTGTCTGTCCTGCCATCCCACTGAATATGACGGGTCAAGGCTAAACTCTGTAACCTGATACAAAATGACAGGAAGCCATATAGCATTTATTCCCGCATTAGCATACCTCTTAAGCATTTCTTCAGGATATGATATTCTGATATCCTCATCGAGAACATTTCCAAAAAGTCCGCAGTACGAATAAATCATCCTTATTTCGTCGCTTGGCAAAGAAATACTTTTTGCACTTTCGCTCCCTATGAAAAAATCAAATGGAGCAACTCCCGAAAAAATGTCCCCCACTTCTTCCGTCATGACTTTTTTGATTTGGTTAAGCTGTTTTTGTTGTTCATCCATCAGTTTTTCCGTCTTTATTTCATCGCATCCGGGTTTAAATTCGCCTAATTTAACAAATAAAAAATCATCATCCTTTAAGATTGAGGCAAGTTTTTCTTTGCTTATCCCGAGAAGTTTAATTATTTGTTCATAATTTAATATATGCCATGCATTTTTTATGGTAGTAATGTAACCGCGCTTTTCCCAGTTACCCACATTCTTTTGTGCAGACAGTCCCATTTCATCCGCTGCTTTTTTAATAATATCAATATCCAAATCAAGGGCTTTAGCGATTTTATCCGCCTCAACGGTTTCCCATAGACGGAAAACTGCTGCATGAAGATTTGTTGGAAAATGAGATAAAGGTAGTTTCTTATTGTCATCAACTTCAAGTAGTTTTACATTATTCATAATATTTAGTATTCCTCCTTTGTTCAGTCAAAACCTATAATTGCATATCTATACTCGCATCTCCTCTCTTAAAAATTCTATGGATCTCTCCAGCATATCCAGTGTTAATTTCCGTGCATTAATCTCGAGAACAACACCACCATCAAAATTATCATCCCTGAATTTTTTAAACATTTCATCAAGTGGCAATACGCCATCTCCTATAGCAACGCCCTCAAATCTGGGCATATTTTCACGTATGTACATACCATAAGGATTAAATGCCCAATCCTTACAATGGCAGCGTACCATTCTGTCCTTCAGGCTTTCATACGCCTTTAGCACATCTTCTCCAATACAGAAGAAATTACCGGAATCCAAAACAAAACCAAGCTCCGGAACCGCTTCCAGAATATAGCGTAAATCATCAATTTTCGAATCGGGTCGTAAAAGTGATGATTGATTTTCTATAACCACCTTTACACCCGAACCTTTGGCGTATTCTGCCACTTCTGTCAGTGCTTCAATCAAAAGATTCTGCATTTCCTTGTACTCATCTGCATTTTTAGCAGCTCCAATAGTAGGTGCAGGCATCAAAATCGGAACATCATCCTTTTCCTCGTTGATAATCCAACCGGATGAATTATTTTTCGTGAAATCAAGAATTTTTTTATCAAACCCTGTTTCACGGTAAAAATCTACAATCTGTGCAGTGCTTGCATAAACAGGCTCTTCTCCTTTAAAAATCAAAATGTTTTCAAAACTTGTACTGTCCATTCTGACAAAATCGGGCATATTAATACTAAACCTTCCAAATCCTTCTTCAACATCATACTTATTTATAAATATCTCTATTTTTTCTTCAAAAAACGAAAATATACCATAGGCATTGACTGAAGTCTGGTTTGCAACAGAGGTGAGTTTTTGGGTGTAATCTTTTTTAATAATAGAAGAAAATGCAAAGAAAACCGATGTCACCAAAACTGTATTTGTAATCAGAATAATTCCAAAAAGAAAAAAATATGGCTCTATTTTTGTAATTTTTTATCATAAAAACACCTCACCAAATTGATTATAACATATCTTTGTTGTCGTTTTAACCTACTACAATGACAACTTTTTCGTAAAATAATGACATTTTACATAAAAAAAGGGTAAAATTATGAGAAATTTACAAACATCTTGAAAAGCCGTCACTCATAGGAAAAAATAGTTTTTGAAAAGAAAAGCCTTTGAAACTACGTAGTTTCAAAGGCTTATTTTATTTTGAATAGATATTGTTTCATAATTGGTTTTATTTATTAAAATGCGTTAGCATTATTAATTCTAGCTTGTATTATCACCAAATATTTACATCAGAATATTCCCAATGTTTTTATGAATTTTACAACAGAGAAAATAAGAAACAAAACAATATTTACAGCTACAATGCTTGCACCTGTTGGGGTAGAATATACAAATGAAACAAAC
Source organism: Ructibacterium sp. (assembly GCA_045542095.1). GTDB lineage: Bacteria > Bacillota > Clostridia > Monoglobales > Monoglobaceae > Ructibacterium. The sequence goes on from JAZQKJ010000034.1 coordinate 47,842, forward strand.
ACTCCTATAAAAACACATACTACCGAAACAACTGCCGAACATATTATTACACTCTTAAAACTCTTACACAATCGCATGGCGGTAAGTGCCGGAAATATTATCATGCTCGAAATAAGCAGGGCCCCCATCATTCTCATACCAAGTACAACCGTCATTGCTGTCAAAAACGCAATAAGCATATTATAAATGCCTGAATCTGTTCCTGTTGCCTTAGCGAAATTCTCATCAAAGGTAACCGCAAAAATTCTGTTGTAAAAACATATAAACAATCCAAGCACTGCAACCGATATAACTATACTCAAAACAATGTCACTCCGACTCATGGCCAGGATGCTTCCAAAGAGGTAGCTGTATATATCCGTGTTCATCCCTGTTGATTTTGAAGCAATGATAATCCCCACCGCTAACGCTCCTGTGGAAATCATAGCAATAGCAGAATCACCGCGGATTTTGCTGTTATCGCTCACCCTTAAAAGCAAGAATGCTGCCGCAACAACCACAGGAATTGTAACTTCCAAAGGAGCCCAATTCATAGCAGTAGCAACCGCCAAAGCCCCAAATCCAACGTGTGAAAGCCCGTCGCCAATCATTGCATACCGTTTAAGCACCAGGCATACACCTAGCAATGATGCACAAAGTGCCACCAAACCACCGACAATTAGTGCCCTGATTATGAAACTATATGTAAACATCTGTCCAATTACCTCAATCATGGCGATGACCTCCAATATATTTCTTGCCGATTTCACTTTCAATATATTCTTCAGTTGTGCCAAAAAAGCAACCGTCTTTCTGTAGATGAAGAATATGCTTTGAATACTTAACCGCACAATGAGTATCATGTGTTACCATAATAATAGCTATTTTTTCCTCATCATTCAATCTTTTTACAAGCGAAAATAACTCTGTAGTCATCTTGGGATCAAGCCCTGTAGTAGGTTCATCGAGGACAAACAGTTTTTTTGCCGAGCATATAGCCCTGGCGAGTAGCACCCTTTGTTGCTGTCCACCTGATAATTCTTTATAACATTTACCTTTCAGTTCAAGAATTTCCAACGTTTCAAGAGCTTTTTCAGCTCTTTCCTTATCTTTTGAAGTATAAAAAGGACAAATACCTTTTGCATTCAAACATCCTGAAAGAACTACTTCCCACACCGATGCCGGAAAATCCTTCTGGATATCTGTTTGTTGCGCCAGATATCCTATTTCTTTCTTTTTCAAATTTAAATAATATATGTGTCCTGATGTTATGTGTTTTAGTCCAAGCAACGCACAAAGCAATGTACTTTTCCCTGTACCATTATCTCCTATTATACAAAGATAGTCATTCTCCTCAACTGAAAAGCTAAGATTTGAAACCGCTGTCAATCCCTCGTAAGTTAATGTTACATCTGAACATTTAATTAATTCATTGGTTGTCATCTTAGAGCCTCCCTTAAATTTTCTGCATTTCTATTCATAATATCAATATATGATAGATCCTCGTATCTTTCATCTCTTGATAAATTATGGCAGGAATGAAACATCAATGGCTTAACTCCTGTTTCTTCCTGAATTGTTTTTGCAATCTTCATGTTAGAAAACTCAATATAGAATATATTGGGTATTTTCTCTTGTTTTATTCTTTCAATTAAATATGCTACTGTTTTTGCGCTTGGCTCCGTCTGAGCGCTGCAACCAGGGAACGCTGCTCGATATTCCAGATTATAGCACTGAGCAAAATATCTGAATGGGAACCGGTCACCAAATACAATAATATTTCTTTTTGACTCTTCTACTATATTAAGAAATTTTTTATGTAACGCTGTCAATTCATTTTTATATATAGACAAATTCTTCTCATAGACATCTTTATTCTGAGGATCAATCTCAATAAGTGTACTACCTATTTTTTCCGAAACCTTTATCGCATTTAAGGGCGAGGTCCATATATGCTCATCATATCCTATAGGCTCACCTTCACAGGAATGTTCATGTTCGTGACTATGTGCTCCCTCCATACCATCGACACGCTCTTCTTCAAGCATATCTACACAATCCACCATTTTGATAACCTTAAGTTTTTCTGCATGAATTGTTTCCAGAATAGTATCTACCCATGCATCTGATTCTCCTCCATTATATATGAACAAATCACAATTCTCAATGGCAATAATATCAGCAGGCGATGGCTCAAAGGAATGACTCTCCATACCAGGTTTTAATAGCATAGAAACCTTAACATTATCATCAGAAATCTCACGTACAAAATCATAAGGCGGAAAAATTGTGGTTACAACCTTTATTTTATCATCTTGGCTAACAGCGCTATTATTAACGCATCCTGTTGTTACAGTCAGTAAAAATAAAAATGAAATAATTAATGCTGAAATTTTCGTACCATAATTCTTCATCTTATTCCTCCTGATCTAATTATTATTTTGTCCCTTGTTTATAATACAATTTTATCTATCATGTCAAGTTCTTCTTTGTCAAATTTTGTATTTTTAATCATTCCAATATTATCATTGATTTGTTCTGGTTTTGATGCGCCAATCAAAACACTTGTAACTTCACTATGACTATACACCCACGAAAGTGCCATCTGCGCCATTGTTTGACCTCTTTTACGGGCTATTTCGCTAAGTAGTTTAACCTTTTGAGTAATGTCCTTTGATATTGCATTTTCATTAAGGAAACGACCATCTGTTTTGACTCTGCTGTCCGATGGAATTCCATTTAAATATCTATCAGTAAGCAGTCCTTGGGCAAGCGGACTGAATATAATCATTCCCTTTTTTACATCTCGCGCAGCATCTAAGATTCCGTTTTTTTCAACATTTCTATCTAAAATAGAATATCTGTTTTGATTTATTATAAATGGACAATGCAAATCATTCAAAATCTTTGCCGCCTCTTCCATTGTTTCGCCATCATAGTTAGACAACCCCACATATAAAGCCTTACCACTTTTCACAATGCTATCCAGAGCCCACATAGTTTCATAGAGAGGGGTGTCCTTATCCATCCGATGATGATAAAAAATATCTACATATTCCAGATTCATTCTCATAAGACTTTGGTCAAGACTTGCCATAAGATATTTCCTGCTTCCCAGGTCACCATACGGACCAGGCCACATGTAATATCCCGCTTTTGTACTTATTATCATTTCATCACGATAATTCTTCATATTGTTATTAAGGATTTTACCAAAATTTGTCTCAGCACTTCCGGCTTCTGGCCCATAATTATTAGCAAGATCAAAATGCGTTATTCCATTATCAAATGCAGTAAAACACATTTTACACATATTTTTATAATCACTTTTATCACCGAAATTATGCCAAAGTCCCAAAGAAACTGCAGGAAGTTTAAGTCCGCTTTCTCCGCACTTATTATATTCCATATTGTCATATCTTGCTGCAGCAGCAGTATATTTCATTATCTTCATCTCTATTCTTTAATAATATTTTTGCAATGATAGTTCTTTTTTAATTTCTTTAGGTAGAACAAACTTAAATGCATTATTTACTATTTCAAAAGTAACCTCACCAGCATCTGTAATCTCTCCGTCAACACAAAGTCTTATAAGTTGGCTTTTGGGCTTTATAAAAATTTTACTGCACTTTACTGAGGTTATGTATCTTTCGATATGAGAAAGCTTTAAGAATGTTCCTTTCATATAAAAAGGCAAAAGATAAATTAATCTCATACGAGATACATTTTTTACGATGTTTACGTTAATCATCCCATCATTCAATAACGCCAACGGATTACTTTTAATTCCACCGCCGCAATAATACCCATTTGCAATAGAGGTCATAAGCATACGTCCGTCATGTTTTACTTTGCCATCCAGTTCTATCAATAAATTTTCGCCATTTTTCTTAATAAGATTAAATAGTATAGATAAAAAATATGCAAATGATCCCGAAATAAATGGTTTCTTTTTTATGTCAGATGTAAGATCAGCCACACTGCAATCAAAACCAATATTAGACATATTAACACAATATCCTTCTCTATTTTTACCATTTAGAGTGGTTGTATATTTTATTACATCACAAGGAACAGTTTCTCCTGTAATCTGATTGAATATACTTGCAAATTCACAATCATTATCAAAATTTCTGCAAAAATCATTTCCTGTTCCGCGTGGCATAACTCCAACCTCGGCACCATCAAAAGCTATTGCTCCGTTAAGCACCTCGCTTAGTGTTCCGTCTCCACCACATGCAATAAATCTGGCAATACCATTCTTTTGACAATACTCCTTTACAAAGCTCGTAGCATCTCCCACCGACCGCGTTAAATATATCTCTGCATCTGCATTTATATCTTTTATAGCAGTATTAATAGAAGATATAAATTTTTCAATTTTGTCACCCTGCCCTGCTTCAGGATTTATTATAAAAACTGTTTTCATTACACAGTTCTCCTATTTTAAAAATTTACTTAATACGCTTCATTCATAGCCTGTGTCGCATAATGAAACGCAACATCATGCTGAGGATTGTCATACACCGTACCACTATTGTCAATATATCTTATAAGGCTATTTCCATCAAAATATAGCCTTTGTTCATTACTACCATCAAAGAAAAAGGCAAATATCATATTTCCATTATTTGAATCATAATAGTATTGTCTAGCCATTTCATATCCATCTGCTCCATTTGGATACTCTTTTTTAACAATGCCGTTATTATCACTCCATACCGTTGCATTTCCAGATGTAGATTTTGAAAAACTATCTATATTACTATTTATATAGTTATACATTGGTCGAGTATATTTTGCTATAAACTCCTCAACGCTATCTGACTTTTGTGGAGTTTCAGTTTTTTTGTCAGCACCATCTTTCTGATCGGAAATATTTGACGGGCTACTTGATGAAACCTTTGTTTCGATTTTTTTATCCACAATATTGGTAGATAATATATAACCCTCATAGCCTCCAAATGCCACTTTGGAATAACCGTTTTCAACATCCTTATGATAGCTTACTGCCTCCCCTGCATTAAGAAAACAAATTGTTGTAGAACTATTCACAGGTTCTTCTTTTAACTCGGTTGTTTCACAATTTCCTACATATTTTGTAACATAACTAATTTCCTGTTTGCATCCACATGTACAAAGCACAAATGCTAATACAATACACAAAAATACCTTTTTCATAAAAACATCTCCTATAAGAATTTATAATGAAATATATCACAAATTCATTTACTCCAATAATACAACATTTTTTTATTAAAATCAACAGGCTACTTGCTTTTTTGTATAAAATCATGTATTATGTATTTATGAATACTAAGATTGATTTACAAAATGGTTTTTTACCTGTTTCTAAAAAAGATATGGAAAAATCGGGAATTAATGTCCTGGATTTTGTTTTTATTACAGGGGACGCCTATGTGGACCATCCCAGCTTTGCTACGGCTCTTCTTTCAAGAGTTTTGGTAAGTCGTGGATATTCTGTGGGTATAATTTCCCAACCCGATTGGCATTCCTGTGATGATTTTAAAAGGCTCGGCCGACCCCGGTTGGGTTTTTTGGTGTCTGCCGGAAACATTGATTCCATGGTAAATCACTATACAGTTGCAAAGAAACGACGCAATACTGATTTCTATTCTCCGGGAGGCGAAGCAGGTCACAGACCTGACCGCGCTACTATCGTGTACTGTAATCGTATCAGAGAGGCATATGGCAGAGATATACCTGTTATAATTGGTGGAATTGAAGCAAGTCTGCGCAGGTTTGCACACTATGATTATTGGACGGATAAAGTCCGGAGAAGTATCTTAATTGACAGCGGTGCCGACCTTCTTGTTTTTGGAATGGGTGAGCATCAGACTATCGAAATTGCAGATTTGTTAAATGCAGGTGTTTCAGTAAATGATATCAAATCCGTTAACGGAACAATGTACCTTGAAAAAGATAAAAACTTACTTCCGACAAATGGTATAGAGCTTCCTGATTATAGCTATGTAAGCACTGATAAAACCGCTTATGCGACTGCAACTGCTATGGAGTATAAAGAACAGGACGCTGTTTCAGGAAAACCTTTGTATCAGCTGGACAGAGATTTATATACTGTGCAGAATCCTCCTTCTTCGCCACTTACAACAGAGGAACTGGACAAGGTGTACGAGCTACCATATATGAGAACATATCATCCCATGTATGAAAGCAAAGGGGGAATCCCCGCAATAACAGAGGTTAAGTTTTCCCTCACATCATGTCGGGGTTGTTTTGGCGCCTGCAACTTTTGCGCCCTGACGTTTCATCAGGGCAGAACAATAGCATCAAGAAGTCACGAGTCTTTACTGCGTGAAGCAGAAATTCTAACAAAGCAAAAGGATTTCAAAGGCTATATCCACGATGTAGGCGGACCTACTGCGAACTTCCGTTCTCCCTCCTGCAAAGAACAACTGGAGCGGGGTGTTTGTAAAAACAAACAATGTCTTTTCCCTACGCCTTGTAAAAATCTTGATGTTTCACACCGGGATTACCTTGAATTACTTAGAAAGTTAAGAAAAATCAAAGGTGTGAAGAAAGTCTTTGTTCGTTCAGGTATCCGTTTTGACTACCTGATGGCAGATAGGGACGACAGCTTCTTCACTGAATTATGCAAGCATCATATAAGCGGACAACTCAAGGTTGCCCCCGAACACATTTCAGAAAATGTACTTTATTACATGGGAAAACCCGAAAAAAAGGTATATGAAAGATTTTCAGAAAAATACTATAGGATAAACGACAGACTTGGCAAAAAACAATTCCTTGTACCTTATCTTATGTCTTCCCACCCGGGAAGTAAAATTAAAGATGCTATTGCTCTTGCGGAATTTTTAAGGGATAATAAACTAAATCCGGAGCAGGTTCAGGATTTTTATCCCACTCCGGGAAGTATATCAACATGTATGTACTATACAGGAATTGACCCCAGAACAATGAAATCTGTCTACGTCCCGAAAACATATGAAGAAAAACAAATTCAAAGGGCACTGTTACAATACAAGCGTCCCGAAAACTATGAAACTGTATATAAGGCACTAATTAAGGCAGGCAGAGCCGATTTAATTGGAAACTCTCCCCGTTGCCTTATACACGATAAAAGAAAAGGAGAAATGAAAAATGGCAAAAATTCTGAGCGGAAAGGTAGTATCCGCACGAGTAAAAGAGGAAATCAAGGCAGAAGCAGCACAGCTCACCGCAATGGGAACACAACCCGGTCTGGCAGTGGTAATCGTAGGCGAGGACCCCGCATCTAAGGTTTATGTTGCAAACAAAGAAAAGGCTTGTGACGACCTTGAATTCTATTCAGAAAAGCACGCTCTTCCCGAGGAAACAACCGAAGAAGAACTTATAACCTTAATAGATAAACTTAATGCTGACCCAAAAATTCATGGTATTTTAGTACAGCTTCCTCTTCCTAAACACCTTGACGACAAGACAATTATCGACCGCATTCTTCCCGAAAAAGACGTTGATGCTTTCCACGCGGTAAATGTGGGTAAAATTATGATTGGGGACTTTGATTTTGTACCATGTACCCCCGCCGGAATTATGGAGCTTATCAAGGAAAGCGGAGTTGAGGTTGAAGGTAAGGAATGTGTTGTAATCGGCAGAAGTAATATCGTAGGTAAACCTATGTCTATGCTTCTTCTTCACAAAAACGGAACAGTTACCATCTGTCATTCCCGCACAAAGAATTTAAGCGAAGTTACAAAGAGAGCCGATATCCTTGTTGCGGCAGTAGGTATTCCTAAATTTGTTAAAGCAGATATGGTTAAGCCCGGTGCTGTTGTAATTGATGTTGGTATGGACAGAGACGAAAATGGAAAGCTCTGCGGCGATGTTGATTTTGATGCAGTTGAGCCTGTTGCAGGTGCAATCACACCTGTTCCCGGCGGTGTTGGTCCTATGACAATCGCAATGCTTATGAGAAACACTCTGACAGCTGCAAAACGCGCCCACGAAAAGAAATAAAACAAAAAATCTCCTGATAATTTAATCAGGAGATTTTTTAATTCTCTACCCTAACCAATGGGGTATTTTCTCTATTAAATCTTTTAGTGCATGGTCTTGACAATGGGCAACAGTATAGTCGGCTATTTTCTTTAATTCAGGGATTGCGTTATCAACCGCTACCGCAATATCCGCTCCCTCTAAAAGTGCTATATCGTTTTCGTAGTTTCCAATTCCAATCGCAATTTTTGCGCCTGTCATTTCCTTTATCTTTTCTACTCCCACGCTTTTTCTTGCTTTAATATTGGTAACCTCAATTCCCGTATCCCAACTGCGACACAAATAGTATTGGCTTCCATAATGCTTTTTCAAATCATCAACAATAATCTCAGCCTCTTTCGGCTCATTTGTGCGAATTGACAGTTTATAATATGGAATATCTTCAAAAACAAAATCATCTCCTACATCCTGCTGGTCATAAAATCTGTTTATCAAGATATTTCGATTAAGTAAATTCCTGTACTTACTATACACCCTGTCAATTATTTCGGCATAATTTCCATCCATTGGGCAATCCCATAAAACCTCATGGTCTTCTGTGTGGGAAATTATTGCAGCACCGCCTATTGCACAAAGAGGTGCATTTATAGTAAGGGGCGGTGAATACAGTTTAAAGGGATAAAGGGGCGGTCTGCCTGTGGCCAATGTAAACAATCCACCGTTTTTGGTAAAATAGTCAACAGCTTTTACATTTTCGTCAGACATTTTTGATTCATAATATGTAAGAGTTTCATCTACGTCCGAAACTATAAGTATTCCGCTATAATCATAAGCCATCTGCGTCACTCTTCCTTTAATCTTTTATACTCCTGTGTTAAATGTTTCTCCGCAAGCATTTCCTTTGCAGTTTTAAGCTTGTCCTGCCCGTAAGCATGACGAAGTTCGTTGAGCACGGAATTCAGTTTTTCGTCTTTCTCTTTGGTATCTGTCATAAAATCCTCAAAGGATAACTGCTCGTACTCTTTATCCGTCAGATTTCCTGCCGAAACCCCAAGAAGTCTTACAGGCTTTTCAATATTTTCTTTTTCCAGCAACATCTCAACTGTTTTGTATATACTGTCTGTTGTATTGCAACCACTTCCCGAATGAGAACGTGTAATACTTTTCATGTCTGAAAACTTTACTTTAAGGGTAACAGTTCTTGCAGAAAGTCCATTATCTGTTAATCTGTTTGCCACCTCTCTTGAAAGCAAGAGAAGTGTGTCTTTCATGATAGAAAAGTCAGTAACATCTTTCATGAACGTTGTTTCTTTTCCAATGGATTTTTGGGGAGCGTTGGGCACAACCTCTCTATTATCTATGCCATTAGCATATCTAATCATTTCATCCCCCATAATGCCAAAACCCATAAGTCGCTCAGGAGAAAAATTTGCAAGCTGACCCACAGTTTTTATTCCCATTTTTATAAGACGTTCCTCTGTCTTTTTACCAACTCCGTATAAAATGCCTACAGGTCTTTCTCTCATCAACTCCATAAATTCCGATTGGTTATGTATAACAAAAAATCCCCGTGGCTTTTTTTCTTCGCTTGCAAGCTTGGCTGTGAGCATATTATACCCCACCCCAACAGAACAGGTTACTTTTACGGATTCATATACCTGTTTTTGTATTGAGCGTGCAATATCCTCTGCCCTCCCAAAAAATTTTTCGCTCCCCGTAACGTCCATATATCCTTCATCAAGAGACAAAAACTCTATGCAATCGGTATACTTTTCCATTATCCTGTGAACCATTTCGGATACTTCATGATATTTTTCGAAATGAGGGTGAACAAATACACCGTGAGGACATCGTCTGTACGCCTCGCTTGAACTCATGGCAGAGCGAACACCATATTTTCTCGCCTCATAATTACAGGTGGATACAACACCGCGTTCGTGGGGCTTTGAGCCAACAATTACGGGTTTCCCGCGAAGTTCAGGGTTATCCCTTTCCTCGATAGATGCATAAAAAGCATCCATATCAAGATGAATAATTTTCCTGTTCATAATTACACCTTCAATGATATAATTGCACCCTGACGTCCTGTATTCTCTTTGTGGGTTCTGTATGAATAATACTTATCAGAATTGCAAACCGTACAAACGCCTGAAACATCAATATTTTCTTCAGGTATACCACAGTCAGTCAATTGCTTTTTATTCATTCCCCAAACATCCACAAGTACCTTTTCGTAACTTATTTCTCTGCAAAACTTTTCAGGGAAAACATCTGCATCACTTTTGCTGAATTCAAAGCAACAAGGCCCGATACTTGGGCCAATTGCCACAAGTATATCCTCTGCTTTGCACCCGAATTTATCTTTCATAATATTAACACACTTTTTTCCAATACCTTTGACTGTACCGCGCCATCCTGCATGGACAGCTGCAACAACCTCACGTACCGGGTCTAAAAATAATAAAGGCACACAATCGGCAGAAAAAACAACAAGAGGAATACCCTTGACATTTGTAATCAATCCATCGGTATCCTCTATATCACTTGTTTTAGAAATGTCTTTGCCTGCATCTTCCTCTGTTACAATTCGGATATTATCTGTGTGAGTTTGTTTGGACAGGACAACTCTGTCAAACAAAAGCTTTAAATCTCCTGATACAAGCTTATAATTTTCTATAACATTATCAGGATTATCCTGAACCCTGAATCCAAGATTTAATCCATTTATTTTACCATTACTTACTCCGCCCTGACTACCTGTAAACCCATGATTTACAAGATTTGTCTGACAAAACTTTTCAGATTGTAAATACAGACGGTTTTCAAAATATATCTCTTTCATAACTTACCTTAAATCCTTTGCAGTAAGACGAACTCTTTCCATGCTTAAAGTTTTCCCCGTTGAAACATCAACATCAAATATGCATCCGCAACATATAACATCGCCCTCAGCTTTTTCAAACCGAAAACGCTTGCCTGCCTGATAATAAAAATCTATTATTATATCTTTTCTTACACCGATGACGGAATCCTCAACTCCCGTCATTCCCAAATCGCAAATAAATCCTGTTCCTCCGCCTAAAACACGCTCATCCGCTGTCTGTACATGGGTATGAGTGCCAAAAACTCCTGTCACTTTCCCATCCAGAAAATGTGCCATGGCAATCTTCTCGCTGGTAGCTTCAGCATGCATATCGACAAAAATTAAATCGGCATCAATATTTTTTAAGGCTCTTTCAACTGAGTGAAAAGGACAGTCTGCCATATTCATATTTACTCTGCCTATAAGGTTAATAACAGCTATTCTGCCAATGCCGATATCCCTTACTACATATCCAACACCTTCAATTTCAGGCGGAAAGTTGTTAGGTCTTATAATGTTTGGGTTTTCTTCCAGAACTCTTGCAGAATCCTTATTTGCAAAAGTGTGATTTCCCATGGTTATTACATCAACGCCTCTGTCAATAAGAGTGTTTGCAATATCCATGGTGATACCGTTGGAATTTGCGGAATTTTCCCCGTTTGCAATACAAAAATCTATATTAAATCTATCGCGGATTTTATTGAGATTATTATAAATAAACTCTCTTCCATCTTCCGCTACAATATCTCCTATCGCCAAAACTCTCATTAAAGCTCACCCTTTTCTCTCTTCTGTCTTACAACCTCATAAAGCAAAACTCCAGCCGCAACAGATGCATTAAGAGATTCTATCTCGCCAATCATAGGGATTTTAACAAGGAAATCGCACGACTCTCTAACCAGACGGCTCATACCTTCCCCCTCGCTTCCTATGACAATGCCAACTGAACCCGTCATAGAACACTCGCTATGAGTCTGTTCTCCCAAAAGGTCAGTGCCAACAATCCACATTCCTTCTTTTTTAAGTTTTTCTATAGTTTGTGCAAGATTAGTTACTCTTGCAACTTTTGTATATTCAATGGCACCGGCTGAAACCTTAGCCACAGTAGAATTAAGCACCGCACTTCTGTTTTTGGGAATAATCACCCCATGTGCCCCCGCAGCATTTGCTGTTCTTATTATACTGCCTAAATTATGCGGGTCGGTAATTCCGTCAAGAATTACAAGAAATGGCGGCTCTCCCTTTTCTTTTGCAACATTTAATATGTCGCTTACCTCACAATAGCTGTGTGCTGCAGCCATAGCTACAACGCCCTGATGATTTTCACCATCGCACATACTGTCAAGCTTTCGTTTGTCTACAAATCTGTATGTTATATTTTTTTCTTTTACAAGATTTCGGATTGTACCAATCTGCGAATGCTTTAACCCATCCTGTATAAACAATTTATCAATAGTGGTATTTCCCGCTTGCAATGCTTCTATCACAGGATTTCGTCCGTAAATTATATCTTCCCTCATATAAAACCTTTCTCTATTCCAACGCCTGTATACCTGACAGATATACATCAAAAACTGAATCACCAATTATAAGCTTAAGTTCTTTCCCTTTGAGATATAAAACCTCCTCAGTAGAAACACCATGTTCTTCAGGCTTTGCCTTTAGTACGGTTGAAAACGAGGCGCCTTTGTTATTAGAGTCGTTTTCAATATCCAAAACATTAAATGTTGTCAACTGTCCCAAGGAGTTTCCATAATCGCCGTCACTACAGGACATTCCTGTGCTTAAACCGTCATAAGCTTCTTTGGGCGCACTTTGGCATGTATAGGTAAACAAATAGGATATATTTTTATCATCTTCTTTTGTGGTTGAAGCCCTGAAAATCAAGACAAAAATGCTGATTAAAATAATGGCAATCAAAATAATATCCACAATATTAAATTTCCAGAATATTTTTCTATCCATGGGCAACGCCTCCTTTTTTCAGTATACTCTATTATCAGGAAAAAAGCAATAGCGTTGCCTATATTTTTATATTAAATCAGGCTCATCAACTATATTGTATTCATTGTTAAGCACAATCCAATTCTGGGGAAAATCTCTCATAGAATTCCAATAACCTACACCTATGAAATTCAATTCTTTTGCAAGTGCAAGCTTTGCCTGTATGCTCCTTGCATCCTCAAACCACACTTCATGCTCTGTACCCTCTGAAACATATCTGAACCATGGCGCCATGGCAGTTTCATCAAACTGTATTTCTGCTCCGTATTGCCTTGCAAGATTTACCGCTTCCACAGGTGAAAGTGACGGCGCACCTGGATTACCCTTTACATAAGGCAGTGTCCAGTCATAACCATATGTTGGTATACCAAGGAAAATCTTATTTGCAGGAATTTTGGTCAAAGCATACTCCGCAACTCTGCGAACATTTGGCAGGGGTGCAACAGCAAGAGGCGGCCCGAAAGTGTATCCCCATTCATAAGTCATAAGAAGTACCGCGTTTGCCGCACCTCCAATCCCTGCATAATCATGTCCCTCATATAAAACTCCTCTTTGGGTATCGGATGTCTTTGGTGCAACCGCTGATAAAAGCGGATAACCAAGTGGATTCAGCCGAACACGAAGATTATTTAAAAAGTTAATATAGTCATATCTCTCTTCAGGATATATAAATTCAAAATCCACATCAAGTCCATTGTATCCCTTATTTCGCATATTCTCCAGGATTTCATCAATAAGTGTATTTTGTACTTCCGCATTATTAAATACAAGGCTGGCTCTTTCGTTGCTGAAATTTCCTTCTTCAGTTAATGTGGACAGATGCATAAGGGTTTTTACACTATTTTCACGAGCAGCTTCAATAAGGGCAACATCATCTAAATCAACAAGTCCACCTGATTGTGTTATTCCATAAGTAAACGGCGTAAAATAAGAAAGGTATGGCAATTGTGTCCGAAGAAATTCTATATCAACGTTGGTATAAGCATAACTGTTTGTTATAAACGAACCCTTTTCCCCCTGATCTTCATATAAAATAACAAGGCTGTCATCGGGAGATATAACACTCCTGCCTCCGAGAAAAAAATTATTTCTGTAAAGCTGTTTTACAGAAATTCCATAATCTTTTGCAATTGAATATACGCTTTCACCCGCCTTAATGATATGCGTTATTCTTGGTATCTGTATAGCAAGTGCTTGACCAATAACAAGAGTATCACTTGGCTTTAAACCATTATCAGCCAATACATTCCTCACCGTCACACCATATCTACCAGCAATAGATGAAATGGTATCCCCGGCTGTTACAACATGAATTATCATAAATATTCCTCCAATAAATATATATATAATATTATTTATTCAGGAATTTTTTTAACTATACAAAAAAATAAAAAAAGACCGAGAGTCTTCTCGGTCGGGAGTCTCACTTAAGACGGTATAATCTTAAATGAGGGAAATGAAAAAAAGATTGTTAGTTAATTGTGGTATGTACATATAATACTACATTTTTTTAAATATTTCAATAGTTATTCTTGTACACAATGCAGAAAGTTGCACATATTTTTTGTGCAACTTTCACATAATGTTACATTTTTATTTCCGAGCTATTTCAAAACTATTTTAAGAAATGTCTTTTTTCCCTTTTTAACAACCATTCCATCATCAAACATATCTTTTGTAATAGTCATATCAACAGCGGTAACTTTTTCGTTATTAATACTTAACCCATTCTGCTGAATAAGACGTCTGCCCTCTCCTTTTGAAGGAATAAGATTAACTTGTGTAAGTAAATCAAGAACATTTATACCATCGCCAATTACAGATGCATCAACCTCTTCTTCTGGCATATTTGCTGTTCCACCGCCTCCAAAGATTGACATAGCAGCATCGTTTGCAGCCTTTGCAGCCTCTTCGCCGTGTACCATCTTTGTAACCTCATAAGCTAAGATACACTTAACCTTATTGAGTTCCTGACCCTCTAATTTTTCATATTCAGCAATCTGTTCCATTGGGATAAACGTAACTAATTTCAGCATGCGGATAACATCTTTATCATCTACGTTTCTCCAGTACTGGTAGAACTCATAAGGAGTAACTTTTTCAGGGTCAAGCCAAAGAGCACCTTTTTCAGTTTTCCCCATCTTCTTACCCTCTGATGTTGTAAGGAGCGTAAATGTCATACCATAGGCCTGTTTACCCTCTTTACGACGAATAAGCTCTATACCGCCGATAATGTTAGACCACTGGTCATCACCGCCGAATTCCATAAGACAATCGTAATCTTTGTTGAGTTTATAGAAGTCGTAGCCCTGCATGAGCATATAGTTAAACTCAAGGAATGACAGCCCTTTTTCAAGTCGGGTTTTGAAACATTCCGCTGTAAGCATTCTGTTAACAGAGAAATGAACACCAACCTCACGGAGAAAGTCAACATAGTTAAGTTTCAGGAGCCAGTCTGCGTTGTTAACCATTATTGCCTTGCCGTCTTCAAAGTCTATAAACTTTGACATCTGAACTTTAAAGTTGTCAGCATTTCTCTGAATCTCTTCCTGGGTAATCATAGGACGCATATCGGTTTTACCTGTTGGGTCGCCAACCATTGTTGTTCCGCCGCCTAAAAGAATTATAGGTCTGTGCCCAGCATTCTGCATGTGTTTCATAACAATAAGCTGCATAAAGTGACCGATATGAAGACTATCTGCAGTTGGGTCAAAACCAATATAGAATGTAATCTTTTTCTCTCCTAAAATTTTGCGGATTTCCTCATCATGTGTAGTTTGAGCTATAAGTCCGCGTTCTTTAAGAATATCATATACGTTACTCATTTTCTTTTATCCTTTCTCTACTCCTGAACTTCTCCCTGCTCTTTTGCAGTAAGGTTAATATATAATTCCTCAAGCTGTTTATCATCAACAGGTGCAGGTGATGCAATCATAAGCTCTGATGCGGTCTGTACTTTCGGGAATGGAATTACGTCTCTTATGGAATCGCATCCTGCCATAATCATTGCAAGACGGTCAAGACCATAGGCAAGTCCGCCATGAGGTGGTGTTCCATATTTGAAAGCTTCCATTAAGAAACCAAAACGGTCCCACGCCTCTTCTTTGGTAAAGCCGAGAGCTTTAAACATTCTCTCCTGTAAATCCGTATGGAAAATACGAAGACTTCCTCCACCGATTTCAGTACCGTTTAAGATAATATCATACGCCTTTGCACGAACCTCTCCCGGTGCGGTTTCAAGCTTGTCTATATCCTCATCAACAGGATGTGTAAACGGATGATGCTTTGCAACATATCTGTCTTCTTCTTCATCGTATTCAAGAAGTGGGAAGTCTGTAACCCAGAGGAAGTTGAACTTATCTTTGTCAATCAGGTCAAATCTTCTTGCAACCTCTAAACGGAGATTACCCAATGCATCATATACAACATTATTACTATCTGCAATAATCAATATTGCATCACCGGGCTTAGCATTTGTTTTATCAAGGATTGCCTTAACCTCATCTTCTGACAGGAATTTTGTAATCTGGGAACGAAGTCCGTCTTCTTCCACAACAATCCATGCCATCCCTTTTGCACGATAGGTTTTAACATATTCCCCAAGGCTGTCAAGGGTCTTTCTTGTCATCTTTTCTCCAAGTCCCTCTGCAACGATACAACGAACGCTTCCGCCGTTTTCAACCGCACCCGTAAATACCTTAAAGCCACAGTTTTTAACCTCATCAGAAATGTTAATGAACTCCATACCAAAACGGGTATCCGGCTTATCAGAACCAAATCTGTCCATTGCCTCACTGTATGGAAGTCTGATAAATGGTGTAGGCACATCAATATTCAAAACTTCTTTAAATAATCTTTTTAAAAAGCCCTCGTTAATCTCAATAATTGTATCAATGTCAATATATGAAAGCTCCATGTCAAGCTGAGTAAATTCAGGCTGACGGTCTGCACGCAGGTCCTCATCACGGAAACAACGGGCAACCTGGAAGTATCTGTCATAGCCTGCAAGCATCAATAACTGTTTATACAGCTGTGGTGACTGTGGCAAAGCATAAAAGCTTCCGGGGTGAACACGACTTGGAACAAGATAGTCTCTTGCACCCTCAGGGGTACTCTTTGTGAGCATAGGTGTTTCAAGCTCTAAAAATCCGTTTTCGTCAAAATAATCTCTTGCAATCTTTGCCACTTTATGACGGAGCATCATGTTTCTCTGCATATCAGGACGGCGAAGGTCAAGATAACGATATTTAAGACGAAGAGCATCATTTGTGTCGATATCCTCTTCTATATAGAACGGAGGAGTTTCCGCACCGTTTAAAATACGAAGCTCTTTAACGAAAACCTCTATCTCACCTGTTGACATATCCGGATTAATATTTTCAGGTGAACGTAAAAGCACCTCGCCAACTGCCGCTATAACATATTCACCTTTTAACTGTTCCGACTTTTCAAAAACATCTCTGTCAGACTCATCGTTAAAGGCAAGCTGTACTATACCGCTCCTGTCACGAAGTGTAACAAAGTTAACTCCGCCCAGCTTTCTGTTGCGGGCAACCCAGCCTGTTAATGTTACGGTTTCACCCTGATTTTTTGCAGAAAGCTGTCCGCACATATGTGTACGTTTGAGCCCTGCCATTGTTTCAAATTGCATATTTTTACCTCCTATTAAAGGCTTCTCCTTGAGGAGAAGCTGTCGAACGCAGTGAGGCTGACGAGGTGTCCTTTAAATCACACCTCATCCACCGCTAAAGCGGTCCCCCTTCCCCTCAAAGGGAAGGCTGGCTCTCCCACACGTTATTTTATAATTTCATATATCGCATCCGCTGTAAGGTTAGCCGATACACTCTCGCCTGTTTCCATATTCTTCAAATCTGCTTTGCCGTTTGAAATTTCATCTTCGCCAAGCACCATACTATATTTTGCCCCAAGTTTATTGGCATATTTCATTTGTGCTTTTACACTTCTCATACACAGGTCTCTCTCTGCATGACAACCAAGCTTTCTCAGACCATAAACAAGTTTCTGTGCAGTAACATCTGCTCCGTCACCTATAGAGGCAATAAATATTTCAGGAACATTCTTTTCAACTTCCAAATCAAGCCCCTGATTTTTCATTATCATAACAAGTCGCTCTAAACCAACCGCAAAGCCTATACCGTCACAAGGCTTACCGCCGAGCTCTTCTATCAACCCGTTATAGCGTCCGCCACCACATACTGTAGACTGTGCTCCAAGAGCATCTGAAGTAATTTCGAAAACTGTTCTTGTATAATAGTCAAGTCCTCTTACTATGTTGGGGTCTATTGTATATTCAATTTCCACTGAATCAAGATAATTAAGAGTTTTATCAAGATGCTCTTTGCAATCAGGACAAATATTGTCAATCATCTTTGGTGCATCCTCTGCTATCTTTGAACATATTTCAGACTTACAGTCTATAATTCGCATAGGATTTTTGTCAAGACGTGTAAGACAAGTTTCGCAAAGCTTGTCCTTATATTCTTCGAAATACTCACGCAGTTTATCGTTATACGCTTTTCTGCATTCAGGGCATCCTATACTGTTTAAATTAAGCTTAAGATTTTTAATGCCTAAATTTTCAAAAAACTCAAAGGCAAGCTCTATAACCTCTGCATCGGTTGCATCGGATGTGCCACCAAAACATTCTATACCAAACTGATGAAACTCACGAAGTCTGCCGGCCTGTGGTTTCTCGTAACGATAACAGGAAATAAGGTAAAACAGTTTTGTAGGCTGTGGGTCTGCATACAGGGAATTTTCGATAAAACTTCTTACTAAGGAAGCAGTCCCCTCCGGACGAAGTGTTATACTTCTTCCGCCCTTATCCTCAAAGGTATACATCTCTTTTTGCACAACATCTGTTGTATCACCTACACCTCTTTGAAAAAGACCCGTATCTTCAAAAACAGGTGTTCTTATTTCTTTGTATCCGTAAACCGAGCATACGCGACGTGCAGTATCCTCAATTTTCTGCCACAGAGGACTGTCGATTGGCAGTATATCCTCTGTTCCTCTTGGTTTGTTTATCATGTCTTTAACTCCTTTATGAAATTATCTCAATACATCTTCGCCATCGGGAGTATACTTACTGCAAAGCATATCAATTATTTCTGCAAGTTCCTCTCTGCCTGTTCTTTTTTCCGATGAGAACGGAAGTAATATACAATCATCGTCAAGCCCCAAATCTTCGTATATTTTTGTGAGATTTGGCTCGACCTGAGATTTCTTTAACTTATCAAGCTTGGTTGCAACAACCACCGGCGTAAAGTTAAAGCTCCTGATCCAATTAATCATTGTAATATCATCTTTTGTGGGTTTATGTCTTGCATCAACAAGCTGAATAACCTGAACAAGATTATACCTGTTTGAAAGATATGTTTCTATCATCTTGCTCCAGCGTTCAAGCTCCGTTTTTGATACCTGTGCATATCCATAGCCGGGGAGGTCTACCAATCTGTACTGACCTGCTATATCATAAAAATTTATGGTAGCAGTTTTTCCCGGAGTGCTGCTTGTTCTTGCAAGCTTTGTTCTGTTAGTCAGACAGTTTATGAGGGATGATTTTCCCACATTAGAACGCCCTACAAACGCAATTTCAGGAATAAGAGTATCCGGATATTGTTCAGGCTTTACCGCTGTCTGTAAAAATTTAGCGTCTATAAAATCCATAGTCTACCTCCGCTTATCAGAAGCAATTACTGAATTTTGAATTTCTTTTCCTCCAAGAAGTGCCTCTATATACTGAACCTCTTTTCTCCCATGTTTTCGCTCTAAGTTTCCCATAGGAACAAGTGCAGTATCTAAAACATCATCCATGTTCTCTGCAAAAACAAACTTCATGTTTTTCTTAAGCTTTTCAGGAAGTTCTTCATAATCAGGCTTATTCTCATAAGGAATAATAACTGTTTTAATACCCATTCTTAAAGCCGCCAGAGCTTTTTCCTTAAGTCCACCTATTGGCAGAACTCTTCCTCTTAATGTAACCTCTCCCGTCATGGCAACATAGCGGTCAACCTCTCTTCCGCTAAGAGCAGAAATAAGTGCAGTCGACATTGTTACCCCTGCAGATGGTCCGTCTTTTGGAACAGCACCCTCAGGAATATGAATATGGATATCCGTCTTTTTATAAAAGTCCTGTGAAATACCAAGCTTAAATGTATTGGATCTTACATAGCTAAGTGCCGCTTTTGCTGATTCCTGCATTACATCCCCAAGATTACCCGTAAGCTCAAGCTTACCAGTACCCGGCATTGTGTTTACCTCAATTGAGAGAGTATCTCCACCGCTTTCAGTCCACGCAAGACCGGTTACAAGACCAATCTGATTGTGACGGGCAGTTTTCTCATAATTAAACACACGCTTTCCCAATATATCAGTAAGGTTATTTACTGTAAGAGAAACACTGCATGCCCCCTCATCAGTAATCCTAACAGCAGTTTTTCTGCATAACGCCGCAATCTTACGTTCAAGAGAACGAACACCTGACTCTCTGGTATACCCCTCAATTATCTCAGGCAGAACCGTTGCAGAAAACTTAAGTTGAGATGCCTTAAGTCCGTGAAGCTTACGCTGTTTTGGAATAAGATGTTTCTTTGCAATGTCTATTTTTTCCTCAAGAGTATAACCACTGACCTCGATTATATCCATTCTGTCAAGCAATGGTTTGGGAACTGTATCCAAATTGTTTGCTGTTGCAACAAAAAGAACCTGAGACAAATCAAACGGGAGCTCTGTATAATGATCCCTGAATGTTTTGTTTTGTTCAGGGTCAAAAACCTCAAGCATTGCAGATGCAGGATCACCGCTGTAATCCTTTGACATTTTGTCAATCTCATCAAAGAGCATCAAAGGATTGGAGCTTCCTGCACATTTAAGAGCATCCATAACCCGACCGGGCATCGCACCAACATAAGTTTTTCTATGTCCGCGAATTTCAGCCTCATTATGAACACCGCCAAGACTTATTCTCGCATATTTACGTCCCAGAGCCTCTGCAAGAGAAAGTGCAATAGAAGTCTTACCTGTTCCCGGAGGACCAACAAGGCATAGAATATTACTTTTAGGTTGTCCCGAAAGCTTGCGTACCGCAATATATTCTATAATACGCTCCTTAACTTTTTCAAGACCGCAATGGTCACGGTCAAGTATCTTTCTGGCATTTTCTATATCAAGGCAGTCCTCTGTTTTTATTCCCCAAGGCAAGGCAATAACTGTTTCAATATATCCCTGAATTACCCCTGCTTCCTGAGAATTAGGATGTGTTTTCCGTAATTTTTCAATTTCTTCTTCAAGCTTTTCTTTAACATAGTTAGGGAGTTCTTTCTCTCCCATTTGCTTACGATATT
The DNA here is from genome assembly GCA_045542095.1 of Ructibacterium sp. Classification (GTDB taxonomy): domain Bacteria; phylum Bacillota; class Clostridia; order Monoglobales; family Monoglobaceae; genus Ructibacterium. The sequence goes on from JAZQKJ010000034.1 coordinate 69,031, forward strand.
TTTTTATATCACTTTCAACGCCATCGCCGTCTCCAAGTTCCTCACGTATAACACGAAGTTTCTCCCGGAGGACGTAGTCACGCTGATTTTCGTCAAGACTTGCCTGAACCTTATTCATAATATCCCGTTCAATTTCCATAATCTCAAGCTCATTTGAAACTATGGCAATAAGCTTTTCAAGGCGTGTTGCAACATCAAGTTCGTCTAATATATCCTGTTTAAACTGCGGTTTAACAGGGAAATTCGATATAACAACGTCTGCAAGCTCCCCCGGGTCTTCAATAGACAAAAGGGATGTAATAGATTCCGCCGAAACACGGTCATATACATCCATAAACTTTTCCACAAGACTAAAGAGCCTTCTCACTAGAATCTGAGCCTGAATATCATCATCACATGGAATATCATCAAGTCGGCAGACATTAACCATTGCATATTTATCAAGGTCTGTATATCGAGTAATTCTGCCTCTAAACAGGCCTTCCACTAAAACTCTTATATTTCCATCAGGTAAATTCAAAATCTGTTTTATTTCCGCTATACAACCAACTTTTGCAAGGTCTTCTCTAATAGGATATTCCACATCAATATCCTTTTGATAGCATAAAAACACCGTTTTATCCGACTCCATTGCACATCTTATTGCAGCAATAGATTTCGGTCGTGCCACATCAAAGTGAAGCACCATTCCGGGGAATATGCTAAGTCCCCGAAGAGGAATCAACGGCAACGTCAGTCTGTTTCTTATCATAATCTAAAAACCTGCTTTCTATCTGTTAAAACGCCCAAAGGGCATAAAACGACATAATAATCATTTTATTATACTATGTAAATATCAAAATTTCAAGTGTTTTTTCTATAAAATTAAGAAAAATCAAGACCTTTGCCTCTCTGATGAATCGCTTCTGTACTTAAGAGGCGATATTCCCATTACCTGCTTAAACATTTTGCAGAAATGATTATCAGAATGAAACCCGCAAAGGATGGCAATTTCTGATATTTTTTTATTTGTATCATTAAGAAGTCGTATCGCATGGCGGACACGCACATTAATCAGATATTTTGAATAGGGTACACCCATAATCCTCTTGAATGTTCGACTGAGATACGTTGGATTCATATAGAACTTTTCCGATAGCTCGTCAAGATTTATATCTGTATTAAAATTTGCATTTATATACTTAACAATCTCCATAACTCCGTTTTCAGAGCCGTTTTCTTCCCCGGGTACTTTTGCAGGCATTTTACTTTCTTGCTCTAACCAACGCGAAAGCCATACAAACAATTCCGTAACCATAGCTCGTTTCATTACCATATCCCCATCCCTCTCCTCTTCCTCTTTAAGAAGACTGTTGAGAATACGCTGGGATATGCTTTTAATCCCTATTGTAACCACATGCTCCTTTGTACTATCTAAAAGGCTCGGTCTTTCAAGCAGTACATCCCTTAAAAATTCAGGTTTAATATATATTAAGATCCTGGTATGCGCCTGTTGCCTGTAATACAAAGCTTTATGCATAACCCCCGGCGGAATCAGAATAAAATCCCCTGCTTTAAGGTTATAAATATCGTCATTTACGAAATATGTAATTTCCCCACTTTCAAGATAGTAAAGTTCATAGCAGTCATGAAAATGAGTTCCTTTAAAAACATTCCATTCATCTCGTTTTACACGTTCAATATAATAGTCATATTTAATCTGATCCGCAAAAGCCACAACACATCTCTCCCCGACATTTTTCTTAATTTTAACACAAACAAAGCAAAAAAGGAATACTTTTTTTCAAATTCAGCAAAAAAAGCCATACTTTTTATTCTTTTTTAATATATAATTTAATTATCATTAACGAAAAATGGAGGTAATTTTATGTCCAATAAATACACAGAGCGTATAATTCAGTTTGGCGAAGGTAAATTTCTTCGCGGTTTTATAGACTGGATTATTCAGCTTACAAACGAAAAAACAGATTTTAATTCAGGAGTTGTTGTTGTTCAGCCTCAGCCTGTTGGAATGTGTGATATGCTTGAAGAACAGGATTGCAACTATACACATATAATGCGCGGCCTTAAAGATGGACAGCCTGTCATTGACGAGTGCTATATTGATGCAATCTCACGCACTGTTAAGCCTTACGATGATTTTGCAAGCTATCTTAAGCTTGCTGAAAATCCTGATTTTCGTTTCGTATTCTCCAACACAACAGAAGCGGGAATTGCTTTTTCAGCAAATGATACTCCAGAGAAAGCACCTGATATTACTTTCCCTGCAAAGGTTACCCTCCTTCTTAAGAGGAGATTTGATTTGGGTCTTAACGGGTTTATCTTCCTCCCTTGTGAGCTTATCGACAAAAATGGTAATACCCTTAAAAAATATATTCTTGAATATGCTGATATGTGGAATTTTGGCGACGAATTCTCAAAATGGGTAGAAAATGAGAATATTTTCTATAACACACTTGTTGACCGAATCGTTACAGGATATCCTTTTGGAGAAGATTTAGGCAGACATGCAGATGACAAAATGCTTAACACAAGCGAACTCTTTCTCCTGTGGGTTATAGAAGGCCCTGAAAGTATAAAAGATGAGTTCCCATTTGAAAAAGCCGGACTTAACATTATAGTTACTGATAATCTTGAGCGTTACCGCACAAGAAAAGTTCGAATTTTAAACGGCGCTCATACTTCAATGATACCTTATGCAATGCTTGAGGGTGTAGAAACTGTTATGGATTGTATGGAGAATGAGAAAATGAGTGCATTTGTTAAAAAATGCGTTTACGAAGAAATCATTCCTACTCTTGATCTTCCCGAAAGTGAGCTTATTGCTTATGCAGACGATGTTTTTGAACGATTCAAAAACCCCTTTATCAGACATCTTTGTGCAGATATATCTCTGAACTCTGTCAGCAAGTTTAAAGTAAGAGTTCTCCCATCAATTCTTGAATACATCAAACGCTATAACAAGATGCCTGAAACCCTTCTTTTCTCATTTGCGCGTCTCATAGAGTTCTATAAGACAGATATGCCAAACGACGATACAGATGTTATGGAATTCATGAAAAACTCTGATATAGATACAATTTTAAAGGATTCAGATTTATGGGGTGAAGACCTTAGCTTCCTTGCAGATGAGGTGAAGAAATATGCTGTTTAAGATTTCAGAAAGAGATAATGTTGCTGTTGAACTCAACGATGGTCATAAACGGGCAACAACAATTATCAAAAAAGGTGAAAATGTTATAAAATACGGATTTCCAATCGGCCATGCAACAGAAGATATAGCCGAAGGTGAAATTGTACATACAAACAATCTAAAAACAAATTTAGGTGAAAAGCTTACCTATACCTACGCTCCCGAGCTTACAACTCTTGAGGAAATCAAGGATAAGACTTTTATGGGATACGTACGCTCCGACGGTCAGGTAGGTATTCGAAACGATATATGGATTGTAAATACCGTAGGCTGTGTAAATAAGATTTCGGAACGGCTTGCCAAAGAAACAGGTGCGTTTGCTTTTCCACATCCGTTTGGTTGCTCTCAACTTGGTGATGACCAGGCAGTTACACAAAAAATTCTCTGCGGACTTATTAAGCATCCTAATGCAGGCGGCGTTCTTGTTCTTGGTCTTGGTTGTGAAAACAATAATATTGACGAGATGAAAAAAGTTCTCGGTGCCTATGATGATGACAGAGTAAAGTTCCTTAACTGTCAGGACGAGAACGACGAGATAGAGACCGGAATCAAAATTATAAACCAACTTAAAGCTTATGCAAGAACCTTTGAAAGACAGCCGGTTCCTCTTTCAAAATTAAAAATAGGTTTAAAATGCGGTGGTAGCGATGGACTCAGTGGAATTACCGCTAATCCTCTTGTAGGCAGAATTTCTGATTTACTTATAGCTTGCGGAGGAACATCTGCTCTCACAGAAGTCCCCGAAATGTTTGGCGCAGAAACTCTGCTTATGAACCGATGTATTAACGAAGAAATTTTCAACAAAAACGTAAATCTTATTAACGATTACAAAGACTACTTTACCTCAAAAGGTCAGGTAATCTACGAAAATCCATCTCCCGGCAACAAGGCAGGTGGTATTACAACTTTAGAAGAAAAATCCCTTGGTTGTGTTCAAAAGGGTGGCACATCAAACGTTGTAGATGTTTTAGATTACGGTGATACCCTTTCAAAATGCGGACTTAATCTTATAAATGGTCCGGGTAATGATATTGTTGCCATAACTAATCTTACCGCGGCAGGGGTTCACATGATACTCTTTACAACAGGCAGAGGTACACCCCTTGGGGCTCCTGTTCCAACATTAAAGATTGCTACAAACTCGAACCTTGCGGAGCATAAGCGAAATTGGATTGACTTCAATGCAGGTGTTCTGGCAGAAGGAAAATCAATGGATGAAACCGCAGACGAATTATTTAATCTTTGTATTAATGTAGCAGACGGCAAAGCTGCGCTTAACGAACTTTACGGATATCGTGAAATTTCAATTTTTAAGGATGGTGTTACATTATGAGTTTTATAAATGAGGATTTTATGCTGAAAAACAAAACAGCAAAAGAACTTTTTGAAACAGTTAGGGACTTACCAATTATTGACTATCATTGTCATATAAGTCCCAAAATGATTGCAGAAAATCACAAATTCAGTAACGCTTATGAACTTTTTTTAGGCGGTGACCATTACAAATGGCGTCAGATGCGCACAAACGGCGTTAACGAAAGATACATAACAGGTGATGCAGACGATTACGATAAATGGGTTGAATTTGCGAAAACCATGCCATATCTTATCGGCAACCCACTCTATCATTGGACTCATCTTGAACTTAAGAGATATTTTGATATTGACGTAACTTTATCGGAAGATACTGCCAAAGAAATATGGGATACTGTCAATAGCTGTCTTGCAAAAGATGAGTTCAGGGTTCAAGGACTTATAAAAAGGTCAAACGTTGAAGTAATTTGTACTACTGATGCACCTAATGATACCTTGGAATATCACAAAGCATTGAAAGATTTTGATACAAAAATTGTTCCTGCATTCAGACCTGACCTTGACAACATGGCGAGCAATCTTCCCGAGAGAATGGACTTCTTTCACGAAAACGGGTGCAGACTTTCCGACCATGCTGTTGACAAAATGGATGATGACATCATAGAAAAGCTTGTATTTTTAGGTGAAGAATACGCTAAAAGAGGCTGGGTATGGCAGTTACATATTGGAGCACTTCGAAACAATAATACAAAGATGTTTGAAAAATTAGGTCCCGATACTGGCTTTGACTCAATCAACGACTTTGCTGTTGCGGAAGGTTTATCTAAAATATTAGATAGTCTTGAGAAAAAGGACATGCTTCCTAAAACAATCCTTTATACATTGAATCCAAAAGATAATTATGTTTTGGGCACAATGCTTGGAAACTTCCAGGGTGCAGGTGTAAAGAGCAAAATCCAGTTTGGTTCCGGCTGGTGGTTCAATGACCAGCGTGACGGTATGGAATCCCAAATGAGAGCACTCGCAAACCTTGGAACACTTTCTCATTTTGTTGGAATGCTCACAGACTCTAGAAGCTTTGTTTCATACACAAGACATGAGTATTTTAGAAGAATTTTCTGTAACTTAATCGGCAAATGGGTTGAAGACGGAGAATATCCAAATGACAAAAAAATGCTTGAAAAAATCGCAAGAGGAATCTCTTACGAAAACGCAAAAAACTATTTTAATTTCTAAATTTGTTAAAACACCCTCGACCTGCCTCCCCTTAGGCAAGTCGGGGGTTGTTTTTATATACTGAAATAAGGTATAGATGCCAATATTTCTTGCTAAATTCGATTTAATCTCCCCCTGAGCAAATTTAGCATTCGTAAGTATATTTAGCTCGAATCAGCAAATTTAACTGCAATTGTAGTTCAGCCTGCATCACGACTGTACACTTTTTTCGTATTCACCCGGAGTCATGTTGGCAACTCTTTTAAATACCCGTGTGAAATACTGAACATTGCTAAAACTTAGCATATCCGAAATCATTGTAAAGTTATACTTACCTTCCCTTATAAGTTTTTTTGCCTCTTTAATTTTTATTTTGGCATAAAACTCCGTAAGAGTACACCCGTAGTTTCTTTTAAAAATTTTGCTTATGTATGCTTTACTGTAATGAAGTTTCTCACATATTTCCTCAACCGAAATTCGTCCATAAATATTTTCTCTTATTAGCTGGGCAGCCAAAATTGCAAGCTCTTCTGCACCATCATTTTCAGGAAACCCTTTAACATCTGTCGCTTCCTCATGACGCAAAAGATGAATAATCAACTGCTCCATATAGGTTTTTATCATCTGCATTCCACCAAATGGCGGATCATCTTTTAGTTTCATATGAACAAGATATGGGTCATTAAAAGGCATCTCAAATGTTTTTTCGCCTTCAGAAAGAATTTTCGCTATGTACTTCTTTAACTTCTCAGGCAGTTTAATCACTCTGTTTTTAAAGGCATTCATAGGCTTTGAATTTGTGCCGAAATTCATAATGAAAACATTGGCAACATCATTACCGTTTGCCTGAACTTTATGAGATTCGTAAGGGCTGAAAAAAATAGCTTCATCTGTTTTCAAGGTGAATTTTTTATCACCAACAGTTGCAATAATTTCACCGCTGTCCACATACACAAACTCCCAAAACGAATGAGTTCCAACCTCAAAATCAAATTTCTTGTCAAATTCAAAATACTGCATTGCAATAATATCCGATATCTTTATGATATCGGTTACTTTATGTTTTATATATGCAAGATTTACATTTTCTACAGGCACTTAAATCCCGCCTTTCAACAAACAAGTTTACAAAAGTATAAATTTAGAACACGATTTAGTATTTAAAAGTATCATTTTTTATAGTATGATTATAATATCATAAAATAAAAATTTATGCAAGGAGTTGAATTAAATGAATGTTTTAGCAATTGGCTGCCATCCGGACGATATCGAAATCAACTGCGCCGGAACATTGGCAAAATGCGTAAAACGCGGCGACAACGTAACAGTTTGTCATGTTTGTAACGGAAATTTGGGACACGTAATTATTCCGCCTGATGAATTGGCTGAAATCCGTAAAAATGAAGCTATTAAAGCTGGTTCTTTGGCAGGAATTAAAGTTGTTACCTGTGATGTTGGTGACCTTATGGCTTATGAATCAAGTAAGGAACAGCGTGACAAGGTGGTTGATGTTATACGTGAGGCTCAACCTGACTTTATTATCACACACGCTCCAAATGATTATATGCCAGACCATGTTGCAGTAAGCCGTCTTGTATTTGACGCATCTTTTGCAGCAAGTGTTCCTCATTACGAATCAGGGGTTATGACACCATCCGAAGTTACACCTATCTTCTATATGGATAATCTTGGCGGTAATGAATTCCTGCCTACAGAATATGTTGACGTTACCGAGGAAATCGACTTAAAACTTGAGATGCTCGAATGTCACGAAAGTCAGCTTAAATGGATGAGAGAGCATGACAATATCGACTTTGCTGATATGGTTAAGACTATCTCTAAATACCGCGGTTATCAGTGTGGTGCAGAGTATGCTGAAGCTTTTGCACAGTGCATGGTTTATCCAAAACCAACTGTTAGGAGGATGTTACCATGAGGAAAGTAGCATGTGTAGGAATTCTGGTTGCAGATGTAATCGTTTCTCCTGTTGCGAAGCTTCCTGACAAAGGTATGCTTGACCATGTTAACTCAATCACGGTACATAATGGCGGAAATGCCATGACTGCTTCTATCAATCTGAGAACTATGGGCGTTGAAACCGCTATTGTTGGCAGAATTGGTACTGATATGTTTGGTGACTATTTAAGAGGAGTTTTAGATCGCAAGGGTGTTAATACTACCGCTCTTAAATCAAGTGAAGAATCCCAGACTTCCGCGTCAGTTGTAACTGTTGACGAAACAGGCGAGCGTTCATTTCTCCACTGTGTTGGTGCAAATGCGGATTTCTGCATTGATGACATAGACATGAGTGTTATTGCAGATTATGACTCTGTTTTCGTTACAGGCTCTTTCCTTCTTAAAACATTTGATGGAAAACAAACCATGGAATTTTTAAAGAAATGTCAGGAAATGGGTAAAACAACATTTCTTGATGTGTGTTGGGATGCTTCCGGCAGATGGGGTGAGGTTTTGGATTGTTGCTTGCCTTACATTGATGTTTTCATGCCAAGTATTGATGAGGCAGTAAATCTTGCAGATGGTGAAACCGACCCTGATAAGATTGCCGATATATTCTTTGAAAAAGGTGTTAAATCTGTTGTTATCAAGCTTGGAAGCAAAGGTTGTTATTTAAGAGAAAATAAAGATTCTGATGCAATTATTATTCCTGCTTATACAGGAATTAAAGCTGTTGACACAACAGGTGCAGGAGACAGTTTCTGTTCAGGTTTCCTGGCAGCGCACTCTCGTGGTGAGGATTTCGAATCCTGCGGACGTTTTGCAAACGCAACAGGTGCACACTGTGTTATGGCAAAGGGTGCAACCACAGGAATTAAGCCTTATGAAGATATTCTTAAATTCATGGAAGATCGTAAATAAAATTTTTAATTTATAGAAAGAAGGTAAATTATTATGGATTTTGCAAGTACAGTAAAAGGCAGTCTGCTTGAGGGCTTTTATCCAGCAGGCTGGGATATGGAAAAAATTGATAAGCTTTGTGATCCAAATCTTAAAATTGATGAGAGACAGGATTTCTGGCATAAAGATTTTACACCTTTAATGTGTGATAATCTTTATGAATTTGATACCCTTATGGGTCACGAAATCGCTATGCAGATTAAACTTGCTGCAGAGCGTAAAGAAAAAATCGCATTCATTCTTCCTGTTGGTCCTATGGGAATGTACAAATGGGTTGTTTACTTCTTGAAAGAATGGAATGTTGATTGTAAGCATGTTTACACATTCAACATGGACGAGTGGTCAGACAGCGAGGGTAACACTCTTGCAGCAGATGATCCCGCTGCATTCCAGAATGCTATGAAACAGGCACTCTTTAATCCTCTTGGTGAACTCACTGTTCCAGAAGATCAGAGAAACTTTGCTACAAAAGAAAATCTTCCAACTTATGAACAAAAAATCAATGCACTTCGTGCAGAAGGCGCAAAATTAGTTCTCGTATTCGGCATTGGCAGAATGTGTCATATTGCTTTCTGGGAACCACAGTTCGGCGGAGAATTTGATACGGTTGAAGAATGGCGCAATCAGCCATACAGAATTGCAGCTAAGCTCCATCCTTTAACAATTGAACAGAATGCTATTACAAGCTTCAAATCAAGAACAACTCTTGTACCATGCCGTGCTAACACAATTGGTCCTAAACTCATGTTTAGTGCTGACTACATTATCGGCGGCTGTGATGGTGCATTTAACCGTGGTATGCAGTGGCAGGGCATGAGCCTTAGAATGACTCTGAAATATGGTCCTGACAAGTGGGTTGCATCAAGCTTCATTCCTACTCTCCCCGGCAAGCTTTTCTACATTAAGGATTTAGCTGATCCGTTGGTTGCTGAATGTAACTAATTCTTATTTCATTTTTCATGAAAACACCGCTTTGCATTTTATACAAAACGGTGTTTTTTAATATATTAATTGCAGTTAAATTCTTCTTTACAAAATTTACTTTTTTTGTTAAAATATTATTATTCTACAAAAGGAGAAAACAATTATGAAACAGAGAGAAAAATTTTCATCACGGCTTGGTTTTATACTTATTTCCGCAGGCTGTGCCATCGGTCTTGGAAATGTGTATAGATTCCCAATTATTACAGGAGCATACGGCGGTGCTTTTTTTGTACTTATGTACATAGCCTTTTTACTTTTATTTGGCGTCCCCATTATGACTGCCGAACTCGCAGTTGGAAGAGGTAGCCGCAGAAGTATTGCTACATCCTTTGACACATTGGAAAAAGACGGTCAAAAATGGCATCTGCTTAAATATACCGGTGTTGCCGGCAACTATCTTCTTATGATGTTCTACACAGTAATTTCAGGTTGGATGTTAATTTACTTTTTAAAGTATTTAACAGGCTCAATTATGGATGCTCACGGCGCTGAAGCATTAGGGGATGTTTTCGTTGGTATGATAACAAACACCGGACAGGTTTCTGCATCAACATTTACAGTTATACTTTTATGTTTTGGAATTTGTTCTTTAGGTCTCCAAAACGGTGTCGAAAAAATTACAAAAGTGATGATGATGGCCTTGCTTGTACTTATGGTTAGCCTGGCTATATATTCATGTACACTTTCAAATGCTGCAGAGGGACTGAAGTTCTATCTTGTTCCGTCAATAGATAATCTTAAAACAGCCGGATGGACCGCTGTTTCCGCCGCTATGGGTCAGGCATTCTTTACACTTAGTGTCGGTATCGGTTCAATGGCAATCTTTGGTAGTTATATTGATAAAGACAGAAGTCTGTTAGGGGAAGCGATAACCATAACAAGCCTTGATACCTTTGTGGCGCTTATGTCAGGTCTTATTATCTTTCCGGCTTGTTTCACTTTTAACAATGGTGTAACAGCTGATGCATCAACAGTTGGTGCAAGCTTTTTATTTACAACACTTTCAAGTATATTTAATACTATGCCAGGTGGACAAATAATAGGAACACTCTTCTTCCTGTTTATGATTTTTGCTGCGTTTTCAACCGTAATAGCAGTTTTTGAAAACATTGTTTCTTTCTGGCTGGAGCTTACAAATTTAAGTCGTAAAAAGATATCTTTGATAAATATTGTATTGGTATTACTTTTGTCTCTGCCTGCTATTTTAGGTTTTACAGTTTGGGAAAATATTGCAATTGGCGGTAAAGGTATAATGGATATGGAAGATTACGCTGTTTCTAACATTCTTCTTCCTCTTGGTAGTCTTTGCTATATTCTTTTCTGTACTACACGATACGGATGGGGCTGGAAAAACTTTATTAACGAAGCAAACGTAGGCAAAGGTCTTAAACTTCCAAATTGGTTAAGACTATATATGACATTTGTTATTCCTGTTGTAATTATAATTGTTTTAATTATGTCAGCATTCTAAGATTATATTAAAAGGCTCGGTGCAAAAACAAAAGCACCGAGCCTTTTACTTTACTTAATTAAATCCTTTATTACCTCACCTGCGATAATCAATCCTGCAACCGAGGGAACAAAAGCATTACTTCCAGGAGCCCTGCCGTTCCCTTTTAACTCATTTAGAGCATCCTCAGACACATCATCAGGCAATTGAACCGTCTGTTCCTTTGAATAAACAACCTTAAGCCTTTTTATTCCCCTTTTTTTGAGTTCATACCTCATAACCTTAGCAAGAGGACAAACCGAGGTTTTATATATATCCGCAACCTCAAATGCCGTCGGATCAAGCTTGTTTCCTGCACCCATAGAACTAATAACAGGGATGCCTGCTTTCTCGGCATTTTCTATAATTGCAATCTTTCCTGTAACCGTATCTATAGCATCTATTATATAATCATAGTTATTAAAACCAATTTCATTTACGGTTTCAGGCATATAAAAGACTTTATATGTATTTATTTCACACTCGGGATCTATGTCCTTAAAACGGTCTTTTGCTACATCAACCTTATATTGACCAACAGTTTTATGAGTTGCAATAATCTGTCTGTTAATGTTAGTAATGCTAACCGTATCATTATCTATTAAATCAATTGCACCAATTCCACTCCTGACAAGAGCCTCTGCAGCATGACCACCAACTCCGCCTATTCCAAATACTGCAACTCTGCTTTTTTTCAGCTTATCCATGGCAGCTTTGCCAAGCATAAGTTCTGTTCTGGAAAACTGATTTAACAAGGACATTCCTCCTCGAGCTTTTCTCTAGTCTCTTCTTCTGCAAGAATTATTTCACGTTGTTTATGAGCAGCAGTTAAAATAAACTGCATAGTTACTGCAACAATTAAAATTAGAACAGCTCCTATTACAAATGCCACTTTATAACTTTTTAAAATATCATAACAGATATTTACAAGGGGCGTTCCCACGGCATAACCGGCTACGTTTACCGAAACAAATAAGCCCATTATTTTATTAAATGACTTTTCGCCAAACAAATCGCTGGCATATATAGGAAGCATAATTGTTTCCAAAGGAAGTGCAAGAGAAGAAATTACACCGTATACCATAGCAAGGACTTTACCTGTATGAGAATTTGTGAGAGCTGCTAATGCAACCATTGTAACAAGAGCCGCAATATTACACATATTCATAGTAAACCTAAGCCCGCGTTTATCATATACAAATCCGGTAAGGAATTTAAATCCTGCCAAAGCCAGAGAGTGAACACTGAGCACCGTTGCAACATAAGCATCATCAAGCCCGGTATCCTTCATGTGTGCCGCTGCAACGCCGTTAATACCTTGCAATATCAAACCCGTGAAGAAAATACAAATAAGTGCTGTATAAAAATATGGTTTTGCCTTTGCTTCTGCATAAGTCATTCCAATCCAGTCCTGACCTCTGGATTTTTTCTTATGTGAAACAGAATGTTCACCTATAGGTCCTTTTGGATTTTCCCTAAAGAAAATAATCATAAGAACCGCTAAAGCTAAAAGAATTGTAGCAACAAGGAAGTACGCATTTCTATATCCAAAAGGATTTCCTTCCTGATATATAATAGGAGTAACAATTTGAGCTGCAATAGCACCGCCAATACCATTCGAAGCAAGAATAGCACCCATGATTGTACCTCTGTTTTCACTGCACCATCTGTTGACAACACACCCTACCATCGTAGTTGTTGTCCACGAAAAACCAATACCAAAGAGACAACCACCTATGTAGAATACCCATACATTAGGAGAAAAAGCATAGCAAAAACATGCGGCTATTAAAGAAAAAAGTCCTGCACAAATAAGCTTTTTAACACCAAATCTCGAAATCAAAGTGCCAAAAAACACATTAACAACAGCTGTGGCAATAAAACGACAACTTTCACTAAGGGAAAATGCACTTCTTGGAATTCCAAGTGCCTGAGTAATTGCTACAACATAAAGACTTTTATTGGAGCTGCAAAATCCAAGGCATATAAGTACCATCAAAAAGCATAATCCGATAATAACCCATTTGTAGTCAAACTTTTTCTTTAAACCATTTTTCTCCAAAGATAACACTTCCTTATATGATTTTTCTCTCTACAAGATAATTTTATCATATTTCAAAAGACTTTGCCATGTTAACATTAGACAAAACTATCCAAAAAAAATATTTTAATCGGGACAATTTGCAACAAGACCATATTTAGTTTTGACTCTTTCTATTTTCTCGGTCATAGGCTTGACTAAAAACCATAAAAAGAACATTGTAGATACACCATGAAGCAAATCAAATGGAAACCCCATAACATAAGATGATAAAATCATCTCAAACGTAGGACTTTCCTGATACATAATTATCGATGCAGGATTCATTATTCCACCATAAATCAACACCGTGGCAATTCCCCCGAATATGCAGAGAGATAGTTTTGTCTTTTTGATAAAACCGCCTTTAAATGTTACTCCTGCAATAAAGCCAATTATACCAAAGGCAAACATCTGCCATGGTGTCCAAGGCCCCTGACCAAAGAAGAAATTAGATACAAAAGCTGTTATTGCCCCAATCATAAATCCTGTCTCGCCACCAAAGCATATTCCGGCTATTATTACTACCGCAAGAACAGGTTTAAATTGCGGAATCATATAAAAAGCCGCTCTGCTAGCAATTGCAATTGCACATATAACGCTAACTAAAACAACTTCTCTTCCATCAGGCTTTTTACCTTCAAATAACACAAAAAAAGGTATCATGGTTTCCGCTATAATTAAAAGACTTATAAAGTAATATTTCCTATCGTTTAAACAATACATTCCAAAGAGAATCGTCAAAGGAACAGCAATAAGAACAGCTATTATAACAATCACTCTCTTAATATTGAGCTTTTTTGAAGGTGCATTTATTTCAATATCTGCTATTCCCATACTATTTTGGGGTATAAAACAAATCAAAGCTATTGTCGCTTCAAAAATTGTTACAAATTGAAAAATCAATCCATGCCAGTCAGTAAATTTATTATTTCCCCATAAAAGCGTAATAATAAAGAGTATACTGAAGACACTTCCCCACAATATTCGTGATAAAGATACTTTTTTCTTTCCTGACATTTCTTCTATTTCCGTCCTCTTTTCATTTCCAATTATTTTTTCCCTATAACAAAAGATATTCTCTTTATTGATCATATTTCCGCCACAAGCAATAATTATATCATCAGCGAGGATCGCATCTTTAATAATTCCTCTTGACATACGGCTTGCAGATGTTGTGTAAAAGTTCTTGTCTGCAAAGAATTTTCTCGGCACATCCTCCCCTGCCACACTTCCGTCAAAAAGCATCATACACCTGTCTGCAAATTCCGCACAGAACTCTATATCATGGGAAACCATTATTATTGTCACACCATTTGCTTTAAGATTATTTAAAATATCCGCAAATACTCTCTTGAAATGCGAGTCCATTCCTTTGGTTGGCTCGTCCATTATAATAATATCAGGATTTTTTACAAGAATTTTTGCAAGCGCAGTTCGTTGTTGTTCACCACCAGACAAATCATAAGGGTGCCGTTCTGCCAGTTTCTCAAGACCACATAAATTTATAATATCATTTATTCTCTCTTCTTTGTCTATATTGTCATTTTTATGGAGCATTTCGGCTATTTCCTGATAAACTGTCTTCTGTGAAAACATAGTTTGAGGATTTTGCGGCATTACACCAATAACATCTCTGTAAAGATTATCAACTTTACATATATCTCTGTCATCGATTAAAACCTTGCCTCTGTACGGTTTGTTAAGTCCGCAAATCAAAGAAAGTAACGTAGACTTTCCTGCACCGTTTCCACCTACAATGGCATAAATTTCCCCTTTTTTCACTTTAAAAGATATACCTTTTAAAACATCAGGAAGATTTTTATCGTACCGAAACCATAAATCTTTAACTTCAACTGCAATATCATAATGAGATTGCTCGGCAAACGTTGTTTCTATTTCATTTTTTATATCATTTCCTATTGCATAGCTTTCGAGCCATTCTCTTCCTTCACGAACAGTAACAGGGCACGGGAATTCATTTTCAACACATCCGTGAACTCTTATAGGAACAGGAAGCGCCATATACATATAATGATTTTTAAGAAGCCCACCTATTATTTTCGGAGTGCCGTCTGCTATAATCTTTCCCTCATCCATAACAACAACCCTGTCCGATACAGCAATTGCATCCTCAAGTCTATGCTCGCTGATTATAACCGTTGTGCCAAGCTCACGATTTATCTTTTCCAAAGTTTTAATAAACTCCTGAGCTGCTATGGGGTCGAGCTGACTTGTAGGTTCGTCAAGAATAAGTACAGATGGCTGCATCACCATAACCGACGCAAGATTGAGCATCTGTTTTTGGCCACCGGATAAATCAGTAGTTTTTTTATGAAACCAATCCTCAATACCAAAATATAAAGCCATTTCAGAAACTCTTGTACGGATTTCGTTGGTTGAATATCCAAGATTTTCAAGTCCAAAAGCAAGTTCGTGCCAAACCTTGTCCGTTACAATCTGATTTTCGGGATTTTGCATTACAAAACCAATTTTTTCCGCTTGAGTTCTATGGTCAAGTTCTGTTATGTTTTTGTTTTCAAATAATACTTTTCCGCTTTTTGTACCCTCGGGGGAAACCGATGGTTTTAAAAGTTTCAACAAGGTGGATTTTCCACATCCGGATTTTCCGCATAATGTTATAAACTCCCCCTGTCCTACATTAATGTTTATATCAGATAAGGCTGTAATTTCACTTGCAGGATATGTAAATGTTAAATCCTTGATTTCAATAATTTCCATCTGTACCCCTCCCAACATTCAATTATCACGGGTAAAAAGTAAAGCATTGAATACACAATATATATACTTATTTTATATGTTGAAAATTTTGCCATGGCTATTTGAGGAAAACACTCAAAATAAAGCCCTTCGGCAAATTTTCCATACAGGATATATACATCAAATATAAGTATAAATAACACCAGTTTTAAATCCCTTTTATCAAATTTATAATTCGAAAAAGATGTTCTGCCTTTTAGTCCATAGCCCCTGGCTTTCATGCTATCTGCTTTTTCAATTGAATTTTCAAGCGCCCATGATATCATGACAGATAATATTGTAAGTCCGTTTTTTATACGTATTAAAATATTTCCCTTGGCCATTTCTTTTCCCATAGATTTGTGGGCGCCTTTCACTTCCTTAAGGTGAGCAAAAAATTGAGGGACAAATCTTAAAATCATAGAGAATATAAGAGAAAGTGCGGGTACTATTCTGCCAAAAAGATACATTAGCTTATCACTTGTCATTATCTCATTAGAACACGAAAACCAACAGGTCACACTTGCAAGCATCATTCCTGCACAAATCCCGTATACGACAGATTCTTTAGTAAAGGGATTTCCCCATGGAAAATATCCCAGTATTGTAGCCCCCTGATGATTAAACATAGGATTCAAAAGCATAGTAAGAATAATCATAGGTATCATATAAATCAGGCTTGCTTTCAGTTTTCTAATTCCTCCTAATATCCCCGAATATAAGGCTCCCAATATAAGAGTTATACCCAAACAAACAGGTTCTAAAATAAACATAGAAAACCCTATTGCAGACACAAAAAAAATAAAGTTTACAATAGGATGATAGGTTTTAAACTCTTGCATGTTAAACTCCTTTTATTTTTGACTTATATTTTCTCCACCAATATCTCTACCCAAATCACAGGTGTAAATAAACTCAACTATATCTCCCTTTTTCAGATAATATTTTCCACATCCGTAGTTTGGAAATTTATCATTAACTTTGTACATCCATCCCGAGAGCTCTCCACAGTCAAATTCATATATGTTATTTATTCCCTCAATATATACATTGGTGTTTAGAGGAGTTTTAACAAACTCCAAATGTATTTTTGACTCTTTGAGCACACGAAGAAGCACATCAAAAACAGTTTCGCCTTCTTTAAAAACGGCTTCTTTTTTATTCAAAATTACACCATTGGCAGGGATTAAATCTTTCTTCTCATCATCCAACTTACTTATATTATCTAATATTTTATCACACCTGACCTCTATTGTGCAACAAAGTTCTTCTTTTTTCTCTGCGCTTTCTTCTATTTCATGTTTTATTTCGTCATTATCAGCAACATTCTCGCTTATTTCTTTCTCAACTAATTCCTCTGTTTCTCCTATTAAATTATGGGTTTCAGAACCTACTTCCGTTTGCTCATCATCCCTTTTATATTCTGTCGATTCACTTTCTTCTACCTCTTTAAAACATTTTCCTTTCTCCAAACTCACGGTTTCGTCAAGGTAATTATCATTACTTCTCTCCCATACCTCAATATGGGTATAAGAATTTATAAAAAAGATCGTAACAATTATAACAGATATAATCACTGCTATAATTGCACCCAATATAATAAAGTTAATCTTACTGTTTTTTAAAAGCTTCACTTCATCATCTCTTTCGTTTCTTCAACATAGTTTAAAAATACTCTTAATTTTTTGTCATTACATTTTTTCATTGATACATTCTCTTCTCTTTGGAGTAAATCAGAAAGTCCGCAAAGACATTGTTCCGACGCCATAGAATTTATTGTATCCTCATCAGTATGCCTGAATCCTCCGCTGTCTACATAAAACCTCTCAATAAAATCTATCACTGAATTTCCATTTTTAATAAATCGAGGATCATCTACGGATACTCCTGCAGATACCATTGCCATTAAAACTTGTGCCCCACTATCGGAGTTTTCTTCATCATAACTGGAAAACCCACCATTTTCCTTTTGATTTTTTGACAAGAATTCAATTCCTTTTCCAATTGCATTGTTTACTTGTATGTCATTATTATAAGCCGTCAACGCTCTGATCGCCATAGCAGTAATGTCCACATCCCCACATTCCTCTTGGGACGCCATAGCCCAACCACCATCTGAAAGCTGTCTGCTTAAAATCAAATCCAGATACATTTTTCTTACTGTCTGTATTTCATCACTTTCATAATTCCCGCTATTTAATGCAAGTAATGCCCAGACAGCACCATTTAATCCCTGTTTTATGGTGCTAGAATAATCACAAAGGGGCACTAAAAGATTATATCCATAAACATTAGCAGGATCTTTTCCTATTGCATTCAAAGCAAGAATCACCCTTGAATACTCTGTGTATTTTCTCTCATGTAATACGCCGTTTCGCTCCATGAGATAATTACCAAGATTACTATAATATTTGTCATAATATTCTTGTGGAACATCTATTCCACTCTTTTTTAAACCAATAATAGCCCACTCACCGCCTACTGAACCCACTTGAGGATTAATAGTCGTATTATAAATATACTGTGCAGTGGTCTTTTTCATTTCATCAACACTCGCGGCAGTTACAGAAACTGCCGCTAGTGTTATAATTAAAGCTATAAATATTGAAAATACTTTTTTCATTTTAACCTCTTATGCTTTTACAAAAGCGAGTAATTACTGTTGCAACCTCTGCTCTTGTTGTAAAGTCTGCCGGAGCGAGAGTTTGTTCATCAGTTCCGCAAATCAATTCGGTCGATACTGCCCATTTAAAGGAATCTATCGCCCACTCACTTATTTGAGAATAATCAGTATAAGTCGACAATTCAGCCGCAGCCGCCGTGTCATATCCCATAACTTTTGCGTATCTCATAAAAATAACCGACATCTGTTCCCGCGTTACATTTTGACCTATACCAAACATTGTATCACTAATACCACTGACAATATTATTTTCTTCCGCCCATTTTATTGCATCGCTATACCATGTTTCATCTTCAATATCCTCAAATACAGTATCATCATCTAAAATGTCAGGTTCTCCGCTCATACGATAAATAACAGTTACAAGCATCTCTCTTGTCATCATTTTCTCAGGCTCAAATCCATTATCGGTTCCATTCATAAGCCCTTCTTCTGTTACGTATTTAACAGACTCATAGTACCAATCTTCCGATTTAACATCACTATAATGCATAACATCTTTTGACTTGTCTTTATCTGTTTTTTCTTCAGGTTTTTCCTCGGTAATCTCACCTTTTTTTATACTGGAACTTCCTTTACCGTCTGAAGAGGAACCGCCTCTTTTCGGGGCATCATCTTCATCGTAATAGTTATCTGTATAGAACCATACAATTTTATCACCTGATTTAAGTTTTATACTCTTGCAACCCTTTGATGAAACTTCCCCGTTGATTGTGAACATCCATCCTGACTTGGAGCCATGACCAAACTCTTCATATGAATCAATTGATGAGATATATCCATTATTCTTTTCTTCAAATTCAATCTCATTATCCTCTAATAATTTTATAAGAGCGTCATATACAGTGCTTTCCTCCGGCAAGATGATTTCATCACTCGTCAAAGATGTATATTTTTTCTTATCATCTCTATATGTATATGAATTTTTGCATTCAGCCTCATCGTGAACCATAACCTTTATATTAACATTTATGGTATCACCTGTATATTCCCCTCCATCACCTATATAATCATCATCCTCTGAAGTCGTCGCTTTAGCCTCGTTCATTGGGTTTTCTTTAAAATCAAATACATGTATACCTTTTTTGTTTTGTGACAACTGCCATTCCAAAAGTCCTCGGAATCCCTGCTCACTTGGAATAGTTGAGTCTGCAGGCAAAAATCCATTTTTATCCTCTGTTGCATAAAGCATCAAACCATCAATCAGGTTATTTTCTTCTTTCACAACAGTTTCCGGGTCTATTCCCATTGATGATAACCCTGCAATAACCAATCCGGTAGATGCCGCATTAGACATAGAACCATCTGTTTCCTGCTTGGCTTTTATTATATCTATTGCCTGATCTACTGCTATTTTTATATCATCATTCTCATTATAATATGGTGCTAGCGCCATAATCATTGGTGCTGCCGCATCTGTACCCCATGAAGTATCATGCCATACCGCTTTTTTCCGAACAACAAGGTCAAGAAGAAAATCCATTTGTTCTGTTGATGCATAATTTTCTCCCTGATTAAGTGCAATAATTATATAGGGAAGTGCATACTCTGAATATTCACCTGTGATGCTTGAATCTCTATCATCTATAAACTTTGTGAGCCTTGCAACCGCATCAATCTTTTCTCCGTCTTTTGTATACAGTTTTTTTGCATCGTAGCCTAAAGCCCGCAGAGCAATAATATCCTTTGCAAGATTACTAACTGACGATGTTGTTTTAGCATCATCAATAATCTCATTCAAATAAGTCCGTATTTTCTCTTCCGAGAGAATATTATCCGTTTCAGGATATAATCTTTTATATGTTTCTAATTCAGCAATAAACCATTGCATACTAACGTCATTGGACAAATCGTTCTTTGAGTATTTTTCTGCTATATTATGAATAATCTGAATTTCCTCAGCTTCTTCCACACTGACAGTACAAACAGGCGCAATAATAGGACAATCCCTGAGAAGTTGATTGCTCTTTAATGCAAAATACTCTTCTTTATTTTCATTCCATAAATCATATTCAACATATAAAACTTCGCCTGCAGGATAAGGTCCATCACCGTAATCTTTTTCAGTGTAGGCAATCTTTTTTTCGCCTGTCGTATAGTCTATTGTACCAAAAGCAATAACTTCATCATCTTCCGATACATTTGAAATATAAAAATCTGAAACACTTCTCTCAACTGTTCCCTGTGCAGTTATATAATATGTACCTGCTTCGTCAAACGAAAGTTCAATTTCTCCATTTTCATCAGTTACCGCACTATCTATTTCGGTAAACACTCCATCTTCCCACAATCCAACAGAAATGCCACTTAAATTTTCAATCTCTGCACTTTCGGGAGGATACGCCATTCCATAAAATCCCTTCACTTCAAGAAGAAATTTATCAGCTTTTTTAACCAACTTTTCAGATATATTAAAGTATGAATAATAGTCCGAATATGAAACAGTGTCCGTGATGATGGAAGCAACAACATTATCGCCATTTTCTACAGTATCTATTCCAACACCATTAGAAATCCCCTTATTGTTTACAAAAAACAGCGTTCCTGATGTTTCAACTCCCCAAAGCTTTGTGACAAACCCCTGACTATTAACATATCCGTTTTCTTCGTTATAAGTTTTATGAGCTGCCAGCAACGCCTCGTCCACCGTATAAATTCCGTCATCATTCAAATCCTCAACCAACACTAACCGATTCGCCATTATACTGCCGTCTTCAGCTTTTTCAATAACACCCTGGTTGCTTACAGTAACATTAACATAAATAGCAGAATCATCTGCAAGTACATTTGTGCATGCAATTCCCAATAACATAACCAGTATTATCAGAGATGCAGAAATTCTTTTTAACTTCATATTTTAATTCCCTTTCTTTTTTATAAGTTTGTTATATAAGTTATTAGCATATCACCTCCTGTGCCGAGCATAAGAAAAAGCTGTGACAATTAATATTGTCACAGCAGTTTTTTCTGTGTCTTTTCGCATTTTGTCATGATAGCACAACAAACTACCGCTTCTATACCTCGGCATTTACAAAGCGGCATCAGAGCAGGTCTTCCGGCTTACAGCTATTAGCGTTTTATTCCCGGCCTTCTCGGTTTCCCAATGACCGACTTTCGTCTGTGGAAATAAAACATTCACTGCATACGGCGACTGGTATCACAGAGGATTTTCACCTCTTTCCCTTTTCACCGCTTATACCCATACGGTATAAACGACACTCTGTGCGAATATTCAATTTTCTTGTAGAATTATATCTCAAACATGCTAAATAGTCAATATAACAATTCAAACAACTTTTCCATATCAAAAGGCACTGGTGCCTCTACTTTAATCTTCTCCTTAGAAACAGGGTGAAGAAAAGTTACACTTCTGCAGTGAAGCCTCGTCCTTTCACTTTTTTGGGGTGCTCCATATAAATCATCTCCATATATTGGCGTCCCATTATAACTCATGTGCACCCGCAATTGATGAGTTCTTCCCGTCAACGGTTTTAGTCTGACAAGGGAAAAGCCTTTACCCTCTTCTTCCACCGCATACTCGGTAATTGCTTCTTTTCCATCTATGGCTACACACCTTAACATAACAGATTGCCCTTTTCTTTTTATAGGAGCATCTATTACACCACTTTGGGGCTCGGGAACACCATTTACAACGGCAATATATTCCTTTTGAATTTCTTTTTTATTCATTTGATTGCCAAGAATTTGTGCTGACATAGGATTCTTTGCGACAATTACTACACCTGAGGTTTCTCTGTCAAGACGAGTTATTGCCCTGAATGTAAAATCGACATCTTTAAAATAATACATAATTCCATTTGCAAGAGTGTCGTAATAATGATTTTGAGACGGATGAGTCGGCATTGTCCCCGGCTTGTTCACCGCTATTATTTCTTCATCTTCATATAAAATATCTAGAGGAATATTAACAGGGACAATGTTTTTAGATCCCATGTCTGCAATAGAAATTACGAGTTCATCGCCATTTTTTACACACCTGTCAACAAAAACTTTTTCGCCGTTAAGCATTATTCCATTTTCAGTTTTTTTAAGTTCTTTAATGATTGATGCAGATAGCTCCATATTGCTACGAAGAATGCTCCTAATTTCTTTCCCCTCAAGAGCTGTGTCAATTTTTAGATTAATTTTTTTCTCCATGTTTTATATATCAACCGTTTCTATATCTTACACATAACCGTTGTCAAAGAATCTTTTCAGCATAGTTGCAAGTTCCGCTGACGTAGCATACCCATGCGGGTCAAGATTGTTTTCACCTTTACCTGTAATAATTCCTGTTCCAATAGCCCAATTAAAGGCGTCAATAGCAAAGTCTGAAATTTTTTCTGCATCAGTAAATAAAGAAATATCAGCTGAATTCTCTTTCTTTATTTCTTTTGCATTGGCATAACGATAAATGAAGGTTACAAGCTGCTCGCGGGTTATAAATTCATCAGGGCCAAATAAATTCTCGGCTAAACCGTTTGCTATTCCGCTATTCTTTGCCCATTTTATCGCATTTTCATACCAATGTCCCGGTATTACATCTTTAAAGCTGATATCTTCGACCACGGCAGGTTTTCCAGCCATACGCCAAAGTACAGTCGCAACCATTGCCCTTGTAGCCTTTCCATAAGGTTCAAATGTCTTATCCGACGTTCCATTCATCAAACCTTTTTCAAAAGCAAACCCGATTGCATTATAAAACCAATCAGATTTCTTTACATCATCAAAACTCATCGTAAACTCATCATCACCTGGAATATATGTGGTATCGATTACAGGCATAACTATGTCATATATAAGTTTATGGCCTTTGGCATTTGGATGGGGGTCAACCCCAAGTTCCAATATATCATCCTGTAAGCTTTCAGAATCTTCACCCTGATCTCTTGAAATACTTACATTAGTAAGCCCTGCCTCATTAAACCTGTCATAAAGATTTATGACTGTATACCCGTCTGTATTTATTTCAAACGCCCTGTTCATTTTCTCAATATAGGTAGCACCATATTTACCCAAATCAACAGGTTTAAGGCTCTCCAGAGCTTCTTTTGATAAATCAAGTGTTTCAATACCTGAAAATAGCTCTTTTAAGTCAAGTTTTGTCCCATAGTAAGGATTGTAAATATTAGTCCAATAAATCTTTGCTTTTGGTGCTTTTTCATGAATTTCAGCAAGAATAGCAGGCTGGACAATTTCACAGAAATAATCACAAACTTCATTTAGCTCGCGGTTATCAGTAAGCGCCTCATTAAGACTTGATGCAATATTTCCTATACTTGTTATAAATCCCTCTATTTTAGTCTTAATACGAACAGGTATGCGAAGTTTTGATTTACTAAGTCCGCTTGCAACTGTATAAATTATACCAGTGTCAATAACCAAATCTTTACTACCGCTCAGTTCTTTAATTAAAACACTTTTTAATATGTCCATGAATGGGTTCAAAAGGTCATTTGAGCCGATGGTTATAGTAACCACATCTGCCCCCTTAAGTGCCGCATCAAACTCTCCTGATTCAAGTGCATTAAGAAGTTGTGTACTGGTCCAGCCGGATACCGCCTGATTATCCACAACAACCGAACTAAATTTATCCGTAACAGAATTCCCGATTAATGCCACAAATGCATCTTTTGGGGTAGGAAATCTGTCCCCGTCTGAATCGATATCCGTCAAATTATCGTATTCAACATATTCCGGTAAACCATATCCAGCTGCAATACTGTCACCCAAAGCCACAAATTTTGTAGAGATAGCCTCGTAAGTTATTCGTTCTTCTGGTATTCCTGCAGCCATTAAAGCAACAGCGGTCATTCTGTTTCCCGTTACAAAAACAGTTTCTTTTGGTAGTCCTAAAAAGGCCCCCTCATCTATTGAAACTTTCCCCTCAATATATACTTTGCGAAGATTCTTACAATTAAAAAAGGCATTTGAGCTTATGCTACTTACTCCATAAGGATGAACAATTCCTGATTCCTGAAAAAATGTAACATCAGCGGGAATAATAAACTCCTTAACACCTGCTGGAATTGCACTATTAATTCCGTCACCTAAAGCAACTGTACCATCTGCCTTTACAAAATACATAGACTCAACGCCTGTTTTATAATGCATAAACCATGTTCCAGGCTCTAGTGTGGCAAAAACAGTGCTTGAAGAAAATACGAGTAAAACAATAATTAATGTCATGCTGATTACTTTTTGATAGATACGTTTCATAAAGCAATCACCCCTTTCAATTTTCATTATAACATTATGTTTATGTTAAATCAACCTTTAGTTCCGTGGCTCTGTTGCGTGGTCTACATAGCATAAAACAGTTGACAAAATTTCAGGTATGTAGTAACATTAATTGGGTGACGGTAAAGTCACCTTTAACATACGAGCCATAACTGTGATAACTAACGCAGTTATTAGATAAGGAGGCTTTAACACAAATGAATCTTAGTCCAAGAGGCATTTTGCGTTCTGTTTCCCACAGTTTGGGAAACGTTGCATTTCAGAAAAAAATCAAAAAAAGACCTGATGTTTTTTTACACTGAAAGAAATCTGTCAAAGAGCAGGGCTTGACATAAATTCATTTGACGCTGAAGTTCAATTAAAATTTGATCAGACTGTTTCATACATCTGTCGTTGGGGTGACAGATTTACCAAACAATGTATTTGCGTTAAGCTTTATGACGATACCGATGAACAAATGCGAGTAGCATATAATAAAGGCGCTCTTGTTTGTGTTACAGATAAAAAAATTGATGGTATAGATTGCATAGTGGTTGATAACCCAGCGGTTGTTTATTCTGATATGTGTGCAATAGTTCGCGAAACCGCAAAAACTAAAAGCACAGTTATTGCCGGAAGCATCGGTAAGACTTCAACAAAGAAAATGGTGGAGGCCGTTTATCGTCAGCACTTCAACACTCTTTGCGACTCAGGAAATGATAATATATTAGATAGCGTTGGTTCTATTTGCCAACTCATGCCACAAAAAGCAGAACAATACATAGCGGAATTTTCTGAAGACACGCCTGGGCTTATTGAACAGATGTCTAAGATTACAAAACCTGAAATTGCTATTATTACAACGATAGATAAATCACATATTGAATTTTATGGCAGCGAAGAAAATATATTTAATGAATTTCGTTCCATCACCAAATATATGAATCCTGACGGGGTGTGTATTATGAGTCAGGACGAAAACAGCGCCAAAACATTGATTAATGATAAACGTGTTGTATTTGTTTCCAAAACAAGTACTGATGCAGATTTTTATGCATCAGACATATTGTGCACAGAAATGGGTCTTGTTTTTGATGTGACAGAAAAGAAAACGGGTAATACTTATCCTGTTAAACTTTTAATTCATTTGCAGAACATAATATCACAATTGCACTTCTTACCTTTGCCGCAGGTGTTGAAGCAGGTGTTCCATACGACAAAATTATTAAAGGTATCGCATCATACAGAGCAACAGGGATTCGTCAAAATATTTATCGCGCTGGAAAACGTATTGTTTATGCCGATTGCTACAACGCAGTAGCAAAGTCGATCCGTTCTGCTATCACCGCAGCAAGTATAATCCCGATTAAGGGCAGAAGAATAGCTGTGTTAGGTGATGTAGCAGAAGCAGGAAATTATACTGAATCTACACACTTAGAAATAGCAGATATAGTAAACGACTCTTCTTTCGATATTGTTATGACCTGCGGTAAAGAACTTAAAACCGCATTGCATAACACAAAAATGAGAGATGACCTGCGGGTTTTAACTTTTGATACCCAAAAATCTATGAATAAAAAACTGAAAAAAGAAGTTAAGAATGGTGAACTTGTATTATTTAAATCAAGTCACAGCGGAAATCTTGAAAAATCAATAAGAGAAACTTTTCCATTGGCATACCTGTATCAAGCTATAATATATTATACTCCGCGTGTTTTGTGGCACTTTAAGGTAATTTTGCATTAAACATATATATTTTAAATTTAAATATAAATTAATTTTAACTATTGCAATTTATTTATAAATATGATATTATATATGGCGAAACTAATATACAACGATTTGTTTCGCCATATATTAGATAAAGATGTGCGGCCATGGCGGAATTGGCAGACGCGCATGGTTCAGGCTACGCCACCTCGGTGATTAAATAGGTTAAGCCGGATTTATCCGTTTAATATGTGAGGATTAAGCAGTTTTGCTCCTCCTCGGGGTTACCTCTCCCGTGTAAAAATTACGAGGTTATAATTTAATATGCGGATATGGCGGAATTGGCAGACGCGCATGGTTCAGGTTACGCCACCTCGGTGATTAAATAGGTTAAGCCGGATTTATCCGTTTAATATGTGAGGATTAAGCAGTTTTGCTCCTCCTCGGGTTACCTCTCCCGTGTAAAAATTAAGGGGTTAAAACTAAATATGCGGATATGGCGGAATTGGCAGACGCGCATGGTTCAGGTCCATGTGAAAGCGATTTCATGCAGGTTCAAGTCCTGTTATCCGCACCAAAATCGGAACAGCTTTTATACTCTGTTCCGATTTTCTTTTATGCGATACTCTTATAGTCGCCGCTATGTGCAAGGACTATATTTCCTTCTTCATCAAACAGTTCTCCATAGTATTCTCCAAATGGTGCTTTCATTGCAACTACTATGGATAGCTCGTTATCTTGTTCGAGGATGATAATTTCGCTGATTAACAATCTTAAATTTGCATTGCTTATGGCTCCATCCTTGATAATTCCGTCTAGTATATCTATGCTGTTTTTAATTTCTGCCTTTCTTTTTTTGACGGTTTCATCAAGATTTTTTATTGAATCAATCTTCTTTGTAAGGTTTTCAATCTCGTTCTTTCGTTTAGCTATCATATTGTCATAGGCTTCACGATTTTCCTTATCTGTAATTCTCTCCATAAGTATATTTTCTATATCTTCTTTAAGGACAGATATTTTATTCTTCATATCAGAAATCTTTTTCTCTGTATTAGCCTTATTTTTCATTATAGCTTTTACATCCTTTTCAATAGATTTCCAATTTTCTTCTGCCTGAGACTTAATCCTTAAGAGTTCCTTATATATCAATGCATCCAGGTCTCTCTCTTGAACTCTGTGAGATGTGCAGTACCCCTTATATCTGTGATATCCATTGCATACATATTCCACTCGTTCAGGTTTATCTCTCCATCTTCGTATTTTTGCTACGAAAGTACAACCACAATCTCCGCATTTTAGCAGTCCCGCATATCTGTGATATGGTTTTCCACTACTTGCTCTGACATTGTTTTGCTTCTTTGCTTCAATCAATTTTTGTACCTTATCCCATGTATCCTTAGGGATTATTACCGGAGCAAAGTTTTCGTGTTTGAATTGCTGCTCTTTCGGTACCTTTCTTCGAATGCCTCGTGCTTTATCACATTCTTCTTTATGGTCATAAAATGTGCCAGTATAGAACTCATTTATCAAAACTCTTTTTACGGCAGTTGAATCCCACAGATGCTTTTTGGTAATTGCAGGTTTATTATACCCTTGCTTTTTCTTGTTGTATAATAATTGATAGTATGAAGCAGATTTCTTACCTTCATTATTCAATTTTTCAGCTATTGCTTTAAACCCATAGCCACCATCGAGATACAGAGAATAGATTTCTTTTACAATCTCTGCAGGCTCTTCCATAATGACAATCTCATTGGTGTTTTTATCTTTGTAATAACCGATAGGCGGCATATTACAAACACCATGGTCTTTTT
This sequence comes from Ructibacterium sp., assembly GCA_045542095.1. Classification (GTDB taxonomy): domain Bacteria; phylum Bacillota; class Clostridia; order Monoglobales; family Monoglobaceae; genus Ructibacterium. Next base: position 97,408 of record JAZQKJ010000034.1, read on the forward strand.
GCTTTTGCCTATATCCCTTTTTTACTCTACCACTACCTTGCCTTGCATACAAATGATTAACGAACTTGTTTAGTTCGATTCGTATCTCATCTTCATCATTGAATGTATCAATGTTATCGGTCGCTGTTATTACCCTGATGCCCTGTTTTGTAAGATAGTCAATAAATACTGCAGTTTTGGTATTATGTCTTCCAAGTCTTGACAGGTCTTTAACCAATACAGCATCCATCTTATGTTCGGCGGCTGCTTCATAGATTTCCGCAATTCCATCACGGTCAAAGGTCATTCCGCTGACATTGTCATCAAATGATTCTCCAACATAAATGTGTCCGTGTTCCTCGATGTAGTCCATAAGAATGTTACGCTGATTTTTAAGTGAATTCATTTCGCTATCTTCATCTCGTGATAATCTGTAATAAATCCATATTCGCCATTTTTCAGTAATGCTCATTTGGTTTTCCCTCCTTTCTCAAGCAAACACAATACCACAAATCTTTTAATATATCCAGCTAAATATTACACGAAACCTTGCTTTCTTTTTTGACGAGTTTTTCCTCGTAACATTGAAGCTCTTGGCCTATATAATCGTCGATGACAGATTTAAGAAAAAGATTAAACTGTTCATCAGTTCCTATGTAATAAAATAATACCTCTTTTATCTTAGGACTATTATCTTTTCTCGGCATATACACCTCACCTCCATTTTTATTTTGCAACTATGCATTTGCAATATATGTTGTTATAAAACTCTTACATATCCCTCATATCAACATTTGTTTTTACTCCCATTCTTAAGACACTCTTTGCATAATTTCTTTGCACCGACTTCCGCTACAGTTCCTGACCTCCTGCCTTGCTTGACACCAACGTCGTATTTCATTTTCTTGGTGCGCTCATATCGTGGCGGCACTTCCCCGAGAATGTATCCCTTGCGGTACGGCTATTCAGTTTTAGAAAATCCATTTTGTTTTGAATGGATTTTACAACTAAATTATAACAAGGCATTGACATCTCGGCAATAGTTTTGTATAATGTTTCTTGGAGTAATGTGAATTTTACAAAACTGAACATTTTTACATTTTACAAAAATAAGGTGGTGTATAAAGTGTCTAAAAGAAGGATTATATCAGAGTTCAAATCAAATGATAATGCTGTTAAATTTGATTATTTTGACAACGAAGCAATGACACCTGATGATAAATATTTTTTGATTACCGTTGACCACTCGAAAGAGGATTATGCGGCTAACAGTAATTTGTGGATAAGAAACAACAGAAAAGTATTCCCTAAAATGAAAGAAAAAATGGATATCGATTCAAAGGACATTGCTGAAAGAAGGAAGAAGATTCAAAGCATCAGAGAAAAATTCGCAAAGGATTTCACTGTAGAACTTGGCAGCAGAGAACATCTAATGGAAGATTTTCTAAAGAATATGTTTGAGGAAATTCCTGATGCAACAACCCATGCCCTTGGCGGGGCAATAGTAACCGGTAAATACGGTGAAGGTATCTTGGATTTCGTGTATGCTGATTTTGATAAAATATATAACGAACTCAAGGACAAGGAATTCATTGTAAAATATCCTCTGTCTGACGGAGATAGTATTCTTGATCAAATGTACAATCAGTACATCAACTATTGCAATACACTTTATAATTATGAGGATTTATTTGCAGCATCTCTATATACCTATATCTGTCCTCCGTTATTTGTAAATGCAGATAAGCAAAATTCATATTTGCAATTCTATATGATACAATTAAAATATTGGCAATCGGTCTATCATGATATGCTTGAGTTTTGTTATGATGAGAATTATTATCCTGAATTTCTCGGCAATCTATGTCCGCACGAAAGATATTATTTGTATTGTGAAATGCAGAGATTGCCGACTTCGGTTACTTTAAGACAAAAACACAGTATTGTTCACAATAAAATAACCGGTAATAAGATGCCGTATGGGTTAACAGAAAAAGAAATAGACGAGAGATACAATAATGCAATTAAACTAACTAAAAGCTTTAAGAAATTTGCAAGAGAGTATGAATGTCGTCCGGATATTTTGCATATGCTTTTTGAATCTCCTCGATTTATTCATATTTGTTATGAGTTCTCAAGAATTGAGGAAATGCTGAATATTGAATTTATGCGGATGCTTGAGCTGAATTTAGGGTTTATAAAATGTCAGCGATGCGGAAAATACTTTATTCGTAAAACAGAAGGCGGAGCGAGATATTGTGATCGTATCGAACCGGGTACAAATAAGACCTGTAAGGATTTAGCTGCCATCGACAATTTCAAAGAGAAAAATAAGGATAATATTCCATTGCAGATATATAACCTTTATTACAAGCGATATTCTGCAAGAATTCAGGGGAGTAAAAAAAGAAGAGACGAATTCAAAAAGTGGAAATTTGAGTCTTCTGCAAAAAAGATTGATTGTGAAGAAGGCAGAATTACCGTGTATGAATATGATGATTGGAATTATGATTATTTTCCTAACAGACCGGGAACAAAATTCTTTAAAGACAAAAAATGAGGTTAAGCATTAAAAGTATGCTTAACCAAAATGTAAGAGGATAGGCGGGTTTGCCTATCCTCTCGATATTTTATTCCATTGTGCCGACCATTTTATTTATGTCACCATCCGAGTCTACGATGATGGTTTTAGTTTTGCTTGGAGCCACATAGCCAAAGCCTTCGATGTAGGCTTTATTTTTCTCCTCTATGATTTCGTTCCTTTTTACAGTTTCCTCATCGGTGAGGTAGCAGGTGTCCTTTGCCATGATTTCGTCATTTGGATTTACAGGCTCCTGTGGGTCAGGCTGCCACTTAGCATAAAGTACATCAGGCTTTGTGAATTTGAATGTTGTTACCTGATTCTGTTTTGTTCGAGGGTCGGTGAACCATCCTTTGAATGTGTATCCGTATTTTGTCGGGACATAACTTTCAAGGGAGATGCTATCGCCGTATCTTTTTGTTATTGGCCTGATAAAGCTACCACCGTCCGATGCGAATTGCAAGGTTACATTTCCTATGAATTCAATTTCGCTATCGAATATGAGTTGATTCCGTCTCAGCTGCCAGGGCGCCGCTGATGCAGTTTGTGTCAGCAGTATTGTTACTGCCATTACCGTACATAATACTTTTTTCTTTATAATTTTCATCTCCTGATTTTTGTATTTACCTTTTCGGCAACACAAACATACCACAGAAGATGAGGAAAGTCTACGAAGGTTTTTCAAAGTCCTTTTCTTTGGTTAAGGTGTATCATATTTTAATATAGGGTATGAAAAAGGAGTGAGCCTTACGACTCACTCCTTAAAAGCAATAACAAAATGTATTAGTTTGCTTTAACAAATCTGTAAAATATTGTTGCAGCTTCAGCTCTTGTTGCATTGTCAAGCGGATTTAATGTGCTTTCTGTTTTACCATTAATCAAGCCAATTCCGTTTGCCCACTGCAAAGAAGCCTTTGCATAATCGGAAATACTGTCAGAATCGTTGTAAGAAAGAATGTTTGTATTTTTGTCTAATTCCACATCATCTCCCTTATACTTTGCATAGCGATGCATAATAGTTGCAATCTGTTCACGGGTGATGCTTTCATCCGGTGCAAATTCATTCTCTGTTACACCGTTTACAATACCGTTTTGCTTCGCCCAGGAAACAGCATTTGCATACCAGGAATCCATTTCAACATCTGCAAAAGGTATGCTTCTGTTTGTGGCAGGTTCTCCTTCGTTGCGGTAAAGAATTGTAACCAACATTGCTCTTGTGAGCTCGCTGTTTGGCTCAAATTCATCATCTGACACACCGTTCATAAGAGAATTCTGATATACATAAACCACATCATCATAGAACCAATCATCTTTAGCTACGTCCTTAAAGGGAACCAATTTACCATCTTCAAGTACCGCAGTCCATTTTGCATACAGAACCAAGTTGCTTAAAACTTTAGTGGAGAAATCAAATTTCTGTGTCAACCCCTGATCTGAATACCAACCTTCGAAAACATAACCTTCTTTTACAGGTAATTCCGGTTCGGGCACTGTACCACCATAGCTTACACGACGTTCTGAAATGCTATTACCGCCGTTTGAATTAAACTTAACGGTATAGTATCCTCTTGCACCACTACTGCTTCCGTTTCCTACAGAGTCTTTACTTACAGTAATATCAACAGTCTTAAAAATCTCTGTTCCTTCTATTGTTGCAGTAACCTTTGCTTTACCAACGCCATTTGCATAAACAACACCGTCTTTATTTACTGTGACAACAGCTTCATTATCTGATTCCCATTTAACAGTGTATTCGTAGCTACTATCAAGCGGTAATATTGTTGCATCAAGGTCAAGATTCTGACCTTTGTAAAGCTCTGCTTCGTGAACTATCTGAGAATTGCTGGTTATTATAAGACTCATGGATTCTTCATTGAGTACATCACTAAAATAATCAGCATTTCCAACATTATCGGTATCATCACTTTCAGAAAGTGCCTCTACGGCAAATGTTCCGTAGCCATTTTCAGTGTACATATCCTGACTGATTTTTTTCGATGCTAAAACAAAGTCTCCGCTTTCACCAGGAGCAATCTCGTACTTGTCTGCCTTTGACAAGAAACCAACATCCTTATAGAATGTGTGATTTTCATTGTGTATAACATTAGCATTCAGCGGCGTATTTTCAACATAATCTATAATTTCTTCCATCGAAGAATCAGGAGTTATGCCTTTTGCATCGTCAAATGCATTTTTGTTCCCCATTTCAAAGCTGAACTTTACATTTTCTGCTTCTGTATTTCCGATATTCACAACCCTGCCGTTTACAATATATCGGTAAGTGCCGTCTTTATCACCAATAACAGAAACCCCGTCTTTAACAGCTATATCTCTACCTGACAAACGATAGAAATTTCTTTCCTGAATAACAAGTTTTGAGCCAACATAAATATCCGCTTCAGCCACTGCCTCTTCACCGGCAACGCATTTTGCATCAGCACTGAATCTTACTATATAATCCAGCTTGTTATCCTTGGCGTTGTTTATCATTTCTTCAGTCATTTCGAATTTTGCACTAATATGAATTTTGGAATTCGCTATAAGTTGCGAATTTATTTCCGGCCTAACTGTCTGAACAACTGTTTCTTCACCAGATTCGTCTTTGGCAATAATCTGTGCAACTGCTTCTATTTCTTCAGTCTCACAGATACCGTTGTTCTCCAGGTCAGCATAAGCAATGAAGACTTCGCCTGCACGAGGATATTCTTCTGATAGGTGAAGGTTTTCCAGGCTGAGATCAGCAAAAGGATCAATACTTGAAACCCAATAATTGTTATTGACACGATTTGAATCAATTATAACTTCATTTCCAGATTCTGAAGTTTCGGTTTCATATTCAATATCAAAACGATTATAGGCAACGTAGATCTTACCGTTTTCACCAACACAACCTACCGGTTCAACAATGTATTCTTTAACATTATTCGCTTCATCCTCAATGGAGTTAACACTTACAGCAACTCCATCACTCCATACAAGTGTATATGTTCCGTCAGTATTATCTTTGATATTCAAATTGGATATCATTATTTTCTGTTCAGCCCCGTCTGTTTGTGCCCACAAAACATACACATTCCCGTCTTCACCGGAAAATACGTCGTATCCGTTGGCAGGATTTGAGTGCTTCACACTTCCGTTTTCATCAACATATGAAACAAATGCTCCTGATGCAGCCTCTGTGTCTTTCAGGGTATACTGGATAACATCCCTGCCGCCTATTTGCGTTGTTTCCTCAACAACTCCATGTGTAATATTTTCAAGCATTTCTTCAGCAGTATCATATTCTGAATATTCCTCTGGATTGGATTCATATTCCTCTATAAGCTCATCCTTTTCTTTTTCAGATAACTCAAATCCATCAAACAATCTTGTCAGATTCATATACATAAGTTCATCATTCTGAGCCCATGTGATAACAGAGATATCCCCATATTTATCATCAACAGCCTTGTCGATGCTCACATGTGCTGCATTACCTGTCTCGTTAAGTTGAATTGGAGGTGCAATCTCATATGCTTTACCATCAGGTTTCATTGCCGAAATACACACTGCTCTGTCGTTTGATGTTAAAAGGTCACCGTCCAAATCATAGATATAACTGATAAGAACGAGCTCTTCTTCGTTTCTGCTGACAACACCTATATCATTGTGACCTGTGATGGGGAAATAAGCTTTTCCTTCTTCATCACGCAAATTGATGTCCACAAGACGCTGTCCGTACATATCTTCAATGCCTGCGTAGTTTTCTTCTTCAGCATAGTAATCCTCAAGCCATTGGCCGTCTTCATATATACGGTACATCATAATTCCCGGTGCTGATAACAACTCATTTAAAGTACTTATTTCTGTGCCGTTGTTATCATAATCTATGCTGGTGTAGAACATTAAGATTCTTCCATCATTTACTTTTACAGCACCCGTTATCTGATGTGCATATCCAAGACTGGTTTCTCCATCGGAATTATAGTCGTTTGTGATTTTTACTGCCTCAGGCATTTCGTTGTTTCTGATGATCTGCTCTTTATCCGCAACGATAGTATAAACATCAGTAGAAGACATAAATTTGAGAATATCTTTGTCACTCACCTTGCCTTCAGATGATATATTAAAGTCGTTTTCATCAAATACTTTCTGCGATTTTGACCATGAAATAACAACCTGATCGCCAAGATCATTTACATGAAGTCCCACATCGGAAGTAGGTTCGTCGGACAAAAGCTGAGGGGCAGACCAACTGCTTCCGTCAAAGATTGTGTAGTATATAGCCTGACGGTTATATATGCTGCGTTCTTCTGCAGTTGCAGTAAACACAGAAAGGAGCTTATCGCCCCCAAGAGGCACAATATTTGATTTTATGTTCTGCGTGTCCTTTAAAATCATATTGTGCAATAAATCTTCCGAATCGTTGTCCGATGACATCAATGATACATTCTCTCCACCAACAAACTCATTGGCATATGTTTCATCAATCAACATCATATTGGAAAGGGGCATATTCATAGCATCCGATGCAGCAGAAAGAACTGAATCGTTAAGCATCTGTGCCTGCTGGCCATATAAAGAATAGTTCCAGCTTTTCTGGGCAAATTTCCACTGACCACTGAATATTACGAGGGATATATCCATAGCTCCGTAAAACGTGGTAGAACCATTCCCTGTGGCACCTGAACCCATAGCGAAGTTAAATTGTTGCAGGAATCCACCTGTCAACTGCAGAGAGAGAATTCTCTGAATACCAACGCCAACGAAAATTTCAATACCCATCATAATGGGAACATTTCCCTTGAAATAAAATGCATTACCTACCGTTTTCTCAAAGGTTCCGTCAGACATTTCAGTCAAAGTCACCGGATAATTAGCCCCTATACCGGTATACAAACCGATTGTAATAGAAACGGAAAAACCAATATAACAAGGTATAGGCGTCGATGGGATCATCATATAGAATGTCCCTGAAACCGCACCCATTACGCTGGCATAAATTGAAGCACTCTCAAACACCCAGTCTTTCAAATCCGTATTATATATAAGAGTAAAACTTGCACCCAAAGTCAGGTTTGCATTAAGTTTTATTCCGCCGGAGGCTTTTGCAAGAGCATCTTTTACACCTGCACCGCCCAAAAGCTTGTTTCTTTCCTGAAGCTTCTTTATTAAACCGGCTGCACCTTTAACGTTTTTGAGTAAATCATAGTTATTCTTCTCTACGGTTTCGTTTGCATTTGCAAGCTCGTCAGCAGTTGCTTCTATAATCTTCTGTTCTTCAATTAACTCATCTTGTTCATTCTCAACAATCAGATCGTTTGCCACAACAGCCGTGTTATGTTTCTCCAGCTCTCTATCATATTCTTCCTGGGTAAGCTCTCCTTTTTCCAGTTTACTGTCAAGCTCAGCCTTCTCTTTCGCAAACTCCTCCTCTGTTTTGACAGGAGTAGCTTTCTCTTTCTGTGATGCCAGAGCTTTGCTTAATTCGTAAACGCTGAACCCAACATTAAACATCATACTGTTTCCATCGATAATTGCGCTGATAGACAATGGTCCGAAATTGATTCTCGGAAGCATGGTTCCCACCATCTCTAATCCCGGTATCTGATCTTCTTCAGGTGAAATCTCAGGAAGTACAGTTTCAATACCCTGTCCCGGGACTTCATAGAAGGAGATGCCTGTATCATATTTACCATAGCTGATATCCATAGACGCATCTCCACTACCGGTTGTACCAATAATATCTACGTATATCTTATCTCCGTCTTTAAAATTCAAAAGACCATTGAAATAAGCTGTTCCCACAGTTCCATCATCATTCTTCATTTCATATTCAAAAAGCGAATACTCAGTAGATGTTCCTTGGGTGGGTACACTATATGTATTTCTTACCGCGCCGTCTTCTGCTACAATCATAAAATCCACACGACTTATAGGATACTCAGAAGAAGTGGTGTTCATATTCAATCTGAAACCAACACTGATGTCTGACATAGGAACAGCGCCCACCTGACTGGATATAGATGGCATAGACGAAGCATCTGCACCAAAAAGAACCTCGATAGATGATGGTGTTGGACCGCTACCATAAAAATCAGTCGTAATAGGCTTTTCAAGATTTACCTCTGCCGGGTTTTCGAAATCTGCAGATTTAAAATCTCCGTTGCCCGTGGATATAACATAAATGCTTATTGTGTTGTTGCACATTACCCTTACGGTGTGATCCTCATTAGGATATGCTCTTAAGTATTTGATAGTATTTTCTCCCGAATCATCTGATGCATTCTCATAGGAATACAGCCTGAATTTACCATCTGCACCGGTCTTTGCACTGTATTTACCCATATAAACATCCACATTGGAAAGAGGTTCCTGTTCACCAAGATATCCACCCATTCCGTCGCTTACAGGAGGATTGAGAATTGTTCCCTTATAGGATACAACGGTTCCGTTTAATGCAGCATAGGATACAGAATCCATCTTTTCAAAACGAAGTTCGATTACGTTGTCACCATTGATGACGCGATAATCAAAGCTTTCACCGTAAAAGCTTCTTGTTGCCCACTGGTGATTTGCATTTTTAACAGTCCATTTTGCACGGTATCCGTCAGCCACCTCAGCATAGAAAAGCATTGCCTTTCCTGAAACAAGATCTCCGTTTGCAAAGCTATAGAATGTCTGTGATGGAGCCGCACAACCTTCGGGAACGCCATCAGGCGTATCAATTCTGACGAATGTACCTTCTGCAGTATAAACAGGGGTAATTACATAGTTATAGTAATCAACACGAAGGTTCTGTTCAGCAGCATTCTGCTGGAATTCTATATTCCAGCTGTTTGCCGAGTTATTTACATCTACTTTACTTCCCTTAAATTCAGAGAAACTGTAACCCTGCTGTGCATCATAAGGTGCAATAGTTATAGTTGATCCTGCTTCTACGGTAAAACTGTGGGAACCGCTGTTGGCACCAATGTTTTCGCCGTTGATTGATATACCGCCTGTTTCATCAGTATTTACGGTTACCTGTACCTTCTTGACGGTATATACAGGTTTTAATTCAAAACGGGTGTAGTCATCTGTTGCAAACTTGTAGTACTTCTGAATAAACTCGTCTGAAAAATCAAAGGTTCTGTTCTTTGCATCAAAGAACTCACCTTCAACAGTTTGCCACTCATTTCCGTTCTTAATCTGCAAACCGGTAAGCTCATAATTTGAGTTTGAAAAAGACTCCGAAAGAGAAATCTTTTCAAGTGCGTAGCGTTTCATACTATCGCTGATAGATAAGGCATCTCTTGACAAGATCTTTAAAGCACCGGGAACTTCGCCGTTGATTTTGTCAGCATCGTTAATATGGAAATCGTACTGTCTGTATACAACATGGATATTACGAAGATCCATTAACGAACCGTTTACTCCTCCGCTTGTTTTCCAAATCATAAAATGCATATACGAAGGAATGGCAGCATCTCCGGGCTCGCCTGTATTTGATCCCATTCTGGTAAGATATTTTGATTCTGTAAGCAACCCACTGTTCGGTTCAACACTACCGGTTCTTGCGTTAATTTTTACTCTTCCGTCATATTCATCCTCAAAACGGTAGGTTCCGCCATTTTCATCATAAGTTTCTTCTCTTCTGTCTATATGAAAATCAGGATGTGTAGAGAAGATTTGTCTGTTGCGCTTCGAGCCTGAATAGTCATCTCTTTCCCAGTCTATTTCAAGAGATTCTGCAACAGCAAAGTTCAACTTATGCTTACTCTGAATCATCGCCTTTGAATTCTTCCAGCCGGAAGTTTTGTTTGGGATGTTAAGTTTCCACGTTTCACCGTTGTAACCGTTTTCTACGTCCTTGTCCTTTCCCATACTTCCATCTGTCTGGAAGTTATCTTGATTGGGATAAATGTCAAAGCCGTCATATGTACCTTCACCTGCAAAACCTATGGGAGAATTTTCTGCAGTATAAACTATACCCGAGCTCGTACTGAAAAGTGACACGGTATCACCGTTCATAATGTCTGCAGAAACAGTATCACGTGAAACCTCACAGCCCTTGCCGTCTGAAAGGTACATATTAATCCGTGACGCACCTTCAAGCAGGGCAGGATCGATTTTTACTTCTACCTTTTGTGTTTTCATGCCCGGCATAAGCAACACTTTTCCTGCGGTCAGAACTTTGTTTGTGTCGCTGACTGCAAAAAAGTTTGCAGTTATTGTTTTGTAAGTAGCCGAATCACGTTTCAACACTGCTGTAAAGGTTTTGTCACCAAGTTGTACTTCAGTTGGTGTTTCTTCTGTGTCGATATAAAGGTTTGAAACCTCATTTGGCTCATCATCTTTAATGACAACAGTAGATGTGTTATTACTATCAACATTAACACTTTCATCACCGGCACTGATTACCATTGCGAATGTTCTTTCACCATTTGAAACACGATCATTTTCAGGATAAACAAAAATTTCTTTTATTTGTTCACCGTCTTCAAAAACAACTTTGGTTTCCGTAAAGAAAAGTATTTCTTCCATTAAATTGTAAGCCATTTCAGCAGTTTCCGGGTCTACATAATTTTCTGAAAGATAATCTTGTTTATCCACCCCATCATCGGAATACATTGATAATTTATTATTAAACGCCATAAGAGGACTCTCATCTTTAATTTCATTAGGAATAAGAGCCTCATTTTCTGAATCGTCTTCTGTATTTTCTTCCTCTTCCATGATTTCAATCATCTCGTCTACACGTTCCTGACCAAAATATTCAACCATGGACTCATAAGATTCAAATACTTCTGCATTAATTTCTTCCTCTTCTCCACCTAAAAGATACATAAGAGGTATGCTTTTTTCATTCTCTTTTAATTTTTTTGCGAAGATAGAATCCTTAAGTTTAACTGTGTAATCCTTGCCATATTTGGCAGTGTAATCATTAAACTTAAGTTTTATGGTTGCTTCGCCCTCTGTTCCGCCGTGACGTACAACATAGAGCTTCACAGGCTCGCCAAAGTCTTCTCCTACTTCAACAGCCGGAACCGCAACAGAAAATATACCATCGGGGTAATTTTCTGCCATATTAGTCATACTTCTTTCTTCTTCCAAATCACTCAATATCTTCTGATATTCTTCGTCGTACTCATCTTCATGAGCAAAAACTGGAATGCACAATTGGAACAACAATGTAAGTACCAGAACTAATGATATAAATGACTTAAATTTGTTAAATTTCATCTAACCTCTTCCCCTCACTTATTTTTTAAATGCTTCTATTCTTACCTTGGCATTTTCACGCAAATTCATATAATAGAAACCGTAATCCTGTCCATGGTAGCTTTCAGGTCCAAAAAGTGCGTGTGCAGCTTCAGGAATTGCATAAACTGCAGAATCGGCAGTTTCACAAACTACAACACCACGTTCCAAATCAATCTTTGCGTCAGCAAGATTCTTTTCGATTTCTCCGTCTATATTAAGTGAACCGAGGTTTTCTTCTTTAGATGCATATGTATCATCTTTTTTCCAGTTAATCGGGTTAATGGAAATAGCGCCATCAGTTACAACCGCATTGTGCTGATCCTTGTTTGCAGGACCTTCTGTATTGTAAGAAATGATAACTCCTGTATCGTCAGCACCTTCTGCAAACTTAAGGTGTGGGTTTGCTGCAAGATATTTGTCGGTTACGGAGTATCCGATTACATATGCTGCAATCATATTTTTGTAGTGCTCAGGATGTTCTTTCATGTAGTCAGAAAGAATCATAGTCAAAATCTGAGAACCCTGAGAATGTCCTGCAAGAATGAAGGGTTTGCCGTTGTTATAGTTTTCAAAGTAGTAATCAAGTGCAGCGGACGGATCCTGTGATGCGGAATAACGGAGCAGATCGTCAGCTTCTTCATCACTGAGAGTGAGTGCATAGGCTGCATTTACCTGTCTGTAAAAAGGTGCATAGATATTGCAATCCTCTATAAATACCGAAGCCTGATTTTTAAGTTCTCTCTGTGCTCCGCTACGCATAGATTCATCTGTAATATCTGCTACATCAGGAGCATCGTCAGATACCTTTGAAAAGGTTGTTGGATAAAAATATACAACGTCAACATCCTTACCTGTGTCTTCTGCACTAAGCCAGTTATCTGCATTGGCATAGTCTATTTTTGTTTCCCACTTTTCGCCGCCGTTAGTCTTTGCAATGACTGTCGGAACATTGCTTACTTCAGTTTCTATATTTGTATCAGTATTGTTTACCGTGCATCCTGTAAACAATGCCATTACCATAGCAAAAATTAAAATGGTTTGAAAGATTTTTTTACTTTTCATAAAATTTCCTCCTAAAATTTAATAATTTATTTAATTATGGCTTGTTACCATATTTAAATACCTATGTAGTATTGCTGCAACTTCAGCTCTTGTTGCATTATCCTTTGGAGCAAGTAGGCTTTCGGACTTACCGTTTATAAGTCCTGCACCAACTGCCCAATTCATTGAAGATACCGCATATTCAGAAATCTCGTTAGCGTCTGCAAAATGAAGATTTTCTTCGAGTGTCAATGCATCCATTCCCTTATAGACTGCATATCTCATCATAATCGCCGCAATCTGCTCACGGGTAATGCTTTCATCCGGTGCAAATTCATTTTCAGATACACCGTTTACAATACCGTTCTGCTTTGCCCAAGATACAGCATTTGCATAATAAGCACCCATATCAATATCAGAGAAAGGAATACTGCGGTTTGTGGCAGGTTCACCTTCTGCACGGTAAAGAACTGTAACAAGCATCGCTCTTGTCAAGTTTTCGTTTGGTGCAAAGGTGGTGTCTGTTACACCTTTCATAAGACCGTTTTCTAAAATGTACTTTGCAGAATCGCTATACCAGGCATCACCCGACAAATCGATGAACCCCAAAAGTGCATCCTCACCGTCTGTAAAGGTAATTCTGTTATCTACCTCTGCATATTCTTCGCCGATAACACCGCCAAGGTTTTCTGTGATGTATGTTTCTAACGCTTCAACATCAAGCATTCCGTCATTCTTTAATATTTTTACACCGTCAAACATACTCATACCGCCGCCTTGGTCTAAAACAAAGTAGTTGAAGCTTGCAAAGGAGTATGTTCCGTCGAGTTTAATAGGCTCGTATTCTCCTGTGTCTTCATTTAATACTTTAATATCATAAACTCTATACTCACCGTCAACGCCTGTAAAAACTGTGTTTTCGTCTGTTTTAACAGATGTTGGAATGGATTTATTAACCGAAAATGTTAGTCCTGCAACATGAGGGAAAGAGCCATCTTCTGCCGGATAATTCATAAGTGACATTTCAAGCATATCGCGTATTTTCTGACCTGTCATTTCTGCTACAACAATCTGATTGTTAAATGGAAAAACACTAAAAATGTCATTGAACGATACTTCCCCAATTTCAATCGGTGCACGGATTCCGCCGCCGTTTACATAGGCAATATCAACTTTCGTTACTGTTTTAATTGCATCAGAACATAGATTGCCGAGATTGGTTTCTGTTGTCCTGACAAGGCGGTTTCCGTCCGCATCGTTCGTGATAAGCTCTATTTCGCTTTCACCAATCTTGCGATTACCGAGAGCAGAATATGCTTCGGTTATTTCCGCAAGTTTTGCATCAACGGATGCATCCGTATTAGTATAGCTTTCAGTTTCTATAAGCTCTGTTGTAATCGTTTCGCCTGAAATTGTAAGCTTGCCGATATTTTCAAACTTTGTGCCTGTTGAGGTAAGAACAACCTCGTTTCCGCCCTCATCGGTCAGCTTCATATTTTCAATAACAGAGTGAGAATGCCCATCAAGAACAACATCAAATCCGTCTGTATTTTCAATTAAGTCAATAATATCCTCATACTGCGGATCTTCTTCATATCCGATATGAGAAAGGGCGATTATGTAATCTGCGCCATCTTCCTTTGCAGAATCAATATTTGCCTGTACCACATCGTAAAGGGTATCTACATTGAATGTGTAAATATACTCACCATTTTCATCCTTAAACTGTGCAGGTGACGATGATGACAATGCACTCGGTGTTGTGATGCCGATATATGCTATATCCACATCACCGTAGGATACGATGGAATACGGTTCGAAGTAAGACTTGCTTTCACCTATCTTTTGGAAGTTACAAGAGATAGGTTTTGTGTTCATCAATTCTGCAAGCTCATTGAGCCGTGCGAGCTTATAATCAAATTCGTGATTGCCAAGTGTTACGGCATCATATCCCACAAGGTTCATAAGGCTTACTACGTATTCACCACGGGAAACTGCACCAAGAGTTCCGCCCTGAACAAAGTCACCGGAGGATACAACACCTACATATTCATAATCTTCTGATAATTCATTTTTCATTGCTGCAAGTTTAGAATAACCCTCTACTGCACAATGAACATCGTTTTCATAAAGAATAACGATTGTTTCGGTATCCTTTGCAAATACCACTCCCGAAAAACACGAGAGAAACATACACAAAACTATAGCGAAGCTTAAAAGTTTTTTGTTAAAGTTCTTCATACTATTGCCCCCACTCATAAATACACTTTTAATTAAAAATATACACTATAATTTTACCAAATTTATATAATAAATAGGTAGCGTTGTCGTAATTTGTATGTTTTCTGTCGTAATTTGCAAAAAAACTCTCTTGACAAAGCAAGAGAGTTTTATGAATTGATTAAATTTTTACCTATGCATCCATGATAACGATACACTCAAACTGTCCCGCGCTCGCCACAAATCGACAGTTACCATTATGTTTTTCAACCACAGAACATATACTTTTGATGCCTGTGCTTCGCATTTGTTCGGGCATATCATCAAAGTCAAGGTCTAAATCACAGGAATTTGAACATTTAAGAACGATTTTCTTCCCCTTGTGGAATATATCAAGTTTTATATATCTTCCGTTTTTAGGTGCCAGTTCCGCACCGTTCAAAGCATTTTCGATGACATTGGCAAACACCGTTACAATATCAGGGGGAGCAATGCCAAGTGTTTTGCGTGTTGATGCCTGCACCTCGAAATCTATACCTTTATTTTTTGCTTTTTCCTGATAAACACCCAAAATACTGTTGATTGTATGGTTTTCGCAAAATGCTTTTGGTGCATAAGAAGCAGTTTGTTCCATGTATTGTTTAATGTAGTCAATTATTCTTTCCGTTTCTCCGGCAGAAGCATAAGACATAAGTGCATCATAGTGATGATGCATATCATGCTTAAACTGCCTTGCATATTCGATTTCCTTTTCCTGTGCCTCCACCTGCAAAATAAGTAGTTCAGAGTGAAGCTGTCTGCGTCGTTCCTTTTCGTGGTTTACCGCATCCTGCAAACTTGCAAACAACGCTACATACACCACAAAGAAGGATACAACTGTAAGCATAAAATAGATAAACTGTGCGTTTGAAAGTGCAAGCTCATCCGGTAAGTATATGGACTGTGCCGCAATCATAATAAAGAAAGCTATTACAATGGCATAATATTTTGCCCATCCACCATTTATATATGTACTAAATCGCTTAAACTTGGGCAAAAGCAGATAGTAAAGTAAAAGCTGAAGCACAACCATAGTCAGAATTACGAATGTGATTTTAGCTGCAAGTGGTATTTGCCTTGCCGCTACATAAGTAACCATCGTAGAAAAGCAGGTGTATATACATACATAACTTAAAAACAGAAAGCCTTTTACCGACGGCTTTCCCTTTGTTGTGAAAAAGAACAAAACACCGTTAAGCACAATCGAGATAATGAAATTCTCACGGGGATGCTGTGCCGGCAAACCTAAAAACACAATACTGAATACAAACCATATAAGTGCAGTTAGAACTCTGTTAAAGCGTGGCCTAGCAAGGAAAATCGACATTCCAACATGAGAAAGCACAGATAAAACCAAAAGTAGAATTTCAACAACGCCTATCTCTCTCATATCCGCTTACCTCCTCCCGAAATAATCAAAATATGCAGCCTGTAAGCCCTTGAATGCAGTCCTCGGAATAACTAAATTATCGCCGCTTGTCAACGCTGCAGAATTTGACGACAGTTTATCAATATAATCAAGGTTTATGATATATGTTTTTCCGCATTGATAGAAGCATCCGAAAGGAGAAAGTTTATCTGCAAGCTCGGTTGCAGAAATTCTGACAGAAAGTTTTTCACCATTTAACAGAGATATTATCTGATAATGGTCGTTCGATTCGCTCCACACAATATTGTAAACAAGAATAGTTTTATATCCGCCCTCAATTTTTAGCTTTATGGTTTTTGGTGAATTGATGTTTATAGCCGCAAGTGCTTTATCTACACCTTTGAAGAATTCTTCTTTTGTGTAAGGTTTTACGATATAGTGTGTTGCGTTCACACCAAACGCCTGTACCGCGTAATCGGAATATGAAGTTAAAAACACTATCGGACTTTCAATACGCTTTGCACGAAGCTCTGTTGCCAAACTCATACCCGTGATGCCCGGCATACAAACATCAAGCAAATAAATATCATATTCCACAGTTTCATCAAGCAAATCCGACGGATTTGAAAACTCAATTATGTCAAAAGGAACATCCTTTTCTGCTCCGTACTGGGTAATCAGATTTTTTGCAGTATCCAAATATTCTTTTTGGTCGTCGCAGATTGCTATTTTAATCATTTTGTATTCACCTTACTTTCCCATTGAGTTCACCTTAAAGCTTTTCTTTTGTGTGACAGCAGATATCCGAACCTCGTTTTTTACTTTCTATTTTTCGCCGCTACGGTGTTAAAAGCCTTACCCATACGTCAGTATGGGTTGCGTTTTTGCCTTGTATCGACGAAAAATAGTTTGTAAAAAATTCTGCGAACCTGAAACGGATGAAATTTTGAGCAGATTTTGGTGCGGGGGAGGCAGACAGGCTGTCGCCTTTCAAGTCCGACAAGCTAAAAGATGCCCAAATTTCGTCATTTCAGGCGGGTTCGAATATTTACTGTCACACTAAGCATCATGGTAAACAGGTCTAATTTAAGTGCTCCATCAGAACGGAAGTTCTTTGCCTTGTTTCTGCCATTCGCGGAATTCTGCAGTTGCACAGAAGATTACATCGCCTGATGAATTTATTGCAGTTTCAAGCGAATCCTGAATAACACCGATTATAAAGCCTACTCCGACTACCTGCATTGCAATATCCTGACCTACACCAAGAAGCGAACATGCCATCGGGATAAGAAGAAGTGAGCCACCTGCAACACCTGATGCACCGCAAGCACCCAGCGTTGCCACAAAACTTAATAGTATTGCAAGAAAAATATTTACCTCTATACCCTGTGAAAAAGCTGCAGCAAGAGACATAACAGTGATAGTGATTGCAGCACCATCCATATTAATAGTAGCACCAAGAGGAATGGAAACACTGTAATATTCTTTGTCGAGTCCAAGTTTTTCACATAAGTTCATATTTACCGGAATATTTGCAGCAGAACTTCTTGTAAAGAATGCTGTTACACCAGATTCCTTGAAGCACTTAAATACGAGAGGGTATGGGTTTTTCTTTAATGCCAAAGCAACAATCAAGGGATCAATCACTAGTGCCATCAAAATCATACATCCTACAAGAACTGCGAGAACTTTTCCGTAATCAGTGAAAATTTCAAGGCCGTATTCACTTACAGAACTATATACAAGCCCCATAATACCAAAGGGGGCAAGTTGGATTACCCATGCTACCGACCTTGATACAGCATTTGAAATATCAGTAAGTACTTCTTTTGTCTTTTCGCCGGCAACAATTCGAAGTGCAAGACCAAGAATGATAGACCAAGTGAGAATTCCCACATAGTTTGCGTTGATAAGTGCACTTACAGGATTCATAACCATATTTCCCACAAGTGTGCGGAAGACTTCGCCAAGTCCTGTCGGAGCGGTCTGCTCTACAGCCTGAGCAAGAGGGATTGTTGTGCGGAAAATAAAACTTAAAACAACTGCAATTACTGCAGCAAGGAAAGTACTTAGAATATAGAAAAATATTACAGATTTAAATCTGTTTCCTATGCCCTTGCCCGCACTTGCCAAAGATGCCACTACAAGTACAAATACAAGTATTGGTGCGATTGCTTTAAGTGCACCGACAAAAATATCGCCAAAAACAGTTACAAAACCTGCTTCAGGAACCCAAAGTCCAAGGCATATACCTATAACAAGGCCTATCGCAATCCTCAAAATTAATGGGGTTTTTGTGTAAAAACCAAAAAACTTTTTCATACTTTTTCCTCCGTATAAATTCCATAAAAATATATTAATTAAAATCATTATCTATATACAGCAAATATATCACATAGTGTTGTCACAACAACATCTCCAAAGTTATAACAATTCACTAAATTCCATTTTTATTATAACAGAAAAAAAGTGATTTTGTAAATATGTTTAGTATTTTTTGATTTGATGAGATTATTTTTTTCTTTTACCAAAGAGTATCAAAGCATTAGCATTAATTATTTTTTGCAAAACAAAATGCAACACCCGTTCGTAATTATAATTTATATACTCAAAAATATAAATCAAACAAACAAGTATTGCATTTCACTTTACAATTGAGGCATAAATTTTGTTATTATAAATTTCATGAATAAAAATTCGTTTTTACATTCTTACATTTGCAAATACACCAAAGGCACTCCGATTGGAGTGCCTTTAATAGTTTTTTATTACTTTCTGTTGATGAAATCATAAACGGGTCCAAATGACTTTTTAACCACAATTTCAACATTTTTTCCGCGAACACCTACGATAATATCGTCTGCAAGCTTTGCAACGATAGAACGCTCAAGTTCTGCATATTCGTCTTTTTTCTCTTCAACTGCTGTTTTATAATTAAACAGCGACCATGAGTATATATATCCTGTTTCAACAGCAATTGTCGGATCAATATATCCAAAGCCCATATTATATCCATGATAGTCGTAAAACTCTCCGGGGGCAGCCATTGGTGCAAGGTCAGGATCAAAAGCTGCAAGAAGCATTGTTTCTGCAACTGCTCTGATTTTACCCATAATGCCTTTTGCCGCGGCATTTTTGCCTGATTTTGAAACAGAGATAAGTTCATCTCTTAAATCAATGCTCATATCGTCTGCCTTAAGCTCTACATGAAGCTCGTAATTATCGCCTTCATTCTCTGCCCAGAACTCTCCGCTGAAGTTTTCTACAAGTCCGGGAAGCATTCCGCAAAGTTCTTCTGCCAAAAGACGAATCCTTAATGCTTTTTTATCTTCAAGAGCGTTGTATGTAGTTACTTTTTCTACCTCGGCAAGAACTGCTTCGAGGCAGGTTAAATCTTTGTTTAATTTACAAATATTTGATTTCAATTAAAATCTCCTCCTAACTTAGTGAGATGACAAGAGTAAGTACATTTTTATCATCCGTGTATTCATATTCCATACTTTCCGTCATTTTCTTAACCATAAATATTCCAAGACCGCCGATTTCTCTTTCTTCTGCAGAAAGGGTTACATCAGGCTCAGAAGCCTTGAGAGGATTGTACGGAATACCATTGTCAGTAAACGAAATATGGAGTTTTCCGTTTTCTATGCTGTAGAAAATCGTAGCAAGGTTTGCCTTGCTGTAATTTACAATGTTCGTATAAATTTCATCAAACACTATATTGATTTTGCTTGCAATTTTCGGTACGATTTCAAGTTTTGCAGAAAGCAAATCTGCAAATGCCCCAACAGCTATATGAGAATTGCTATCCGGTACAATCGAAATACTTTCATCACCGATTATAGCATCAAAATTGAGTGCAAGCATTGTGATATCGTCAAACTGCGGCGCAGTTCCCACAAACTTATCAACATCTTTCTTTATAAGTTTGCAAAGGCTTTCTGGTTCTGTTTTTTCAAGTGAATTTACAAAATCAAGCAGCCTTTGTTCACCGTAAAGTTCAGTGTTGTTATCCGTAGCTTCCGTAACACCGTCTGTATACAGATAAAGAGTATCGCCCGGAGTAAGCTGGAGTTCATTTTTGCGATATTTAATGCCCTCCATACCAGCAAGGAGCATTCCGCTTCGAGCTTTCATATACCCAAAGTTCTCGCCATTTTTTTTGAAGAGCGGTGGATTATGACCTGCATTTGCAAACTTCAAAAGACCTGTTTTTGTGTCTAAAATACCAAGCCAAGCAGTTACGAACATTCCTGCATCGTTATTTTCACAAAGCTTTTCGTTTGCAATTGTAAATATTTCGTCAGGTTCAAGTCCACGTTCTGCCAAATCTCTTATAACTGTTTTTGCTCTCATCATAAACATAGCCGCAGGAATACCTTTACCCGACACATCCGCAACAAGAAAAGCGATGGCCCCATCATTCAGCATATAAAAGTCGTAAAAATCTCCACCGACTTCCTTTGCAGTTATCATTTCGGCATAAAGTCTGAAAGAATTACTTTTCGGGAAAACTGTCGGAAGTGAAGAATACTGAATCTGCTTTGCAAATTCAAGTTCCTTGTCTATTCTTGCTGCAGCTTCCTTGATATACCTTTTTAGCGTGCCAACCGTCTGATTGATGTCATCGGAAAGCGATGCAAATTCTTCATTGGAACGAACATCAACGGTAACATTAAGATTTCCGTTGGTTATCTCGCCAAGTCCTTTGTTTATTTTCCTTAAGTTGTCAATGATAATTTTCTTTATCAGGAAATAAATAAGAACAAACAAAGCAGCAAATATGAGGATTTCCATGAATGTATTTACATACACCGAAACCTCTTTCATAAACATTGCTTCGAACTTCGGCATAGCGCCAACAATGTAGTATCCTTCTACAAATCGATATGAGCAAAGGTATTCTTTGTCGTAGACTACTGACTCAAAAATTTTACCTTCCGAGACAGTTTCAGGATCAAATGTTATACCGATTTTCTGCAGCCCTGCTCCTTCAAAATCGCTTCTGTATGTTACAAGATTGAAGTTTTCATCACAGATTGCAACAAATCCTGAGTTGCCCACATGTCGATTTTTTGATACTGTTTTCACATACTTGTCAATATCGGCTCTGAACTGCGTACTGTCGTAACCGACTTGAATAAAGCCACCGTCAGGCAATGCAATTGCTCCATATTTTCTGAAAGTAATATCATCATAAGAGGTAGGTCTGTAGTCCTGAATATACTGTGACTCGCTGCCTTTTAAAAGTGCAGTTACAAATTCGTTTGACTGTTCTCCGCTTGCCATATCATAGCCGATATACTCTTCCACATTGGAATCGCAAATTATGCCTTTTTCATCAATGATGTTGACTTCAATGACATTATATTTTGAAGCAAGCAATGAGAGTGTTGCACCGTCCGAGTATTCTTCTTTTATACTTTCGGTCTTTTTCAAAAGATTGTCATTTGATTCATCTAAGATATCCTGATAAACATCAGAAAGGCTCATTTCAATGGTTTTATTTGTCTGAACCTCACTCATACCTGTCTGCAATACAGAAGAAAATGAGCTTGTGGCAACAAAAGCAATTACTATACAGATTAAAAGCCAGCTTTGAAATGTCTGCGAAATCTGCTTTTGTTCTTTTTTTGAGCTAAGTCTTTCTCTGCCAATTAAAGATACTACAAAAACCGCAATTCCAACAGCCAATCCGTTACCGATTACCATAGGCAATGTACATATCTTTACAAACTCAAACGCATTTACCGCATCATCCATATTGGTAAAGAATATCATCAGCATATGGAGAACTTCCGTTACCATACCTATACCCAAGCCATACAACCAAGTTGGTTTTTTATTGTCAAACATATAATTTCTTAAGATTGCAGCAATAAATCCGGCAAGGATTGTTGATACTGAGCAGGCAATCTGCGTATATGTTCCGGCAAGGTTGAAATACACTGCCACAAAGCGGTATATACCGCCTATGAGACCTGCAATGATACCTGCCGGAGCACCAAAGATAAGACCTGCACAAAGGGGCGCGGCATCTCTCACGTTCATTATAGTTCCATCGCCAATATCAAAACCGCCAATGGTAGTTGTTGCAAAAATCGCCATAAGACCGAAGAGAACACCTATAATAAACTGCTTGAGCTTATAAGGCGTTTTTGAAAACGCTGTTTTTTTGTCAAGTATGTAGAGAAGAATGGCAAGAAGTGCATTATATGATGCAGACATTATTAAATTCAGTGCCATATTTTCATCTCCTTATAAGATTGTCTTCGTTCTTATTCGATTGTAAGAATATCGAGGAAACCTGTAATATCAAAAACTTCCATAATGCTGTCATTAACACCTGTGAGCTTCATGCTGCCCTGTGCGTTCATTGTTTTCTGAGCTTTTAAAATTACACGAAGTCCTGCAGATGAAACATACTCAAGGTTTGCAAAATCAAAGGTGAGTTCCTTGATATCTGCAAGAACGCTGTCAAGTTCTTTTTCAAGCTCCGGTGCTGTCTGTGTATCAAGTCTTCCTGATACGATAAGGGTTAATGCTTCTCCGTTAATTTTCTTTTCAATAGTCATTGTAATAATCTCCTTTTAAATATTTTTAGTTATTTTTTAATTCTACATAAAATTCTGCAGTTGCAGCATTTACATACGGAATAAGGAAGGCTACTCCTATACCAAGTGTTAAAACACAAAGAAGTGTCCAACCGATAAATGAGAATTCAAGCTTAAAGAGTCTCCATTTGTTGCCATTCATCATCTGCTTTGCTTTCTTGAAAGCATCTTTTGAAGAAATTTCAGGATCATCTGCAAGGATGTATGGAATGATAGCATATTCAAAGCTTTTTATAATTCCCGGAATGATGAACAAAAGAGTCCATAAAACTGTTTTGATACCTACAAGCAACAATGTTCCGATGTTTCTTCCGTACTTAACCTTGAAGCCTGAAAAAGCATCTGCAAATGAAGGCTTCGAATCAGTATTCTTGATAAAGTAATTGTTAACACCTACGGTTAACGCATCTGTAACAAAAATACTGTATAAACCACCGATAATTGCTGAAATTATCACTACACCGTTAAGAACTAACGCACCTAATGCCATAGTAGAATCCATTTCAGCCGGATCTACCAAACCTAATACCTCACTCAAATTCTGTCCAAACGATATGAAAGAACTACCAACAGAACCTATAAGTCCTGTAACGAGGACGACAGCAAACGCCATCCAATACTTTCCTTTGAGCGATTGCCACGCTCTCTTCCTTAATTCTTTTGAATTTGACATAACAAAAATCCTCCTTGTTTAATATTTTGATTACTGTTTCCACGATTCTATTGGCTCGTAGAGGAATGACAATTCCGCCATCGGAGTTTCAAGGCTCTCCGCAAGCCTTTTTACAGCCTTTCGGATATCAATCGAAAAATCAAGATACCAGTCAACGGTTTCTAATATGTATTTACGCTTGAATTCCTCATCTGTAACGATTGCACACTGTAGATTGTGCAATCTGTCTGCCGCCTTTACTGCAAAAGCAACGGGGTTTTGCTTTATAGCATTTATATATTCTGCCATATCGTATCCCTTTTTCTTTGTCAGCAAGTTTACAGCCTCAAGGATTTGTCTGTTACCGTATTTCAAAATTTCTTCTTCTGTAGCATCAGTATCCTCAAGTAAATCGTGGAAGAGTGCTGCTATCTGATAGATTTCATCAAAGCCTTGATTCTTTACGATTTCCGAAACTGCTATCGGATGAGTTACATAGTCATCTCCGCCGATTCGCTTCTGACCTTTATGTTTTGCTTTTGCAAATTCTAAAGCAAGCTTGTAGCTTTCGGTCATCAGCATTCCTCCTTTTGTCGAAGTAAGTGTTTTGCCTGCCTTTCGGCTTTTTCCTTTGTTCCCAAAGAAATTTTCAGGAACTCTGTGATTTTATCAAAATCATAGTTTTTATTCAGAAGCTCTGCACGACACAAGAAGCGAAGTGCAACGCTTGATGAAACAATATCAAGTTCCGCTGCGGATAATGCTTTCTCCGCAAGCTTCATAGCAAGGTCATAATTTTCTTTTATCATCATCTCAATATCACCGAGCTTTGTTATACCCAAAAATGCAAGCTGGGGAATATAGCTTTCCGGATCAATCTCGCTGATTTCTGCACCTGCAATATCCGCAATTTCACGAATAATGCTTTGCATTTTTTGATTGTGCTGAACATACTCATTAAGCGAAATCATATTGATTGTTATATCATCAGCATCATCTGTTATGATACGCCGTCTTATATCTTCGGTATATCCCACCATATTGTCACGGGCACGCACAAATTCATCATCTGCAAGCTCTAAAAGCCCTGCAAGGCGAGCAAACTGTCGTCTTACCTCTCTCGGAACCCCAAAATCACTCTTATATCCTATATCGTGATTGATTGCTGACCACGCATGTTGAAGGATTGTTCTTATCTGAATTTCAAACTTCTTTCCGCATATTTCATCGGGCCACTTGCTACCTGCGGGAAGTGAACAGATGTAATGAAGGGATAAATATCCGAAAGCATCTTCCTTGATAAGTGCTCTTTTATCTGAGGAATTTTTCCAGTCAATAACAAAGTTTTCTTCAACCTTTTGCCCGATTTTGTCGATTTCATCAGAAAGGAAGCAAACAACACGGCAACCGAGAATATCGGTTATATCTTCCAATGTGTTATATGAATCTCCTTTTCGCTCAAGCTTTCCAGCCAAGCTTTTTTCCTCTTTGACACGATGCTCAACTGCTAAAACCATAAGCCCTAACTCTTTCACTATATCCAAAAGCATTGTATGTACCGTATCGCCAAGCTTTATAAAGTCATCTCTTTGTTTTCTGTAATCCTCCAAAATGAGTCTGCATTTTAAATTCAAAATATCTCCTCCTAAAGTAAACTTACTATAAATTTAATTAAATCGTATAATGCACTTCCAAATGCACCGCAAAAGAAAACAACTAAAAGATAGATCATCATACTTAATTTACTGATTTTATTGTGTTCCATAGTAAAATAAAAATTATAATGAGCCTTCATATTTGAATCACGTTCTTCAACCCATTGGTATGTAATTGAATTTGCGCAATCGTAATCTTTGGGTGAGTAGTTTTTGTTAAGCTCTTCTTCGAGGCGTCTTATACGATAGCATGTTGAATCATTCATTTCGTATTCATGGCCAAGAGAGATTGTAACGAGAGCTTTTCTTATACGTTGCTCCTGCAGATCTTTTATCTCGTTAATTTCGGGTGGTAGAAGTCGTGCCTCATTTATTCTTATTGAATATCCGTATTTTTCGGAAATCATAGGACTCAGAACCAATGAATTTATTTTGTCAAATATACTGCCGACATCTATTACCGGAGCAAAAATCTTATCTAATGTTTTATGCGCTATTCTGAATATCAGGTATGCTTCATCGGATGTTATAAAGTCCTTGATAAATTCAAGATCCACAGTAATAACCGTTCCGTATGAAACTTTTTTTACTTCTGTAAATTCATTTGTAAGATTTATAAGGCTTACAGTTCTGTTGTCATAGCGAAACTCTGAAGTGTATTTGGTTTTTTCGGAATCAACCTTGCCGTTGGTATTAAACAGTGCTCTTAAAGCAGAACTGTCTGAAAGCATATATGACAAATCAGTAATTTCGTTTTCATCTATTACAAAGGGAACAAAAAAATTAACTGTTTTAGCTTCTTTTGCTCCATACACACGAACGCTTATATCGACATAGTTTCTGCCTTTTGGATTTATCCACTCATTTAAATAGATTGTGCTTCTGTCATCGCAGTCAATCCATAGTGCCCAGCCATCATCAGCAAATCTTCTTTTTTTACTTCCCACGCTTTATTTCAGCCCCTTAATTTTTCGTTTGTTCTCATACATAGCATCGTCAGCTTTGTTAAATACATCTATAAAGTTTGTATCTTTTTCAAAATCATATCTTGCAAAACCTTTCGCAATGCTTACAGGAATGGACTCTTTATCTGTATCCACCGACTTACAAAGACACTCTTCACCGAAAATTTTAAGAAGTGCATCCTTCTCATCAAGGTCACGGTTTTTAAGGATAACTAAAAATTCATCTCCGCCAATTCTGAAAACAGGGCTTCTTTTGAATATATCCGATATAATTCGTGCCGCACTTACAATAAGCTTATTTCCAACATCGTGACCGTATCTGTCATTCGTTTCTTTAAGATAGTTGATATCAAAAACCAAAACACCAAAATCGATTTCTCCCGTTTCAATTTCTTTATCAAAATCATTAATCCATGCCCAATAGGAATTCGTGTTCCTAAGCCCTGTAAGTGAATCGCGATAGGCTAAAAGATGCTGCAGTTTTTCATGTTCTTTAAGATGAAGTGCCATATTCTCAAACGCACTACTCAAGAGCCTTATCTCATATGTATTGCTATGTACTATCTCAACATCATAATCTCCGTTTGAAAGCTTTACAGATGCCTCTGTCAATTTTTTCAAAGGATATACAATTCTTCTAACAACAAGAATTGCTACGAGAGAAAACAGCACAGCAAGTAAAATCACAACAAACAGTATCTTAAGAGCTATATCATATCGTATCTGTCTTATATCGTCATAGCTTGCAGAAATGATAAGAGTCATTCCGTTTCTTAGTTCTTTGGACACACTTAAGTATTCTTCCGGGTGTTCATGAAGTTTTGCGTCTTCGGCGTGCTCTGAATTATAGATGTCTGCACCTTCAAACTCAAGATGTGCAAATCCGTTTTCATAAATTTTTATATTATGAACCCTATCTGTTAAAGTGGTATAGTCAAAATCCATACCAACAACGCCTATAAATTCATCTTCAAAGTACATCGGAACAACATATGAAATCATCATTATATCGTTGTTCTTATTGTAGTATGGCAACATCCAGACAGGCTTTCCTGCTTCATATGGTTGCCAGTACCATCCCACATGCTCAGTATCAGATTTATCATATAGCGATATGTCAGTAGGCTCGAAACGAATAAATCCGTCCTTTCCCATTACTTTACTGTAAAATAACCCGAAGGTGTTGTGCGAAAGTTCAGGTGTAAATCTTAAGTAATACGCTACTGCACCGTCAGTATTATTTGCCACATCAACAAACATTTCGTCTGAACGACTTAAAATTTCAGCCTGTTTTTTTGCATCCTCAATGTCAGCTTTACTGTTTATAAAACCGAGCACATAGCTTTCCATAATATGTACTGACTTTTCCATATCGCCGAAAATGTCATTGATTTGAGAAGCATCTTTTTCGCAGGTGACATTTATATAGTCCTCTGTCTGATGCTGCACAAACTGGTCAACCTCATATATGCTTAATCCACCTATAAATACCGTAATAGCCAGCATAGCGGATATAACTGTCATTAAAACTTTAAATTGCATTGATTGTATTTTCACTCTATATCACCCTTTCCGGCTATTATATAAAATCCGCTATGACAAACCTATGACAAATTAAAAATTTATTTCTTTGTTTTTATAAGCTTATCAATTCCGAAAAATACAAATCCAACTATAACAAACGCTATCGAAAGAATACCTACCCACATTAGAACACCGGGAACGCCTTGCTTATCAAGATTTACAAAAAAGTAAGGATAGATAAGCGGTGTGGTTGTAGTTGGAATCAGAATAGACGAGTCAAACTTCAAAATAATCGCCTGAATAAGAAGGAATACCACGTAAGCAATCGGGAATGTGATTGATGCGATTGGATAATACCACCTTGTTTTTTTACGCTCGTAAAATAAGAACCAATCCAATATGTACATAATTGGGAGAACAACGTGGAAGCAAAAACTGCCTATACGCCAGTTTGCCTGCGGATCTCTTCCTGCTTCACCTGCCAGTAAAATGTTGAACACAAGAAAAGTCAGTAATATCCCAAGCATACCGATAAACTTTAAAAGCGGTGCGGTCGTAACATAACTGTCTTCTTTTTTTCTTGCCGTTTGAATCAATGCGGCAAGCATTACACCAATACACAGAAAATTGCTCAAGTTAGTAAAATGAACATAGAAATCCCATCGCAGGTTTTGTACATCATCAAATACACCGAGACAAGCAACAATGCCTACAAGTCCAAATGCTAAGTAGAAAGATTGGAAAATCAGTTGTGCTGTTCTGTTTCTAATCATAATTTGTTACCTCTTTTTAATTACTCTTTGAAAAATTCTCGTGTTTATCCGTCGCAGGGTTATCCAAGTTTTTGTTTTAACATAACGATATCCTCTTGGGACATACCGGCTTCTATCAGATACGCTGTCACAGCTGTTTCTAAATTAATCTGTTCCAGTTGTTCGACTGATTCAGCCCCCGATACATGAAACAGCATCTCCATTAGATTAACATCAAGAACCGCCTGATATCGTTGAGGCTCATGTTCTTTGTCTATACCGTAATAATTATAAAAACTGATCATATAATCGCTAATAATCTCGTCAAGAGTTGCACCCATCAACGCTTCCAGTAGCATAGCAGTAAAACCGGCTCTGTCTTTGCCTTCAGTACAATGGATACAGTATGGCGTTTCATTTCGTGCAAGGAACGTAAGACCTTTCGCAACAGAGGAAGCAAACTCGTCTGAATAGAAGTTACCGGTCAGATCAATTGCTATCACACTCTCCGTCTCATAAAGATGCCGGTAATATTCAGAATCACATTCGCTATCCGCCAAATATCCTTCAATATCTTCATCAGAATCCGCAAGATTCAAGACAGTTGTTACACCAACCGATTCAATGAGATCATCTGCATAATCAGCACGACCCTTTTCGTTGTTTATGGGGGAGGCGGTTCGATAAAGTTTGCCGTTTCCGATACGCCCCGCCGTTACAGAACGAAAGTTGGCAAAAGAAGCATCATCAGAGTAATCATCACGGTTGTTGCTATACTGTAACTCATAAAGTTCCTGAATGTTACGCATACCTGATTTTTCTACCATGGTGATTTCAGCAGAATCCCCGACCTCTACATCATTTGTGTCAGAGAAGTCCCCGTAGTTGATGCACACCGCGATATAGTCTTCCGGTGCGCTTCCACGGAGCAAGAGATTTCCCGGGTTAGAATAGTATCCGTCAAAAAACGGCATAGTATATTCGCATGCTCCAAAACGTACACAGACAATGTCACCGAGATTGTATCCGCCTTTCATAAAATCAGCGGTGGTAATATCAAGTACAGCATGACCGTATTTCTCGATTTCAATAACAGTCGCTTGAAGTGTAGATGATTTTTGGGTATCACACTCCGTTTTATTACAAGAACTCAATTGCAAAGCCATTATGCAAACAAAGAGAATTGCAATGCCTCTTCTTATGGCTTTTTCCATTTATTCACCCACTTTCATCAGAGCTTTATTTAGAAATTTACATTTTTTATAAGCATATTGATAATAGGGAAACCATTTAAAATAATATCCAAAGGGATTCAGCACAGCTTCGGGCAAACATTTCCATCCAATATACCCATTGATAACAAACATCAGCTGAAAATGAAGAATACATATGGATACGGCGCACCAGCCCTTTAATCCATCAATATAGTTCAATCTCTTCATAGAACAACTCCTTTATTGAACGCTTTCGCTCAGCTTTAATCCCGATTGTGGATACCGCCGATAGCATCAATTTCACCATCAAAGGTAGCACCGAAATTCACCACAGCTCCGTTGCAGAAAATATCAGCTTCGTTTTTCTCGGAAACTGCAGAAATAGTAACACCCTTATTTGCCTCAATAGCTCCGAAGCACTCAATAGCAGAAGTATTCTTTGCAGAAGCTGTCACAGTGGAACCGCTGCCAATGTCCATCAGTCCGGATACACGGATGCATTCGCCCAGATCGGTGGCGCCGTCATCAATGGAAACCTCAAGGGTTGTGTCTTTTCCCAAGAAGAGATCTCCGCTAACCGTGAGTCCCTTGCAAATTCCTGTGGTATCGGAAATCGTAGAAGCTTTGAGTGTAGTTCCTTCTTCGAAGAACGCGTTACCGCGAACGCGTACTGCTGAGCTGTACATTGTTGCCGCACCGTTATTTACGGTAACAGTTGCTTTGCTCGCAACAATCAGATCGGAAGTGCAGACAATTCCGTTCACCTTATTTTCGCAATCGGGAGTTGTGACAGTGAGATTAGTTGCGACGGTAAGATTATCAGCTGCAATACCTACCGCCTCATCGCTTGTGTTCGGGAGCTCAATTGTCAAGGAGCCATCTCCTATAATCGCAAGATCCTTAAAGAGGTGGTTGTTGCCTGCGAAAACGCCGATAGCATATTCCTCGTTGGTACAAATAAATTTATTTTCACCTATCAGTTGAATATGTAGATCGATTTCTGAATATACGACCGTATTGTCGTACTCAATGGTAGCATTGTCAAAAGTGAGGATGTTATTGCTTTCATCATAGTACACTCTGCCGTCGCCCAAGATATCTTCGTAATTTTCTCTTTTAACAGCTGTACCGGCAACATAAATGCCGAATGGTTCTCTTGCATAATTCAGAAAGAATGCACAGAGAAAAAGCACGCCAATAATCATAGTAAGTGCAAGCAAAATGCTAATGATAATCCTAAAAACTTTTGTTCCTTTGGTCATAATAATCACCTTTCCGTTTTCATTCGTTTATATTTGAAACTAAAATTATCCATATTTATTCAATCGTTACTTAATCTTCTCCCACGATGATGTTGACAATGCAATTACCAAACTGACTGTCAAGTTCGTCCTGCATTTGTTTTTTTAGTGTTAGGATTTCTTCAAAGCTGGTATTCCTTTCAAAGGAAAGGTGCATATCGATCCTTATGCAATCTCCGCTTTTGTGGGAGTTTACCGAATGAACCTGCGAGTAGCTATCGTAGTAACGGGTCAATATATTCAGTATCTTCATTTGTTCTTCTTCAGGAAGTGTCTTGTCTGTCAATTCAATCAATGCTTGTCGTGTACGCTTGACATATCCGAACATCAAATAAATAGCAACAAAAATACTGACTACGGGAGAAATATATCCTCCAATAGGATTGTCTCGAAGCAACCATACGGCAAAAAGCGAAACCAACGCAACGCTATCAAACAGCAATGCGGAAAGGGCTTCAGCGTAATTAGCCTTTGAAATCGCACTATTGTGGATCTTGGTAATTTTACGTTGCTTAACAAAAAAGACAATGTCAAAGACGACATTTATAACTTTCAAACCTACTACAGCAATCACTAATTTGCTTGGCTGTTCGGGGTACATGATTTCATAAACCGAAAGTCCCAGCACAAATAATAACCCAAAAAACGCAATACCATCACAAAGCAATGAAGAAATAGCTTCTACTTTACCTATGCCGTAGTTATATTCATATCGCAAATCTTTTGTCAATTTTTTTGAAAGAACAACTACCAGGCTAAGACTGATAAGATACATGAACGAATCAAATAAATCAATATAAACAAGCAAATTCCTTGAAAGGATTGCCGATACTAATACTGCAACAAAAGAGGGCACCTCTGCCAAAATTTGAGCAAATGATAGGTTTTGTTGTTGTTCATAACCTAATTTATTACCCATTGTTTTCCCTCCTACGCATTAATAATTTCTGAAACTCCGAGCAAAGCAATACCCGCTACCAAGAATGCCAAACTCAGATACTGCTTTTTTGTTAGGCGCTCTTTTAAGAATATTCGCGCCAATACAATGGTCACGAGACAATAAGAGGACGTGATGGGAGCTGTAAGTATGGGATTGCCCGCTACAGCGAAAATATATGTCATCGTTCCAAATGTTTCGCCCGCGGCAGCGCCGCAACGAACCAATTCTTTTTTCTTAAAAGGATCGTATTTGTATTTCTTAGCTATCAGCATATAGAGCCACATGCAAATGGCTACTACAACAAATCCCAAGCTTTCAAAAATAAAGAAATCAATGTCGGGGATGGCAACCTCTGTTTCTTCGGATACCGTAATACCGACTGCAACCATAGAAACCGCATCTACAAGATTGTATATAATGGGGAAAACCAGCGCCAACGCACCAAGGCGATGTCTCTTTTTATCCTCCGAAAGATGTGCTTCCTGCTTCGACAATGTCTGTTCCTGGATTCCGAGAAGAACAACACCGACAACAATAGATAATGTAGCAATCATCTCCACCACGCCAATGCTGTCGGTGATGTGGCTGCGACCTGTAAATAGGAAAAAGAAGTATAGTATGATCGCAGCCATTGCTCCATCTATATTTTCAAGTGGAGATACCACCGATGCGTCAAGATGCTTTGCCCCCAACAGGCCAAAAAACAGCGCTATAGCATAAAAAACGCACAGAGGTATAAGGTAAAGGTTGTCCTTGACCATCATTATGGAATCAAGCAAGGTCTCCGAACAGAGCGCCATTATAATGCCTGCGGGAGCCATTACAATTCCGATCCAAACAAAGGTCTTATATTGCGATAAGGGATCGTTGTAATTCGAAGATTTTTTGTAGAGTATGTCTGTGATGCCCCACAAAATAATGCAGGCAAACGTAAGCATTAACCACGTCATATTTGATTTGCGTAAATATGGCATTACTGCAACACATCAACGCACTCCTCTCTTTTCAATTTATGTATCATTTTTGTTTACACTATAAAGAATCTGTATTTTTTATATTATAGTTTTAATTTCTTAAACAGTATCGGACACAAATATCCCACTGTCATCACAACGATAAAATAACGTACCGCATCTATTAAAAGTGAAATTTGTATAACATCAAATACATTCACAATCTTAATTGCTTCTTTCAAAGCAACCGCAAGCACAACTCCTAACACGATACGGACAAGCTTTTTCCACCACACAACATCATAGGAAAGCGGTTCGCTTTTTTCATCTAAAAAGGAAACTGCTGCCAATCCTCCAATCATACCAAATGTCTTAAACATATCGGCAAACAGGGGATCTGCAATGCATGCAAAACACACAATAAACGGCGTCAAAATAAGAAACGTCCATAAATATATTTTTTTCAGATCTTTTACTTTCTTAAAAAGGTAATTACCCAAAATTGAAATACCTACTCCAAGTAATATGCCAACAATTACATCACCTGGATAATGTACACCAAGATATAGCCGTGAAATAGCTACGGAAGTAATTAATATGCTAACCAAAATACTAAGCCATGTCTTTTTGAATTTTAATGCAAAAAAGCTGCTCCATGTTGCAAACCCCTGCGTGTGACCACTGGGGAATGAGTAACCCGTTGCCGTATCTAATCGAACACTATTTATGCCCTTGGTAAACGGGCGAGGAACTTGTGCAAAATTCTTAATGATACCATTCAAACTAAGTGAAGCTGCCGTTACAAAAAACACTTGTTGAGCTAATTTCTTATCTACAGCAAACCATAACGCTACCACCAATAAAATAATAAGTGTTTCTTCACCAAGTATTGTAATGCCTTCAAAAAACACGTTAAGAAAGCTTGTTCGCAAGCCTTCTAACCATTTTAAAAATTCCAATTCAAAAGCAAACATAGCGTCCTCCTATAGTGATTGCAGTCTGGAAAATTCCGACTACAATATTATCCTTTTACTCTTCCGTCTGACTCGGTTGCCTTACCATCGCATAATGCATAACAGGGCTTTTGGGTATCAACTCTTTCTTTGACAACTTAAATCCGAAGTGTTCGTACAATGAAACGTTAATTTCTTTATTTGTTTCAAGATATGTAACTATATTCTCATTGTCGCAGAATTCAAGCATAGGTCTTAGTAATTTGCCTGCAATACCTTTTCCTTGTGCACTTTTCTTTACGGAAAGGTTATACAAATACCAGTCAACATTTCCTGTAAATTCTTTTTTCAGATTCATTGCATAGTTTTCGTATGTAATAAGTCTTCGGATAATGGAAAATCCCGAATGAAGTATGAACTTCAATCCTCCGTTAGTGAGAAAAGGTAAAACTTTAGTACCATTAAAACCCAACGGAAGCCATACCGCAAATCCGTTCAGTTCCTCACTGTCAGCATAGATAACGCCATCATCACTCATTGTTCTTAAGGATATTTCCATTATTTTTTCTGATACATATTCATCATATTTTCCGCCTAAAAACCAGTTGTGAAGCGGATAATCACGATACGCATCGGCTGCAACTGACGCAAGTTCTTTTATTCTGTTTTCCGGTACGATATAAAGACCTGCTTTTTCTATCACTCTTTTTGCAAGAGGAAGCTCTATTTTTCTTACAAGATTATCCATACAAACTTACTCCTACCATAATTTAATTTTCCAAGTTAGTTGTTAAAACTTAACTTATCGTATCAATCAATGATTCAAATACCAGGAGAGCTGTATCATAATCCATAAAATCAGCAGCATTATCTGCACCCTGCAGATGTTTTACTACAGCAGCTTCAGGATGGAATTGAAAACCAATTATAAAGTCTTTCCCGGTGTGTTCAATAATCTCAATCATCTTTTCGGAATTAGTATCGACACTTCCGGATATAACCAGATTTGTACCATCAACATTTAAAACAGCCTGATGATGCCACGAAGGACAACCTGTTAAAAGTTCTTTCTGATAAATCTTATATGCGAGAGAATCCTTGGCTATGGACACGTTATGAGGTGCATAGTCTCTGTAGGATTCAGGTGTTGCCTTCTCGTTTCGGTGCTGATACAGATACTCCTTATTTAGATTACGATAATGTGTGGGGATATCCTGAATCATCTCTGCACCGCTAACCACCGCAAGCATCTGCATACCTCGGCAGAAACCAACTACAGCAATATTCTTTTCTATACAATAGGACATCAATATGTAGTCGGAAGTGTCTCTTGTTGCGTTAAAATCAATTTCTGCTTCTATTCCATGCCACGGTTCAGGTTTTGCATAAAGCGAAGAACTGATATCCTCACCACCGGTAAAAATTACAGCATCAATTCCTTGCATAACATCTTCAACATTAGTATTTTCCCACAAATTTTCTTTAATGACATTTGCTGTTTCAAGTGTAAGTCCTCCGACCTCGTCAGTACAATCAAGAAGTGCATTCTCGCTATCGTATGTAAGGTAATCTGCTTTGACCTGCTCCAAAAGAACAGGCTTTCCGCCCGCTTCCTCAACTGCATCAACAATGTTTGTGTAAAATTCTGAATCGGTGTCTCCACGCCATGCAATACCTATAACAACTTCATCTGTTAATGGTTTTTCTGTGCAGCCTGCAAAAATAACCAAACACAGCGAGATAATTGCAATAACACTGATAAAAACTTTGAGTTTGCTGTTTCTAAAACTCATAGCATCTAACCCCTTCTTTATAGATTCCCGGAACCCCGTGTCACTCCTATTCGACCATATCAGAAAGTCCCGTCATTTCAAAAACCTCACGAACCATATCATTAGCTTTTTCAATCCTCATTTTCCCCTGATGCGAATTCATTTTTTTATACGCACCAAGCAAAACTCTGATTCCCGCTGATGATATGTATTCGACACCGGACATATCAAAAACAAGCTCTTTTGTATCTTCGGGAAGTTCATTTACAACCGACTCAAGATTTGGTGCAGTTGTTGTATCAAGTCTGCCTGTTATTTCAAGAGTAACAAGCTCAAAATCTCTTTCCACATTGATTGTCATAAAAATTCTCCTTTAACTTATGTTTAGTTTTTTATATCGTACAAAATCTGTTACTTCTCACAAATCGGTGCACTTTCCAGTTTGGATATTGGAAGATGATTTTTATAAACTCCATGAATTTTGTAAGGTATTTTTTCTTCATCAAGAATCTGACAGAAGTAATCCATGTACTTCTTTTTCTTGTTCATTTGCATCAGTGAAATACAGAATTTATCACCAACATCGAGGATTTCAAACAGAAGATGTGCATCGGTGATAATATGTGCTCTCTCAATATAATCCGTCATTTCGCCCCAGTCCTCTCTTCCCATATAGTTAATCAGGAAGGAATTGTGGACATCGGGAACACGATGGCTGTTTTTACTTGCATATTTGTTCTTTTCTTTCAGTCCTTTTACCTTATCTATTCCATCGGTATATTCATAAAACTTTCGCAATGTATCCCAAGCGTATTCCGGCTGAATCTGCAAATGAGTCGCACCTCTTATGACTGTGCAGATTTTATCAACAGACCAGTTTTGTGCATGATAAGGAATAAAACAGAAAATGTGGGAAAGCAGGTCATGGTGTGTTTTCGGGCATCCGACTTCACTTCGGTAATTGTGGTTTGTTTCCACTCTGAATGGAAGTCGGTTTTTTGGTAACGCACGGTTTAATGCTTTTACCATAATTGCCGCCACCGCCGACATTGGACTTCCGTCATTTTCGCTTACAAATCGCATCATTTCACTTTTAGGAATTTCAAATTCATAATGAACGCTATCGCTGAAAATAAGATTACCAAGCCCAAACAGATATTCAAGTCCGGGAAACCAAACTGCATCCTTTTTAATCTTACCCAATGGAGCATTGTTCGGGAGATTTTCCGTATTTGGATACGCATATTCTTCAGGCAAAACAGGTGAGTCGATCATTAAAGTAGAACCCGGATTCGGTTTAACACCATATCTGGCACAAATATATTCATATACCGTTGTCTTAATCCAAAGGAAAGTACCGCATCCACCGCACATTCCGTGATACATATTGAAATAAATACAATTGTCTTCATACTCAATACTGCAAGGCTGATAGTTTACTGCTTCGGAAAACAGGTATGTTTTCTTGTTGGAAACAGCTTTTACGCTAACAGTTCTTGGGTTAGGAATCAAATCCACACCACCGTCTTCATCAATATGAACTTGTTTTGAATAATAAGGAAAGCGTTTAAAAGCTTTTTGAGCTGCCACTGTCAGCGTGTCAGGCTCAACCTTTTCCTTCATAACTACCTTGATTCGAATATTGAATGTAATAAATTGGTTTGATTCGTGTAGCAAGTACGCATCAGGCGAATATTTCATTTTGCACCTCCAAGGTTTATATTTTTATTTTTGCTCCACATACTGCGCATATTTATGAAGAACAGATGCAAAGAAAATTCGATTAACCTGTTCCCCGGGAGCAAGTGTACTGATTGTATTCCCCGACATTATTCCGCTGCCGCAAGTCCATTGAAATGCAGGTATAGCGTAGTCACTTACTGTGAAAACATCTTCATAGCTTAAGATGTTGGTGTTTTCTCCGATGCTGACATCAATATTTTTGCTTTTTGCATAACGCCAGAGAATGGCGGCAAGCTGTTCACGTGTCAAAATATCATCGGGAGCAAAGCTGCTTTCCGAACAGCCGTTTACAATTTTTACAGCTGCAGCCCAGCGGATTGCTTCAGCATATGGAGTTTCGGCTGATACATCATCAAATTTCATTGCAAAGTCAGAGGCAGGACTGCCCTCCATATTCCAAAGAGCAACTATTGCTTCTGCTCTTGTTACAGCTTTGTCCTCGTTGTCTGCATTTTCATAGCCGTCCGTAAAAGTAATTCTGTTTACAACATCCTTATATTCTTCACCGATGACACCGTTTAAGTTGTCTGTGATATACCTTTCTAAAACCTCAACATCAAGCATTCCTTCGCTTTCAACGACTTTTGCATCCTTAAACATAGACATTCCGCTTCCAAAATTAAGGATGTAATAGTCCGCAGCCGCCAAAATATACTTTTTGTCAAGTTCAAGTGCTTTATAATTTCCGCTTTCTTTATCCAAAACCTTAACGTCATAAATGCGGTAGTCTCCATCAACTTTAGTGAAAAATCCATTTTCATCAACTTTTATGGATGACGGAATTGATTTGTTAACAGAGAAGGTTATACCTGACATATGCGGAAAAGCACCGTCTTCTTGAGGGTAAGATATCATACTCATTTCAAGCATATCAAGTAGTACCTGTCCCGTAATCTCTGCTGTTACAATGCGATTGTTAAAAGGGAACACCGAGTATATATCATTAAAAGTCATATCGCCCGATTTAATTGGTGCACGCAATCCACCGCCGTTAACATAGGAAACATCTGCATTTGTTACAAAGAAAAGAGCATCGGAGCACAAATTACCAAGATTGGTTTCTGCGGTTCGTACAAGTCTTGCGCCTTCTTCGTTATGAGTAATAAGTTCAACCTTGCTTTCGCCGATTTTTCTGTTGCCGAGTTCAGCATAGCTTTCATTTATTTCTGCTATATAAGCATCAACATCTGCATCAGTTTTAGTATAAGTCTCGGTCTTGATAAGTTCTGTGTCAAATTCTCCATTTGCAATAGTAAGCTTACCGATATTCTCAAAACCTGTACCGGTAGATGAAAGCAAAACATCGTCACCGCTTTTATCTTTTACAATCTTTTCTTCAATTACAGAATGGGAATGGGCATCAAGAACCACATCAAGCCCATCGGTATTTTCTATAACATCAGTGACATCATTTAATTCTCCTGACTCATCATATCCGATATGAGAAAGCGCAATTACATAATCTGCACCGTCCTCAGTTGCTTCGTCAATACTTTCCTGTACCAACTCATACAATCTTGATTCGTTAAAGGTGTAGATGATTTCTCCGTTTTCATTTCTGAACTGTGACGGACGTGCTGAGGTAATTGTTTCCGGTGTGATAATACCGATATATGCAATATCAACATCTCCGTATGAAACTATGGTATACGGTTCAAAATATGTTTTTTCCTCGCCAATTTTTGCAAAGTTACAAGATATGTACTTTGTTTCCGACAGTTCATAAAGTTCTGCAAGTCTGGAAATAGTGTAGTCAAATTCGTGATTTCCAGGAGCTATCGCATCATATCCCACAAGGTTCATAAGTTCTACAATGTATTCGCCCTTTGATACAGCTCCAAGTGTTCCGCCTTGGACAAAGTCACCCGAAGATACCACACCTACATATTCGTATTCAGACTTAAGCTCATTTTTCATTGCAGCAAGCTTGGAGTACCCCTCGACTGCACAATGAACATCATTTTCGTATAGAATTACAATGGTTTCAGAATCCTTTGCAAAAACAACGGCATTTAATGAGCATAACACCATACAAATGCAAACAATACAAGATAACAGTCTTTTTTTCATAGTCAAAACCTCTCCTAATAATATTTTATTTTGTTATTTTATCAGACTATCTATGACAAACCTATGACAAATTTAAATTTAAACAAAAAAATTACGGTCGGATAATTCCGACCGCAAACTGATTTATTAATTTGTTTCAAGCAGCAGAGCGAGGGTATCTTCTGCCCATGAATACTGTGTCATATACTCACCGTGAAACGAAGGCTTCCCGGTTTTCAAAAAGTTGTGATAATCACAATTGATTCTTGAAGGCTCAATTCTGTAATTGTATCCGTCCTGACAAAAGACATTTTCTGCACCGACATTTGCAAGTGCTTTTTTCAGGTCTCCGACAAGATGCCTTAAATAATCCATATTTTTAACATCGTCTGTGTTTTCGGGCCACATAATGGCACATATTTGCTTTCCGGTCATCCCGGCGCCGTTTCTGTCAACAAGCACAGCGAAAAGTTCTTTTGCCTTTGTACGCTTGAAATTAAGCGCCTCTCCGTTCTTTAAAACCTCAAAGTTTCCAAAGCATTTAACATCAAGAAGCGACACATTCGGATTTTTACTCTTGATATGGTCAATTTCTTTTTGAACAGCTTC
This sequence comes from Ructibacterium sp., assembly GCA_045542095.1. Taxonomy (GTDB): domain Bacteria; phylum Bacillota; class Clostridia; order Monoglobales; family Monoglobaceae; genus Ructibacterium. The sequence goes on from JAZQKJ010000034.1 coordinate 137,558, forward strand.
CGGTGTAATTGGTTTCATAAGGTATCCGCTGCACCTTAATTGTATAGCGTTTAATGCATACTCCTCATAACCTGTACAGAAAACAATTTTACACTCCGGATAAATCTCGGTGATCTTTTCTGCTAAGGCAAGACCGCCCATACCACGCATATTTATATCAAGAAAGGCTACATCTAAGTGATTTTCAGAAATCCACTCAAGAGCCGCAGAGCAGGCAGAAAAATCATAGACCTCTTTTATATCAGGTGAAGCTTTAACAATATCTGTAAGAGCTTTAAGCATTGGTCTTTCATCATCAACTGTTATCGCTATCATAATCTCCAGCCTCCTTTGGTATTCTTATAGTTGCCTTTGTGCCTTTACCGATTTCGCTTTCTATGGTCAGCGTTCCGCTGCACATTGCTTCAATTCGACCTCTTATATTTTTTATACCGACATGCTTGGTTTCATCATATCCTACGCTCATATCAAAACCAACACCGTCATCTGTTACCTCTACAATATATGAATCATCTGTTTCATAAGCAGATATTGTAACTATGCCGCCTTCTTCAAGTCCCATAAGACCGTGCTTTATGGCATTTTCTACAAGAGGTTGAACAGAAAGTGCAGGAAGAAGAAATTCTACTGAGCGAAGGTCATATTGTATTGTCATATCAGGGAAACGAACCTGCTCAATATCGGTATAATGCTTAACATGATTCATTTCCTGCGAAAATCTTATAGGTTTGGCATTGTCAAGCTCGCTGAAATTTCCTCTTAAATACAAGCTGAAATTACGCACAAGCTTTGAAGCTTCTTTTGGTTCGGTGATACAAAGCTGCTCAATCGTCCCAAGTGTGTTATAGATGAAATGCGGCTGAATCTGACTTATCATAGTGGCAATGCGGCTTTCCGTGAGTTCTGCCTTCAAAATCAGTTTTTCTGCTTCAAGTTCTCTTGCTCTTATTGCCGCATTCAAGTTTTGCGGAACAACCTTTAAAAGCATAATTACGGATACAATAAAAACAAGAATAAATACAATCTCTGAAACAATTACTCTTGTGGATAATCCAAAAGTTATTCCTGCCACGTCGATTACAAACGAAATCATCGGAAGCATCGCAAAAGCTGAAAGCATTTTTTCTTTTTTATCGTCCTTTGCAATACGAATGGCAAGAAGAACGCTCATCACAATGCAAATCACACTCTGCACAGACACCCATACAGGTAATGTATCATAGAACTTTACATCGGAAACTGACGGTGAAAGCATAATTGCCAGATTTGAGAATAAAGCAAGAATGGTAAGACTATTGCTTAGTTTTCTAAACTTGTCCTCAAACATACCTGCAATAAAAGCAGTTACACAGAGCATATAAAGCATCATAGAGCCTATAACCATACGGGTATTGAATTTAATTATCTCGCTAAAGAACATAACGCCGTGTGCCTTAAATAAGAAGTATATTCCTGCTGAGAAAATACCAAAGCCCGCAAGCCACAGATTTTTACTTCCTTTGATATGAATGAGCATAGAGAATATCGCCGTACCCAAAATCATAAATGCAAACAAAATAAATGCAATACCCAAAATTCTATCCGCACTGCCTCTGTTTAATGTATCTCTCTCAAAATCTGTTCCGCCATAGGTGCTTAAGTTGTTAAGAAAATCGTCAATAGCTCCCGGGTTTCCGAATTTATGAGGGTTCTTCAGCCTGATTGTAATTTCTTCATCACCTTTGCATTCATATCCGATATACATTTTACCGCACAGATCCTCGCCGATAAGATCATACTCAGCATCAAAGGGGCGGAATTCTTCTCCGCCTTCTGAAACTTCACCGCCAATATGGTTAAAATAAAACGCAAGAACGACGCCTTCATCTGCAATTCCTACAACCTCTCCCGTGGTAGGAACAAATAACCGAAAATGCCCTTTCAATGTTACATCGCCTTTATTGGCAGGAATATGCTCACCTTTGACATAAGGGTGCCAATTGCCGTCCGCCACTTTATACTCACCCTGAAATTCTGCGGAAAGATATAGTGCATTCATTGCCTGACTTCCATATTGTCTTCCTGTATATACAAAGAAACAAAGAACAACGGCAAGCAAAGAGATACATAAGCTTATAAATATTCTGTTTTTTAGTTTTTCTTTATTAGATTTCATAATAATCACTCTCCGCAATCAGTATCTCTATCCGCTTATAATAAATACAACAATGCTAAAACCGCTGCCAAGAAAAATCCCCCTCCGATTGCAATATAGGAAAGTACGCGCTTTGTATTCCAGAATGAAACCGCCTCACATATGCAGACAACTAATATAGCTATGCTTGTAATAAGATCTGCAGACACTACCTTGCCTGCTCTTTCCAACGCCTGAAATATTAAATATACTAAAAATGCAATTCCGGCAATAATGTCCATAACCTTTTGCAATGTGGTTTTTTCGCTCCATTTTTGATTCATACTTAATCCCTCTTTCGTATGTTCAAACTGCCATTGCAGTTCGAATATTATTTATATTTTATCAGATTTTCTTGTTTTTTTCAATAAATCTGTGAAGAATTACGGCAATTTCTGCTCTTGTTGCATTATCTTCAGGATTAACCGTACTTGATGTTTTTCCGTTTATAATTCCCGCACCAATAACATATTGCATAGCAGGAATAGCATATTCCGATATATCAAATGCATCATCATAAGAAAGTATATTGGTTTCTTCTCCCACGCTTACATCATATCCCTTAAACTGTGCATACAGGTACAAAACAGATGCGAGCTGCTGACGGCTTATCACTGATTCAGGTTCAAAGTCTTTGTCATTTTCATATATCAACTCGCTATCTTTTGCCCATTTAACTGCCCCTTTGTACCAGGCAGCATCTTCCTCAAATTCATATTCCGGCTTTGTTTCTTCCATGTTGTACAAAATCTGCAAAAGCTCTGCCCAAGTTATGTTTTTAGATGGATTGAAGAACTTATTTTCGTCGCCCTGCATGATTTTGTTTTTAAGGCAATATGCTACGCTATCATGATACCATTCATACTCCGGCAAAGTGTTTTCGTTGACACTGAAATATGGAACAAGTGCCACAGTCAGCTCATCAAACCATGTATTGCCGTTAGCTCTTTTAACATCGAGTGTATTTACAATTGTGGAACGGATACGCTGACGAACCGATGGGTTTTCAGGTTGCATAATAGTTCCAACAGCACTAATCACATAATACTTTTCATTTCTTTCGCCAAGGTACATCATTTCGTGACCGCTGAAATAGAGAATTGTTCCAAACGGAAGTGCATCAAAGAATTTAATTTTTTCTTCTTTTGCCATATACTGCATATTCACCTTTGCCATAGGCATTGATGATTGCCACGTGGTATTTCGTGCAAGTTCCATACCAAAGCATTTATATACATTTCTCATATATCCTGAACAATCATCAGAATTAAGGCTTCCGCCCCAACCGTAAGTGTTGCCGAGAGCCGAGAACACAACCTTTGATATATTCTCTTTTGTAAGTGGCATATATCCTTCATACACTTTTTTATGTTCTGAAATAAGTGTTAACTTTTTTGAGTATGTGCCGTCATAATTTCTTACAGGTACCCATACTGCATAATTGTTGTATGCCGCACGGTTATCTATAAGTTCGTTAGGATTAACATCTTTTGCAAGTTCTAAAACAGTTCCCATGGTCAGCATAAGGTCTGATGTTTCTGCACCAACTATTGAGGTTTCCGTAAACACCTTATCACCCCATACTACAAGGACATTTTCACTTTTTATATCCCACGCTGAAATCCATTCATCCTTATCATCGCAAATTGCAACTGCATCTTTCGGAATCCATCCTGAACAACAAATGCTTTTTGCAAGATAGTAGTTTCCGTCCTTTGACTTTGATGTGATTACAACCGGTTCATTCACTCTTACCGAAACGAGATACTGATAGTCAAAATCAGAATCAGCAGGATCGTCCCAAATTGCAACAGGAGTTGGGAATGTGCGAAGTTCTGTTCTTTTAGTTGCTATACCATAGAGAACCTTTTGCTCTTTTTTTGCATCAGGATTCTGCGTGTTTTCGATTATTTTATCGTAATCCTCCTGAGTTGCTTTTTCCTTGCTTTCAAGATACGTCCATCCAAGATAGTATGCGGCATCTGCCTGACTTGATTTTTTTATTGCTTCGTTTAATGAAATTCCGTCAACGACTTCAGGCTGATTTTTAAGGTCGTACATATTAGTGCCTTTTGTCTGAATTGTTTCTCTGTTAAGATTTTCTATTTCCTCATAAGACATAAGAAGCTCATTTTCAACTGCCCAGAAGGAAGGTGATGACATTTCATCTGTCACATCAGGAAGATAATATACTCCTGATGCCAGACAACTGACTGTCATGCAAAGAATCGTTAATATCGTAATAATACTTGTTTTCTTCATATATACCACCGGATTATTTCTTAATTAATTTATGTGCTTCTGTAACGACAAGAAAAAGTATAAACAAAACTGCACTTATTTTATGAATAATGGAAATAGCAGCAATGCCGTGTACATTCATAAGTACAACACCTGTAATTAAAGCGATGCCGTAGCATACACGCCCAAGTATTTCAAGTGCAGGATTTTTCCATTCTTTTTTTGTTGCAACTGTGTATGCAATAAGTAATACAAGACCAACAACCGATACAGCGATATGTGCTGTCATACCTGTTGCACGAAGCATAAACAATAGCACTGCAACAATAATCATTGGAATTAAGAATAACAATTTCTTTTTCATAACATTTGACTCCTTTAAATTTATATAATCATTTAATTATTTACTTGATAAATACATAGCATCATCTTCGGTAATAAGTGACAGCATATTATTTTCGTCAACATATAAATCTGCCTTTTTGATTTGAATTGCAGTTTCCAAACCCTTACCCTTTTCTACATGTGCCATAACTAAACTCGCATTACCCTTTTTAATGCCTCTTGCTGTAACTTGCATTAAGCCAACAGGGTAAAGTTCTGAATAAATTTTTCAGGCGGATAGTCGGTAGCCTTTTCTGTAATTTCAAGTTTATCTTTTGTATAGTCAATAACCTTCCATTCGTATCCGTTATCATATTCGCGTTCAAATAATTGTTCTGCTTTGTAGTTATTTCTTGAATCGATATCGAAAAGTCCGGTATCAAAAGGAATTTCAACGCTTATTACACCAAGTGCATAAGGCGCAAGTTCACCCTGATTGAAATAAAGCACCATTGAATTGTGTGTGATGTAGAACTGAACATATCCAAGATGTTCATTCACATAGTCATAAGTATATATATCAGCTGATTCAGGTGCTATCTCCTTTAACTTATCAACAAATAAATCTGTTACAAACTTAACCAAAGAAACATCCAGTTGATCTTCCATAAGTAATTCTGAAACAGAAAGTTCCACATTATTGTTTGTGTGATATGTTCTTGACTCCATTGTTTTTGTAGGATGAACACCGCCCAAATTTACATATTTGTGGCTAACAAACGAAAGGTATCCCCAAATACTGTAAGTTTGTTCGTAAGTAAGTTCATAAACAAAAGGCACAAAAGCATCACCCATTTGTTTACGCAAAGCAAGTGCATCTTCCTTCTTTTCTCTTGCTTCTTCCAAGAACCTATCAACATCCCATTTATAATCTTCGTTGATTGTATCGAATGTTGAACTTTCATTGGGATTTTCTATGGCAGGATAATATGCAACCACTTCAATTAACACATTTCCCTCATCGTCGGTTATGGTTTCTTCAAATTTTGGGGCATGTATGGTATATGCTGATGCAGGTGAACAAATATATACATTTTTTGTATCTCCTGCCCAATCCACATCGCACTCAAACGCCTCTGATATTGCTCTGAGTGGCACTAATGTTCTACCGTCTTTTATTTTTGCAGGTACATCAAGGTCTATTTCCTTGCCGCCCGAATACATCTTTTTTTCGCCTATGGTAAGCACCAAGCTATCATCTGCTCTTCGTGCGGAAACAATCTGTTTGCCGTCCTCTTCGGAATAATAAACTGCACAGCCCATGGTTTCAAAAATAGTTCTGAACGGAACCAGAGTTCTGCCATTTTCAACAATAGGCTCCACATCAAAAGTCAGCAAATCGTTGTTGTAAATAACATCCAGTTTATCTTTATTTTTTTCATTAAATGCAGAAAGACGTTTGCCTACATTTTCTTCGAGATTTCTGAAAAAGAACTGATAATCATAAAGATGATATATACCATCATCAAAAAGTTTTCCGGGGTAATCTTCAGGCTTTACATCTGTAACCTTAAGCGTTCCTCTTTCTTCATCTATGTAAGCACCGGTAAGATTTGGAATTTCTTCCTTGATGTTTCCTGAATAATCGGTAAAACAAGCACCTTTATTAAGAGACTTATCGGCAACTTCTGATGTTGTTTTCCAGTTAAGCGGATTTATAGAGTATGTTTTTTCATTTTCACCAACTATTAATGAAGAAGCAATATCCTTATCTTCACTATTGAATGTAACAATCACCCCTGTATCTGTTTCTCCTTCGGCAGGCATAAGATGCGGATATTCTTTAACCTCATCTTCGGTAAGTTTCCAACCAATAGGGTATGCAGCAACAAGTCTTCTCTGATACTGTGGTTCATCAAACAAATCTTTCATCAAACGGATTATCATATCCGCACCCTGTGAAAATCCTGCAAGTATCAACGGTCTTGTGGCGTCTGTCTGATCAGCAAAGTAAAGAAATGCTTTTTTAACATCTTCGTATGCCGCACTAAGATATTTTTCCTGTTCTTCTTCGCTAAGACTGTAAACCGGGAAAGTTGCCTGTCTGTAATATGGTGCGTAAACTCGGGTGGCATCGTCATAAATGCCAAGTTCCATATTTGTTGCACCGTCAAAGCTCTCACGGTATTTTTCATCTGTTATGTACGCATTATAATTTCCTTCTTTGCCCATATCAACTGTTGGACATACAAAGAAAAGATCTGCAGGTTTGTCATCACCATTATTCCAGCGCGACCAGAAATACATATTGGAATAGTCAACATATTCATCAAAAGGTGAATATTCCATAACAATTTCTTCCGCAAACGCTGTAAATGATGACAAGCAAAGTACAACTGCGATAAATAAGCTTAAAAATCTTTTGGTTTTCATTTAAGTTCCTCCTAAATAATTTTGTTACCTTGTATATATTTCTCTTTGATACCGCCACACAAATCAAGCGACAGATAAATACTGCGCTCTAACCTTTGTCTTAAACTAAGCCTTCAGGATAAAACTGTTCATTTTAACTATCCTTTCCTTTAAATTTATATCATATAAGTACCTTTGTGTTTCATTTTATCAAACCCGATATGACAAACCTATGACAAATTAATTTTTTTGCAAAACAAAATGCAATACCTGTCTGCATCTGTAATTTATACACTTAAAATTACAAATCATACAAACAAGTATTGCATTTCAGTTTACAATTGAGTGCACAGAAAATTCTATGATGTTTAAGGACTATTAAATACTGTTTAAAACATTTATTACGCCAATTCCCTTTCGAAATGCATAATCAACCGTATTCTTCGTTCCGCTTTTTTGACCATTAAACACAGCTATCACAAGATTTGATCTGTCAACCATCCATTCATTTCTCACCTGATAGCATCCGGTGAAGTAATGATCATTGATTTCTTTTACAAGGTCAGCATTTTTGAGTATCTTATTAAACTTCATCTTTTCAGTCATACTCCGTCTAGTCTCAAAATTCGGATGTGGCAAAGCACATATAAGATGCAAGTCCTTGTTCATTTTCTTTCTCTCCAACACAATCTCCGCTGCCCATATATCCGTTCCCATCGCCATGCCTGTTATAAAGGTTACATACCCATCTGCAATAGCCTCGTCTATTGCTTTTTCAAGTAACGACTTAATTTCTTTTTCTCCAAGCTCCATTTTGTCAGGACGATGCCCTGTAAAACAACATCTGTGTAATCTTAATTCTTCTTGATTCATAGTTCCTCTCCAGTTACACACATAATCAGCATTATGTTGGTAACTAAGACTGCTGAAATAAAAAAATCACCCTCTCAGGTGATTGCGGTTACCACAAATTCAAAAGAGCCTCAGACCAATGAGTCCTAATTTTTTCATTGGTCTATTTGCTGTGTGCAAATTTTACGATTTTTCTGTATTTATCTCTGAAACATTGACCTTTATGTATTTTCGTGGTATAATTTATTCAAATATTTTAATTGTTTTGCCACATAATGCTGATTATGTGGTTTTTTAATTTTGCATCTGCACGAGTCCCATTCTTTGCATTTGTTTGCGATAGGTTGAGCCATTTTCTATGGTATAGATTCTTGTAGTATTTACATTGCTGTGTCCAAGTATGTCAGCCAGACGAACGATATCTTTTTGCAGCGAGTAATATGTCCTTGCGAACAGGTGGCGGAGGTTATGTGGAAATACTTTTTCCTTTGACACTCCGGCGGTTTCGCATAATTGTTTCATAGATTTCCATATCGAGTGCCTGTCCACGGGTTGACCTTTTCTTGTTACGAATACACTGCCTGAGGTGATATGTTTTTCCTTTATATATTTTTTAAGCAGTTGACACAATTCTTTCGGCAGTATTATCATTCGCATTTTACCTTTCAACCTAACCTGTGCCTGTCCTGTCATTACGGAATTTACATCGACATATTTTAATTCACTTACGCGAATCCCTGTGGCACATATCGTCTGCATGATGAGGTATAGGCGCTCGTTCTTTTTGCTCTTTGCCGCTTTTAAAAGTCTTTCATACTCAGCCTTGGTCAGCTCCTTTTCACTCTGGCAGAAGATTTGTCTTTGCACTTTTAAGTTTTTAACCTTGAGGTCATATCTTTCAATGTAATTGAAGTATCCGTTGAGGGAGGACAGGACTGAGTTCACACTTGCAGGAGCATACTGCTGTGTGAGCATGCTTTTGTATTCAAGAACAAGTGCTTTTGTGATTTCGTTACCCTCTGTCCAATTTACAAATGTAGTGATGTCACGGATATATTTTTCAATGGTGACGGAACTTTTTTCTTCCTCGACTAAATAATTTTTGTATTCTTCAATAGTGCGTTTAGTAATTTCATTCATTTTTTTAACAACTCCTTTTCAAATATTATATACCGAATAAATTTTTCGGATACCCTTTTGAAAAATTGTTGTCAATGTTTCAGTATTAAATTTAAAAGGCGATTGCTAATTCTAAAACCGAATTAACAATCGCCCTAAGCCATTCGTATGCTTTGCCATATTTTTTCACCTCCTTACGGGACAAAGCATACCACAGAAGAGAGGAAGTCCACGAAGTTTTTTTACAATCTTCCATGTCTTTTCATAACATTTTCGATCGCCATCTCTTCAATGTCTTCCATGTAGTACTGAGTATAGGCACCACTCAT
>JAZQKJ010000035.1:0-76192 GCA_045542095.1 Ructibacterium sp.
AGCCTCGCACCAAACAAATCTTACTAAATTTTTAGTGAATAAATAAATTTAATAATGTATGGACCTTTAGCTCAGTTGGTTAGAGCAACCGGCTCATAACCGGTCGGTCCGGGGTTCGAGTCCCTGAAGGTCCACCAAAAATCGACATTCTTCGACAGAGGAATGTCGATTTTACTTATTACTTATTCACTCTTCACTATTCCCTAAAAAGCACTTGTCGATTTTTGGAAAGTAATAAGTAATAGTGAAGAAGGAAGAAGTCAATATTGCTTTGCTAATGCAAAGCTTATTTTTATATGTCATCTAAAGCATTCAGTTCTTCCATAGAAACCGAATGATTTAGATGACATGTCTTTATCATTCGGTTTTTCTTTTGACAATTTATGCTTATTATGATATAATATTTTCGAGGTGGTATAATATGGATTTTATTAAATTTGTTGAACAAATCCCCAATATTACAATAGCAAAACGAGTTGCATCAGCTTATGTTGCTGATTACAGACGATTAGAACTTGATGAAATTAAAGAGTTTTTAAAGAAAACGGCTAAACAATATACCTCTTTTGAAAATATTAGTAATAGATTAGAAGAAATTAAACTTGATTCAAATCGTGCAGTAAGGATTATTGCACCAATTTTATTGCGTGATTATTTGTTAAATCAAGATGATTTTATTTCATCTACCAAAGATACTGATTCTGCGGTTTTAAACTATGAAAAATCTATTGTTGATGAATCAAACAATTTTGATGAAAGCAAGATATCAAAAGATTTTGCATTATTTAAGCATATGATAGATGCTGCATGGGCACACAATGACGATATTTCGGTTGATGAGAAAAATCTGTTGGAAACATTAAGAAAATATCTTTCAATTTCCATTAAAGAATTTCATATGCTTGAGGCTAAATCAGGAAGATTCCCGATGCTTGAAAATGCTTTACATACCTATGATGATATAGAAGATACAAGAAAAGTATTACAGTCAAAGGGTTTAATTGTGGCGATAAAGAACTCTGATGGAGTTATGTGTGATATGATACCTGATGATATAGCTAAATGTATTAGAAAATATTATAATATTGAAATACGAGCATACGGTTATGAGAAACTTGTTGATTATGTAATTAAGAAAACAAAAAAACAGTATCTTATTGATATCGTAAATAAAGCAAGTCAATACTTTTCAAAGGCTAAAATTGAAATATCAAATAATCCTACTGTAAATGAATTAAAAGACATTATCTTGAAATCTATACAACCTTCTAATTTAATTGGTGGATTTTCGCCACGAGATGGCCTTGATGTCACGATGTTGTCAGCGTGGTGCGGTGATATAGGGCTAAATGTATCAGGCAATAAAGTTGCGTTAATTGATAGGATTCTCGAATACTATGATTCAATGAGAAGAATAGAAATTAAAACGGAAGATGAAAGAGAAAAACTTATTGCGTTTTATAATCAACTTGCAAATAGAGATTTGAAAAATTTGAGAGCAAATAATATCATTGAAAAAGATTTACAATGTGAACATTTATTTGAAGATGCAACGAATTATTTGTTTGAAAAAATGTTATTAAACAAGCCGTTGACTTTGACTGGCTCAGAACATCCGGATGGGAAATTGTCCTTTAAAGATAAGTATATTATGTGGGATAATAAATCAAAGGAAACAGCGGTAAATTTAAAAGATCACATTCAGCAGTTTGAAAGGTACATAAATACATCAGATAAAGATGTAACTGTGTTTATGGTAATTGCACCTGATTTCACACCTCAAAGCATACAAGAATGTGTTGATTTTTCTTTAAACAATGACACACAAATTCTATTGATTACCGCTGAGGAATTAAAGACAGTGGCAGAAACTTGGACAAAGAAACATCCTGGGGAAATATTTAATTTAGGGTATTTCAAGCAGAATGGTAGATTTGATATAAAACTACTAAATTTATGAGAAGAGAGTGGCATCTAAACCATTCGGCTCTTCCAAAAACGCAAGCGATTTTACCTTACATATAAGGCAAAATCGCTTTTTCATTTTTATTGAGTTTAAGTGAATTAAGTGTTTATTAGTCTTAAGTTTTTTTAAATCATGAAGACAACTAATGTTAATATTTAATTTTGTAATTTTCTGTATTGAGTCGGAGTAATTCCAACTTTACTTTTGAAAATTCTGCAGAAATAAGTTGCACTTGAAAAACCGAGAATGTCAGCAATCTCCCATATTGGTTTATCGCTGTATAGCAATTGTCGTTTTGCATGCTTGATTGTGGCATTAAGTTTGTATTCTATAGGCGTAATTCCGGAATATTCCTTGAAGAGCTTGCGAAAATAAATAGGACTTACGTTGCACATTTTAGCTAGGTCGTCTATTTTTATACTGGTTATATCTCCGCTTTCAAGAGCGTTTATACCTTTTGCAATGACATTTAATTTTGGGAATATTTTATTTTTTTGGTGATAATAACGTCCTATTTCAGACAACAAAATATAAAATAGTCCTAAAATTTTTGTTGGAGACTGGACTGCGTACAGAAAGTTTTCATCAATTTCTGATAGAGTTTCAACAAATTGCGTCGGATTGTTCAATTCATATTTTTTTACATTTTTGTCAAAACAAAAGGGGGTACCATTCTCGTCATAGAGCCTAAAATTTATTCCTATACTGTTGTATGCATCGTATAAGTTACAATCGATGAATCTTACTTTATATTCACCTTCTTCAGGTGCATATATAATAGAGCCTTTTGGGGCGAAGATTTCTTTTCCGTCTTTTAATGTGTATATCGCATTGCAGCTGTAAAGATAAAACAATAAATGCTGCCTTTTGGGATTTCCGATACAATTAAAACTGTTATTGTTTGACCATTTCTGTTTAAAGGTGTTCAAAACTTCAGCTCTGTAGTTTAACTGGTATGCGCCTTCTATTTTTATTACGTTCATATCAATTACACCACCCGTATAAAATATGACATAATTATAACAACAAAACCGCTGTGTGTCAATGATTAAGGGGAAAAATTGTTTCTAAAAGTGACATTTTTGTATCATAATGTGACTTGACCGAAACCATGTGAATCACTATAATTAAGCTGTAAAAAACATTGAAAAGTGAAAGGAGATACTTATGAAAAATAAAGTAGGTATTATAGGATATGGTGGAATTGCGGGAGGCACTCATAAAATATCGTATAGATTAGTGGAAAATGTGGAGATTGTTGCGGTTTGTGATATAAATCCTACGGCTCTTGAGAGAGCTAAAAAGGATTTTGGCTTGTCAGATGATTGCCTTTATACAGATTACAAGACTTTGATAGACAGCGGAAAGTGCGATATGGTGGATATTTGTACACCGAACTGTTTCCATTGCGAGCAGGCTAAGTATGCACTTAATGCTGGCCTTGCTGTCAGCGTGGAAAAGCCCGCCGGAATAAACAGTAAAGAGGTAGAGGAAGTCCGCGCGCTAGCAGAGAAAAAAGGTCTGCCTGTATTTGTTTCTTTTACATGGCGTCATATGCCCACAACAAGGTTTTTTAAGGATACCATAGATAGCGGATCTGTTGGTAAGGTGTATCACTGTTATATTAAGTGTATAAAAGAAAGCGCTTTATTGGAAGGCAGACGACTTGAGTGGCGTTTCCAAAAGGATATTGCAGGTTCGGGAGTACTTTGTGATCTTGGTTCTCATATGATTGACTTTTTAAACTGGATGAATGAAGACATAGTGGGATTATCTGCCAATATGGGTATTTTTATTAAAGAAAGACAAAAGCTTGACAGTGATGATTGGGAAGCTGTAACTACTGATGACTATGCAAACATTATTGTAGATTTAAAGAGTGGTGCTACTGCAAACATTGAACTTTCTCGTTGTGCCAAAACTGAAGATCAGCTTACCGAATTTGTTATTTACGGCGAAAAAGGATGTATTTGCTTCAGCAGCCGCGTTAACAACGGTCTTGAAATGTGCTGTGGTGACAAAGAAATCATTGCAAAAGGCAGAATAAAAGTTGACACCCCTGAAAAGTACGGTGATACAAAGGCAGTATATCAATCGCAGTCGTTTGTTGATTTTGTCAATGGTAAAAAGGATGCCTTTACAACTACTATTGAAGATGGACTGAAGGCACAGCTTGTTATCGATGCGGCAATTAAGTCGCATGAAGAAAAACGATACGTAACAATTGACGAGATTAAAAACGGTTTGTAATATATAAGAAAGGTTGTGCTGTTTATGAGAACAGAATATGGTAAAATTATAGGAATAGCAGATGCTAATGAGGCAGAAGCGGCGTTTATAAAAGCAAAAGAACTTAGGTTTTCTTATTGCCAACTTGTCTATAAACCCGATGAATATACTAAAGAAGCAGCAAAAATTATACTTGCGGCATCAAAAAAGCATAGTATGCCGATTGTGTCGTTTTTTGCCGGATACAAGGATGGTTGTTATGGCGTTGGTATGAGCGACTCGTTTAAAAATTCAGGAATAAACAACAAAAAGTACGGAAAAAGCAGAATTGCTTACATAAAATCTGCGGCTGCATTTGCTAAAAGTATGGGAATTGAAGATGTACTGATTCATGCCGGATTTACTGCGAACGATCCGTTCTCAAAAGAATATAAATATATGAAAGAATGTCTTACAGACTTTGCGAGCTACTGCAAAAATATAGGTGTAAACGTTTTGATGGAAACCGGATGTGAAAGTCCTATTACCTTGCGTAGAATGATTGAAGATGTGGGACTTGGTAATATTTATGTAAACCTTGATACGGCGAATCTCATTTTGTATGGCTTTGGCAATCCTGTTGATGCGGTATATACGTTGAAGAACTATATCAAAAGCCTGCACATTAAAGATGGATTTCCTCCTGTAGAGCCGGAGAAGTTAGGGGTACAAACTCCTGTAGGAGAGGGATTTGTAGACTTCAAGCGTGTATTTGCTGAACTTGAAAAGGTAGGCTTTGACGGACCTATTATAATTGAACGTGAAATTTCCGGTGAAAAGCAGGAAGAGGATCTAAAAAACTCTATAAAGTATCTAAATGCCGAGATTTTTGGTCGTTAAAGGCAATTGTATGAAAGACTATTTTAAAAAAGGGAATATTCCTCTGTAGCCCAGTTGGCAGCATGCCTTCCGAACACCTCTGGTGGCGTATGTAGCGAGAGCCACAAAGCGCCTGTCCCTACAAATTTTGTTTTTATATTTTCATACTTGCGGTGGGACGACTTTTTCGACAGTTTGAAGACACCTTTTGGTGTCTTTTTGTTTTGATTATTAAAGATTTAAAACAAACTAAGTATTCTTCTGATTACAATTGAAATACTATTGAGAGAGGTGAAAATATGAAATCTATTTGGAATGACATTAAAAAAAATGAATTTAGTGCACTTAAAGGGGATGCAAAAACTGATGTTTTAATTATTGGCGGAGGTTTATGCGGCGTATTATGTGCTTATATGTTAAAAAATACAGGGGTGGACTGTATTTTGGTTGAAGCTGATAAAATATGTGCAGGAATAACCAATGGGACCACCGCAAAAATTACGGTTCAGCATGGACTGATATATAACAAAATAGCAAAAAAGTATGGGATCGAAAATGCCAGCCTATATTATAAAAGTCAGAAAGATGCTTTTAATATATTATCAGGGCTTGCAGAGAGTATAGAAGATGACCTTGAAAGATGCAATTCATTTGTATATTCCTTGAATGACCGGGGCGGAATTGAAAAAGAGGTGGAGGTATTAAATTCAATTGGTTGTAATGCTGAGTTTTGTCAGGATACAGAATTACCATTTAATGTTGCAGGGGCAGTTAAGATAAAAAATCAGGCAATATTCCATCCGCTGAAATTTGTCAATAAGATAGCAGAGGGATTAAAAATATATGAAAACACTCAAATTCTTGGTGTTCGAGATAATGTGGCAATTACGGAGAAAGGAAAAATCAAGGCTGAAAAAATTGTTGTGGCAACTCATTTCCCTTTTATCAATAAACACGGCTGGTATTTTCTTAAAATGTATCAACACAGGTCCTATGTAATTGCTTTAGAAAACACACAAAATATAAAAGATATGTATGTTGATGAAGCAAAGGATGGTTTGTCTTTCAGGAGATATAAAAATTTGTTGCTTTTGGGTGGCGGAAGTCACCGCACAGGAAAGAATGGCGGAAAATGGGAAGAACTGCAAAGATTTGCAAAAAAATTTTACCCAAACGCCAAAGAAGTGAGCAGATGGGCAACTCAAGATTGTATGACGCTTGATTCTATTCCATACATCGGCAGATATTCAAGACTAACATCCGATTTATATGTGGCAACAGGGTTTAACAAATGGGGAATGACATCGTCAATGGTTTCGGCTATGATTCTTACGGATATGATATTGGGGAAAAAGAGTGAATATGAGGGTGTCTACTATCCCGGAAGAACAATATTACACCCACAGCTTGCAGTAAATATATTTGAATCCATAAAGGGCTTACTTACACCAAAGACTCCAAGATGCACTCACATGGGATGTGCGTTAAAGTATAATAAGCACGAGCACTCATGGGATTGTTCATGTCATGGCTCAAGATTTGAGGAGAATGGAAAACTAATAGATAATCCTGCTATGAAAGATAAGAAAAAATAAAATATATGCAAACTGAACTGTCTAGAGAGAGTCCGGACAGTTCAGTTTTTAGTATATCTATTTAGAGAAAATTCTAAATAGATATTGACAAACGTAATGAAACGCCGTATAATGTATTTAGAAATATTTCTAAATAGTGTCAGGGGTGTGATCGTAATGGGAATTAATGAAACATTAAAAGCCATATCTGATCCTGTAAGACGGGATATACTAGCTATGCTTAAGGATGGTAAAAAGTCTGCAGGGGAAATCGGGGAGCACTTTAACTTAACTGGTGCCACAGTGTCATACCATTTGACAAAGCTTAAAAAAGCCGACCTTATAACAGAGGAAAAACACAAGAATTATATATATTATGAACTTAACACATCTGTTTTTGAGGATGTAATCCGATGGATTTATATGCTGGGAGGTAATAGGTAATGAAATTCTTTAAATGGAAAACTTTTATTGTTACAAGTATTGTTTGCTTGTCACCTATACTGTTGGGGGTTTTACTTTGGAATAAATTGCCCGATACAATGGCAATTCACTTTAATATTTATGGTGAACCGGATAATTTTGCATCGAAAGCATTTGTTGTTTTTGGATTGCCCGTGCTAATGGTGATATTACAGGGTTTTTGCTGTTTTATAAATGACATAAATGCATACAAACACGGTGAAAGAAAAAAATTCGAAGCAGTAACAAAATGGATTATCCCGTGCTTAACGGTTATACTGCAGGTAATAACTTTAGGTTATGGACTTGGTTGGAATATTGATATCAGGAGAACAGTTTCGATTATTGTGGGAATTATTCTTGTTGTAATTGGAAACTATCTACCCAAATTTGACTATATTAAAAACTATGACATAGATGCAGAGAAGGCGAGAAAAATCAACAGATTTATAGGATATGAAACAGTTGTTATGGGACTATTGTTTTTTATCAGCACATTTCTTCCGCCTGTCTTTACGGTTGTTTGTATAGGATTACTGATACCTTATGCTATTATAGGAGCTGTATATGGAATAGTAACGGCGCGAAAGTAGATTGGTTTACTAATTGGCAGAAAAATAAGGATTATAAGGATGCGAATCAATAAGTGATATTATTGTTTTGTGCAAAATGATACAAAATACTTGCATAAAACAAAACAATACTGTATAATAGACAAAAAAATACATTAGGTTAATGTAAAAGGGAGGATTATTATGAAGTATTGTAGTTCATGCGGGGCGGAAATTAATGAGGGGGCAGTAGTGTGTGTTAAATGTGGATGCAGTGTTAATGCTGCGGCGGCACCTGTTGGAAAGTTGAAGACCAATAAAAGTTTGCTGAAATACATATTGTTAACAATTATAACATTTGGTATTTACGCTTTAGTTGTTATGTCTTCGGTAAGTAATGATATAAACATTGTTGCTTCCCGTTATGACGGAAAGAAAACAATGCATTATTGTTTACTCTATTTTATTGTAGGTCCTATTACATTGGGGATTGCATATTTTGTTTGGGCTCATAAGATTTCAAACAGAATAGGTAATGAACTTGCAAGAAGAGGTATTGCATACAAGTTTTCATGCGCAGATTATTGGCTCTGGAATATTCTTGGAGGGTTAATACTTGTTGGACCTTTTGTTTATCATCATAAACTGTTCAAGGCTACAAATCTAATGTGCGAAGATTATAACGCAAAGGGATAAGACCAAATTTTAATGAAAAAAATAGACAAAAGAGTCTGGATTATGCTCATAATTACGGCATATTTTATAGTAGCATATACTCTGATGAAATATTTCAATATTACCTGTGTTTTTCTGGAATTTGTTGGTATACCATGTCCGGGATGCGGTATGACGCGTGCATTTATATCACTTATGAAACTTGACTTTTACAGTGCTTTAAAATATAATGCGGTGATATTCTTTATGCCTTATGTATTTGCATATATCTTGTTTGATTTTAAGCATAAAATACATAACGTTCTGTTGAGTATAATCGGCATAATTTCAATTGTGAATTGGATAATTAAATTATTAATATTTATATGAGAGGTGCATAAAATGTTTTGTAGAAATTGCGGAGCAGAAATTAATGAAAATGCAGTTGCATGTATGACCTGTGGCTTTGCGAAAGGAACAGGAGAAAAATTCTGTGCTAATTGCGGAAAGGAAGTTATTCCTGGTGCAGCTGTATGTGTAAATTGTGGTGCGGCTATACAGGCTGCAAAAGCAGGGGTTAACAATGGACAGAAATCAAAGTTAGTAGCAGTGCTTTTGGCATTTTTCCTTGGTAGTATCGGAATTCATGACTTCTATCTTGGATACAACAAATACGGAATTATAAAGATTATCTTAACAGTATGTACAGGATTTGGCGGTGCAGTTTGGGCTTTGGTTGACTTCATCAGATTGCTGACAGGCTCTTTACATACCGATGCAAATGGCGTTGAATTAAATAAAGAATTCTAATTTTCCATATGGCATTTGAATATTTAAAGGCGGTGTAAAAATTACATCGCCTTTTTGTTGACTAAATTTCATTTATATTGTAAAATAATACTTGCATAACATAAGCATAAAGAGAATATAATTAGTTTTTGTAGAAATATTAAGGCAAAGGAGTGGATAGTATGAGGATATGCGTATATGGAGCGGCATCGCCTACTATTGATAAAAAATATATAGGGCTGGTTGAAGAATTTGGACGTGAAATGGGCAGACGTGGACATTCTTTGGTGTTTGGCTGTGGAAACAATGGATTGATGGGGGCTGCAGCAAGAGGCGTTAAGGAATGTGGCGGTTACATTCTTGGTGTTATTCCTAAGTTTTTTGAAAGTGAAACTGTTGAGGAAATATACGAAAAGTGTGATAAGACCGTTATGACGGATACCATGCGTGAACGTAAGCAGATTATGGAAGATAATGCTGATGCATTTGTTGTTGTGCCCGGCGGAATTGGAACTTATGAAGAGTTTTTTGAAATTCTTACTTTAAAACAGTTATGTCGACACAATAAATCTATTGCACTTTATAACATTGACGGATATTACGATGAAATAAATGTTGCCTTAAAGAGCGGTGTTGACAAGAACTTTATTCGCCCTGATTGTATGGATTTGTTTATCTGCACAGAGGATATCAATGAAATATTTAGCTATATTGAAGAACCTGTGAAAGATATCAAGACCATAAAAGAATTAAAAGACGGTTAAAGTATTGAAATATATTCAAAATTATGGTATTATTGGTAAATAACTTAAGATAAAGGATGATAAAAATGACATTTCAAAGAGCGGATATTTTGTTGCCACGTTTCTCCATGGACGGCAAAAAGATGAAGAAGTGGAGCGTGGTTGCTTGTGACCAATATACATCGGAACCTGAATATTGGCAGGAGGTTAATGAATGCGTTGGTGATAGTGAATCAACACTTCGGATTACTGTTCCCGAAATATATTTAAATGATGCAGATATTGAGGATAGAATAAAAAATACCAATGCGGTTATGGCAGAATATATGCAGAATGATATTTTTGCAGAGTATAAAAATACCTATATTTATGTAGAGCGTACGTTAAAGAACGGCGTAAAAAGGCTCGGTGTAGTGGGGGCGGTTGACCTTGAGGATTATGATTATTCAAAGGGGTCACAGACTAAAATCCGTGCAACAGAGGGAACGGTTATTTCAAGAATTCCTCCCAGATTAAAGGTTAGAAAAGATGCACCTGTTGAGCTTCCTCATATTATGATGCTTATAGACGACAGAGATTGTAACATAATAGAGAGTAATGGGGAAATAAAAGACACATTTGAAAAGCTCTATGATTTTGATATGATGCAAGATTCAGGTCATATTACAGGATATAAGATGTCCGAAGAGGCGTGTGAAAAGCTTGACGCAAAGCTTGACGCTCTTGATGATATTGATGCATTTAACAAAAAGTATGGCGTTGATAAAGAAAGCCCTTTAATTTATGCAATGGGCGACGGTAATCACTCTCTTGCAACTGCAAAAGCAAATTACGAAAATCTGAAAAAGGAAATCGGTGAAGATGCCGCGAGAAACTCTCTTGCAAGATATGCTCTTTGCGAACTTGTTAATCTGCATGATAAATCTCTTGAATTTGAGGCAATTCACAGGGTGGTGTTTGACGCAGACGGGGAAGCTTTCTTAGAGGCTATGGCTGATGAATACGAAATTTCTTTTGATGAAAAAGAAGAGGGGCAGAAATTCCAATTTGTATTTGATGGAGAAAGTAAAGCTGTTGTTGTAAAAAATCCTACAGAATATCTTACTGTGGCAACTGTTCAGAAATTTATTGATGCATTCATTGAAAAAAATGGCGGTGAGGTTGACTATATTCACGGTGAGGATGTTGTGAAAAAATTGTGTGAGGATAAGTCAAACTTTGGAATTATCCTTGATGCTATGGACAAAGCTGATTTATATAAATCTGTTATCTTAGATGGGGCTCTGCCAAGAAAGACGTTTTCAATGGGTGAGGCCTGTGATAAGAGATTTTACATTGAGTGCAGAAAGATAAAGTAAAAACTAATAATTGACAAGAAAGGTTTGCATAACGCAAACCTTTTTGTTATAATATAAAAAAACAAATTGTAATCTTAGTGGTTTCGCAACCTATGGTTGCGAAAAAAACAAACTTAAGTTGGTGGATACAGGCATTATAATTTGATATTATCATATTATAATTATATAGCCTGTAAGGGCAAACCATGAAAGGTGGTTTACAATGACTATTGGTGAAAAAATTGCACAGCTTCGTATAGCTGAGGACATTTCGCAAGAGCAGCTTGCAGAAAAAATATCTGTTTCACGTCAATCAGTGTCAAAGTGGGAGATGGATCAGGCGGTTCCGCAGATTGATAAGGTTTTACAGCTTTGTGAGCTGTTTAATATTTCTACAGATGAGCTTTTGCAGGATAAAATCAGTCTGCGAAGAGAAGTAGGAGGTCTTCCTGTAAAAAATAAATATTTCGGTACTGACGGATTTAGGGGCGAGGCGAATGTTAACCTGACATCTATGCAGGCATACAAGGTAGGAAGATTTTTAGGTTGGTATTACTCTTCATCCTTGTCAGGATGTAATAAATCGGGATACCGTCCCAGAATTGTCATAGGTAAAGATACCAGACGTTCAAGCTATATGCTTGAATATTCAATTGTTGCAGGAATTACTGCATCCGGTGCGGATGCTTATATGCTTCATGTAACCACCACGCCAAGTGTGTCTTATGTGACAAGACAGGATGAGTTCGACTGCGGAATTATGATAACTGCATCACACAACCCATACTATGACAACGGAATTAAAATTATAAATAAATACGGCGAAAAGCTTGATGACAATACGACGGCGCTCATTGAAGCGTATATAGATGGCGATTTTGGCAGTATAGGTGTATCGGGTGAGGATTTACCTCTTGCTCATAAAGAAAAAATAGGTTGTATTGTGGATTATGTGTCGGGAAGAAACCGATATGTGGGATATTTGATTTCCCTTGCGTCAAACTCCTATAAAAAATTGAGAATAGGTCTTGACTGCGCAAATGGTGCATCGTGGATGATAGCAAACTCTGTTTTCAGTGCATTGGGGGCACAGACTGTTGTTGTGGGGGCAGAGCCTGACGGACTTAATGTTAATAAAGGGTGCGGTTCTACACATATAGAAAACTTATGCAAGTTGGTTAAAGAGCAACATCTGGACATTGGTTTTGCCTTTGATGGAGATGCTGACCGTTGTATTGCAGTAGACGAAAATGGTAATGTGGTAGACGGAGATGCAATGCTCTACATTCTTGGAAAACGTCTTAAATCAAGAGGAATGCTCAATGACAATACTGTTGTGGCAACTATTATGTCAAACAGCGGGTTTGTAAACAGTCTGGAAGAGGCTGGAATGAAATGTGCCCAAACTACTGTTGGCGACCGCTTTGTTTATGAATGTATGCAGGAAAATGATTACGCTTTGGGCGGTGAACAATCGGGACATATTATCCTTAAAAAATATGCAACCACAGGGGATGGAATACTCACAGCAATTATGGTAACAGAAGAAGTATGTGATGCAAAGCTACCTCTGTCTAAATTAGCAGAGCCTGTTAAACTTTATCCCCAATACACAAAAAACATCCGTGTTAAGGACAAAGCAGCTGTTTTAGAGGATAAAGAGGTTTTGGCAGAACTTGGCAGAGTAGAAAAGCTAATAGCCGGAAAAGGCAGAGCACTTCTTCGTAAAAGCGGAACGGAACCTGTTATCCGTGTTATGATTGAGAGCGAAAGCGAGGAAAAGTGCATACAATATGCAGAAAATATAGCAGATATAATCATTCAAAGGGGGCATAGCGTTGGATAAATTGGTAAAAACAAAAGATTTATTTAATTGTGAAGTTCCATATCTCCAAGAACTTTTTGCTCCTTGCGAATATCCATGGGAAATTCTTCCGGAAATTAAAGAGTATGTAAAGGAATTAATTGCAAAGGGAATTCCGGGATATAGATTGATTGCGAAAGATGTTCTGGTTGGAGAGAATGTGAGAATATACGAAACGGCAACAATAGAAGGCCCGACGGTCATAGGCTCGGGAACAGAAATCAGACCGGGAGCTTTCATCCGCGGAGCTGTTATAACAGGTGAAAACTGTGTAATAGGTAACTCAACAGAAATAAAAAATTCTGTCCTCCTTAATAAAGTACAGGTACCCCATTACAATTACGTAGGTGATTCGGTTTTGGGAAATCATTCCCACATGGGAGCAGGAGCGGTATGTTCAAATCTCAAAGCCGATGGGAAACCTGTGGTGATTCACTTTGATAGTGACATTGAAACAGGACTTCGTAAAATAGGCGGAATTTTAGGGGACGGCGCAGATGTTGGCTGCGGTTGCGTTTTAAATCCCGGGACGGTTATAGGTAAAAATACATCGGTATACCCACTGACTGCAGTGCGTGGAGTTATACCGCAGGATTGTATAGTAAAATCACTTGATAATATTGTGAAAAGAAAATAATTCAAGAACGAGCATGAGGATTCCTCATGCTCGTTCTTTGTAAAATATCTGTTATAAAATAACCTCATGTCCTGTTTCGGCTGATTCATAAATTGCCATAAGTATTTTCATAATTTCAATTCCGTCATCTGCGGGGCTCAAGCAATTTAGGGTTTTGTTTTTAATGCAACTAAGATAGTGATTTATTTCATTTTGGAATAATCCGTTAAACTCGAGAGCTGTTTTTGCATCAAGGGTTACATCTGCCAAATAGTCATTTATTTCTGTGTACATTTCAAGTTCTGGTTCAAGCTTGGCTCCGCCCTTTGTGCCGAAAAACTCTATTCTGCCTTGGTCTTTTTTTATGTTTAAACTAAAGCTTGCTTCTACTGATAAAACTGCACCGTTATCATATCGGATAAGCGCTGTGGCTAAATCCTCCACATCGCATATATCCTGCTCTGTAGTTCCTACTGATAAATATTCTTTGGAGGTCTTAATATTAGGACGATTAAGAAGTTTTTGAAAGGTTGCACCATATACCGAAACAGGTTTTGGATTACCCATAACGAAACGTGTAAAATCAATAACGTGTACTCCTAAATCTATTAAAGGACCGCCTGCAGAACGCGATTTATCGCCAAACCATCCTCCAGGGTTTCCGTTTCTGCGTAAATATGTTGCCTTTGCATAATATATATCCCCTAGATAGTCAACAGAATTAAAATCTCTTAGAATATCACAATCATTTCCAAAGCGGCGAACAAATCCAATCATTAAGAGTTTTCCGGCTTTCTGTGCAGCCTCTTTCATTGCTATTGCATCCTCAACAGTAGTTGCCATTGGTTTTTCGCAAAGCACATGCTTTCCTGCGTTAAGAGCGGCTATTGTACATGGAGCGTGTTCGCTGTTCCATGTGCAAACACTTACTGCATCTATTTCAGGGAGTGCAAGCAGTTCCTCTTTATTTGTGTAAAGTCTTGTAATTCCATATTTTTCTCCCATAAACTTCAATCTATTGGGATTAATATCACATAGAGCATAAAGCTCCACATCAGGATTTTTTAAATATGCCGAAATGTGTGCCATTGATATATTGCCTGTACCAATGATACCTACTTTAATTTTGCTCATTTTTTGTTACTCCTTATAGTGTTTTTATTTTATCTTTCAAAAATTCTACAGCCATACCAATATCAGCTGTCGGATTTTTGCCGACTTCACGCTCAATGGTAAGATATCCTCTGTAACCTACTTCCTCAAGTGCTTTTAGATAGTTGTCAAAATCTACATGACCCTGACCGAGAGGCAGTTCAATATATTTTTTACCTGAATGTTTGCTTTCATCAATATATTTATATATCTCTTCCGGAGGTACATCCAAAAGTTTAACGCCGTCCTTTGCGTGGGTATGGACTATGTAATCCGCAAGGGTATATACACCTTTTACCGGATCATCCCCTGTGACCATAACAAAGTTTGCAGGGTCATAATTTACAGCAACACCCTTTGAACCCAGGTCATCTAAAAACATTTTGAGAGTTGTGGCAATTTCAGGGCCTGTTTCGATAGCAAAATGGGCATTTAAGTTATCTGCATAGCGGGAAAGTTCAAAACAAGCTTCTTGCATAATCTTATAACGGTCACAGGTTTTATCGGTAGGTACAACGCCGATATGGGTTGTAACGATATTTGTTTCAAGTTCCTTTGCCAGATCGAGAACCCTTTTGGATTTCTCAATCAGTTCGGGATTTCTCTCGGGGTCAGCAAATCCTACCCCAAAATCACCGCAGAGGGCTGAAAAGCATAAGCCGTGTGATTTCATCATATCCATTAACTCTGTTCTTTTGGCGCCAACTAAATTATCGGGAGAGTTTTCGCCATCAGTTGAAAGGAGCTGTATTCCCTGAACCCCTAATTTTGAGGCTCTTTCGATTGCCTCTTTTGTTTCACATCTGAAACTGTGTAGCATTACACCTATTGGAAAATTATACATAGACCTTAATCACTCCTGTCTTTTTTTAACCAATTTTATCACCTGAATTTATGTAAGTAAATGAATTATATTGGCTATGTTTAACACTATATTGATTTTTTGATTGCTTTTTTAGATTTATATGATAATATATAAATTGAAAGGCGGTGTTGATTATGTATGAAATACATAATATGAAGCCCTCATTTCCTATTTTTTTTCACACTGATATAAATTCAAGTATCAGCAATCCGCATTGGCATGAAAACATTGAAATATTGCATTTAATAAAAGGAAAAGGTAAAGTTGTTATTGACAGCAGAGAGGTGTACTGGTCAGAGGGAGATACTGTTATAGTAAATACAAATTCCATTCATCAGTTTTTTTCTATCAGTTCTCAGACGGAATATCATTGTTTAATTGTTGATATTGATTTTCTTCGTCAATTGGGAATTGACCTTAATAATAATTATATAAAAAATAAAGTTAACGATAAAGAAGTTGCATCTTTGTTTTCGCATATTAAAACGCTTTCAATAGAGAAACCTGATTGCTATGAACCGGAAATGTGTTGCGATGCTTTAAAAATTATAACATTATTGATTCGCAAATATCTTTCGGGAAAACAGTCCGATATTACTTTTCGAAACTCCACCAAATATGTTTTGACACAAAATGCAATCACATATATGAAGAAAAATTTTTCTTCGCCGATTTCTCTTGACGAGATGAGCAAATATCTTGGGTTTACAAAATGTCATTTTTGTCGGGTATTTAAAGAAACAACCGGCATAACAGCTGTACAGATGATTAACTTTTTTCGATGTTCTGAAGCAAAGCGTCTCCTTTTGACGACCACCATATCTGTAAGTGAGGTTGCGACAAAATGCGGATATGTAAACCTTTCTTATTTTTCAAAAAAGTATAAAAGTATTATTGGGTGTATGCCATCTGAAACAAGAGTATATTTTGAGCATGATAATACTTAATTAATTTTCTAATGCATAAAATAATTCGCAAAAAGAGCATAAGACGAAAAATCTTATGCTTTTTTGTGTAAGTGTTGACGATAATTGGAAAATATGTTAGTATGTTTGCGTATTGAAATGAAGAGAGGCATAGAGAAATGAGCAGAATAAAGTCAGTTTTATTTACGGTTTTAGGAACAATGATAACCGGTTTTGGTATAGGAGTTTTTTTAACACCTAACAAGATAGTCGGTGGCGGCGTGTCGGGTTTGTCGACTATCTTATATCATACTCTTTCAATACCGCCGGGCGTCAGTTTTTTTGTTTTTAATATAGTATTTCTGGCAATAGGATTTAAGGTTCTGGGCAAGGAGTTCACCCTTAAAACCTTGCTTGGTGCATCCCTTGTATCAGTTTTCGTGCAGATATTTTCATACATACCATTTTATACGGATAATTCATTCCTTGCCACTATATTTGGCGGAGCACTATATGGAATTGGTATAGGAATGGGTTTTGTTGCAGGTGCGTCAACAGGCGGAACAGATATACTGGGCAGACTTATCCAGCATAAATTCAGTACAGTTCCCATAGGCAAGCTTTTGCTTGTTGTAGACGGAATTATCATACTTGTTTCCCTTATAATATTTAAAAATGTTGAGCTGACATTGTTTGGCATAATTTCACTGTTAATTTCATCAACAACAATAGATTTCGTTATAGGTCAGTTTAATGTTTCAAGACTTGCCTTTGTCATAACTGAAAAAGGTGAAAAAATTTCTCAAAAGTTAGTTTCCACTTCACCGAGAGGTGCCACTATAATTGATGTTGTGGGAGCTTATACAGGGGAAAATAAGAAGATGCTTTTTTGTGCTCTTAAAGAGGGCGAGTCTGATATTTTTCAAAGGAAGATACTTGAAATAGACGATAAAGCATTTATTGTTTTTGCCGAGTCACAGCGTATTAAAGGAAACGGATTTTATTTATATAAATAGGGGTGTTAAAAATGTTTGAAAAAATTACAGCGGCGGTAGAAAAGCACACAAAACTTATTCTGGATGCACATGAATATATTTGGAAAAATCCTGAACCGGGCTTTCGCGAGGTTAAGACTTCTAAATATCTGGAAGAAGCTTTTAAGGATTTAGGCTATGACCTTGTTATGGCAGGTGATATTCCGGGATTTTATACGGTTATTGATACAGGAAGACCGGGTCCTGAACTTTTGATTTTAGGCGAAATGGATTCTCTCATCTGTCCCGAACATCCCGATTCTGACCCTGAAACGGGAGCTGTACATTGTTGCGGACACAGCGTTCAGAGTGCGGCACTTTTGGGCGTGGCGGCTGCTCTTAAAGAACCGGGATTTTTAGATGAGCTATCAGGCAGAATTCGTCTTTGTGCAGTTCCAGCTGAAGAGCTTATTGAGATTGAATACCGTTCAGAACTTATAGATAAAGGTGTTATTAAGTATATGGGCGGTAAAGGCGAATTTCTACATCGGGGATATTTTGATGGCGTCGACCTTGCTTTCATGGTTCATGCATCTGCTGTAAAAAATCCTACTGTAAAATTAGGTTCTGTGGGTTGTCTAGCCAAGAAAGTGGAGTATAAGGGAATTTCATCCCATGCAGGAGGAAGCCCCTGGAACGGTTGTAATGCACTTTATGCGGCATCGGCAGGACTTAATGCTATAAACGCAATAAGAGAGACATTCCAGGAAAAAGATATTATCAGAGTTCATCCTATTATAACAAAGGGTGGCGGAGCGGTTAATGCAATCCCTGACAGTGTTATAATCGAAAGCTTTGTTCGTGGCGTAAGCTTTGATGCTATGGCAGAGGCAAACAAGAAGGTTAACCGTGCTTTGTGCGGAGCGGCATTGTCCCTTGGGGCAAATATTGATATTCAGGACGACCCTGGCTATGCACCACTTTTGAATGCCGAAGGTATGATGGATGTAGCACAGGAAGCGGCGGCAATTGTAGAAGGCACAACATTTGACCGAATCAATTCTATTGGTTCAGGTAGTACGGATATGGGAGATTTATCGGTTATAATGCCGGTTATACATCCGTATATACCGGGCAGTATCGGAAGAAGCCACGGCTCTGATTATTATGTAAAAGATCCTGTGCTTGCTTGTGTAGGTTCTGCTAAATGGCAGGTTGCCATGCTGACCTTACTTTTAAAAGACGGGGCACAAAGGGCAAAAGATATTGTAGCAGAATTTAAACCGATGTTTAATTCTAAAGAAGAATACTTTGAGTGCATAGATGCAATTAAATGCAAGGGTGAACGCATAACATATACTGAAAAAGGTGCAGAGGTTAACCTTTAATAAAGGTGCGGTGTAAAATTTTTACACCGCCTCTTTTATGCCCGCGTTAATCTTCTTCACAACCCGACAAGCATCTGACAAGGCAGGCAGTTGAAGTAATTACAAGTGAAAAGAAAAATAGCAGAGCGCCTACGATTATTGTTCCTATAATACTTGTTGCGGCAAAGGTTATTGCAAGAAGTATTACAGAGGTCAGAACCGTGCCTAAAATTCCAAAGAGCAGGGTGTTAATGGCTCTGCACCTGCAACCGCAAGAGGAAGAATAACCCTGAAATGCGGTAATAACGCCTGCTACGGCAAGATAACCTACGGAAACGCCAAACAGTACCCATAAAAAGGCAGGAGTAACTGTAATAACCGCTGTATAGCTGAGGAACGCGGCAATTATACCAATTATTCCGCTAATTCTCAAGGCGAGTCCTGTGCAGGTAGGTCTGCAATTACAACCGTAATTATTCATTATTTTTCACCTCCGTTTTAATATATGCAAGAGCATGTCTTATGGTGAATATTGACAACTAAAAATCCTTGACAAATGGCAGGATTTGTTATATTCTATTATGGTGTGCAAAATTCAAAATGCATAATTTTTTTCAAGGAAGTGTATAATAAATGAATACATTACTATCTGTTTCAATTGCACTGTTGGCAGGACTTATTATGACAAGAGTGTTTAAGCCTTTAAAACTGCCGGCAGTTACTGCATATCTTATTGCAGGTGTTTTGGTAGGGCCATATTGTCTTGGGGCATTAGGCTTTGAAGGAGTTGGGTTCGATTCTGCAGAGGCTGTGGAAAAATTAAAACTGGTTTCTGAAGTTGCTCTTGGATTTATTGCCTTTTCTATAGGTAGTGAGTTTGTTCTTGATGACCTTAAGAAAACGGGGAAGCAGGCTGTTGTTATAGGTATTTTGCAGGCTTTTGTAGCAACTTTACTGGTTGATATTGCTCTGTATGCAGTTCATGTATTTATGCCTGATAAGCTTACTGTACCACAGCTTATTACTCTTGGTGCTATTGCTACGGCAACTGCTCCTGCTGCAACCTTAATGGTTGTTCGCCAGTATAAAGCAAAGGGACCTCTTACAAGCTTACTTTTACCAATAGTTGCTCTTGATGATGCAGTTGGTTTGATAGTTTTCGCTGTTTCATTTGGAATTGCAAAAACTCTTGTTGTGGGAGCCGCTGACCCTGTCGCAATTATTATCAATCCTCTTATAGAGATTGTTTGTTCTTTAGGACTTGGTGCAATTATGGGCTGGGTACTTACACAGTTGGAAAAGCTATTTAACTCAAACACCAACAGACTTAATCTTACAATAGCATTTGTGTTTTTAACAGTATCACTTTCTATGCTGGACTTTCATATAGGTCCTGTTCATATCAGCTTTTCTTCTCTCTTGGTATGTATGATGCTTGGAACAGTTTTCTGTAATATCTGTCCTTTATCACATGACCTTATGGAAAGAGCGGATAAGTGGACGTCACCATTATTTGCACTGTTCTTTGTAATAAGCGGTGCAGAGCTTGAACTTAACGTATTTACTGATATTGCAATTGTATTTATAGGTGCAGTTTATATTATTTTCCGTTCATTGGGTAAGTATGTGGGGGCTTATGGAAGTGCAAAACTCACTAATTGCGAACCGTCAATATGCAAGTATCTTGGTATAACTCTTCTGCCCCAGGCAGGTGTTGCCCTTGGAATGTGTGCTACTGCTATGCAACTTGGAGAACAGGGAAATCTGATACGCAATATCACTCTTTTTGCAGTTTTGATTTATGAACTTATAGGTCCGCTTCTTACAAGACAGGCACTTATGGCTGCAGGAGATATTAAGCCTATGCCTGACCACGTAAAGACAAGACGTCAGACAAAGCTTGAAGAAGCAAAAAAGAGGTAGTTAAATGATAGGGGAAATTATTTCAAATATCAATGATGCCCTTTATAGCTATATATTAATAATTCTTCTTGTGGCAGGCGGAATATACTTCACCTGCCGCACCAAGTTTGCCCAGATAAGACTGCTTGGAGAACAAATCCGTGCGGTGACCGATAAACCTGAAGACGAAAAGGGGGTTTCGTCTTTTCAGGCGCTTATGGTTTCTACTGCATCACGGGTTGGAACAGGGAATATTATAGGCGTTTCAACAGCTTTGTGCCTTGGAGGATTTGGCTCGGTTTTCTGGATGTGGGTAATTGCCATTCTTGGTGGAGCATCAGCATTTATAGAAAGTACACTTGCTCAGATATATAAAAAACGCGGTCCTGAGGGAAGCTATGGCGGTCCTGCATATTATATTGAGGCGGCACTAAAAAATCGGCCTCTTGCATTGGTGTTTTCGGTGTTCATTATCCTTACTTATGGATTTGGATTTAATATGTTGGCTTCATATAACCTTCAATCTACCTTTTCGGAGTACAGCTTTTATAATACGCAGTATTCTCCCTGGATTATAGGTCTTATTCTTGCAATTATTGTAGGATATTGTCTTATGGGCGACGGCTCGCGAATAATAAAGGTTACAAGTTTTTTGGTGCCTGTTATGGGAATTGCGTATGTTGCAGTTGCTTTGGCAGTAATCTTTATAAACGTTAAAACCATACCGGGAATATTTGCAAGAATATTTACCGAGGCATTTAACTTTGAAGCCATTTTTGGCGGATTTAGCGGTTCCTGCGTAATGTATGGAATAAAACGTGGTCTTTTCAGTAACGAGGCAGGAGTTGGTTCAGCTCCTAATGCTTCGGCATCGGCGGAGGTAAGCCACCCTGCAAAGCAAGGACTTGTTCAGATTTTATCAGTATTTATAGATACATTACTTGTATGTACTGCAACGGCGTTTTTGTGTATGTGTTCGGGTGTTGAACCAACAGAAGCAATCTCCGGCGCACCGTATGTTCAAGCATCGCTCAAAGCGACGCTTGGAAGTTTTGGACCTGTATTTATTACGATAGCGATGATTTTATTTGCGTTTACTACTCTTCTGGGTAATCTGTATTATGTAGATAAATGCCTTGCGTATATGCTTGGCAGAGTTCCGGGAAAGAGGTTTATGCGAATATATCATATAATTGCCTCTCTGGTGATATTTATTGGTGCAGGATTGAGTGCTGATTTACTCTGGAACATAGCAGATATAACAATGGGTGGTATGACTTTAATAAATATGCCTGTTATATTTATACTTGGCAAGTATGCCATAAGAACTTTAAAAGATTATGAAAAACAGCTCAAAGACGGCAAAGAACCTGTTTTTAGGGCAAATGATATAGGACTTCCTCATAAAGTTGATTATTGGAATTAGAAACTACACTCACGGAAAAGATTTACTTATCCGTGAGTGTTTTTTATTGACATTTTTATATAAATATGATATTATACCTTTGTTCTAAAAATATAAACAGAAATAGAACAAAGGTGCAAAGGGCGGATGTAGATGGAAAAATCCTGTATGTTAAATATTAAAAGTAAATATAATTCTCTGACTAAAGCAGAAAAGAGAATTGCTGATTTTATCCTGAAAAAAAGTAATGATGTTTTGAAAATGTCAGCGGAAGAGCTTGCCAACAATGCAGATACTGCTAAATCTGCGGTGGTGCGTTGTTGCAAGTCTTTGGGATTTGACGGGTATACCGAGCTTAAACTTGCTTTGTCTGCGGATTTGGCAAAGAATAAAAAATTCAGTTATATTCCGTACGTATACGAAGATGACAGTGTAAGCGAAATCCTTAACAAGGTGTTTTCTGCCGATATAAAAACTCTGCACGATACTGCAGAGAGAATTGACAGAAAAACAGTTGAAAAGGTTGTTGATGTGTTGGCAAAAGCTAATATGATACATATTTACGGTATTGGAACTTCTATTGCAATTGCGACGGATTTTCAGTACAGACTGATGCAGCTTGGGTATAATGCTATGTGCTATACTGATGGGCCTACTATAAAAATATCAAGCATGAACATAAAAGATGGGGATGTTGCAATAGGTATTTCTCACAGCGGTCGAACCATAGCCACTGTTGATGCTTTGCAAAGTGCAAAAGAAAACGGAGCGAAAACCGTCTGTATAACAAGCTATCCTGAAAGTGTAATTACAAAAGTAAGTGATTATTCCATAGAAATTTTTTCGGATGAAATTCAATATCCCATGGAGGCGATTTCTGCAAGAGTTGCCCACCTGAGTGTTATTGATTCCCTGGCAATTGCGTTGTCTGCAAAGGATTATGAAAAGGCAACAGAACGTTACAAGAAATCATTTGAAATTATCAATACGTTAAGATATGAGTAAGAGGTAAAAATGAAGAAGAAAACAGTTATATTTATATTATGTTATATAGCCTATACTGCAATATATATAGCAAGACTTAATCTTTCCATGGCATCACCTGTGTTTATAGACATGGGTATAGCGGATGCAGCCCAGATTGGAATACTGGGCAGTGTCTTTTCTGTGGTGTATGCCTGCGGAAGACTGGTAAACGGCGGGTTGGGGGATAAAGTTAAGCCTTGGATTATGATATGTTCAGGTCTTGGTGTTGCAGGTATAAGCAATCTAATTATAGGCTTTATGCCCGGCTTTGTTGGAATGCTTATATTATGGAGTATGAATGCCTATGCCCAGTCAATGCTCTGGAGTTCGGTATTAATTACGGTGTCAACTGTTTATGACGCAGATAAGGCAAAGAAAATGACATCTTACATGGTAACCTCGGTTGCTACAGGAAACATACTGGGTATTGTGATAAATACATGGCTGATAGACAGGGTAGGAGTCGGTTATGCATTTGTAATCCCGGGAGCTGTCACACTTTTGATGAGTATGCTTGTTTTGCTTGCCCTAAAAGATGTTGAGCCTGTGTATGAACATAAAGAAAAGCATTCATCTGTATTTCAGCTTTTAAAAAACAGGGGAATTCTTAAAATGATTGTACCGGTAATATTCCATGGTGCTATCAAAGACAATATAAGTCTTTGGATGACAGTGTATTTTGTAGATACATTTATGATAGATTTAAACAGCTCGGCAAGCTTTGTATTATTTATTCCCGTTGTGGGATTTGTAGGCAGAATGATTTATCCTGCTTTGTATAAGCTTTGCCGCAGTCAGGAACACGCAGTATCTGTTCTGGCTTTTGTATTGTGCACAGTTCTTTCTTTGCCGTTGTGTTTTGATATATCTTCGACTATTGTCGCTGTGCTATGTTTAAGCATGATATATGCGCTTGTATCGGTAATCAATACTTCTATGCTTTCCATATACCCAATGAGGTTTGCTGAAACAGGTAATGTGTCATCGGTCAGTGGACTTATGGATTTTGCAACTTATGGTGGAGCAGGAATAGCCTCGGCAATATATGGAGTTATAATAAAGTATTTTGGATATGCACCAATGTTTGTTTCTTGGGCTGTGATTTCAGGAATATCTGTTTTAATAATATATAAAGTTATAAAAGAGGAGAAAAATCATGAAAAAGTATCTGCTGCCTGAAAAAGGTCATTACTACAAAGGAAATCTTCATTGTCATACCACAATTTCCGACGGAAGATATTCACCGGAGGAAATTAAAAGGGACTATAAGGAAAAGGGCTATTCTGTTATTGCTTATACAGACCATGATATGCTTATTCCTCATCATGACCTTACTGATAATGAATTTCTGGCACTTTCAGCATTTGAAGTGGAGATGCAGTCACAGTATCCAAATGTTCCCACTCAAAAAACCTGTCATATTTGTATGATTGCAAAAGAGCCGGAAACAGAGATGCAGCCATGCTGGAATGAGAAATATGCATATATAGGTAATGCTGAAAAGCACGGATATAAGGTTAAATTTGATGAGAGTCAGCCACCTTTTGAAAGAGAGTATTCTCCTGAATGCATCAACGAAATAATGCGAATATGCAGAGAAAATGGATTTTTCGTTACATACAATCATCCTACCTGGTCCCAGGAGAGTTATCAGCAGTATATAAAATATAATAATATGGATGCCATGGAAATTTATAATCATGAGTGCGCAGTGCTTGGGTATGATGAACATAATTCCAGAGTTTACGATGATATGTTAAGAGATGGCAAACGTATTTTCTGTGTTGCAACAGATGATACCCACAGGGAAAAGGGGAAATTTGGCGGATTTACCATGATAAAAGCAGATAAGCTTGAATACAGAACTATTACAAAGGCTTTGGAGATGGGAAGTTTTTATGCATCAGAAGGGCCGATAATAAATGATTTATGGGTAGAAGATGATAAAGTTCATATTACCTTTGAACCTGCAAGAGAGGTGTTTATAACCAAAGGTATAAGAAAAAATACCTGGGTATGTGAAGAAGACGGAGAACTTCGCGAAGCGGTTTTTGATATTACAAAAGATGATATATATTTCAGAATTACGGTTGTAGGACATGATGGAAAAAAAGCATACACCAATGCTTATTTTATTGATGAAATCTAAAATAACTTTTAAAATGTCACAGGAAAACATCCTGTGACATTTTCTGTGTAAAGACACCAAGTTTTTCTTGACGAAACAAGATACGGGTATTATAATTATTCTGTTGGATTTTGAAATAAACAAATCACAAAGTTTTGAATATGATAGATTGAAGATGTTATTAGGGAGAGATTTTATGATAAGCAATAATATTCTTGATGCCATAGGAAACACGCCTCTTGTCAGGCTTAACAGAATAACAGATGGTGATTGTGCCGAAATTCTTGTTAAGTTTGAGGGCGTGAACATTGGCGGTTCAATAAAGACACGAACTGCGTATAATATGATACTTGAAGCGGAAAAACGCGGTTTAGTAAATAAAGACAGTATAATAGTTGAGCCTACAAGCGGAAATCAGGGTATAGGTCTTGCTCTGGTCAGTGCTGTTAGAGGATATAAAGCAATAATAATTATGCCCGATTCTGTTAGTGAAGAGCGCAGAAAGATAGTTAAACATTACGGAGCGGATGTAATTTTGGTTCATGATGACGGCGATATTGGTAAATGTATTGAGGAATGTACCAATCTTGCATTAAAGATGGCAGAGGAAAATCCAAACGTATACGTTCCCCAGCAGTTTGAAAACCCTGCTAATGCCATGGTGCACCGCTCTTATACAGCAGAGGAAATTTTAAAGCAGGCAGACAGACCAATTCACGGCTTTTGTTCGGGAATTGGGACAGGGGGAACTATAACCGGTATAGGCGAGATATTAAAGAGGGAAAATCCCGATATTGAAATATGGGCAGTAGAACCTGAAAATGCAGCAATTCTTGCAGGAGGAAACATCGGTACTCACCTGCAGATGGGTATAGGAGACGGAATTATTCCTGCAATTCTCAACTGCGAGATATACAGCGATATTTGCATTGTAACCGATGAAGAGGCTATTGAAACCTCTAAACAACTTGCACGATGCGAGGGTCTTATGTGCGGAATATCCGGCGGTACAAACGTTGCTGCGGCAATAAAGCTAGCAAAAAAGCTTGGCAGGGGCAAAACCGTTGTAACCGTTCTGCCTGATACGGCAGAGAGATATTTTTCTACGCCGCTTTTTGAAACAGAGTTATAAAAGAAGAGCTGTTAAAAAGCTATGATACATGGCTTTTTAACAGCTTTTTTTACATTACTTCGAGAATTATATCATCAGTAGTTACGTTGTCGCCTTTGACAAGTCCGATTTCTTCGCCTGAGAGAACAATTATGGGAGTTACAACAGAGTAGCCCTCTTTTTTAATACCGTTTAAATCAAACTCGGCAATAGGCTGACCTTTTTTCACTGTGTCACCTGTCTTAACAAGTGGTTTAAAATATTTTCCCTTTAACTTAACTGTGTCTATGCCTATATGAATAAGCAAGTCAGAACCGAAATCTGCCTTAATTCCAAAGGCGTGCTTTGTATCGGCAACGTTTTCGATACGTCCGTCAACAGGTGAGTAAAGCATGCCCTCGGTCGGGACAATAGCCACACCTTTACCCAGAACCTTAAAGGCTTCATCATCGGCATAGTCTAGGCTGACTATTTTACCTTTTGCGGGAGCGTACACGGCTTTTTCGCTGACCTTCTTTCCCTTTGGATGGGTTGGAGAGGATGAAACCTGTGCCATATAATCGGTAAGGTTTGATTTTATAACCGTAACTTTCGGGCCGTACACAATCTGAATACCGTTACCCTTTTTAATAATTCCAGCACAGCCGCTTTGACGCAGTTTGCTGTCATCTACAAGAGATGGGTCTTTGACAGTTACTCGCAGTCTTGTAGCGCAACAGTCAACATCTGATACGTTTTTCAATCCCCCAAGTCCCTCTAAAATAAGTGAAGAGTTGTCTGATTTTCTTGCCTCTACATCTTTTCTTGTATAGAGCTTTACTTCGTCATTGTCTACTTCTCTGCCGGGGGTTATATAGTTAAACTTCCGAATTAACCAGCGGAAGAGGAAATAGTATATTACAAAGTATGCAAGTCCTACCCAAACAATATTTATCCAGTCTGTCTTTGGATTTCCCTGAATAACTCCAAAGAGGAAAAGGTCAATAAGACCGCCGGAAAAGGTCATGCCAACACCTACGTTTAAAATATGCATAAGCATAAAAGAAAGACCTGCCAGCACACAATGGATAGCATAAAGGAGCGGAGCTACAAAAAGAAAGGTAAATTCAATGGGCTCGGTTATACCGGTGAGCATAGCCGTAAGAGCAGCAGAGAGGAAGAGACCTCCTGCAACCTTTCTTTTTTCGGGTTTGGCACAACTGTACATGGCAAGCGCTGCACCTGGCAGACCGAAAATCATAAATGGGAATTTACCTGCCATAAAACGTGTTGCCTCCACGTTGAAATGTTCTATTCCGGGGGTGGCAAGTTCAGCAAAGAAAATATTTTGAGCACCTTCCACAATCTGTCCGCCAACAACTGCGGTTCCACCTACGGCTGTCTGCCAGAAAGGCAGATAAAAAACGTGATGAAGACCAAATGGAATAAGAGCACGCTCTAAAATACCATAAATCCATGTTCCCGCATATCCGGAACTCAATACAAGGGAACCAAGAGCATTGATTCCACGCTGGATTGTAGGCCAGATAAAGAACATTAAAATCCCCACAAGCAAGTATACTATGGCGGAAATAATTGGGACAAAACGTGTTCCCCCAAAGAATGATAATACCTGTGGCAATTGGATTTTGTAAAAACGGTTATGGAGAACCGCTACGCCGATGCCGACTATAATACCGCCGAAAACACCTACCTGAAGCGAGGTAATACCAAGGACACTTGCGGTAGAGCCTGCCAGCATTGCATCTTCCCCGCCGGTTGCCTTAATCAATGCACCGATAGAGGCGTGCATAATAAGAAAAGCTATTGCACCGGAAAGAGCAGCAACCTCTTTTTCCTGTTTAGCCATACCGATTGCAACGCCAATGGCAAAGAGCAGAGGAAGGTTATCGAAAACCACCGAACCTGCGGCACTGATGACAAGCAGTATATCGTAAATAATAGTACCTTCGCCCATAATGTTGGTAAGACCGTATGTTTCAAGCATTGTTGCATTAGTAAATGAACCGCCTATGCCAAGAAAAAGACCGGCAACAGGCAAAATAGCAATAGGAAGCATAAAGGAGCGTCCTATTCGCTGAAGTACACCAAAAATTTTATCTTTCATAGTAATCATCCTTTCCTGGTATTATATGTTTGCAAAACAAAATATTTTATTCATTAAGCGTTAAATTTGTCCAAATAATTTTGTTGTTGCAAATATATGAAATTCGTGATATACTGTAAAAAAATTGTACATGCACATCTGAAATAACGGGAGGATGTATTCGTGAAGGAAAAAGAAAACAAAGTAAATTCCGCTGCTGCGGGGGAAAATAACGAGAAAAAAGCAAAGATGAAATCATGGGGAATAATTGGTATTTGTGTTATATGCGTCGTTGCTTTGACATTTTTTAAGCTGTGTTCAGATTTTCATGTAAATCCTTTTGCTAAAAACGGAACATATTTGTTTGAAAATGAACTGATAGCTTATGGGATAGACGGTGTATACGGTTATATGAACGAAAAGGGCGAGGCGAAAATTGGAGCAGAGTTTGAAGAGGCAGACCCTTTTTCAAAGGATGGTTATGCTGTAGTCAAGAGAGACGGTAAGTGCGGAGCTATCGATTTGCAGGGCGAGTTTGTACTTAAAACTGAGTTTAATGAATTAGGTGAGTTTGACAAGGATGGAATAGCCGTAGCAGAAATAGATAAGAACTATTTTTTAATTGACAAGTTGGGAGAATATATTACAAATCCTGCGTATACCGATGCTATGGGATATGCTCCAAACGGTCTTGCGGCGGTTGAAGTCGATGATGATAAATGGGGATTTATAAATAAAAAAGATAAAATGGTAATTGAACCACAGTTTGACGATGTGAAGGGCTTTGGTGATAACGGGCTCTCGGCAGTTAAGATTAATGACAAGTGGGGATTTATTGACAAGAAAGGCAAGATTGTAATTGAGCCGCAGTTTGATGAGGTAGGAAAGTTTGATGAAAATGACCTTTGCAGGGTTATCCTTAATGACAGAATAGGCTTTATTGATGAAAAAGGCGAATATGTTATAACACCTCAGTTTGACGAGGCAGGTGGTTTTGACACCAATGGTTACAGCGTAGTTGTTGTTAATGATAAGTATGGAGTAATCAATAATAAGGGCGAATATATCATAAACCCGCGTTTTGATGATTTATACTATTTTTCTGAAGACGGTATCGCAGCGTGTAAAGAGGGAACAAAGTGGGGCTATATTAACAGAAGAGGCGAGTATGTTATAAATCCGCAGTATGACAGAGCGTATAGTTTTGGACACAACAGAATGGCTGTTGTTGAAAACAGTGATGGTATGTGGGGATATATTGACCAGAACGGTAACTACGTAATAGAACCCGTGTTCAGCAGGGCTTACAGCTTTAATGGCAAAGGTATTGCAGCTGTTAAATCAAATGGTAAGTGGGGCTATATTAACGAAAAGGGAAAGTTTATTATTGAACCACAGTTTGATGCGGCAGATACCATTAACGGCGATGATGTTGCAAGAGTGAAAATCGGGGATAAATATGGCGTAATAAATAAAAAAGGAAAAGCTGTTATTCCGGTTGAACAGGATTATATCTTTGAAATATATACAGATTGTGTGATATATGCAAAGGATAACAAAATCGGAGTAAAGACATTAAAAGATAAGATGGTTGCAGAACCTTTGTATACATGCATTGACGAGATTGATATGAAGGATTTATGTAATGAGGAAGACTGTTATAACACCTCAATAAGGCATGATTACTGTAGTGTTCACAGAAGAACGAATAAATAAAAATATGCATCCTTAGGGATGCATATTTTTATTGTATATCAATAACTGTAAGAGTATTTTCGCTTACCTTAAAGCTAATTTCGTATTTGCCAAAGGACATTTTATATATTCTGTTTTCGTCATTCTGATATGATGGCCGTGGGTCATTTTTCAATATTTCAGTTAATGTATTCAGGTCTTTTGAATCAACTTTTTCAGACAGGTCATTTGAAAAAATGACATCAAGAGCGTAATCAACATAATCATCAGAAAAACCACAGGTTGCATCAGGATGGGAATCGGTATATGCAATATAGGGTTTGATATCATAAATCGGGGTACCGTTCATCAAATCTGCCCCTGTCACTTTTAACACAGAACCTTTGCCCGGCATACGTTCAATATCCTTGAGTTTTACAGAAGAAAGTCCCAGGGAATTGGGACGAAATGGCGAACGTGTAGCAAATACACCCATTCGCTTATTCCCACCAAGCCTTGGGGGACGTACTGTTGGTGACCATTGAATGTCTGAGTTTTCGGAAAAACCCCATATAAGCCATAGATGAGAAAATTCGCTTATTCCCCGAAGCGCATCATCATTTCGAAACTCTTTTTCAAAAACGATGATGGACTCCATTTCAGGGAGTAATCCGCTTTGTCTGGGAATTCCGAATTTTTCATTAAAATCGTTATATATTCGTGCTATAATTTTCAAAATATCACATCTTTTCCTGTGGATTTAGAAGTATATATTATCATAATTTTGCAATGCAGGCAACATTTTTCCCTTGAAAAAAAATTTTTTCATAGTTAAAATAGATTCTAGGTGATACATTATAATTATAAATAAAGACAAAAAATATCAAGTGAAATATAAAAATATCATTGTTTTTAATAAGATATTATTATAAAATGTGTGCAGGATAACTAAAATAT
Organism: Ructibacterium sp.; assembly: GCA_045542095.1. Taxonomy (GTDB): domain Bacteria; phylum Bacillota; class Clostridia; order Monoglobales; family Monoglobaceae; genus Ructibacterium. The sequence continues at coordinate 31,196 of JAZQKJ010000035.1, forward strand.
AAAATTGTTGAAAGGATAAGGGCTATGATTAAGCTTGCAATTGTAGATGATGAGCTATTGATGAGTGAATTTCTCAAAAGCTGTGTTAACTATAAGGCTATGGGCATAACTGTCACAGGGACATACTGCGACGGCGCAGAGGCCCTTGGTGCTTTCAGGGAGGAAATGCCTGATATTATTATCACAGATATAAAAATGCCGGAAGTTGACGGCGTGGCCCTGCTTAGGGAATGTATCGCTCTTGACAGTAATGTCAGATTTGTGGTCATCAGTAACTATCAAGACTTTCACGTTGTGAAGAATGTGATGGGCATGGGAGTTTGCGATTACATTTTAAAGACCGAATTCGATATTGAAAATTATAAGAATGTTCTAGAAGGAATTGTTAATCAGATAAACGGTGTAAAGGATTTTGATATGACTGATGTCATGTTTAAAAATCATCAGCTAAAACAGCTTTTCTGGAATAATGCCAAAAACTTAAGTGACAGTACATATTCTCTTCGGATTTCCGGGGACAAAGTTCGCATGGGTATAATCTTTATTGTAAATCATGACACTATTGTGCGTGAACAGTGGGATATGAGCAAGGAACTTATGCAGAGCGGGCTCACCAATTATTTCGAGGAAGTCATGTCAAAACTCGGAAATGGAGAGATTATATTTAATTCTTATGATGAATTAATCCTTATTTTCGATGAAGATAAAGGGGAAAAATCTATAGAAGAATTTATGAAAGAATGCTTTGGATTTTTAGCTGAATTTTTTCAGCTGGATGCCTTCGGGGTTACAGGAAGCTGCCTCTTTGTAGGAGAATCTCTCAGAAATAAATATGAGGAACTCAAACAGTATGAGGGATTATATTTCGCTTCAGAAAAAAGAGTTCTTGCTGAGGATGAAATAAAAAATGAATACACAGAAAACTTTAATGTTCACGAAGAAATAAAAAGCTGCGAGAGGTCAATTGTTAAATTTGAGTTTGAAATAATTGAAGATAAGCTGAAATCATTGCAAAACAGAAAATTCTCACACAAGAGTGTTGGAGCTCTTCGTGAATTTGCTGAAGCCATTGCAAAGGATATAGATGAGGCAATGGAGTTGCAGGAGGGCTCGGAAAAAACTGTCCGTGACAAAATCGAAAATGCGGATACTTTCAACGGAATGATTGATATTCTGATTACTAGAATTCAGGAAATCACTCAAAAAATTCCTAAGAAAAGTGAAAAGAGCAGTATTGAGCAGTATATGCGAAACAATTATGCAAGAGCTCTTACGTTAAATGAAGTTGCTGAAACATTTAACTATGAATACAATTATTTTTCAAAATATTTCCTGAAGCTTACAGGAAAAACATTTAAAAAGTATTTGAATGATTTAAGACTGGAAACTGCAAGAGAACTTATTTCCACTACTGACTTTAAATGTAATGAAATTGCACGAATGGTGGGATATTCCAATTATGAGCATTTCAGCCGTGCATATAACAAAAAATTCGGAAAATGGCCAAATGAAATGCGAAACAGATGAGGTGAGATGTTGAAGTGAGGCTAAAGAGGAGAACCCTTGCTTTGGCAACAGATGGCGAGGAGATAGCTTGTGAAAAAACTTTTGTTTGGTAATGCAAAAAGAATATTGGCAATTCTCATAGCAACCTGTTTGATAGCGATTATCGTAGTAGGTTGTTATTCGTGTATAGTTTTTTCAAAGAGTCTTTATAAGCAAGCGGAACAAACAGCTTTGTCAAAAACGCAGAATGTTGAATTTGATACTTCGAAGTTGGTTGCAAATGTTGAGAAAGCAGCTACAAATATTCGAAATAATCAAGAACTGTGTAACCTGATATGCGAGGATAAAGAAATGCCTGACAGCATGGTTTCCATAACAAGACATCTTGGGGAAGCCATAAGGGGAATAAGTGAGATATCGGGATGTGCGGCTATTTCACCCACATATAAGGATTGGGTTTACAACGTTCCGGACTGGGATCAGTTTGCAAGTTTGAAGATACAAATTGCCTATGACGTTGAAAGTATTGGAACGGGTCAGGTGCGCTGGTACTCGGGTAATTTATCAAGTGTTAAAGCTGACCTTGAACAATACATAATATGTGCATTTAATGTGCCGTCGCAAGCGAACCCAAACAAAAAAGCAAAGGTGTATCTGTTCGTAAACAGAGCGGAATTTGCTAGTATTTTATCGGACGAAAGTGATAATGCAATTATTGGGATGCTTAACGAAATAGGACAGATTATTTATGTAAATGATGAGGAAGCATATCAGAATGCTATGCTTCGGTCCAATAATCTTATTTACAATATGTATTTGAAGGGCAGAGATAATATTGTTGAAGTTTCAGGAGAGGATGACGATTATATTGTAGCTTACAGTGATTCGGCAGATACGGGATTTAAATTCTGGTGTATGTACGAGAAAGCATATTTTTATCGGGATGTCTATAATTTGATAACTGTAATCACAAGCGTTATAATCTGTGTATTATTGTTGTTGCTGGCGCTTTCTGCTCTTTTGTTCAAGTGTTACATTATTCCCATTCAAAAACTTGCGGACAAAATGAGAAACTTTAAAGTTAATGGTGAAGAGCAAAAAGTTGAGATTACAGGAAGCGGCGAAATTGACGTTATAGTAAGCAGCTATAACATGATGATGGCGAATGTAAACAAAGGGATAAATGAGATAAAACGAAAGGAACAGGAAAAACGTGAAGCTGAATTTAAGGCAATGCGTTATCAGATAAATCCGCACTTTATATACAATACACTATCAAGTCTTAAGATAATGGCAATAAGTCATGGGGAAAAAACCATAAGTGAATCCATGACCATGCTTTCAAGAGTTTTAAGGTATTCCCTCTTTTGCACAGATAAATTTGTTGAACTATCCCAGGAAATAGACTTTGTGAAAAACTATATAAGTCTTATGAATGTGAGATATTATGACAGATTAAGAGCAGATTTTCTTGTAGATGAACTTGCTCTTGATGTAATGGTTCCAACATTTATTATTCAGCCTGTTGTTGAAAACTCAATGGTGCATGGACTTAATAAAAAACTCAATCGTGGTGAGGAATGTTTTATAGAGATATCTGCAAAAATAAACCAGGGTAATCTGCAAATATCAGTTAAGGATAACGGCGTTGGAATTTCACCTGAAAAACTTGATGAAATTCTTATAGGTGATACGGAGGTGTTAAGTGCTAAAAAGAGCATAGGACTGCGAAATATAAATGAGCGTATCAAACTTGCTTACGGCTCTGATTACGGTCTTAGAATTGATTCAAAAATTGGTGAATATACTGTTATTGATATTATTTTGCCATATAATGGTAACTAAAGGTTTTAAGTGTCCAAGACAACACAAAAAATATCATGAAAAGATGAAAAAAATCATGTTACAATTTTGTAATGTTCGCTATAATGTTGTATGATGGTTGATTTCTGTCGGTATACATGATTTTACCACTCCTCTTTTAGGTATGAATGTGTACAATCAACTGTCTTTAGTCGGCGGACACAAAGCCTCAGTAACTTATAAATATTCTCGCCATCACGGGACATATTTTAAAAGGCTTTGCGTTATAAATCGCAAAGCTTTTTTGTTTAAGTAAGGTATTTGAAGGGTTTACCTTACTTTTATCTCCTCAATAAAATAGTTGCTGAGGTGCCGACATTTAAAATGAAGAATGATTAAATGACATAAATATGCAAAAACGGAAGGAAGATGAGAATTCAATGAAGGAAGAGAAGGCTAAGGTTTACAAGAAACCTCAAAATAAGCTACAGGAATTTTTACGGGCAGTAAAAAAACACTGGCCCATATATATGTTCCTTTTGCCCATGTTGGTGTTGTCTTTTATATTTCAATACATACCTTATTCAGGATTGAGAATGGCTTTTATGGATTACAACATTATTTTGGGTTATGACAGTCCTTATAATGGTTTTGATAATTTTATAGAGCTGTTCAGGAACGAGGGTATGTTAAAGGCCTTGGTGAATACGGTGTGGCTCAGTATTCTGAATATTATCATAGTATTCCCAATGCCCATAATATTTGCTATTTTGCTTAATGAACTCAAATCACCTGGATTCAAAAAAGTTACCCAAACCATCAGTTACCTGCCACATTTTATTTCAACAATAGCGGTGGTTGGTATAGCTACAACTCTTTATAGCAGCTATGGTATTATTAATGATATAAGAGTGGCGGTTAATCCTGAAGCTGAGAGAGTACTTTTCCTGGGTAAACAGAGTTTCTTTGTGCCGAATATTATAATTCTTGAGAGCTGGAAAGGTCTTGGCTGGGGTGCAATTCTCTATATTGCAGCTATAGCCGGTATTGACCAGGAACTTTACAGTGCTGCAATTGTTGATGGTGCAGGAAAGTTTAGACAGACAATGCATATTACTATTCCGGGCATTATGAATACAGTTATAATAATGCTTATTATGAAAATAGGCGGTCTTTTAAGTTCAAATTTTGACTTGATTTACGGCTTACAAAATACCTTTATTGACTTTGAAACTATTTCAACCCTGGTTTTTAAACGTGGTATTGAAAACGGCGAATATGATATGGCGACTGCTATCAGTGTATTTAACGGAGTAATCAGTTTGATTCTTGTTCTTGGAACAAACTGGTTGTCAAAGAAGTACACCGAAACATCACTTGTATAAGGAGGAGGGAAAACAATGTTTAAACTTTTTAAAGCTGACCGATTAAAGAACGAAGGTCCCGGATACACCGTTTTCCAGATATGTAACTTTCTCTTTATGCTTTTGGTTATAGTTGTTACGCTTTTGCCATACCTTAACGTATTGGCTAAAGCTCTTAATGAAGGACAGGACAGTCTTCGCGGTGGAATTTATCTTTGGCCAAGAAAGTTTACTTTTGAAAACTTTACGACTCTTTTGAGTGATAGGTCAATCTATAATGCATTTTTCGTATCTATTGGACGTGTTGTTATTTGTACACTTCTTGGTATCATAACTCAGTTTATGGCGGCTTATGCTCTTTCAAAAAGACATTTGCCTGGAATGAAAACATTTACAATGTTTCTGATGATTCCAATGTTCGTAAGCGGCGGTATCATTCCACAGTACGTATTGTTTTCACAGCTTAACTTGCTTAACAACTTCTGGGTATATGTTTTCCCGGGTATTGTTGGTTTCTATAACATAACAATAATGCGTTCCTATGTTGAAACAAGTATTCCTGAAAGTATTTTAGAGGCGGCACAGATAGACGGTCTTGGCGAGATGGGAATATTCACAAAATTTATTGTTCCTCTTTCAAAGCCGGTTCTTGCAACAACAGCTCTCTGGATGCTTGTTAATAACTGGAATGACTGGTCATATACACTTTACTACATAACTGACCCGGATTTATTCACACTTCAGTATAAGTTGATGCAGGCAATCAAGGAATCCGAAAAGCTGCAGGCGCTTATCCGTGAGGCACAGTTGATGGGTCAGGATACCGCTGCACTTGAAGCTAAAACTACAATTACTACCGATGCGTTAACGAATGCACAGGTAATTGTGGTAACAGTTCCGATTATTTGTGTATATCCGTTCCTGCAGAAGTACTTTATTGGCGGAATTACACTTGGTGCGGTTAAAGGTTAATTCAAGAAAATTATAAAACAGTAAAAATTACATTATCTTCCTAAACAAAAATATATAAAATGAGAGGAGTATAAAAATGAAAAGAATTATAGCTTTATTACTTGCGTTGGTAATGGTATTCGCAATTACAGGTTGCGGCAAAAAAGAAGAGGTTGCAACAACCGTTGACGATGGTGTTCCACATCCAAACGAGATGGCACTTGAGTATGCCTCGATAGATGAAATGCCCGATTGGACAGGTCCACAGCTTGACCTTAAGGTTTGGTATACACAGGGTAACAACGATGTGTATATTGGTAAAGTAGCAACAGATGATAAATTCCGTGGTGAAATCAACAGAGTTTTCGGTATTACATTTAACGAAAAAGAATCTTTTGATAATGCAGGCCAGTCTGGCGAAACAAAAATTGCACAGATGGTTGCTACGAAGGACTTCCCTGATATTGCAGTAAGCCTTGGTGGAAGCAATCCATTGGGTGAAGCAGGAAAGCTCTGGGATATTGCTCCTTTCATTGAGGAATGTATGCCAAACTATATGAAGATTGTAAACAGTGCTGATGAAATCAAGAGACAGTTTGATACTCAGGTAAATGAAAAGGGCGAGCGTTTATCATTCCATCGTTTAAGAGAAACTGTTGTAAGATATAACGACCCTGAATATGACTTTGAAAATTATAAAGAGATAATTGACTCTCCTATGGCAAAATCATATATCTATGTAAGAGATGACATTTTAAAGCAGATTTATCCTGAAGCTTTAACAGTTAAAGATTATCAGAATATTTATGTTGAAAAAGGCGAGTATACAAGAGAGCAGATTACCGATGTAACAATTAAATCACGTGAAGACTTTAAGGAACTTTTAAAGAAAATTAACGAGCTCGGCGTTACAGAAATGGGAAGAAAGGTATGGCCTACATACATTTTTGACGGTGGTGACAACTGGAATCTTTTAACACAGCTCAGCCCGGTTCTTGCAGGTTCAGGCTTTGCTGATTCACAGGTAAATGACGTTAACTACTTTGATGTTGAGCAGAAGAAGATTGTAAGCACAGTTGAGCAGGATTGGTTTAAAGATAACATGAAGTTCTTTACAAGCCTGGTTCAGGAAGGCCTTGCTTCAACAGAGTCTTTAATTGATGATTCTGCTGCATTTAAACAGAAGGTTAACAATGGTGAATACGCTGTTCTTTATGGTTCAACAACAGTTCCTACTGCTGAGCAACTTGCGGCTGCCGATAAGCCTTATGCTTACAGAAGAGTAATGCTGGACATTCCATATAACAACAAAAAGTTCGCTCATATTGATACAAACTACGAAGCATTTACAGGCTATCCTATTGCATTCTTCAAGGATTCAATGACAGAGGCAGAGGTTAAGCAGTTTTTACGTTTCCTCGACTTCTTCTACACAGAAACAGGTACAATATTTGCTCACTGGGGCTCTGAAAAATCAGGTCTTCATAAGCGAGATGAAAACGGAGATTTAGTATTCACAGACGAAGCTTTCGAAAAGGCAATGGTATATGGCAAGGAAGACCAGGCACTTGTTGACTATGGTGTTTGCTCATTCCCAAGAATTGACTTATTTATGAATACTGATAATCCGGCATACAGTGTAAACAACTTAAAACCTGCCCAGGTTTATTCTAAATATGAAAAAGAGAGAATTCCTGCAGAATATCAGAAGGCTTGGGATTGGAACCTCTTTGAAGAGCCAATTGAATTCCCGGCACTTAACTTCAAGTGGACTTATTGGAACTATACAAGCTCTGTTGAAGGAATTAAGACCTTAAACAATGCAAGACAAGAATGGGAAGATGCTCTTACAAATGTTTATATTGCAAAGAACGATGAAGAGTTTGAAAAGTTCTATTCTGATGCAGTTAAGCTTATGCAAGCACGCGGTCTTGATGAGCAGTCTGTTGAAGAAATGAACACACTCCTTAAAGAGAAAAATATTGCAGGATACTACAATGACTTTTTAGCTTGGGTAGATGCACAGTAAGAAATAACAACAGGTGATATGGCAACGCCTTGCCAAACTATTAAGATGGCAGGGCGAATGCCTGTCGATTACGACTCCCCGACAGATAGGAGAGAACATATATGAGAAAACGATTGATTTGTATGATGCTTGTACTGGCAATGATAGTCGGTACAATGAGTGCATTTGCGGCTCCAAGACCATATTCTCCGGGTATATGGGAACAAACCCAGGAACTTGGAGATGCTATCGAGGTGTGCAATGCATCAGCAGTTCCGGGAAATCTTGAATTGCAGGCAGGCGGCTTTGCGACTTATGATTTTACATTGACATTTGACGCAGGCAAGATGACTGTAAATTATGAAGCAACCCAGACAGTTAACCTGACGGTTACAACAGAGCTGAATGAGTATTCGGCTGTTTTGACAAAAGATGAAACAAGTGTTGATATTGCACTTACTCCTGAAAGAATGGGAGCATTCAAAGTAACAATCGGTGCTGATCGCCCTGTTACAATTAAGAAGATTGTTTATGATAAGCAAAAGATTGACAGATACTACAGAGATAATGCAACAGGCATGGACGAACAGTATTTAACACCTGTTGAATACGTTTATAACGACCCTTATGAAGAAGCTATGCGTTCAACTGTTGTTATTCCTGAAAACAGTAATACCATAAATGTTAAGAACGCTCTTCGCAGAGTTGATTATGATGATCCAACCATCACCACAAAGATTTTAAATGGCAGTCTTTATGCCCCTATTCAGGCGTTCGCTCACGCGTTCAGTTTATATTTTGAGGATTATCAGGATTTAGACTATGCGTATATGTCAGGTGAAAACTTTGCGTGGTACTATAAAGAGGGCACAAGCTGGTATGAAAATACGGGTTTAAGGGTTGATATGGTAAATCAGCCGATTCATTTAAACGGTATAACTTATGTGCCTGTTCGGGAAATAGCCGAAGCGATGGATAAGACTGTTGTATATAAAGAAGGATATGCCCTGATTGGTATGAGAACCGAGATAAGGAATATCGTAGAAACAACGGCATATTGGAATAGTCTTAGACGCCAGATGAGTAAGTTTATAACAGATGGCTCACCTGTTCAGGGAAACACCTATCATGTAGCAAAGACTTCTAGTGCCAGTGACTCTAATCCAGGTACAGAGGAGTTCCCGTTTGCAACAGTTCAGTATGCAGTGGATATGGCGGTTGCAGGTGATACTGTTATAGTCCACGATGGCGTATACAGAGAGAGAGTACAGTTTAATAATGACGGTACAGCGTTAGCGCCTATAACTATTAAAGCAGCAGAGGGAGAAAACCCTACAATCTCTGCTTTTGAAGAGGTTACAGGTTTTGCGCCCTATGTAAATCCGCAGAATGGTGTTGAAATGTATACAAAAGACGTTTCCAACCTAGAATTTGAGGTTACACCAAAAGACAAAGAGTGGACTTATGACCGTAACTGGTTATTATATAACGGAAAGACTTTGCTGGAAGGTCGTCATCCAAACAGCGAAACCTCCACAGAGCGTATGTCTCATCGTACCAATTACAGAGCAGCCGGCGGTGAGGAAGATTTCCTATTTGCAAAGGTAACACCATTTAATCCATACTATCCTGACATGGAAACAAATGAGGTTATGCCTACCCGCGGTGATATGCGTTTCCAGAATATAATCGGAAAAGGACAACATCAGATTTATACTCACGAGCTTATCTCGGAAGTTGACTTAAATCAAACCCAGAAAGACTATTGGAAGGGCGCTACAGTTATTGCCCTTGTTGGTATGGCGTGGCAGCTGGTATCAGGAGTAGTGGATTCCAGCGAATATGGAAAAGCTTATGTTAATGATGATTGGTACGGTCAGTTTACCATGACTTATTATGACAATAAATACGCATCGGACTATGCTTGGCTCACACATCACATAAACACGGTTGATATGCCGGGCGAGTGGTTCCTGGACACAGATTCAAAGATACTCTATATCATTCCACCCGAGGGACAGGATATAGAAACCTTTGTTCCGGAAGTAAAGGCTCGTCAGCAGGTGCTTGATTTAACGGAGAGAAAGTATATACAGATTGAAAACATCAATACCCGCGGTGGCGGTATGACCATGCACAATGCCGAAGGCTGTATCTTAAACGGCGGTACTCATAAGTACATCAGCCAATATGATACAGAGGGAAGAAGAGCTACATCTGCGGATACATTCTATTACTTTAACAAGGCTAATAACGGTAGAAATGATAGTAGCATGGATGCTAAACACTTTGGCGAAAGCGGTTTCTACATGGGCGGTAAGAACAACGCTATTATAAACTCTGACATTCAGTACAGTGCAGGTGCAGGTATTAAGATTGAGGGCGCGTACAACTACTGTTATAACAACTATGTTGCAAACAATGGCTGGGGTTGTACCTACATGGCAGGTATTTACATAGGGAATTCTTTTGATGATGCCAATATAGTAAATGGCGGTCATGCTATAATCAGTAATACCTCCACAGGAGCATACCGTGCGGCAATCAGTGCCGGTTCAGGTGCTCTTGGAAACAGCGGAGTTCTTGATAATACAAATACCAGTTTGGTAAGACCAATGGCGGCGCTTGATATTGGATATAATGAATTCAGTTGGTCAAATATCGCAGCACGCGATACAGGCGTACAGTATTTCAGCTTTTTCCATGGCGGTGACAGTCAGGAAATGACCAAGATGCACCACAATTTTATACATGACGCAGTAGGTCCCCGAACAGACTCTATAATGTCGGCTAACATCTACATGGATGGTGGTGTTTCCGGTATTGACGACTATAATAATATAGCATATTGTACCAGCCCGGAGGACGTTTACAGAGCAAAGAACTATTACTATTGGGATGGTTATGAAGCAAGCGAACTTGGATATATGTGGGGTAACTGGTCTGATGAGTACGGTCACGAAGACGGGCTTAAGATGGACACCTCAATCTGGCCAAACGGTCTTGCATTTAAAGCAGGAACTGACTTATTGGGCGAGCGTTTTATGGATAACTATAACAATGTTCAGCGTAGCGAAATTCAAATGTTAGGTCAGACAGAACTTGTGGGAAATACATATATTGATGAAAACGACTATGTTGTAATTCCTGACAAAGAAAGCTCTATTGAGGGAAATCTCTCCCTTGGAGAAGAGGGTACAATTATAACAGTTTACTTCTCGGAAGATAAGTATAACAAGACTCCTGACACTTGTCCCGTGCTTGCGATCGACCTTTATAAAGATGAAGAACGTATTCACCGTGAAGTTAAGACTATTGCAGGTTTTGGAAGATATTTAGACAGCGGTTCAAAGGTTAAGTTCTATGTTCCGGGCAAAATGGGAGATGACGTTAAATTCAGGCTTACTTCTGACAAAGATTCAATGCGTTTCAGAAAGATTTCCGCAACACCATTTGACTATGATTATGAGAATTCAAGACGTGCATTCCCATACACAGCTCAGCACGTTCCCATGGGGTTTGTTGACGAAGTTATTCAGGGACCGGAAAAACATACTTATTCAAGAGGCGGCTGGCAGTTCCTTGATAGTAAAATGGATGATTTGACTTACAGTTCAATCGGTGATACATGGGATAATACACTTATCTACAGAGATATAGAAATCACAAGTCCATCGGACAATGTTGTATATGTTGGTTCATCTAACTATGTTTATTCAAGATGTCAGGTAGACATATTTGCAACAAACAAGGAAACAGGCGAAGAAAAGAAGATTGGTTATGTAGATTGCTCCAAGCAGTTCCCACAGGGTGTAGCATGGCACATGGAAAATATTCCGGGTGTGCTTTATGATACTCTTGAACCGGGTGTATACGATTTCAGATTTGAATACGGATATCCGGACGAAACTGTAGATGGCGAAGCCAGAGCATTAGGTTCCGTTACTGCACATGCAATGGTATTCTTCTAAAAATTATTAGACATATTTCCTTACCCCCTCTGACGAGGGGGCAAGGGGTGCGAAGATATATCATCTAAAACTATTGTGCAATATATAGGAGAGATAATATGAAGAAAAGACTTATATCATTATTGCTTGCCGCTTTGATGATATTCAGCACATTAGGAGTTTACGGTGCAGCCACCAGACCTTTTTCACCGGGTATCTGGGAATTTAAACAGGATTTATCCGGTGCGATAGAGGTGTCCAATGCGGTGGCAACTCCAAACAAGCTGACTATCAACGGCGGTGGCTATGTAACGTATGATTTTACCATGCCTTTTGATGCAGGTGAAGTCACGATTACTTATGAAACAGCCCAGGACGCAAATATTAAAATGACAACCGAAACTCAGGAATATACGGCGGTCCTTTCTAAAAAAGAAAATTCTGTTAATATGAAGCTTCTTCCTGAGAGAATGGGTGCTTTTAAGGTAACATATTCAGTCGATAAGACGGTAATTATCAAAGATATACTCTTTACCAAAGAAAAGGTAAAAGGCGGTGTTGGGTATGACGAGGTTTACCTCACTCCACTTACCTACAACGATGCGTACGAAGAAACGTTGCGTTCAACCGTTATTGTTGCAGAAAACTGTAACACAGTTAAGGTAAAGAATGCTCTTCGTCGAATTGATATGGCAGACCCAAAGATTACAGCAAAGGTTATCAATGGTAAGTTGTCAATGCCAATTGGTGCTTTGGCTCATGCGCTGGGACTTTATTTCGAGGATTATGCAGACTTAAAGTATGCATATATGTCCGGTGAGAATTTTGCGTGGTACTATAAAGACGGCGAAAACTGGTACGAAAATACCGGTAAGCGAGTTCAGATTGAAAATAAGCCGGTATATGAGGGGGATATCCTTTATGTTCCGGTACGTGACGTTGCAGAGGCAATGGGACATACTGTTGACTGGAGAGAAGGCTTTGCGGCAATTGGTATGAGAACAGAGGTTAAAAACATTCTCTGGAATGAAGACATCTTCGGTCAGCTTATGTCCGAGATGGAGCAGTTTAAGGCTCAGGAAAATGCAAGACAGGGAAAGGTTTACCATGTTTCTGCGTCAGGTAACGGAAACGATAAAAATCCCGGCACAGAGGATTTTCCATTTGCAACCGTACAGAGAGCGGTAAACATGGCATCAGCCGGAGATACCGTTATAGTACACGATGGTACATATCGTGAAAGTGTTACATTCCCAAATGATGGTACACCCACCGCGCCAATTATAATTAAGGCGGCAGAGGGAGAGAAACCTGTTATTTCAGCTTTTGAAGAAGTTACAGGCTTTGCCCCGTATACAAATCCCCAAAATGGTGTAAAGATGTATACCAAAGACGTTTCGAATCTTGAATTTGAAATGGTAGGTGAGGGAACCGAATGGACAGATGACAGAAACTTCCTTATATATAATGGAAAGACTCTTTTAGAGGGACGTCATCCTAATAGTGAAACAGCTGCTGAGAAAACTCAGATCCGCTGGAAGCAGAGGGGTAACATCTATGAGGAATTTACCTTTAAAGAAATGACACCGTTTAACCCTTATTATCCTGATTTAGATACAAATGAGATTATGCCAACCCGTGGCGATATGCGTATCCGTGATGCATTACAGAAAGGTGCTCACAAGGTATATACCCACACCTTTGAAAGTGATATCGACTTGAATCAGGAGAAGAAGGATTACTGGAAGGGTGCAACTGTTCAGGCACTAGTCGGTATGGCGTGGTCACTCAGCCAGGGTGTTGTATCGGGAAGCGAATATGGTAAGCTCTATGTTGACGAGAACTGGAACGGTTCTTATGGTTTTACTTATTATGAGAATAAGTATGCAACCGACTATGCTTGGCTTTCATACCACATAAATACAGTTGATATGCCGGGAGAATGGTATATTAATATGGACGAGAAAATTCTCTATATCATTCCGCCGGAAGGCGTAAATGCAGAGGATTTGCTTGTAGAGGCTAAGGCTCGTCAGCAGGTTATGGATTTAACCGACAGAAAGTATATTCAAATAGAAAACATTAATTCTATCGGCGGCGGTCTTACAATGAACAGAGCTGAGGGCTGTATATTAAACGGCGGTACACATAAGTATATCAGCCAGGCGGCAACAGTTATGTCCGAAGACCCTGACTATGCACGTGTATACACAAGACGCGGCAGACAGGCAGGTACAATTCCTGTTGATAAAGAAGACGCTCCTGAATACGGTGAGATGGGCTTTTATATTGGTGGACAGAACAATGCTATCGTAAATACTGATATTGAGTATAGTGCCGGTGCAGGTATCTATCTTACCGGCAAGAGAAACTACATATATAATAATATGGTAGATAAGACAGGTTATGGCGGTACTTATGTGGCAGGTATTTATATTACCAAGAAGACAGGTGTTCCAAGAGATACAATCAAGGGAGGACACGCAATCTATAGCAATACATCATGGGCAGCCTACCGTGCGGCAATCGGTATAGGCTACGGACGTCAGGATCAGACTGTTCACAACGACTCAATAACTAAAAATGTATGGCCGGTAGAGGCTTTAGATATCGCCTATAACGAATTTGCGTGGTCAAACATTGCAGCGCGTGATACGGGTATCGAATACTTCTGCTACATTGTGGGCGGTGACGACCAGGAGCGTTCCCAGTATCACCACAACTCGATGCACGATGCAGCAGGTCCGAGAACCGACTCAATCATGTCCGGCGGTTTGTATTTGGACGGTGGTGTTTCGTCATTTGATGACTACAACAATATTTCATATTCAACCAGCTCGGATGACGTATACCGTACACAGGCATACTTCCGCTGGGGCGACTATTTGAGTAAAGAGCTTGGTTATGCATGGGCAAACTGGTCTGATGAATATGGACATGAAGGCGGACTTGAGATGAATAATACAATCTGGCCTAACGCTATGTCATTCCATATAGGATGTGTGAATGAAGAAACAGAGCGTTTCATGGATAACTACAACAACGTACAGCGTAAGGATATTATTATGCTGGGCGATCAGGAACTCAAGAACGGTGCTTATATCAATGATGAGGATTATGCAATTATTCCAACAGAGGAAGCCTCTATTGAAGGCCCTATTGAGTTAGGCGAAAAGGGTACAATTGTTTCAGTATATTATTCTGCTGATAAATATGGAAAGACCATCTATAACTGTCCTGACGTAACCGTTCAGATTTATGATGGTGACAAACTTATCTGTAACCAGACCAAGATTGCGGCGGCCTTTGGACGTTATTTAGACAGCACAGCGAAGGTTAACTTCTATATTCCTGATTATGTCCAGGGTGATAACTTAAGATTTAAGATTACATCCGATCAGGACGGTCTTCGTTTTAGAAAGATGGCAGTAACCGACTTTGATTATCAGGCAGAAAATGCCAAGAGAACATTCCCGTACGATGCTCTCCCGATTATTCTGGGCGACGTTGACGAGATTATTCCAACAGGTAATCACACAGTTCCGTCTATTACAACAAACTTTACAGATGCGGCATTAGAGAACTATTCTTATGCAGGTCTTAAAGATACATGGGATGCGGACTTCGTGTATAAAGATAAGATCGTTGACCATGAAATAAGCAATGTTGTATATATTATTGGTTCAAACTACACATACAGTAATATTAAGATTAAAATCAAGGCAACCAATAAAGAGACAGGCGAAGAGAAAGAAATTGGTTATGTAGACTGTTCTGACACATATCCAAAGGGTATAGCATGGCATACAGAACATGTAAAAGGCGTGCTTTACGAGCCCCTTAAACCCGGAACTTATGACTTTTATCTTGATTTTGGTATTGCAGTGCCTACGTCTGAAACAGAGCCAAGAACTGTTGGTTCAGGTGACGCAACTGCTATGATATTCTTCTAAAAGAATTAGATAATTCTCCCCGGTCACTGATTGTGACCGGGGGGAGAATTAAAAAAATTGATTATTACATTATATACATTTAATTGAAGAAACTCATACTTTTTTGAAAATAGAAACCATTAACTTTGAAAATAATGTTGCAGAAAATTGCAGCTTAATTATATAAAATTGAATGTTAAGGGGGTACCCCCTTAAGTATGATATTACATATCATACTTAATAAACCTTTTATTATAAAAAATAAAGGAGAAATAATATGGCAAAAAAATTGTTGGCATTAGTGCTTGTTTTGTCTATGCTACTTGGAACTGTTAATGTTTTTGCAGTTGTAGGTACAAGACCGTATAGCCCGGGTATCTGGGAGTATGATCAGGAACTCTCGGAGCCTGTTGAAATACAAAGGGCATCTGCATCTGTTGCCGCTCTTGAAATGGAAGGAAACGGTGTTGCAACCTATGACTTTACCCTTCCATTTGATGCGGCAAAAATGACAGTAACCTATACAGCTAAATCGTCCGGTAGTGTTACGGTAATAACAGACAGAAACGAATACAGCTTTGAGATTTCAAAGGGTTCAAACACAGCTGAAGTCTCGCTTGCCCCGGAAAGAATGGGTGCATTCAGGATAACCTTTAAAACCACTGTTTCTGTTACAATCACCGATATTCTTTATACAAAAATTCAGGAAAGCGGAGAGAACTGGATTTCCCATCTTACAATTTTAGATTATAAAGATACATGTATGGAGGCGCTCCGTTCATCGGTTGTTTTTCCTGTAAACAGTAACACAATTAACGTAAAAAATGCCCTTCGACGTGTGGATATGGAAAATCCGCTGGTTACAACTATTACAGTTGATGGAACTTTGTACTCTCCATTTACGGCATTTGCTCATGCGTTTGGAATGTATATGGAGAATTATCCTGACCTTAATTACGCATATATGTCCGGTGAAACCTTTGCCTGGTACTTTAAAGGCGGAGAAAGCTGGTACGAGCAAAATGCAAAGAGAATTAACATGAAAAATTCTCCAATGTACATGAACAATATTTTGTATGTTCCTGTACGTGAAATAGCAGAGGCTATGGGGCATACGGTTGAATACCGCGATGGTTTTGCAGTTGTTGGTATGAGAACCGAGGTCAGAAACATAGTAAATAACGAATCGATTTTCAGTACACTTGTTGAAAATATGAAAAGTTATATAATAACCGATGAAATTATGCCCGGCAAAACCTATCATGTAGCTTTGACAGGAAGTGACAGTAACGAGGGAACAGAGGCTAAACCTTTCAGAACTATTCAGAAAGCAGCAGACGAGGCTCATGCAGGGGATACGGTTATTATACACGCCGGCGTATATCGGGAAAGTGTTACTTTCAAAAATGACGGTACGCCTATCAAACCTATTGTATTCAAAGCAGCAGAGAGAGAGGATGTCACAATTTCTGCCTTTGAAGAAGTTTCGGGAAATTTTATACCGTACACAAATCCTGCGAATAATGTCTCAATGTATGTCCGTGACGTTTCTGGGCTTGACTTCGAAATGGGCGGAGAGGAACATGAATGGAAAGATGACAGAAACTTTCTGCTATATAAAGATAAGACCCTTTTAGAGGGACGGCATCCAAACGACCATACATCACAGGCAAGTACACAAACCCGTTATAACTATAAAAAGCTGGTACAACAGACGGATGACCAGGGGAATGTTTTAAAGGATGCGGCAGGAAATCCTCTTTATGTAGAGGGTAGCGGATATGAAGAGATTGATTTTGTTAAGGCACATGATTTAAACCCTCTTTATCCCGATAAAGATACAAACGAAATTCTTCCCACCCGAGGAGATATGCGTTTTCGCAATATTATCCACAAGGGCGAGCATAAGATTTTCTATCACGATGTAACAAGTGAGATTGACCTGAATCAAACAACCCCAAATTATTGGAAAGGTGCAACGGTAATTGCACTTATCGGAATGGCGTGGTCACTGTCGGTTGCGGAGGTCGATTCCAGCGAATATGGAAAGGTTACCATAAAAGAAGATTGGAAGGGACAGTTCGGACCTACATATTATGAGAAAAAATATGAGTCTGACTTTGCATGGCTTACAAACCATTTAAATACCGTTGATAAAGACGGAGAATGGTATATTGATTCAGCAAACAAGAAGCTTTATATCATTCCTCCTGCAGATACAAATGCAGAGGATATGAAGATAGAGGTTAAGACCCGTCAGCAGGTTATGGACTTAACCGACAGAAAATATATACAGATTGAAAACATAAATTCTCGTGGCGGCGGTATGACGATGCACAATGCCGAGGGATGTATCCTGAACGGCGGAAAACACAAGTATATCAGTCAGATAAATATGAGTACAGCAGGCTCGCCTGAAGCAGGAAGTGTTTACGGAACAGAGGTTGATGCACCTGAATATGGCGAGATGGGATTTTATGTAGGCGGTCAGAACAACGCTGTTATAAATACAGACATTGAGTATAGTGCAGGTGCCGGAATATTCCTTACAGGAAGATTTAACTACTTATATAACAACTTCATAGATAAAACCGGTTTTGGTTGCACTTACGTAAATGGAATATATATGAAGCATAGAAACGGTGATGAATTATCAGGTGGATATGCAATATATAACAATACATCAAAAGGTGCATACAGAGCGGCTTTCGGTGTGGGAATGGGTCAATTTAAGGACGAGAATAAGGACGATATTACAAGAGCCATAATTCCATTTGATGTTGCTTATAACGAATGGGCATGGTCAACCCTTGCATCGAGAGATACAGGTCTTATGTACACCTGTTATTTAGTAGGCGGTGATGATCAGGAATACAGTAAATATCATCATAACGTAACACATGACTCTGCAAGTTCAAGAGTTAACTCAATTCTTCACGCCAACAACTACTTTGACGGTGGTGCGGCAGGTGTTGAGTGTTATAACAACATAGCGTACAGTTCCAGCAACGATTGGTATTACAGAGCAAGGCAATATTACTACTGGGGAAACAATCAGGGAAATTATTTGGGAACAAGTCTTGGCTCGGCATGGTCAAATTGGTCGGACGAATTTCCTCATCCCAATGGACTTGAATATAACACAACAGTATATGCAAACGGTCTGGCTTTCAAGGCAGGCGCTTTAAGACCAGGCGATGCAAGATTTATGGACAACTATAACAATGCCCATAGAAAGAATATGACAATGCTTGCAGATGCAGAGCTCACAGGAGGAGCATATATAACGGATGATAATTACGTTGTTATCCCCACAGAGAGCGGTAAGATAAGCGGAACTGCAACAATGGGGAATGAAGGAACAGTCTTTACGGTTTATTACAGCGAGGACTTGTATGGCAAGACTCTGGACAACTGTCCTAAGCTTACACTTAAGATTTTGCAAAACGGCAGTGTAGTATGGGAAGAGACCAAGACTGTTGCCGGATTTGGAAAATATATGGACAGCGGTGCGAGCATTAATTATTATATTCCGGCAAGTGTGAGTGGTAGTGCAACTTATGAGATTACCACAGATAAAGAGTCAATGAGGTTCAGAAAAATCTCTGCAATGCCGTTTAATTATACAGAGGAAGAAGAAAAACGTGATTTTCCTTATGTATGTACGCCTATTGTATTCGGCTCTGCTGACAGATGGACACAGCTTCCGGGACATACAAATCCGCAAGTATCAAACACCATGACATCAGAGGCACTTGATACATACACCTATTCGGCATACAGTCCGATCTGGAATGCTACATTCTATTTTGATAACAGGGTTTTTGATAAAACTGTAAATAAGGTTGTATTGGCATTGAGCTCTAACTACTCTACGGCAGATAAGCTGAAAGCAAGAGTAAACATGACCAATACAAAAACCGGTACAGTATATCGTGATATTGCTGTCATAGATTGTGCAGGAATATTCAGACCGACAGATTCGTGGCATACAGAGAATATAGAGGTGGATTTAAGCCAGGCAATTCCTGCCGGAACTTATAATATCGAAGTACAATTCAGAACAGGCGGCGGTGCAGCCTATGCGCTGATATTCTTTTAAGGAATAATAATGTCATTTTAAATGATTCAAAATATAAACATCATTAAGGGGGAATAAAAATGAAACGTATAATAGCGGCTCTTGTAGTAATGATGCTTCTTGTTACTGCAGGCGTTGGTGTATACGCCACAGACATCGTGGATATAATCGAAATTGATGAAGTGACAACAGATATGGTTGAAGTTGAGGAGATTGAAGAAATCGAGCTTATAGCTGATGACTTTGAGCTTGCGGCTGAAATGCCGGTGTATTTCCAGCAGGACTTCTCAACCTGGACAGCGGCAGAACTTGCAGACGTTACATCAATTACCAAAGGTATTGGTAAAATATCTGTGGGCGGTACAGCGGGCTACAAGGTTATAAACAGTCTGGAAACCGACGGAGCTCTTACCATGCTGGCAAAGGGTACAAACTCGGAAGACCGTACTTACTTTACTGCAACAGACGGTATTTCAGGTAAGAACGCAGTTATAGAGTTTAAACTTAAAAAGAGAACCGCAGACCTTAAAAGTATTGCAGGTGCCGATGCACAGCGTAATATTTATATGGGCTTTGATGAGTCGAGTTACTATAAAGTATTGGCAGTAGCTCATGACGGAAGTTTAGCTGCGGCTGACCAGATAAGCTATGGATTGGGTGATACAACTCTTACCCAGCCAACAGTTGACTCAAACGGTTACTACAATATCAAGGTTGAGTTCTATAACGGCGAGTATAAGTCAACTAAAGCATGGGTGATTGACTTTTACGATGCACTTACAGAGGAAAAGTTCTATAGCCGTTACTATGCTACGGAAAAATATCCAAACGGTATAAAGAATATTATTTTTGGTACATATCGTAACATGGCTGCAAGAAACGGCGGCGTTGAAATGTATCACACAATTAAAGATCTTAAGATTTCGGAAATGCCTGTAAAACCTGACCTTTATATCACAGATATTTCACATAAGGGCGGCAATTTCGAGCCTGGAACAAAAAAACTTACCCTTACATTTAACAAAGCTGTTGATACAAAAACAATGGATGCAGGCTTGAGCTTTACAAAAGCCGACGGCGGTGCAATCGGCGGCGGTGTGTTCTATGAATTCACAAGCCCAAATGTTCTGGTTATCAAATTTGGTCGCTTGCCAATCGGTAATTATAAGCTTGCCATTGACGAAGACTTAAAGAATACAGACGGCGGCTTTGCAGGAGAGGCTGAATACGTTTATAACGTAACAAATGCAAAAGATGCAGATTATCTTGTTCAGGACTTCTCTACATGGGAAAATGCTGATATTTCTGAAACCTCAAAAGGTATCGGTACTGCTGTACTTGGCGGCTCAATCGGATTTAAGGTTCCGCTTACATTAAATGATGACGGTTCCCTTACCATGCAGTCAAAGGGAGTAAATGCAACTGACACCTTGGATTTTCTGGCAACTGATTACATTGCCGACCAGAATGCTGTTACAACGTTTAAGTTAAAGAGTACAACTGTTGATAATGTTGTAAAAGGTGTACAGCGTAATATTAAGCTTTGCATTCAGGGAACAACAAGCTCGGCTGAAACACTTCGCATGAACCCCGACGGAAGCCTTATGGCATTAAACGGTAGTTCCATTGGTAGCGATGCGTTTACACAGCCTAAAAAAGATGATAACGGATATTTTGATATCAAGATTAATTTCTACTATGGAGATTTCAAGGGAACAGAGGCATGGATAGCAGAGTTTTTGGACATGAACAGTAACGGACAGAAATTCTATGGTCTTTACTATGCACCAACAACATTCCCTCACGGTCTTGGCGGTCTTGGCTTTGGTTTCTACCGTGAAAAGGTAGACAGAGATGCAGATACCTATGTGGCTTTAACAGTTAAAGACTTAAAAATAGCACAGGGCGGAAGAAGAGTGTTCGCTATATCTAACGACGGTGAGGGTGCACAGCCGGATGCAGAGGCAGTAACTCTTATCTATGACGATACTCTTCCAACCGATACATTCAAAGAGGGAAATGTCAAGCTTTTAGACGGAACAACAGAAATCCCCATAACCTACGAAGGTGACACGGTCAGCAGAAAGCTTATCGTAAAACCGGCTGAATACCTTGAGTATGGAAAGACATATACAATCAAAGTAGCGGCAGGTGACATCGTAAACACCAACTTTACCACGGCAAAACGTCCTGTTACGGTGACAAATGCAGTTTTAGCAGACGGACTTGTAACAGTTACACTTGAAAACGTGGCAGAAGGTGAAAGTAATGTTATTCTCGGAATGTTCGATGCAGAGGGAAAAGTTGTAGGCTTTAAAATCACTCCTGCAGCAGAGAGTGTGAATTTTGAGAATATTCCCGAGAATGTTACAACAATCAAGGTTTATGCAACAGAAAAACTCGACGGCTATACAAGAAAAGCGTGTGAAACTGTTACATATACAATCGAAGATGAGGCATAAAATCGACTTTTAAGTATTGCATAATATGATGGTTCTCTCATGTTAAGCCTCGCCCATGGGGAGAGGTGGCACGGAAAAGCCATGACGGAGAGGGTCTATACACCATCAATAAAAAATGTAAAAAAATAAATTTATATAAAAGAGGAGATTTTATTATGAAAGAAAGAAGAAACACAAGCCTTTTAAAGCGTCTCGCGGCAGTAGTGCTCTGTATCTGCATGATTACAGTAACCTTCGGCACAGCCGTATTTGCAGAAAAAGGCACAACTTCCACAACCGATGATATCTTTTTCAGTATGGAAGATATTACATCAATGGTTGGTGATGGAAAAGCAACCTATGGAACAAGCTTTGCTCCGTCAAGCTTGACGACCTACAGTGACGGAATGATAACTTCCTCAGCTCCCGGTACAGTTACAATAACTGATACCCCGAGTATTAAATGGGAACGTCCGGTGGGTGGTGCAAGTAGTCAGATAAATGCGTTATTTGGTCAGAATATAACATTGGATACTATGCCGGGTGAAATTTCTGCTGAGTTTAAGCTTAACAAGGATCTATTCGCTACACCAACTGACTATACAATGGTTCAGGGTGATTATAAATACGTAGCATTTGGTTTTAAAGGATTGAAGTCAAACGGTACTAATAGTGATGTCGGGGTTTTTCAGTTTGATAGTAATGGTGCAGTACATATAAACTCTACAGGTGGGTTTGCGTACCAAGGAGATTATGGTGACTTTGACAGTGCTGCCAAGGGTGGTGATGGCGATGGCTTTTACGAGTTTAGAATCGCGGTGAATAAGGTATATGGAGCACCTCATTCAAGCTTGCCGGAACAGTATTACTGGAAAGTGTATGTTTACAGTGCGGAAGATGGTGAGGATGCTACAAATAAAGGCACTACTCTGTACTGGATAAATCTCATATCAGCAGATGCGAAAAATACTGTTACAGCACTGCCGAGTATTAATGGATTCTATGTTGGGTTCAGCGGAAACGGAAATTGCAGAAATAATTACAGTTCAAAGGTGGAACTGTCAAAGGCCGATATAACTATCAATCGTTTTAAGGCAGAGAGTGCGGACAATGTGATATACTATGACGGAGGCAGTTCGAATATTTTATTTAATAGTGAATTGCCTGAAACAGTTACAGGTATCACAATGAGCGATGCCGATGGTGGTACAGTTCCTGTAACAGTTATGACAGATGGAAATGTTGCTACCGTTACACCTTCAGTTACACTTGTTGACGGTGCCAATTATAAAATTAATGTGACAAGTGATGTTAGAAGTGCGGGTGGATATGTTGCAGCAGAAACTTCATTTGATGTGACTGCAAATTCAATACTCTTTGCCCCTGATTTTGGCGCATGGGCAGAAAAGTATAACATTACTGCCGGAGAAGATATTTCTTATACTGATATTACAACTTACAGTGGTGGTAGTATAGGAGGTTATAATAACGGCGGTTATTGGATTAATGCTGATGATTCTTTGACAATCAGTTCACCTATTGATAAATCAGGTTCGGATATGGCAACCCCGATTTACTTTGACAGAAGTGTTACTTATGATTCTGCAAAGGGGGACATTGAACTGAATTTAGACTGGAAAGCTGAACCTATTTTGGATGCGAACGGTGAGTACATTACAACTTCTACTACTGCACAGAGATATTTGAGCATATTGGTACCGAATGGTGCTCATTGGCAGATAGCGCAAATGGATTCTATGGGAACAAAGTTTGGCAGAGCGGGTGGTAACACATGGTATGGTTCAGATCGATCTCCGGTGGCAAGTAACGGTTATTTCTCCGTTAAAATGGTTATTTCAAAAGAGTATGCTAAGTTAACTGCTTTGGGTGAGAGTGTTGAAACAAATGGCAGAGAACTTAATGATTTCCACTGGGCAGTTAGATTATATGATAAAAACAATAACAACAATCTTTTGGGAATCCAAAGATATACCAATGCGGAGGTTCCTGAAATTCTTGGTATAAGAGCAGGCTCTTATCAGACGGGTGCTAATACTCCGTTGTATGAGCCGGTGATAACTCTTAAAAATATAACAGCTGAATTAAAGCCGTTTAAAATTGCAAAGACGCCTGCAAGCAGCATTAACTTTGAAGATACTTCGCTTAATGTTGAATTTAACTACGATGTAGACGATACTACATTAAATGCTATTACTTTTAAAGATGCAGATGGTAAAGATATAGTGACAAATAGAAGTGCATCAGGTAATATTGTAACCCTTACGCTTGATGCTCTTACCTATGGTGATACTTATACTCTGGATATTGCAAGTAGTTTGAAGAGTGCCGGAGGCTATCCTGTGACAACAGGCAGTTACACGATGTTAGCTGAATATGTACCGGAAAATCCTGTTATCTATCAAGAAGATTGGGCAAACTGGGATGTAACCGACAATACTGCGTTGACTGCTGTTCAGTATAATGCTAATGCTAATCATTCTGTTGGTGTAACGTCTGCATTATCATGGTACACAGAGGGTGATGCACTTGCTATCACTCGTCTTTGGGCGGCATCAAATAATGGTGATCTCAGTAAATTTTCTTTTGGCAAGACATTTGAATGGGAAACAGCTCCATATAATGTAGAATTTGATTTTGATTTAAAGAAGGAAAGAACGGTTCAAGGTGTTAAGGACAGTTCAACCGGAGTGATAACATGGACTAATTCTACAGAGACTGACGCTAATGTGGGCGGTGGTCACAGAAGATTTTTGATTTCAGGTTCGACAGGCGGTACAGCAAGTGAGACTGCATTATTCAATTTAACCAGTGCGAAAGGAAATCTGTGTGCAGGCACAGGTAGTTCAACTTTGTCTGCTACAGTTGTTGACAATTTCTATACGTTGAAAGTTTTAATTTCTCCTGCTGCTACAGAAAATAATTGGACTGTTGCTTTGTATGATAGAACAACAGGAACCAAACTTACAACTGCTACACTTACAGCTGATACGCTGGAAGGATTTATCTTGAAAATATATGAGCAAAGCGATTCAAGAACCAACTCAACAACCGGCGTGCAGGACGATTATTTAAGAATGGTTATAAAGAATGCTGTTGCTAAAATAGTTGAATTTAAAGCTGATGCCCCTGCATCTTCACAGCTGACAGCCTTTGCAGATACGCTTGATATAAACTTTAGTTATGATGTTCTCCCGTCTTCTGCAAATGCAAACACAATTACGCTTACAGATAGTACAGGCAATAATGTGGTTACCAGCTATGACGTATCGGATAGCACTGTTTCTTTGAGTTATGGAGATCTTACAATTGGCGAAACATATACTCTTAAAATTATGTATGGTTTAAAGAGTGAAAGAGGTGCAGATGTTATTCCTGCGGCATATACGTTTACTGCATCTGAAAATCCACCGCTTTTCTATCAGGATTTCTCTACGTTAGAAGATCAGATGTTAACGGCTGATACACTAAGTACTGTAAATTCACAGCTTAGCGGCATAAAAACTAATACACAAATAGTTGATTCACGTACTTATGAAATTAAAGATGGTCATTTGGTGTTTAATCGTTCAGAGGTAACAGCTGATGCGGTTACCAATAGTAACGGAAGCGTTGCATCAGGTTATAGTGAAGGCTTCAGTATGAATTTTGAAGCGGTGACAACCGGAACAATAAAAGCGGAAGTTTTGATAAAGAAGGGTGATGCTCCTACTGCTCCTGATAATGGCAAGGGAAGAAGAATTAGTCTAGGTGGAAGTGAAATGGGTATATGCGATACAGGTGTTGACTGGGGCGCATCTGCTCAGTATACTGTAGCCCCCGGTTGCGGAAACTCTTATGGTGGTGTTATACCTACAACCACCACAACAATTGATGGGGTGGAATATCAGAATATTCTCATGGTCGCATCAAGAGCGTCAGAGAGCGATCCATGGTGTATATTAGTATACGATAATAATAATGGTACACCTAAGACTTTGCGTTCGTTAAGTGCAACATCTATAAGCAGTTTCAGTCTTTTGTACTATTTGGATGCTGCTACAAATAATAGTTTTGTAGCTAATGGGGACACATATCAAAGTCAGATTTCAATTCGGTCTGCAAAGGTATATATGGATAAGGATGAAGAGGCAATATTGACAGTTAAACCGACACAAGGTGCGAAGTCATTGACAATAAGTGCAGATGGCACTTCCGTTACATATAGTGGGGCTATCTACACACGTTCCGGAAATGATTACGCTAAGGTATTGATTGCTGCGTATGACGAAGATAATGAACTTATTGGAGCACAAATTGTTCCTGCAGTTGGTCTTTATACCACAGATGCAATATTAACAGTTGAAGATGGTGGTATTGATTCGGCTAAAATGTTTGTTTTCGACAATTATGATGACATCACACCATTAACCGATGTAGTTAATGCAACTGTAGCAACCGAGTAATAATAACACATTTCTTCATACTAATATTCAAAGCATGGGGAACGGAAAGTCCGTTCCCCGTGCAGAGGATTTTTGAAATAATATATTTATCCCTCCGTCAAAGATAGCTTTGACACCTCCCTTTACACAAGGGAGGCGGACAATTGAATATATTATTTTAAAAATTCAATATAACACAGTAAATTAATTAAACCATTTATATAAATCAAATCTTTAAAAGGAGAGATTGAAATGAAAAAAACTTTTAGAAAATGTTTAGCGGGTTTTATAGCTGTAATGATGCTTATGGCGTGCGTTACACCTGTAACATTTGCTGCGTACACAGATGCAAACAATACTCCAATATTGTTTGAAAGTGACTTTTCTGATTGGGAACCAAGTGATACACTTTTTGACGGTGAAGAGCTTGCAACTCTCAGTAATGGCAAAGTTACCGGTGATGCGGACTCTGTTTACGGAGTGAATCCTGACGGAAGTTTGACATTCTATGAGCCGATTACAGCGTCTGACGTACAGGAACCAAAGACAGTAGGTGCAAGCATGAAGCTTGACTTTGGTAAATCAATTGCGGCAGCTGACCTCAATTCAGATGTTATTGTAGATTTTGATATCAAGAAAGAGCCTGTTAAGGTTATTGATGCAAGCGGAGAGTTAGTTGATGCAACTGCCGGAACAGGCGGACAGAGAACCATTGGCTTTTATTATACCGATGAAGAGGGAACTACATCTTCTATAAAGGCATTCCAGATGGACGATTTAGGTAATTTGGAAAGAGCTGTGGGTACAAATCCGTTTTATGGTTCTGCATCTCCTGCTATTGCGGTTGACGGTTACTATTCATTAAGGATGGTATTGGCTAAAGACGAATACACCTGCAACGGAAGCGGAAACACAGAAGCGGCAGGCGGAAGCGCACCATTTTATGATTTTAAATGGTCGGTAAAAATTTATGATAAGAACAATGACAATGCTTTGGTATTCACTCATCGTTATCTTGAAGAATCAGAGACTGCAGGTTATGCTTTATTTAAGGGTATAAGCGGTCTTAATATTGGCACTTATTCATCTAAAAATTATGCAAAAACCAATCAGTACCAGATGACTGTTAAAAATCCTACTGTTAAGGTAGATGGTTTTGAGGCATTAGTTGACGAAACAAATACTATTGCAGTTGGTTCTACCTCGCTTGATGTTGAGTTTAACAGAAATGTTGATATGACAACCGTTGAGGATTATATTACATTCGAAAAAGACGGGGAAAATGTGCTGACAGGCGCAGTTACAAACGGAAATGTTGTAACACTTTATTTCCCTGCAGTTCAGTTTGGTGATACATATTCTTTGAATATTTTAAACGGACTGAAGAGTGTTGACCCTGTAGAAGACGTATTCCCTGCAAGCTTTGATTATGAAGCGGTTGTTGAAAATCAGTCAAATATTATATTCGAAAAAGATTTCGCAAGTTGGGATGTTGAAGAGGGAGAAGTTATAACTGATAATGGAATCCTTGAGCTCAGCGGCGGTAACATAAAAAGCAGCGGTCATACCTATTCAGTAAGCAACGGTGATTTGGTTGCCCAGAGAAAGGTTGCGTTAGGTACTGCTTCAACAAGTACTTATATGAACTTTGCAGAGCAGAAGCTTGACGGGTTGAAGAACAGTATAGTATTTGAAACAGACATTAAGGCAACAAGCGGTGATATTTATAACCCCGACACAAAGGCTTATAGACAGATTACAGATTCTGACACTCTTGGTGGCTCAAGTTCAAGAGGATTTCAGATTATGGGTACAGACAGTAATGGCGGTACAGTGGGCAGAGCTTTATTTGGTGTTGGTGTAAAGGGTGCGTTTACAAAACCTGCTGACAGTGCAAATACCTATAAAGTAGGCGGAATTTCCACTCCTACTGTTGGTACAAATGGATATTGGTCATTAAAGATTGAGCTTATTCCGGGTAAGGTTACTGTTGGCTCAACAGAATATGCATGGACTGTAAAAGTATATGATAAAAACAACAATAATAATGCTTTCCATACTTTCTACTACACAGCGGCAGAGCTTGCGTCTGTAAATGGAGTTAACTTTAATGTTTACGAAGATTCAGGTGCAAGAAACCTTAACATATACTCACGCTGGACAATTAAGAATCCTGTTGCATACATTAACGGCCTCAAACTCGTAGTACCTGAAGAAAAGAAGATTAGTATTGCAGATAAGGTATTAGACCTTGAATTTACAAAAGAAGTTGAAAGAACAACTGTTGAAGAAAATGTACTTCTTCTTGATAAAGACGGAAACAATGTTGTTCAGGGTGCAGTTCCTGACGGCAAAAATGTTAAGCTTTATCTTGGGGATATAAAGATAGGTGACACTTACAAATTATATGTTTTGGGCGGACTTGCTGATACAGATGGTGCGTTTGCATATACGTCTGTAACAGAGTTCACTGTTGAATATGTTGAGCCAAACCTTGTTCTATTTGAAGAAGACTTCTCTAAATGGGATGTAGAAGAAAATGTTGCAATCAGCGCTGGTAATGTTGGTACATACAGCGGTGGAACAATTATAGGCTCAAACAATGAGTACTTCATAGAAGACGGTGCATTGGTTGCAACAAGACCGGCAGCTTCGGGACAGTCTGCGTATAATACAGTGTTTAAATTTAATAAAGCTATTACAGCTAAAACAGCTATAAGCGATATTGAAATTAACTTTGACCTTAAGAAAGAAGGAAATATGACTGCCGAAACAGTAGACGGTGTTACTACATTCAGTCCGTCAGAGACATCAAACGGTGGTTCAAGAAGTATTTTCTTTGATGGATTAAATAGCGATGGCGGTGCAAAGCAGGCTTATCTCTTTAGCATAGACGGAAGCGGTAATCTTGTAAGAATTGCTAATGGTAGTTGGGCATCTTCTTATGGACAGGTAGCACCTGCAGCTGCTACTGCTGATGAAGACGATTTCTATTCATTAAAGTTTGTTATTTCAAACGGTGAGTATGTTGTAGGAAACAATACTTATGCATGGATGGTTAATGTATACGACAAAAATGCAGATGAAAAGTGCTTGCTCACTTACTACTATAAAGCTGATGAACTTGCAACAATTAACGGCTTTGGTGAAATAAAATACACAGACGGTTCCAGCCGCGGTGCAGGTTTCTTAAGATCGGTATTCAAGAACATAAAGGCTGAGTTTGTGCCATTCGAGTCAATAGAGCCTGTTGATACAGTTTTAGAGGCGAAACAGGGAGTTTTGGAAATTGCATTCAACATGGATTTAGATGATGCAACACTTGATGCAATTACACTTAAAGATAAAAATGGCGATACAGTTTCAACAAAAGTTGAGTCAGAGGCAAACAATGCGTACGTTTACTTCAACGAACTCAATATCGGTGACGAATATATTCTCGATATTAACTATACGCTAAAGGGCAAGAAGGGTGCAAGCGTTAAGCCGGTATCATACACCTACTCGGTTGTAGAGGCAAAGCCACTTGTTGATATTGACTTTACAGAGATGAATGAGGCTGAATATACATCAGCAAACATAGCAGATATTGATAAAGCTTTAGCTCTTGTTTCTGCAAATACAACTGCTACTGTTGAGAATGGAAACTTAAAGGTTAATATTCCAAAGACCGGCGGTAATATGAGCGAGGGTATAACAATTTCAGCACCTGCTGAAATCAAGTCAGGTGTTGTTGTAACGGAGCTTAAGCTTATGGTAGAGGAAGCATCAACTGAAGCCGGAGATGCTTTCAGAAAGATAGGATTGTCTGCCGGCAATATCGGAAGAATCTCAAGTTTGGGAAATAAGATTGTCAGAAACAGTAATGTAAGTAACGCTGATTTCACAACATATCTTCCTGCTGCGGCTTATGGCGAACCGGAATTCGTTACAGAAATGATTAACGGTGCAGAATATATTGACATTAAGATTGTAGCATCAAGAGCCACAGAGAGTGATTATTGGACAATCGCGGTATATGACAATAATGATGAAACCGTCAATACTGCAAAGATATTCACAAAGGGCGGCACAGGTGCATTTGATAAGTTAATCCTTGACGTATACAGAGATAAGGCTGCACGTGATTCAAATTCGAATAATCCTGTAACAATCAAGAGCGTCAAGATGTATAAGGAAAACAGTGAAGATGTTACATTCCTTGGCTTGGCAGGAACAAACAAGAATTATAGCCTGAACATTGACGGCAACACAGTTACATGGACAGGTACAATCTACTCACGTACTAACGACGGTACAAAGAATAAGGCGTATATTGCAGCCTATGGCGAGAATGATGTTCTTCTTGGAATTAACACAATTGAGCTTGGTGGATTTGATAATTCAACAATAACCATAGAAGTTGCAAACGGAACAGTTACAAAGGCTATACTCTATGTATGGGATGCAGGACTTAAACCTATTACAAGCATAAAAAAATAAATTTCTAACATGTAACTTATTAAAACTTCGGGGGAGGGAAACCTCCCCCGGAAAAAATACAATTTAAGCAATTATGACAAAATAAAAATGTTGTACGTGCCCCAAAACGTGCAGTCATTTTAGAAAGGTTGGGGTGGAAGTTTAATGATATTTAATTCAAAAACAAAAAAATTTACATCGACCGTAGTTCTTTTGCTGATAACTGCTATGGTATGCTCTGTAATATGCTTGCCTACCATGGAAGTAAGTGCAGCTGTAACAGGTAATGTTTCATTTACTGCAGCGGATTTTACAAGCAGCGTCGGTATTACAAAAGTAGAAGGACAGACCTCTTACGGACTTGGAAGCGGCAAAGCTTTAGGATATGAGATAGACTTTGATACAGAGCCGACTACCATGAACATTACTACCGGTTCTTATGCACCGGCAGCAGGTGTTATTGAGGTTCATCTTGATAAAACAGATGGCCCTCTGCTTGCTACTTTTAAAACCGGTACAACACCGAACTGGTCAACAGTTACAGCATCTGCTAAGATTACCCATGTATTCAGCGGTAAGCATACTATCTGGTTTGTAGCAAAATCGGGTACACAGGACTTTAACGGTTTTGGTTTCTGGATTCCCGGTGCCAATGCCGGAAGATATCCAGCTTGGCCGGGAGTTGATAACTACACGGATATTTCAAACAGCGAATACCGTGAAGAAATCAATATGTTAAAGAGTATGAAGATTTTCGGTGATGCTGATGAAGAAACTCTTTACCGTGGCAATATTGCAGCAACAAGAGGCGAGTTTGCAATCGCTATGGCAAACCTCTTTAATGTAGAGGCAGGTAATGAGGCGGCAAACATATTTACTGATATTCAGAAAGATGATGTGTACTGTGCGGCAGTGACAGAACTTTTACATCTTAATATTATCAAGGCGGACAAAAAGACATTTCGTGCCACGGACTATATCACCTATGACGAGGCAGCGGAGTGGATGGTTGCGGCTTTGGGACTTGATTATCAGGTTAAGTCAAAGAATTTAAGAAGAGTTGTAAATGACATGAAACTCTTCTATGCAATTGAAGAAGACGGCAAGTATGTTACCCGTGAAAAGATGGCTAAACTTCTTGTAAATACAATTCAGGCAGAAAACGCTGTTCTTTCAGAGTTCAAACCAGGAGACTGGTATAAATTCGAAGAGGGTGACGGCATTCTGTCCTATCAGGGAATTTACAGAGAGAGCGGTATTGTTGAGGCAAACGGTTATTATGACCTTTACTCTAACGAAGGCTCAGCCAGCAGCTCGGATGTAATTATAGATGGTGTAGCTTATAATGTTGGTAAGACAAATGCACCAAACTATTTTGGTATGCATGTTGATTTCCTCTGGAAAAACGGTGAAAGAGGTAAGACTTTAGTCGGTATCATTTCAAGTGAGGAAAGTGATGTCTTCATCATGAACTCTCAGGACTATGAACTGGTTGATATCACAGAAAAGCTTATTACATACTATCCGGATGATAAAACCAAGAAGGTAGAGGAAATCGAACTAGAAGAAGATACTGTCTTCTTCTATAATGACAAGCTTGTTGACCAGACCTTTGAACATCTTTTAGGAAGTACAGACGGTTCACTCTTTGACGGAACAATCCAGTTTATCAGTAATGACGGGAACAAGAAAGATTATGAAATCGTAAGAATTTATCACATGGAGTCAATGATTTTCGGCGGTTATCACGGAAACTCATTCTATGATAATCTTCGCAAAGAAGAAATCCCATTTGACAACATGAAGAGTCTTCTTATATATGACAGCGGTAATCTTGTTGACGTTGCGGCAATTCCTTATGGAACTGTTCTGGATGTTTACAGAAGTAAGAATAAAGATGGCGATATGATATTCAGAGCCAACTATTCAAACCGGTCAGTAGAGGGTTATATTACAAGCCGTGATACAGATGGGGTTTATACTCTTGATAATGGCAAGAAGTATGAAAAGTATAACGTGTTTACTGATGACCTCTATGTTGGACAGGAAGGTAAATTCCTTATTAACTCTTATGACAGAATTATTGGTGTTGAGCCTGTTGCAACTGACCAATACGGTTTATTCACTGAGGCAACAAAAGAGGATTTTGGTTTCGGTGATGGTACTGCTATGATGAAACTCTATCCTATGCCTGAAAATACAACAGGTGTTGAAAAGGTATACACATTTGCAGAAAAGGCTTATGTTGATGGAGTTAAGGTAGATAGCTATACAGACATCTATAATGCATTGTCTGGGTTAACTGCATTTGATCCTGTTCGTTTCCGTACAGACGAAAACGGCCTTGTGACCTTAATCGACACACCGGGTGAAGACAACGACCCACGTGACTGTTTGAGAGAGCTTCGTCTTGACTACACAGACGATGGTGTTACAGACAGAGTTTATGTATGGAATAATACAATCAGAAATCAGCTTACAATAGGGGCTATTCAGCCTGTTGCGGCAGACGTTATCTGGGCGAATGTATATTCATCTGCTAACAAGAATTTCGTATATTCCCAGGTAGGATGTAAGAATAGTACAGATGATAAGAAACTCAGTATGAGAGCCTATGCGTCTGTTCATAATCTTGGAATAGCAAATATTGTTGTTGAGGCGAACACCGGACTTGTTCCTGCTTCGCGTACTGACCGTGCTTTAATGGTTGTAACAGAGGTTGTTACAAAGTACGAAAATGAAAATACTGAAATCTATATTAAAGGCTTAAAGGGTAAAGCTACTGCTGAATATAAGATTAACAAAGAACTTTACGAAACAGATTCAGTATTTAGAAATGAAGTTGACCTGCTCAGAAGAGGGGATTTAATCAGTCCGGCTGTTTCGGATGGTTTGCTCAATGACCTGCTCTATATTTATGTTGGTGACCAGAGAAATCTGGGAACAAATAGTATTATAGTTAAGCTTGATAAAACCGTATTTAATACAGGTGAAGGCGGACGTCAGACAGAGGGCGTTTACTACCATGGTACAATTACAGAACGTGTAGGTGACTTTATTAAGCTTGATTGTGGCGGCAAGATCGAGTGGATTAACACCGATTCGAAAAATGTTATTGTCTGTGAAAAAGACGGTAGGATTTTCGATGTTGAAAATGGTCGTACAAGCACATACCTAGGTGTTGGAGAGCACGTATTTGCAGGAATTATCCCTTGGGATTATGCACCTAATGCTTTGGTTGTGTACCGTAATTATAATGACTAATG
Source organism: Ructibacterium sp. (assembly GCA_045542095.1). Taxonomy (GTDB): domain Bacteria; phylum Bacillota; class Clostridia; order Monoglobales; family Monoglobaceae; genus Ructibacterium. The sequence continues at coordinate 65,401 of JAZQKJ010000035.1, forward strand.
TGGAGGGTTGCTATAATGAACAGAATTTTTAAACTATTTTTATCAGCAGTGCTCTGCATTGCCATGGTGTTGTCGGTTTGCGTTGTTTCGTATGCAACAGATGATACTATCACACTTAACTATGATTACAGTGTAAAAGACAATACTCTTACTATTAGCGGAACGGTTGCTTCCGCTAAAGGTAAGGTTCCTGTTATGATGAGGATTACCTGTGGTGGTGAAATAATCAGTTATCAGGAAACTGTTACCGGAAGCAGTGAAAAGGGCGTGTGCTCCTTTGGCTTTGAAGCAATCAGCTTTTCTGACAGCGACGAAAGTGCCAATTATGAAATTTATGTTTCAGCAGATTTTGTAAGGGCGGAACTGACTGATGTTTATGCATATAAAGGTATTGATGCTAAATTTGATGTTGTAAGCGATTTTGATACAGCTGCTACCAATGATGATATGATTACTGCCATTACAAATCACGCTGTAAGTATTGGATTGACAGATGAATATTTAGAAAGTCTTTCCGAAAATGATATGACAATACTGGCTGAAATGCTTATAGATGCTGATGTTACATGTCCTGAGGATTATGTAGCAGAAGAAAATATATCGAGTATAGCTGCTGAAATCAAGAGAGCAACCGAAGTTGCAGAAGAAGCAAAGGTTGTTATTGAGGCTTGTGATTTTGCAGAACCATCTCAGCTTGAAGCCTGGGTTGAAAGCTATGGCGAGAAATACGGCTTTACAGATGATATGGAAGGAACAGAGTATGATGATTCAAAGGCGGTTAAGTTCTTTGAAGATACAAACCTCAACGATGAATTGGTAACTGACATTGCCAAGGCAGCAGAAGATGCAAGAAGCTTTGACGATGTCACACAAATTATCCTCGAAAAATCAGTATTTAAACTCATTGGTGATTCTAACTACTACATGATAAAAAATCTTGTTGAGGAAATTCCGGAGATGTTTGGAATTGAAACTGCTAAACTAGAAAAGCTTACCGCAAGTCAGCAGGCGGAGGTTTATAAGGCTGTTGCACTGAATGTAAGTGACTATGAAACTCTTGAAGATTTTGGTGATGCAGTTAATAAAGAAGTAAAAGAAGTTGCAAATATTGACGATGAGGATGATAAGCGTGGTAGCGGCGGAAACCGCGGTGGCGGTGGCGGCTCAAGCAGTAGCCCAATTGGAGGACAGCTTCAGGGTGGTGCCGATGCAGAGGATGCGACTTCGAATGGTCAGGTTTATATTGGATTTACCGATATTGAGGACTATGAGTGGGCAAGAGAAGCTATCGAAGGCCTTTACAGACGTGGAGTTGTAAATGGTAAAGATGATACACACTTTGCTCCTGAAGATAAGGTTACAAGAGCGGAATTTACCAAGATGGTAATAGAAGCATTGGGAATTAAAGCCGTTGATACCAATAGCGGTTTCTCTGATGTTGATGAAGACAGCTGGTATGCTCCTTATGTAACAGCAGCACGTAATAATGGTGTTGTTATGGGAGATGGTGATAAGTTTAATCCGGAAGGTGCAATCACAAGAGAAGATATTGCTGTAATACTTTTCCGTGCCATGGAGGTTGAAGAAGTATCTGACAAGACCATTTTTACCGACTATGATGATATAAGCGACTATGCAAAAGATGCAGTAATCGGTCTTTTCGAAGCAGGTGTTGTCAATGGTACAGGTAACGGCGCTTTTGAGCCTAAAAACAGTGCTATAAGAGCAGAGGCCGCAAAGATGATTTATCTTGCACTTTGTCAGGCATAGTAAAATATGTTGAAATTTTTTAAATAATATGTTATCATGATTATTATTGATAATTCTGATGATAGGAGATTTGATTATGGAGTATAGAAGCGATTTTATCAGAGAGCCTGATATAAGAGCTGTATACAAAGTAGTTGACGGTTTTGAGCTCCCTCTGTGGATTTATCTTCCACAGGGGGATTTTTCAAATGCGGAAACTGTTTTATGTATACACGGAGGAAGCTGGGAAACAGGGATACAGGAAGATTTTGTGTTTGATGGTTTGCACATGAGATATCAAGCGGACTATTATTCAAAAATGGGCAAGATTGGTGTTGCTATATCTTATCGCTCGGTTAAAACAGGAGCTACTATTAAAGATTTAGCAGGCGATTGTCGGGATGCATTAAAATATCTTGCAGACAACTTTGGTTTTGTAGATAAAGAAAAAGTTTATCTAATAGGTGATTCTGCTGGGGCACAGCTTTGTGCAACCCTCATACGAAAGGATGCCCTGTCCTTTAAAATAAGAGGTGCAGCTCTTTGCAATCCTGTCAGCGATTTGACAATAGATAAATGGAAACATGCGGCACCTGACAGTTTAGAAGAGCGGGCTGAATTCTCACCCTTAAACTTTGCAAAAGAAATAGATATTAATTGTAAAATACTGCTTATGCATGGAACAAAGGATAATGTTGTTCCAATAGATGATACGGAGAAATTGTATAATATTCTAAAAGAGAATGGGTACAATGTTAAATTTGTGGAAATAGAGGGAGCATATCATGCTTTTATTCTGTTTAACTACGAGGCAGAAGAAAGTGATATTTGCAATTATATGGATACTATAAATCAATATTTGGGATTATAAAAAATGTTACGGTGGATTGAACCGCCGTAACATTTTTTTGTTTTTAATTTTTAAAGATATGCAGGGCAAGGGGCTAGCTCCTGCCGTTGTTTATTTTTATATCGTTTTACCAAACCATAGCATAGAGTTTATTTCCCATGTCAGACAGTGTTGGATTTCCAACAATATTACCTGTTATAATATGGCTTGTAAAAGGTTCCAACGTAATTTTTTCATTATGAAGCATAACGGTTTCTCCGTTTACAATACCAAATACAATAAGGTTGTTTTCATCAGTTTCAGCACTGCTATTTATAACACGAACAGAATAAGAAGAGCCGGATACAGATATATCGGATATAAAGAAATCCTCGGTCCTGTTATCTATAACTGCTTTAAGAGTACGCTGACTGGTATAACTATATGGCGTTTTGTCAAGTTTGGTAAGGTTTGACGATGTAACATAAATTGTATCAGTAATGTTTGAAATGTTGTCTTTAAAGTATATTCTAAGAAGTCCTGAAAGAGGTGAATAGGTAACCTTCTTAATAGATAGTTCTGTATTTGTATTTGAGCTGATAGCACGGAAATTTTCAGGGATTACTTTGGTAGAATCGACATCACTTCCAATAGTGCATTCAACATAATAGTAGATGTGTTGTGCGTAATCAGAGGAAACTGACCACTTGCCGGATTGTTCCAGAGCCTGTACAAGTGGTGTAAGATTTTCATCCCAGACCATTACTTTTGCATGGTCAACAATACCGGTTGTTTTGTCAATATCCAATGATGCATCTATGTCTGAGAAACCAAAATGTTCAATTACTTTGGTGCCGAGGAGAGCATCTTCGGCATCGTATGCGGCAAGATAAATACTAACCGGCTTGTTGTCAGCACCATGAGCGTACACGCTGCCTTTCCATTTTACAGTGTTATCAATCAAACCAAATATTGCAGACTTTCCGGTTTCTAAAGAACCTCCCCAACCTGCAACTGAATTATTTGTTCTGTAGATGGATGCAGACTGTATACCTATAGGGGCATCTGTGTTAGGAGTACCATTTGTACTTTGCCTTGCAGCAGGGTCTCTCCAAAGATTTATGCCAATTGAATTTACATCTGTCAACGCAGCGTTCAGGTATGAAATGATTTTAGGGTCCATGGAATGGCTGTTTGCATCGTAAATGGCAACATTCCATTTTTCGTCGGGAGCCATTCGCGAAAGAACAATTTTTATATCTATAAACCGTGAGTTATCAAGGTCGCTGGTGTTAAATACCGCAGCCGTGTTAGAATTTCCGCCTGTGCCTGCAGATGTATAGGCTGCCGGATAGGAATATATAAGGGATTTACCGTCTTCTGCAATGGTTATAAGCTCTTTTGTGACGCCGTTACTGTCCGTGACGGTAATTGTACGGCGATGAGCTCCATAGCGGGAGGTTCCGGGTGCTGCTTTAATTTTCAGATGCGCAGTAAGCATACCTGAAGCAACGGGCTTCTTGAGATTAAATGCTATATCTTCATTTTCGCCATCGCTATTGACCATGTTAAGGGTTGCGTTGTTAATTGCAAATTTCTGACCTGATTGGTGTATTGCTCCAACTTGAGGATTAATATCAGCAGAAAATTCCGAAGGAGTATAAGTGAATCCGTCAGGAATAACAGAAAAATCCTGTTCAAAAAGTTTTTCTATGTTTACTGCATGATAGGTATGTATTCCTGTGTATACAGGATCATTTTCCGTGCTCATAACACCAGGTATTACATAAAGACTATACTTTTCGCCAACTGTCAGGGTGTTATAAAGAATTGTGACAGTCTTTCCGTTAACGCGATATCCGGTAGCAACGTTGTTGCCTTTTGAGTCCATTAAGGCAAGAGTATTTTTATTTATGGTAGCCGGGTTAACATCTTTGGTAAATGTTACGTTCATGGAACCTGAAAGGGCATCAATTTCCTTGATGATAGGTTCTATTGCATAAAAAGCGTTAATCGAAATACTTGGATTTCGCACAATAAGCCTTACCTCGCCGGCATCACGGGAGGCAGCAGGCTGATATGAACTGAAAAACATACCTTCAACTTTAGGAAGAATGGTGTAATCTGCAGTGGTTGCAGCATGATAACGATGGGCATATATCATCTTGTTATTATTGTTACGGTCATAGATGCGGACAACCCAATTATATGTCTGTGAACCCGATGCCATTGTAACGGTATAATCCTCTTTGGAAAGAATAATTCTTAATGATGCGTATCCGTTTGCGTCGTATACAGCAGAAGGGGATTCAGGCGTACCATAATAGGGTTTTGCATTGGTAACGCGTACAAAACTACCGGTTTCGGAAATATGTAAAAATGGAACTTCGTATTTATTTCCATCATCGGTTGTGTAGTAGACTCCAAAACGTCTGTAACCGCCGTATGCTTTGGTTGAATCTGAATATGTACCATCTGAATTTCTGATCTGAAGAGCTTCCGGTTTAATATCAAAATCAAATACGAGTTCATTTTTATAATCTTCGTAAGTGAAAGATTCGCTCATTTCCATATAAGTTGCAGCACTCTGCGAGGTGACGGGATATTGATCTCGCATAATCAAACCACCGTCGTCAGTTTTACTGTAAGATAAAACTGACGAGCCAGACATGGTGTTTTCACTCAGTGAAGCAAGTTTTTTCGTGTCAAAAGAAGAATCGTTTACATTCCATGTTGAAAAATCCTGATTGAAAAGAACGGTTGTCTGGTTTTCGATGGTAGACTCAAAATAAAATCTTGCAGGAATTACGTTTTCGCTGTTTTTTGCACTTTTAAGACCATCAAGAATGTTGAGGGTGTAGCTTGAATTATGCACAATTCCACTTAAGGAAAGAGTTACAATGTTGTCTTTAACACTATAAGCAGTTACCATATTATTGCCATCCGGGTCTGTTAAGGTTATGGTATTCTCGTCTGCGGTGTCAGGGTCAACATTTTTCGTAAATTCTACTTCTAATTTTTTTGCATTTGCCGAAATTATATTTGCAGAGGGTGTAACAGCCTCAAAAGCATTAAGCTTAAAAACAGGATTTTTTATGGTAACTCTTGATTCTGATTTAGCAGAAGAAGAACCGGGCTGATATGTTGAAATACATACACCTGCAACGGATGGAAGTTCAACATAGCTTGTGTTGCCTTCGTTTGATTTTAAATAGCGGTGTGAGTAAACAGCTGCATTGTTGTTATTGCGGTCATACACCCTTACCACCCAGCAAAAATCATATAAATCTCCTGTTGTATTACCGTTAGCATTTAAACTTACCTGGTCCTTTTCAAGAACAATCTTAAGAGAGTAATATCCCTCGTTGTTTGGTAAAGCAGAGTATGATCCTCCGCCATAGTATGGTCCGTTTCCGGTGGAGCGCATAAAGGCTCCAAGGTCATTCATCTTGATTATGGAAACCGAGCCGATTGAACCGTCAGGCTTATTATAATAAAAACCTAAAGTTCTCTGCCCTCCTTCATCTGCGGTAACATCGGTGAAGGTTCCGTCTGCATTTTTGTTCTGGATAGTGTCTTTTTTTACATCAATATTAACCTCGATTTCACTTTCCAGTTCATCGAAGGTATATTCTTTGTTGAAAGCCATCCTGGCAGAAATACCATAGCCTGATACACCCATAGGTTTATATGCGGTCAGCCCTCCGTCGGTGGATAATTTAAAATTAGATGTTCCGTCGGCACTCATGGTGCCACCGCTGAGCTCGCTTAATTCTTTGCTGTCAAAGACATCCTGTGAAGGAGTCCATTTGGAAAAATCCTCCGAATAAAGCAGTGGCGAGTCATCGGGATTGACATACTCTGCAAGAGCAATCTGAGAAAAACAGGTTGCCAGCATTGTAGCTATGACAATGAGAGAAAGAATTTTTTTAAGACTGAAAATTTTCATGTAAGACACATCCTTTTAATTTTCACAGTATTTTTTTATTCTGCCCACAATGGTATATGCAAGTGGGGTTCCTGATATGCTTTCAATCAGAAGCTTGGCAATGTATTGTATTACAATCATTGAAAATAAATCTTTTGCAGGAGCGGTTCCTGTAAAAGCGATAAGAACAAATATAACCGTATCCAGCAGATGCCCTACAGCTGAACTTCCAATAGTTCGCATCCAGAAGTGTTTGCCGTCTGTCATGGTTTTTATTTTTTCCATGAAATAACTGTTTGAAAGTTCTCCGATTAAAAATGCGATAAGAGAGCCTGCTATAATGCGTGGAACATATCCAAATACAACAGAGTATGCCTCTGAGGCTACCGAAGCATATTCGGGATATGGCAAAATGGTTCCTATTGCGGTAAATGCAACAAAAAAAATATTGCATATAAGAGTGAGAATTATCACCCTTTTTGACGTCTTATATCCCCAAATTTCAACTAGTATGTCCCCGAGCATATAAGTAAAGGGATATGTGATTGTTCCTGCATCAAAAATTGATATTTTACCCAGAGCAATTATCTTTACTGCCATAATGTTGGAAGTAAGATAAAGCATAACCATAATAGAGGTTATGACTATAAGACACATGGATAGTTTCTCTCGGTTTTTTACAGGGTTTTCCGATACCTGATTCATAGTATTTTCTCCTTTGAGATGAATTTTAGTAAATAAAAAATAATATAAATTATATCACAAAACAATATTCCTTTCAATAATAAAAGAACAAGATGACGAAAAAGAACAAGTCAATTTTAAGAATAAAATAAAGAAAACTCTCTCAAACGGCGTGGAAACAGGAAAAACGCTCAAGTCCTGAAATCAGGAATGAGCGTTTAAGTTGATTTTTTTAGCTATTAATTTTTCGTCGCAATAGTCGATAATTTCTGTATCAATAAGCTTGCCGACAGAGTTTTCGGCATCCTCGATCAGAACATCCATGTAATTCACTGTTGTACCGTGATACATCTTATCCTTTTTTTGTTCTATAAGAACAGACAGAGTTTTGCCAATATATCTGGTATAAAACTCCTTTTTCATATCCGATGCAAGCTCCAGCATTTTATGAGCCCGCAGGGTTTTAATATTTTCGGGAACATGGTCGGTATAGTTCTCTGCAACTGTTCCTTTTCTGATAGAATATGGGAAGATATGCATTTGCATGAAACCAATTTCCTTGCAGAAATTATAGGATTTTTCAAAGTATTCATCCGTTTCGCCTGCAAAACCTACCATAACATCGGTAGTAATTGAGGTGTCGGGAATATTATTCCGCAAAAGTTCAACTGCAGTTCTGTATTCATCGGTGGTGTAGTGCCTGTTCATACGCTTGAGGGTTTCATCACAGCCGCTTTGAAGAGACATGTGAAATTGAGGACAAACCTTGGAAAGATTTTTTATTCGTTTAACAAAATTCTCGGTAATCACCACCGGCTCAAGAGAGCCAAGACGTATTCTCTCAATCCCCGGACATTCATGAACCATTTCAATAACATCAATAAGAGATGTACCGTCATTTAAGTCCCGTCCATAAGAGCCAATATGAATTCCTGTAAGGACAATTTCTCCGTATCCTGTTTTACCGAGAGCCTCGGCTTCTTCGCGAATTTTAGACAAATCCCGTGAACGTACAGGACCTCTGGCATAAGGAATTATGCAATAGGTGCAGAAGTTGTTGCAGCCGTCTTCTATTTTAAGATTGGCACGCACTCTGCTCTGACCGTGGGTAATGGCAAGTTCCTCAAAGTCTTTTTCTTTAAGAATATCTGTAATCAGGTTAATTTTTTCGCCATTAAGAGCTAACCTTGTCAGCTCAACAATACGGTTTCGGTGCTTGTTTCCTATGATGATATCTATATCGGTATCTTTAAGGATTGCATCTGCATCTGTCTGTGCAAGACATCCTGTAACAGCAATAATTGAATTTGGGTTTTCTCTTCTTGCCCGCCTGATTTGCTGGCGGCTTTTTTGTGCGCCTGTTCCCGTTACGGTACAGGTGTTAATTATGCAGATGTCAGCGGTTTTGCCTTTGGTGATTTCAAAACCTGCACTCTTAAAAAGCTCTGCCATAGCTTCGCTTTCATACATATTTGTTTTACAACCCAGTGTAATAAACTTAACTGTAATATAAAACACCTCCTGGCCTTTTATGTATAAAAAGATACAAAAATGCAGAAAATTTGCATTATTATAAATGTTGCATAAATAAAATTAAACATTAGGTTGAAATAATTATGTAATAATTATATAATTTCTTATTGACTAATGCAAGAAAAAATTATATAATTTTAATGGCAGTTATGCACAAAATTTTTAGGAGGTTGACAAAATGACAAAGTTTGTTGTATCTTTAGGTTCTATCACAGACGTTAAAACTTTTGTAAACACTGTTACAAAGTATGATTTTGAAATTGATTTGATTTCAGGCAGATACGTTGTTGATGCTAAATCAATCATGGGAATCTTCAGTCTTGATTTGGGTAAGCCCATTGATGTTGAAGCTCACTGTGATGACTGTGACAAGCTCCTGGAGGAACTGGCTCCTTTCATTCAGAAATAGCAGTTGTTTCTGATAAGGAGTTAAGTTATGGACAATCCTTTCATGAAAGAAGCTCTCAAGGAAGCCCGTGTGGCTTTTGAAAAAGGTGAAATTCCTGTGGGGGCGGTAATTGTGAAAGACGGCGAGATAATCGCCGCGGGACATAATCTGCGAGAAACAAATCAGGATGCATTAAGCCATGCAGAGACGGAGGTAATCGCCAAGGCGTGCCGTCGGCTCGGGACATGGCGGCTTTCGGATTGTGATATTTACGTTACTCTTGAACCGTGTGCAATGTGCTGTGGAGCAATTGCCCAGGCAAAAATCAGACGGTTGTATTTTGGTGCGTATGATCCAAAGGGCGGTTTTGCAGTTTCTAATGCCTGCCTTGCGGAGCATCCGGGAATGATGCATAAGATAGAATGTTATTGCGGAATTATGGAAGATGAATGCAGTGAAATTTTGCGCTGCTTTTTCAATAAGATGCGTAAGTCAGAGGATAAACTTTGACTTTGCATATATTTTGAGATGCAAATCTATGGTTTGCACCCTTTAATCATGTAAAAAATTATAAATTATACATATAAAAATGGAGGTAAATACCAATGTCAAAGAAGTACGTATACCTTTTTAGCGAAGGTGACGCAACAATGAGAGAACTTCTCGGTGGTAAAGGTGCTAACCTTGCCGAGATGACAAAAATCGGTCTCCCTGTTCCTCAGGGTTTCACTGTTTCAACAGAGGCTTGTACTCAGTATTATGAAGACGGCCGCAAGATCAGTGAAGAAATTCAGGCTGAAATCATGGAAAACATCATAAAGATGGAAGAAATCTGCGGAATGAAGTTTGGTGACAAAGAAAACCCACTCCTCGTATCTGTTCGTTCAGGTGCAAGAGCTTCAATGCCGGGTATGATGGACACTATCTTAAACCTTGGTCTTAACGAGGATGTTGTTGAGACAATGGCAGCAAAATCAGGCAATGCAAGATGGGCTTGGGACTGCTACAGAAGATTTATCCAGATGTATTCTGATGTTGTTATGGAAGTTGGTAAGAAATACTTTGAAGAGCTTATCGACGAAATGAAAGAAGAAAAGGGTGTAACCCAGGATATTGAGCTTACAGCTGAAGACCTCAAGGTTTTAGCAGGTAAGTTTAAGGAAGAATACAAGAACAAGATTGGCGCAGACTTCCCAAGCGATCCTAAAGAACAGCTTATGGGTGCAGTTGAAGCCGTATTCCGTTCATGGGACAACCCAAGAGCAAATGTATACCGTCGTGACAATGATATCCCTTATTCATGGGGTACTGCCGTTAACGTACAGATGATGGCTTTCGGTAACATGGGTGACGATTGTGGTACAGGTGTTGCCTTCACAAGAGACCCAGCTACAGGTGAACCAGGGCTCATGGGTGAATTCCTTGTTAATGCGCAGGGCGAGGACGTTGTTGCAGGTGTTCGTACACCTATGCCAATCGCACAGATGGCAGACAAGTTCCCTGAAGCATTCAAAGAGTTCAACGAAGTATGTAAGACTCTTGAAGATCACTACAGAGATATGCAGGACATGGAGTTCACCATTCAGGGTGGAAAGCTCTATATGCTCCAGACAAGAAATGGTAAGAGAACAGCTAAGGCTGCTTTAAAGATTGCTTGTGACTTGGTTGACGAGGGTATGAT
>JAZQKJ010000036.1:0-11076 GCA_045542095.1 Ructibacterium sp.
ACGAGGGCGCCCTTGACATGCCTGTGTTTTTATGCTATATATGAGTTAAGGGACGAAATCCTAAATTATGGATTTCATCCCTCAAAAATCACTTAAATTATATTATCATTTTGGAGTTTACACAAAATCGGGGAAATACCCATATGTATTGTATTTATACTTACAACAATACCTATATATTCTTTTGCCGACATTTCCTTTGTTACCTTTAGCATTATAAATAACAAGGGAATATTTTCCGATGCGTGGTCTTTGGAAGAAGCTAAACTTCGATTATGTGATGAAAGCGGAGAGCTTTATGTGCTCTCTCTCGATAAATCAGTTTCAATTAACGGTGTAGACTATCCTTGTTCTACCAAAGAAGAAATGCAAGCAGTTCTCGCTGAAATTCCGCTTAACTCATTTGCTAAAATATATGAAAAAAATGATAAAGTTACATCAATACTATTTGACAATACTCCAGAAAGCTATACCGATGTAACATATAACGTGAATTTAGAATGTTTTAACAATATTCCAACAGAGGCTTCATCTTTACCTATCTACTACGGTGACTTTGAAAACATTACCGCTCCATACCTTGATGAAAATCACAAGTATAATATAGACTTATACGATTATGGCGTACATATTACAAAAATGACCGCAATAAATGCCAACAATACCGTAGAGCGAATGGACATTAACTTCGCTATGAACAGTAATTTTTTGCAGAATATTTTTGTATACTGCGAAACTACTGACGAAAATTCCATGATAAAAGCAGAGCTTTATACAAATGGCGGACTTTCATTCAAAGAACATTTTTTATTCAGGGAGTCATACGCTCCCGCTACGGAAGAAGTTGCTTTTATTGATGTTCCAAACAATTGGAACGACTACCTTATCAAACTATGTATGACCGACCAAAACGGAAATCAGGTCAGCCACTTATACACTATAGAAATTCAAACAGACTTAATGGATATTCAACATTTAAACGTTATCAATAAAGGTGTATTTAAAGACAGTTGGGGAGAGCTTATTCCTCGTATATTGGTTGTCGACAGTTCCGGAAACGAAAATACAAAAGACTGTGCAGAAAAGTGTATGGTTGACGGAGTAAGATATTCAAATCCCGAGGATATAATTGCCAACATTTCATTAAACACTTTTTATAAGCTATACGAAAACGAAGACGGTGAGATTGCGATTATAAGCCAATATGATAAAATATATGGAGAATTTTCGGATATTGTTTGCGAGAATAACACCTTACAGGGAAATATAAATATTTTTCAGGCAACCGAACAATTTGACCTTATTATAGCACTGTATAACGGAGATATTCTTATTGATGTATTAAGCTTCAGCGAGCCATCAAACGTGGCATCGCAATCCTTCGAGTTTACAGTTGACACAAATGAAGACTACAACTTAAAAGCCTTTTTCTTAGACAAAGAAACCATGACACCTTTGGGGGATACCGCTTATAATTAAATATCAAACCCGCAGGAATTAGCACAATTTCTGCGGGTTTTTCTTAATCTATTTTTATTTTCTCTCCTGCTTTAAGCACGTATGGCTTATAATCCCATTCAAAGTACAATTCTGTCGTGGTGGGATTTTCAGCAAAGGACATATCGGTGCTGAAATCAATACGTTTAAAAGCTGTTATGTAGTCAAAAATCTCAATATTGGTTGCATACCATATATCATCTCTACCGCCCATTTTTGCGGCAAACTCCTCAATTTTTCCCCAATTATCATTATCATCAAATTCGTAACTATGTCCCCACATATAGAACATGGCAGACTGACCAATCCCCTTTATTTCCATATTGATAAATTCATCTGCAAGTCTTGGCATTTCCGGGCTATCATGATGGCAGGTAGCAGAAAGTCTTAACCAATCCTCAGGAATTATAAAATTTCCCCTTGAAACAGTGGTTCTTGAATATACAATTCCTGAATTTTTCAGGATTTCTACAACCGTATCGTTAAATGTTCCGTAGGGGTACGCCATACCTCTTATTGTATATCCAAACCATTCCTCAAGCTTTCTCTTATCCTCTATTACCTCATAAGTTGCACGTGAGGGAGGAACAGTTGTGAGATCCGTATGAGTAAGTGCATGAACCGCAACCTCATGTCCATCATAAATTTTTAAAACATCGCTTTTTTTCATTCGTCCCCACATATTTTCGGGATAAACATAATCATCATCTTTAACCAGAGCAGAGTTTATGTTAAAAGTGCCTTTTATGCCATTTTTGTTTAAAATTTCCACAAGCTTCATATCCTGTATAACAGCATCATCATAACTTAATGTCAAAACTTTTTTCTTCCAATTTGGAAATCTCATTCGTAAACACGCCATATCTTTTTACCCCTCTTATGTAAATTTGAAAAGCGGGCGATGTAATTTTTACATCGCCCAATTAAACTATTTTATTGTGTATCCGCCTTTAACCATAACAATTACGTCGGATGTGGCTTTAAAGCCTCTTCCATCAGAAACAGGCACAACAAGACAGTGATTTGCCGGCATTGCACTTCCGTCTGCCAGGTCATACCCTGCCGTGATATCAGCAAGTCCGCCTTTTTGGGTAGCGATAACAGTTCCGCTTCCCATACGGAGGATAAGCTCTGTTCCCGCTTCGCACATTACCTTTTTCCCCTCTTTAACATTTACAACCATAAATGTATCAGTTCTTGAGGTTGCAACACCTTCAGATGCGGCAATACCAAATCTTTCGTCAATGTATGCCTTGATTTCCGGCACAACCTGTTCTACTATATAGCTCTTTGTCACAACCGGGTCGTCGGCACCGCCAGGTGCAGAAAATACAACCATTCCGCTTAGAATAGCCAAACAAATTACAACTGTTACTCCTGATTTAAAGAGTCTTTTTCTTTTTTCCATAACTATCTTCCTCTCTGTGATTTTCAGGACAAACCAAACGAAATTTCCAATGCTTCATTTACTCTGTCCATTAAGCTTTCGTCCAGATGACCGATTTTTTCTTTAAGTCTTCTCTTATCTATTGTACGTATTTGTTCTGCCAGAACGACAGAATCTCTCGACAGGCCAAAACCGCCTGCATCAATTTCTATATGAGTGGGCATTTTCGCTTTGTTTATCTGCGACGTAATAGCAGTAGCAATAACTGTTGGACTATACCTGTTCCCCACATCGTTCTGGATAATAAGAACAGGTCTTACACCGCCTTGTTCCGAGCCCACAACCGGACTTAAGTCCGCATAATAAATGTCGCCTCTTTTTACTATCAAAATATTCACTCTCCGCAAGTTCAGATTCAGATGCGAGCAGACAATATGTCCGACTCTCCGATCCTGACGGACCGTAAAAGCATCCTTTCCCTCACTGGCAGTTTATGCGGTACAACCGATTTTGGTACATAATAACCGGACTGCCTTCGGCGACAAACATCGTCCGGTTTATATTTATATAATTAAGTATTGTCAATCGGTGAATCAAGGAGGTAGTTGTGTACGCCTTCTACTCCTCCGCCCCGTAAGTAAATACGAGGAATCCGCTTGCCGATGATGCAAAGAATCTCGTAATTGATTGTTCCCATTTTCTCGGCAAGGCTCTCTACCGGTAATTCTATATCATCGCTCTTGCCGAACAAAATGACTTCGTCGCCGATAGTTATATTATTGACAGCACTTACATCAATCATACATTGATCCATACAAATATTTCCGACAAGATTACACAATTTTCCACCTGCAATAACCTTAGTCTTGCCTGACAATACTCTGGAATATCCGTCCGCATACCCAACGGGAAGTGTGGCAATTTTGGCTTTTGCCGCTGTTTTGAATTTTCTTCCGTAACTTATGCTGACGTCTTCTTCTACATCTTTAACATTGCTTACCCTTGCTTTAAATGTCATGACAGGCTTTAAATGGAGTCTGCCGCAATCCACATCGTCAGAGGGGCGCATTCCATATAAAATAATTCCCGGTCTTACCATATCAAGATGCATTTCCGGAAAACGTATTAAAGCAGCACTGTTACAACAATGCTTAATTGGAATATCCAGACCATTTTCCTTTAATCTGTCACATATTCCCATAAATCTTTGAAACTGCAGATATGTGTAATCATCTTCGGAAGTATCATCCGCAACGGAGAAGTGGGTAAATATTCCCTCTATGTCAACTCCGGGCAAAACAGCCATTTTCAAAATTGTGTCCACAGTTTCTTTATTTACATCTTCGCTCTCCGTATATCTAAGACCTATACGCCCCATACCTGTATCAATCTTTATATGAACTTTAGCTCGCTTATTTAACTTTAAAGCCGCCCTTGACATGGCACTTACAAGCTCATAAGAATAACAGCAAGGCGTAATATCGCAATCAACCATCTGTTGAGCATATTTGGGATCAGTATTTCCAAGAATAAGAACAGGACATAAAACCCCACACCGACGAAGCTGTAAAGCCTCATCAATGCAGGCTACCGCAAGGCGGTCAGCACCGTTTTTTAAAAGAACTTTTGCAACCTCAAAAAAACCGTGCCCGTATGCATCAGCCTTAACAACGCCAAGAATTTGCGGTTTTTCTCCAACATATTCGCGTATTCTTCGAATATTATTTTCTACTGCGTCTAAATCTATTTCAGCCCACGCTCTTTTTTCTGCATCCATATTCTTTCTCCTTAAATTACTCAGCAAACATCTTTTCATCAAGTACAGGATTTAATTTAAAATCTGTATAACTTACCCGTAATACCTGGTCGCCTTTAATGTTAAAGGTGGTCAGGCTTTCAGGCGTATATAATTTTCCGTCAATCACAAGCGTCTGAGAAAAGCGGTCCTTTTTGCCGTTTCCTTTCGCAGTAACTACAATCTTTCCCTCCGAATTTTCAACAAATCCTGATGTGTTACCCGATTCGTAAACTCTTTTAAAAAAATCTGCTATATCTGCAAAATCATATTCACCGTTTAGCTGACTTTTGCTTAATTCATTTGATTTAAAATCCCGACTCTTGTATTTCATAATCCCGTCTTTGAAAATATAAACAGTTCCTTTCATATTTTCAGGACTTAAAATTTCAAGCCGATAATCCGTAGGATTTCTCCACGCCTGATAAACCTCATAGGTTTCGGTGGACTTATTCCCCGTAACCGTAATATCGGCACGGGCAGAATAACTTTCCATATTCATATACCTTTTGTTTATCTCACTATTTACGTCTTTTTTGCATGACGTAAATGTTATCATAAGTATAACAGTTAAAACAACCGATATACTTTTATTCATTAAAATTCATAACTCCTTGAAGTCTTAATATAGCGTTTGGGATTGTCTTCAATACATCTCCGGCCGTCATGCCGAAAGTTCCAACTTCAGCTCTGACAATGTCCCCGGCAAGTCCGTGAATAAATGTTCCAAGGACCGCTGCATTAAAACCGCTAAGTCCCTGTCCCATAAACGCCGCAATCACACCTGTTAGAACATCACCTGTTCCGCCGGTTGCCATCCCGTTATTCCCTGTGGGGTTAATATGAACTTCCCCTCTTGGTGATGCAATAACTGTATTCTTTCCCTTTAAAACCACAGTACAATTAGTCTGCTTTGCAAACTCCGCCGCAGTTTCTTCCCGGGAACTCTGTATCTCATCTATTGTTTTTCCACAGAGTCTTGACATTTCCCCTGGATGAGGAGTCAGTACAATATCTCCATGATTTTTCTTTAAAACATCTGCGTTATCTCCTATGGAATTGAGCCCGTCTGCATCAATAACAAGTGGCTTACCTGTTTCAATAACAGCTTCTACTATTTTACATATATCTTCACCTTTACCAAGCCCGGGTCCAAATGCACATACATCACTCAAAAGCACTCTATTTACTATTTCAGGTGTGGCATTTTCGGAAACAACTCCATTTACCGCCGGCAAAGCAAGGGTCATAACCTCTGTGAGCTTTATTGCAAGAACAGGCTGTTCAGACTCTGCTGTTCCAACCGTCACAAGTCCGCTGCCCGACTTCAATGCCGCCTCAGCACAAAGTGCCGCCGCTCCCGTCATGCCCTTGGACCCTGCAACAATAAAAACTCTGCCACAATCGCCTTTGTTGATATCTTTTTCTCTTTTAGGAAGAAGAGCCCTGTATTCTTTAATATGCTCTGCGTTTTCACCGCCCATCGGCGACTGTTCGCCGCACACCACCGCAACCGCATGGGTCTTGGAATGGCTTATGCTTAAATCCACTCCTGCATCCTTCCCCATAAAACGAATATATGGCTTGCTGAGCTCATCATGAACAACCTCAATATCACGCCATGCAAAGCCTCGCATTCCTGTTCCCATATACTTTGAAAATGCCTCTTTTGCGGCAAAATGCCCTGCTATACTTTCGTAAGGATTTGACTTCCCGGAAAAATAGCCTCTCTCCCGTCTGCTGAAAACCCTTTCAAGAAAAGCTTCAAGGTTCTTCATCTCTGCAAAACGGTTTATTTCCACTATGTCAATTCCGGTTTTAATCATCTAAAAACACCTTCTGGGGATTAAACTTTTTAAATCCCTCTTTGATTTTATCATTAGGATTGAAGAGAAGCATCTTTCTTCCGTTATCATCACTGTATATTGCAAAGTATAATCCCTCCGACTCGGGACCTACGCAAGCATAAATCTTTTTAATCTCGCTGTTTTCAATATAACGACGATACTCCGGATTTTTAGAGCTTGCCATAATATCAATCTTTCTTGCATTAAGCTCGGTAATACGTTTACGGCGCTGAACATTTATAATTTTGTCTACGTCAAGAGCACCGTTTGTAAAGCAGTATTCAAATTCTATGTTGGTGCCTACAACAACCCTGTAAAGAACATATACAAGGGCTACTGCAACTATAAATACTATTCCACCAAATGGTGTTCCCATAAATCCAAGAACAAAATATACAAGAACAAGTAAGCCCAGAACGCATCCTGCTATCTTTAAATAGTCTGCTGCATTCCTCTTTCTTTTTACCATCCATTCAATAAAAATATCCATTTTGTACCTCCAAATAGTTCTTTTCTCCTATTGTATATTATAATATCATACTCTTCTTTAAAATTCAATAATATTTTGTTTAACAAACTTTTAACTTTACAAATCAAAAGCCAATAACTTTCCCATTACTGATTTAAAACAATCTTACCGCAGGCAATTTTCTCTCCTGCATTTCCTGCAGGCTGAGTGGTAAAATCGTCCGTTCCCTCATGAATGATAATTACACGCCCCACAATTTCCCGTACAGTAAACCTGTTGGTCAAAACCGACATATACGCATATCCGCCATTTCCAAACAGAGGCGGTAAATCCCCTGCATGATATGGATGATTATATTCATCAGGATTAAAATGCACCCCTGCCTCGGAAAATGGGTCATTTGGCTTCCCACTACATTCTGTCCCGTTATGTATGTGCAGGGCAAAAGCCCCTGTACCATTTTGATTATTTTGCGGCAATCCATAAACTTCAACCGTCACCAATACCCCCATAAGCTTCTGTTTGAAAAACGCACGCCCTCTTATATTTGGATATTTCTCTCCGCCCCTTATTTTAGCCACTGCAAAATTATAATTATGTTTTTTGTACATACATACACCTCCTGCCATATAATGTATATGACAGAATATTTTGTCCTAAAACAAATATGCAATAAACGGCAGGAGCAAGTCCCTCCCCTACAACATTTTATTGCATATATAACGCAAAAAAGTGCCAAACAGGTTCAGAACCCGTTGGCACTTTTTTATCACCTAATTTATATCACATCACATAGTGTACAGGGCGTTACCTGAAAGTCGCAGAGCATTTTCATTGTTTCTTCTGCCTCTTTCTCTGTTATAAATCTTTCTTCTGCCGTCTCTGTTTCCACAACTGACTCATTATGTATAAGACTCGCCTCTACACCATACCTTCTTGTTCCGCTTTCGGCACATATCATTCTCAACTCAACAGTTTGACATTTTCCATCTTCATCTGTGAATACATAATTCATATTCATTTTTAACACGCCTTTCATGTATAAACTCTCCACATATATTTTCTCATAAAATCAAGAGCTATGCAAGAACAACCCATCGACATTTTTCATTACCTATAAACACCGAAAAAACGTACTTTTATAAATCCGGGTAAAAGTTTTCCGTATTATGTAAACCATTTTTAGATTTTCACATATTTTTGAAACTCTTTAAGCATCTCTGCATATAATAGACATAAGGGGGTTTTATTATGAATGAATATTATCATAGATTCAACGAAAGCCTTATGACAAAACTCAATAACACCCAGGATAGTTCCGAAAGCAAAAACGGACTTAAACCCGATTTTAAGATGCCCGCCGTCCCGACAGCTGTTACACCTGATACTCCTCAAAATATAGAAAATGACAATTTAACGGGAGAGGGCGGATTAATTGTGGCAGTTACCCTTGCAAGAGATGCTATTCCTGTTGAAGGTGCAACTGTAATTATTGCAGAAGAGAATAATCGACGTATAGTATCCACCCACACCACCGATAAAAGCGGACGTACGGAAAAAATCCTTCTGCCCACCCAAAGTTCCGCTCTGTCCCTCACTCCCGACTCAGCCACACGACCTTTCAGCGTATATAACATTAGGGTAGAGTATCCGGGGTATTATATTGAAAACGCTGTCAGCGTTCCTATATTCGACAAAATAATTTCTATTCAGCCAATATCCCTTATACCATTATCAGAAAAGGACATCGCCGAAAGCGAACTGGTTATAAACGAGGGGCAGGTTTTAGCCGAAAAGGAGGTTTGATTATGCCGGTTACATTCTACATACCCCAAAGTATAACCGTACATCTGGGAACGCCCGATGACCCAACTGCCGAAAACGTGACGGTTCCATTTACCGATTATATTAAAAATGTAGCATCAGGAGAAATATATCCTACCTGGCCCGAAAGTGCAGTGCGAGCGAATATATACGCTCAAATTACCTTTACATTAAACAGAATATTCACTGAATTTTATCGTTCAAGAGGTTATGATTTTGATATAACAAACTCTACTCAGTTTGACCAGTCTTTCACATTTGGCAGAGATATTTTCGAAAACATAAGCCAAATCACAGACGAGATTTTCAACTCGTATATAGTCCGTCAAAACTCTCTTGAGCCCATATTTGCAAGATATTGTAACGGAACCACCTCTACCTGCCCCGGTGGTCTTTCTCAGTGGGGGACAGTTGACCTTGCAAATCAAGGATATGGACCTTATGACATTCTTGCCTACTATTACGGTGATGATATAAATCTTGTCACCAATGCTCCCGTTTCCGATGTTCGTCAAAGCTATCCCGGAACTCCCCTTCGTCTTGGGGATTCAGGAGCAGATGTGCTTCGTATTCAGCTTTTCTTAAACAGGATTTCCCGAAACTATCCTGCAATTCCTAAAATTGCTTATCCCGACGGACTTTTTGATGTTCCGACCGAGGATGCTGTTAAAGAGTTTCAGCGTATATTTAATCTTACCCCTGACGGCATAGTAGGAAATGCAACATGGTATAAAATCTATTTTATATTCACTACCGTAAAACGATTGTCAGAGCTTGATTCCGAGGGAGTAAAGCTTGACGCGGTCAGCCGACAGTTTGACACCGACTTGTCGCCCGGTGACCAGGGAATAAATGTTCAGCTTATACAATATTTCCTGAATGTGATTTCGGAATTTAACAATTTTATCCCCTCTGTGAATATAGACGGAATTTATGGGCCAAGGACCACTGAATCTGTTACGGTCTTCCAACGTTCTCAAGGAATTCCGGAGACAGGTATTGTAGACGAAACCACATGGAACGCACTCTATTCTCAATACACTTCGACAATTGCGGGTCTCCCCGCGGATTTCCGTGGCAATGGTGCCGCAATCTATCCCGGAACACCACTGCGACGAGGCAGTACAGGAACAAATGTGCAAAATCTTCAAAGATATCTTGCAAAGATTTCGGAGTTTAACCCATCTATCCCTACAGTCACCGTTACAGGAAACTTTGGTCCTGAAACTCAAAGGACGGTTATTGCTTTTCAGCAGGAAAACGGGCTTCCCCCAAGAGGTGTTGTGGGTCTGCAGACATGGAACGAAATCGCAGAACAGTATAACGACATTGTTTTAGGCGAGGACAGAAGTCAGGGTCAATTCCCGGGATACTCCCTTTCCGAAAACAGACAAGGAGGTCAATAATGAAATATAATATATATGATGACCGACAAAATATTTTGGAACTTCAAAGCTTTCTTCGGGCAAACCACAGTTTGGAGGGAGGACCCCTTATAAATCCCGACGGAATTTTTGATTCAAACACCACTGCCGCCGTAAAACTCTTCCAGCAACAAAACAATATTCCCGTAACGGGAATTGTTGACCTTGAAACATGGGTTTTACTTTCGGAAAATGCAGGAGATATCT
Source organism: Ructibacterium sp. (assembly GCA_045542095.1). Taxonomy (GTDB): domain Bacteria; phylum Bacillota; class Clostridia; order Monoglobales; family Monoglobaceae; genus Ructibacterium. The sequence continues at coordinate 10,451 of JAZQKJ010000036.1, forward strand.
GTACTGAAAGCCCATGCTTGCTTATAGATTTAAATAGATTTGAACGGAGATAAAAAACAGCCTGTTTACACCACAACATTTGTGGATAAACAGGCTTTAATTTTAATATAATTTGGTAAATTCATAATAAGGGTCTATCCCTAATTTTTCTAAGGCTTTATTTTTATTTTTTGCTATTTCCTCATCAAGATTATCAAAATAGTTATTTCCCTCTGTGTCTATATCCACAATAAAAGGCCCTAGTTCATTCATTTTGAAAAACCACGCAGCCTCTATTCTGCCAAGCTCGTCATAAAGATACACGTCTTCTATCTCGATTGAGTCTATCCACAAATTAGGACTTACAGACCTTGGGGATACATGAACACATTTTTTCTCTTTCATCATTTCCACAGTCTTTTTACCCATGGTTGTCTTTCCCACTATCATCTTAAGTCCCCAGTTTTCAACGCTTTTTGCTCCCCATTTTTCAAAACGGATGCTTGATGTCGGCATAAATGATTTTAATGACCATTCTCCATTTTCTTTTACGATAATCGGTCCGTTATGAATAAGAATGTTTCTCCCTTCAGTTGAAAATGGAAGTACGTTCTTTTCGTCAAAAATATATTTTTGCAAGCGTGAAC
>JAZQKJ010000037.1:0-37671 GCA_045542095.1 Ructibacterium sp.
AGCATAGCTCAGCTGGGAGAGCATCTGCCTTACAAGCAGAGGGTCATAGGTTCGAGCCCTATTGTTCCCACCACTTTCTTTTTTAAAAACTTTATACGGTCCGGTAGTTCAGTTGGTTAGAATGCCAGCCTGTCACGCTGGAGGTCGTGGGTTCGAACCCCATCCGGATCGCCAATTTGCCTCTGTAGCTCAGTTGGTAGAGCAGGGGACTGAAAATCCCCGTGTCGGTGGTTCGATTCCGCCCGGAGGCACCATGCTTCACTTTTGTGAAGCTAATGTGCGGGAGTGGCTCAGTGGTAGAGCGTCACCTTGCCAAGGTGAACGTCGCGAGTTCGAATCTCGTCTTCCGCTCCAAGATATGATAAAAGACGCATATTTTTGCGTCTTTTATCATAAAATTTAATATGGCGCCATAGCCAAGTGGTAAGGCAGAGCTCTGCAAAAGCTTTATTCTCCAGTTCAAATCTGGATGGCGCCTCCAAAAGAAAAAATCCTGTCGAAAGATAGGATTTTTTGCTTTGTATTATTCGTTTTTTATTATACAAGTTTCCGGTCTAAACTGTTCACTCTTTTCCTTTGCCTTAAATTTGATCTGCATTTCCTATGTGAGTGAAATATATAAATATCGATTTGTTGTGTGGCTACCAGATAACATTTGGAATTGGTTATCTGTGATGCATCCTGACACAGCAGTATAATTATTTACTTAATATCCCTGATGCACTGTCTTCATCAATATAAAGGACAAAATCAGGATGTGTTTTTAAAAGAGTAGCAGGAACTAAATTTGTTACTTCTTTTGCTTTTACAGTATTTTTAATAGCCTCAGCTTTTACTTTGTAAGGTACGCAGGAGATAATCTTTTTGCACTGCATAATCTGGTAAGCTGTCATAGAAACTGCTTGTTTTGGAACATCATCAATGGTTGCAAACCAGCCTTCACCCATCTGTTGCTGTTTGCAGCGGTCATTTAAGTTAACGATTATGTAGGCTTCCTTTGTATCAAAATCAGCAGGGGGATCATTAAATGCAATGTGAGCATTTTCACCGATACCAATGAGTCCTACATCAATAGGAGATTTTCTGATTTCTTCTGTTAGAGGAGAGATACACTCTTTTGTTCCGTCAACAAAGTTGGTAGCCTTAAGTTTGCCAACTTTAGCAACAAAACGTTCTTTTAAGTATTTTCTAAAAGATGCGCTATGGGTTTCTGGGAGACCAACATACTCGTCTAAGTGGAACATTTCAACGCACTCCCACTTAATTCCTGGCTCTTCTGCTAATGCTTTTAATGTATCAAATTGTGATGCACCTGTTGAGAGCACAATTCTTGCACTGCCTTTTTCGGCGATTGCGTTCTTTAAAATCTGTGCAGTTTCCTTTGCTGCACTTTTTCCTAATTCCACACTGTCTTTACAAATTCTGATTTCCATTTTTCATTATCCTTTCTGCGTATTAATTAAATTCTTTACCTTGTATTATAACTTTTTCTATTTTAATATTCTCGTCAAAGAACACTAAATCAGCAAAATAGCCTTTTTGAATTTTACCGTGCTTTTCCAGCCCCATAACCTTAGCAGGTGTTTCACACATCATTTTTACACAGTTAGGAAGTGAAATGCCAACGTCCTTGTGCATTACACACATCAATCGGTCGCATGTTGCTACGCTACCTGCAAAAGCTGTCATATCAGGAAGGTAAGCAACATCATCTTTCTTTACAATGCATTCCACACCTGCATGCTTGGGTCCTAAAATAGACGGTCCGCTATTTTCGCCTGCACCACGCATTGAGTCCGTAATCATACAGATTTTATCAGGTCCTTTTATCTTATAAATAAGCTTTAGAAGCGGAACTGGCAAGTGTACGCCGTCAGCTATTGTTTCAACTGTAACTGAGTCCTCCAAAAATGCGGTTTCAACAGCTCCTAACTTTCTATACATATTTCTTCTTGTAACACCGTTCATTCCGGAATAAAGGTGAGTTGCAAGGCAGCAACCCAAATCAACCAATGGCTTGATTTCTTCGTAAATACCATTAGTATGAGCAAAGCTTGACACAATGCCCTTTTCATTTAGGTGCTTGCAAAGCTCTATACTTCCATCAAGTTCAGGAGCATAACTTATCCTCTTTAGAGTGCCTTTGCCTGCTTCAATCAGCTTTTTATACTCTTTCGGTACAGGAGTTTTAATAAACTTAGGGTCTTGCGCACCACGCTGGGTATCGGCAAAATACGGACCCTCCAGATGCGAACCTGCAATATACGGCTTTCCGGGTGTATTTTCATTCATCGCTTCTGCTACGTTTTTAACGAATTTTAGAGTGTCCTCAAAGGAAACCGAAGATGCTGTCGGAAATATCGTTGTAGTTCCGTGCTTTGCGTGAACCGCCGCAGCGTTTAAAACGTCACTTACCGCGCCGTCAGCAAAGTCATAGCCTCCTGCTCCGTGCGTGTGAATATCAATAAAACCCGGTGAAACATAAAGTCCTCCTGCATCAATTTCATTTTCAAATGCAAGCTCATCTTCTGTAAGCGCCAAAATTCTACCATCTTCTATGTAGAGATTCTTGTCTTTTTCTAAACTATCTGTAACAAAAATTGCATTTTTTATTTTTGTAATCAAAGGAAAATCCCCTTTTTAACACATTATTTAAGCTCTTTATAAAATTCTGATAATTTTACCTGACGTCCTTCTTTTATAGAAAGGCTGGCCGCCATACCTATACCAATTGACATGATACCTGCTCTGGTATCGGCCATCTGGCCGTACGGATCGAGAGTGTCTGAATTGCAGAACAGTCTGTCGCGAGGCTCGTTGTCAGCATCACTTGAATACTAAACATTTACACTTACGCTATCTTCTAAATTGATTTCGCTCATTATGTGCCAACACCTGAAATAGTCCGCACCGTGACTTGTATCTAGCATCCATTCGTAGTGAACGCTTAAAATTTTGCCTACTACACCGGATACAACAATAGCAGGCATTTTATCAAAATTGTCGTATCTAGAATTTTTTTCCTGTTAAATCACTAACAAGCTTTGCACATTTATGATTTATATCAAAAAACACCGCAAAGTTCTGCTACGTCAGAGTAGTTTTTTACGAGCGGGACGCTGTAAGTATACGTTCCACGTTAACTGTAGCCAACCTAAACATATTTTTTATGCAAATCATCTCCTATTAAAATATATTGACGGCATAATTATATTGTGTTATGATATGTTTGTAAAGCGATAAAATTGTATTTTTTAGGATAAAACTATATAAATGGGTTTTTAAAAAAAGGCTAAATTAGGTGGAAAAAACAAAAAAATAGGATAAAATTATACAATATAGGATAAAAATAGAGGGTAAGAAACATTGGAAAAACAGATATTTACATTAAATGAACTTTCCGTAGAACCGGTGGGGGTATTTTTGTATGTCCCCCCAATTGTTTGGAAGGGTGATTCAGTGGGGCATATAGGGGAAAACGATATTTTCTTTTGGGTTTTAGAAGGGGAGTGTTTTTTAAGTATTGACTCACAAAGTTACATAGTAAGACCCGGACAGCTTGCTTATCTTCCTAAGGGAAAAATGCGTGCCTACACTCATGCGTCAGAGCGCTTTTCAATGTACGAAATGGCGTTTGTCGCTAAGGCAAATGGCGAGGAACTTATGGAGGTTTTGGGATTAGGGGGACAGAACTTTGTAGTTGACATCCCGAATAAAGAGGAAATGAGTTTTCTGTTTGAAAACTCTCATAGAAAAGAGTTGTTTAAAAATCCGCTATATGATGTTGCCTGGTGTGCAAATATTATAAATATTATAAGAATATATGCTGAAGAACGACAAAAACAAAGTGGAAAAGATAGTCTTATATTTAAACCGGTGTTGGAATATATGATAAATAATATAGATAAGCTTGTGAAAATAGAAGAGCTATCATCTTTAGTGTATATGCAGCCCACATATTTTATTAAACGTTTCCGCAAAAATTACGGTATTCCGCCGATGGCATATCTAAATCGTATGCGTATGTATAAAGCGATGGGTCTACTTGCCGGAACAGATATTTCAATAGAGGAAATTGCGCGAAATGTGGGCGTTTTTGATACATCATATTTCTCAAGGATATTTAAAAAACATTGTAATGTTACACCTAGTGACTATAGACAGGAATTTAGAAAAAAATGATGCAGCGGTTTTATCTCAAGCATTAGGAGTTATTCATCCTTATAACGTAACAGTTGATTTTTGGACGGTGCGATGAGATAATGAGGAAATATTTTTTAATTTGCATAACAGCAATTCTTATTATTGGTATTGCTTTTAACATTAAACAGATTTCAAACCATACATCAGAGCTTTTCTGGGATTTTATTTGGGAACAATTGGACGAAGAAGAAGCTGAACGGGAAAAAAGAATAGAAGCAGGTTTGCCTGTTCGCGGAAACGACACGGCACTAATCTGGCGGGATAAATATGATATAACTGTTTCTGCAAGCGGAGCAAGTTTAGATATTTATATAGATGGCGATGAGCAAGTGGTGTTAGATAAAGTAAAAGAATTTGATATTGATAAAAAAACTTTATATGTACTTTCTGCTGATGGATGCGCAGTGATAGACAATGAAAATAATTGTCGGGTTTTTGTTTTCACACCTAAAGAGGTACTTGAACATTCAGGGCAAAATTATGGTTTTATAGAGGATGAACATATCAGATATCTATCGTCATACCAAGAATTTTCAGACAGTGAAAAAGAAATTTTTGATAAGCTGAAAAAAACAAATGAGTAATATGTATTATTGACTTCTGCTATGGACAGACACATTAATTTATGATACAATCAAATATACATACATAGGATTTAGAGGTTATATTATGCAGATTTTAATAAGAGTATTTGGTATATTGGGACTTGTTTTGAGTATCATTCCTTTTCAGTTTAAAAAGCACAAGCACATCGTTTTATGTAAGATGGCGTCATGCCTGGCGTTTTCTACCCAATATTTTTTAAGCGGTCCTGTTGCCTATGCAGGGGCGTGGATGGATTTGATATCTGCCTTCAGAAACTTTTTATATTATAAGCTGGTAGAAAAGAAAATTCCCACCTTGCCTGTTATGATTATTTTTTCTGCTTTGGTTCTCTACATAGGCTTTGCTACATGGCAGGGATGGATTACCCTTTTGGCTGTTATACCAAAGCTTATAACAAGTGTTTCTTACGGTATAAAAAATGAGAAAATACTAAGGCTGATTACACTGCCATCATGCTTGTTCTGGGTGGCATATAACTGTATTGTAGGAACATACGAGGCAGCCATAGGCGACCTGTTAACATTTACCTCAATAATAATTGCAATATATAGATATGATATAAAAAAAGAGAATACAAAAGAAGAAAAATGCGGTGCATGATGTACCGCACTCAGCTTAATGCTTTGTCATTAAGCTGAGCAGACGTTGAGAAACGAAGTGTATATTTTGTGAAATCGTTTTCGTCGCTGTACGATGGTACTGCAGAGAACGATTTCGCAAAAAGTAAGCAACCGCAAGGAAAACTCGATGTTTTTCTTGCGGTTTTTTTCAATTATGTATGCGGGTCGTCGAGGACGCCGACCCCTACAATATGTATTACTTATATATTTTCGCTTGTGGTAGACCAAGTTTGTCAGCGGTCTCAATGCGGTGCATGATGCGCCGCATTATTTATTTTTATTTTGTACTTTAACGTATACATATATAAATGTAAGACAGGCAAGTATTGTAAGGGCAAGTGCTCCCCAGCAGGTGAAAAGATAATCCTGACTGTGTTCAAACATATCAAGCCCCGGAATTTGAATATCAAGCATACCAATTACCGATTCGTCGGCATCCTTGAAAATACTCATTTCTTCAATTCCTGCAATATTGAAAAGTGAGCCATAGGAGCTTATACCCCATCTGTTAACAATAAACCATGAAATTACCTCTTTTATCTTCTCAAGCTCGAACATAAGTCCCGAGAAAACAATTTGCGGAATTATGATAATCGGCATGTACAGGGTTGCTCGTTCTGTGTTAGGTGATATTGCCGATATTAAAAGTCCCATTGAGGTAGCTGCCAACAAAATCAGGTATGTGCTAAGGAAGAAGTTTATGCCTGAGCCAAATACAATTTCAGGTGTGGGCAAATCTGCCATTATACTTATGCCTGCACAAAGTATAACAGACTGAATAAAACAGATTATACCAAGGACAATAAGTTTTGACAGTACATAAGCTGACAGGCTAAGGTTTACAGCGTATTCCCGTTTAAATATATCCCGTTCCTTACATATCTCTATAAATGAGTTTAAAACACCCATAATCGTTGCAATTGATGAAACCACAAACAGGAACTGTTTTGCCTTGTCGTGATATAAAAAGGTTTCATCGGATATTACAGTTGTGAGTATAAGGAGCATTATAGGTGCCTGACCAAACATAAGAATTACACTGGCCAGGTCCGAGAAAATAAGCTTAAAATATCTTCTTATAAGGATTGAAAGTTGTCTTAAACTTCCTACACTCTTTCTCTTTGTGGGATTTGTACTTGAAGTTTCCATATATCCCACATCTTTAAGGTGTGAATTTGCCTTGTGTTTATTTTCGAAGTAACGTGCGTTTTGTTCAAGAATTTTATCTCCGTCCTGACCCGAGGCAATGGAGAGTTTTTTGTAGATATCCGGGATGTCGTCAACCTCGAAATGCTCCAGAAGTCCCGACGGCTCTCCGCAATAGCAGAGCCTGCCCCCAACGCCCATGAATACCACCTTGTCGCAAAGGGTAATATTTGTTGTAGCGTGGGTGATAAGCACAATGGTTGTACCTTTTTTGGAAAGAGAACTTAAAAGCTCCATCATGCTCTTGTCAAGACCCGGATCAAGTCCTGATGTTGGCTCGTCAAGATATAAAAGCTTTGGGTCGGCAAGAAGCTCAACCGCTATGCTTACCCTCTTTTTCTGTCCGCCGGAGAGCTTTGAAATCTTGAGATTTTCTTTTCCCTCCAAACTAACGTCTTTGATAACCTGAGAGATACGTGCATTTCTCTCCTGTGGAGTGGTATCTGACGGCATTCGAAGTTCAGCGGAATAGCTGAGCATTTGTTCTACGGTAAGGTTTTTGTATACCACATCTTGCTGTGGGACATAGCCGATAATGGATTTATAGGAGTTATAGTTTGAATAAAAATCCTCTCCGTTTACAATAACATGTCCTGATGTTGCAGGACGAAATCCGTTAAGACAATCCATCAAGGTGCTCTTTCCTGCCCCGCTTCCCCCGACTAGTGCCACAAAGCTTCCACTCTCGATATTAAATGACACATCATTGATAATTGTTTTTTTAATACCTGAATTGGTTACAACCTTGCTGAGATTAACTGCGCTGACAGACAGTCCGTCGTTGGAAATCTGATATGCCACCGAGCTTCCGTCAAAATAGAGCTTTGCGCTGAGAATAATTATCTTGTCACCTGCATTAAGCCTGGTTTTGCCTGTAATACGGTTACCATTTACATAGGTTCCGTTAAGGCTGTTATTGTCTGCTATGTAGTATCCGTCATTTTCTTTTGTAACAATAGCGTGAATTCTTGACACAGAAACATGGTCGATAACAATGTCGTTTGTTGAGGCACGGCCGATTGTTATAGTTCTGCCGTCATTTGATGTTCGTTCAAGAGTACAGGTATATTTAATGGTGGCAACCAGTTTCATATTCATATCAAAGAACATTATTACGTCGTTGGGACGGAGCTGTTGCTCCCCTGTAACCCGACATGAGTTAACGTAGGTTTTGTTACGGCTTTCCAAATCGGAGATATAGCAAATCCCGTTATTGATTCTTATTTTGGCATGGGTTCGGGAAATGGTGTCATAGGGCATGTGTATATGACAGTCATCCCTTCTGCCGATAAGTAGTTCAGTATTTATATTTTTAAATCCTATAGTTTTTTCAAAGCCCATAATGTGTGCTATATGAAAATAATGCTTTGCAGTGTTTTCAGCTGTTTTTTCTAAAGGTGTGGTAGCAAATCTGACAGTATTCATAAAAATCCCTCTGTTTGATATATTTTATTAAATTATCACATAAAAGCCTTATTTAGTCAAGAATATTAAGAGTTTTTACATATAAATTACAACTATACAAAATTCGTTGCCTTTTAAATTCTTTTTTGCTATACTTTAGTAGGTGAAATTTGGTCGTAAGGAGTACACGAGAATGCTGAATATTATTGAGGATTTTAAAAAAGATTGTCCCTGCGGACAGAAACATGAAACCACCATAAAGGATGTTAAGATAGCATCAGGTTTGGTGCATGAAGTGGGAAAAATTCTGAAAGAGAATAAATTCCCGCATAATATTTTATTGGTTGCGGACAGGAATACAATAAAAGCCGCAGAGGGAATTGAAGAAAGCCTTGATGGTTTTAGAGTTGAATACAAAATCTATGACAAACTGCGTGTTGCAACCATGACCCAGGTAGAAGAAATAGAAAAGCTGATAGAAAACAGAGATATTGGTGTTTTGTCCGTTGGCACAGGCTCGTTAAATGACGTGTGCCGCTTAGCATCAGCAAGGCAGGATAAAAAGCTTTGCATATTTGCAACTGCTCCATCTATGGACGGGTTTGCGTCTTACGGAGCTCCCATAGTCTGCAACGGCTTTAAAGCCACATACAGTGCAAAAAGCCCCGAGGTAATCATTGGGGATACAAAAATTCTGGCATCTGCACCACTTGAGCTTAAATCCGCAGGCTTTGGTGATATGATAGCAAAGTATGTAGGGCTCATAGACTGGAAAGTATCCACACTTCTCACAGGGGAATACTATTGTGAGAGAGTTGCTGACCTTACCAAATCGGCGGTGGACGAACTTATGGACATGGCAGATGAGGTGACGGTTAATGACGAAAAAACCGCAGGAAAGATTTTTGAGGCTTTGCTTAAAACAGGCCTGGGTATGAGTTTTACTCGGAATTCAAGACCTGCCAGTGGCAGTGAGCATATAATTTCCCACCTGATTGAATGTGTGGAGCTTCGGGATAATATTGTTCCCAATTTCCATGGTGACGACATTGGGGTATGTACTCTTATGATGTTGAAATATTATAATTGGTTGGCAGAGCAGGATGAAATAGATACACAAAACGAGAATGTGGATTGGGAAGAGGTTTACAAATTCTACGGAGAAATGGCAGATGAAGTTCGGATTTTGAACGAGCCTGAAAATGTTATAGATGATGTTGATAAAGATGAATTAAAGGTTCGCTGGAATGAAATAAGGGATATTATTCACCGTATGCCGAGCTATGAAGAGTGCAAAACTGCCATGGAAAAGGCAGGATGTAAAATAACCATAGATGATATAGGCAAGAGCGAGGCTCTTGTGGAGGATTGCATTAAATATTCACCCTACATGAGAAAGCGGTTAACTCTGCTAAGACTTAAAGATATGATAAAAGCATAGGAGAAGTATGATGAAAAAGATAAGATGGGGAATTGCAGGTCCCGGAAACATTGCCAATAAATTTGCAAAGGCTGTGCTGAACGTAGATAAAGCAGAGCTTGTTGCTGTTGCATCAAGAAACGAGGAACGGGGACAGGCTTTTGCAAAAAAGTATAACATTCCAATAGTGTTTAAATCTTACGAGGATATGGCAAAATCCAATGATATAGATGCAGTTTATATTGCGACCCCTCATCCGTTTCATAAACCTTGTGGGGAGATATTCCTTAATGCAAAAAAACACGTTTTATGCGAAAAACCTGTGTGCGTAAACACCGAAGAGGCAATAGCCTTAAAGGAATGTGCAAGGGAGAACGATGTTTTCTTAATGGAGGCAATGTGGACAAGATTTCTGCCGCTTATTTGCGAACTTAAGTCAATAATAAACTCAGGAGAAATCGGCGAGGTGCGAGGGGTAAAGGCAGATTTTTGCTATAATTTGTCGGCTGATGCAGACCACAATATCTTTGACAACAAAATAGCAGGGGGCTCACTTTTAGACGTTGGGGTCTACGGGCTGAATTTTGCTGATTTGTTTTTAGGCAAGAACCCTGAAATATCAGCTGTGGCAGATGTTAAAGACGGTACAGACAGGCACACACAGATTCTTTTAAAGTACGAAAACGGAGCAATAGCTTCCATATCGTCGGCAACGACTCTGGAAAAACCTGCAGACGGATATATATACGGAACAGAGGGATATATCTATGTGCCCAATTTTTTCAGAGCAACCGAGGCCTTTGTATATATCAATAACAAAGAGCGGCATATTGTAAAGCCAAGCATAGGTGAAGGGTTTGAAGAAGAGATAATAGAAGCCTGTGAATGCATAAATTTGGGGAAAACCCAGAGTGAAATTATGCCTATGACAGAGAGCATATATATTTTAAAGCAGATGGACGAGGTCAGAAGACAGATAGGACTGACTTACCCAATGGATCAGGTGTAGGGGCTGGCGTCCCCGACAGCCCGCAAAGCGGAACATCATTGTCCGAAATCCGGGCAAATTGCAGGTTTTACGCAATGTTTTGTGAAGCCATCAAAGAACATTGGAAAAAGCATAATACCCTTGTTGGCTTTGCAATGGATTACGGCTGCCATGAAATTGACGGAAACTGCGGTTCTCACGGACTGGATATGCCGGAAGACTTAAATATTACGCACTTTTACAAAATATATGAGCAAAATGTATAATTTTTTGACCTGTCTTGACAAAATCATAAAAGAGACAAACACTTTTTATAACATTCTTATAGTAATGTTTGTCTCTTTTTATGTGCAATTTCAATAAAAAATTCGGTTAGAAATATAGAAAATAAACAATAACAGAAGGGGGTTATAAAGGAATTTGAGATACATATAAGATCGTATATAGTAAGGTTTAAAAAATTAAAGAATATAAATTGTGAGCACATTTTGAGTGAAATCAAGATGTGCTTTTTATTTGCTCAAAGGAGGCTTTAGAATGAAACAAAAGATAATTAGAAAAGTGTTTAATACGAGGGTAGATGAAATGAACTCTAATTCATCAAATAAAAATTTTAACGAAAAGGAGAATACAGAAATGAAGAGACTGAATTTATACGAATCAAGACTGTTCGGTAGAATATGCTATGGCTTTGGAAGAGATGAGGAAGGATATGTTTTTGTTAAGGAAGAGGAAGCCGGTGTGGTGAGAAAAATATTTGAAATGGCAATTAACGGGAATAGTTTACATGAGATTCAGGTGGAATTATTCAATAAAGGAATTAAATCTCCATCAGGTAAAGACACATGGACAAGAGATGTTATAGACAAGACAATAAACAATCAAAAGTATGTTCCGCATATTATTGAATTTGATAATTATTTCATGGCACGCGGGGAAAAGAGCTGCGTTGCAGATATATAAGAAGTTAGAATAGAGATGAAATTGCCGATTTGTTATATAATTCTATTATCAAAGTGAAAGGAGAATTAGCAATGAGCAAATCGGCAATTCAAAATCAGCTTCGGTATATTATTGCAAGAGAGCAGTATATGAAGCCATTGTTGAAAAATGAAATTATAAGTGAGGAGGTGTATAACGAAGTATTAGAAAATCTGTATGATGAATTAGAAGTTTGGAAATATAACAGAATTCAAAATCCTGGTGTCGAATTTAGAAAGAAGAAAAGAGAGATTAAGAATACCTTAGCAGAACAGAATCCGGGATATGTTTCCTTAACAGAGTTAGCAAGAAACAAATCACAAAAATCAACCGGTTACACTATTCAAATGTGGTTAAGAGATAGTGGCACTGTTGATTTTCTTACTTTATGGGAGAATAAGCACAATGAAAAGTTTCTTCCCGTTTCGGTAGAATTAAAATCTTTAACTCCGAAAATGTGGATAAATAAAACCAATTCTATCGGAATTGCTTCAAGGCAGGGGAAGAATGGCGGAACTTACGCACATAAGGAAATAGCAATGCATTTTATGTGCTGGTTATCTGCTGATGTGAAGCTGAATGTTATAGAGAAATATCTGGAGGTGATTGGTAATGAAGAAAGTAACTGAGATACCTGCTACGATATTTCCAAAAATTAATGATAATAAAGCCAAACTTAATGTTGCGGCATATTGCAGAGTAAGTACAGATAGTGAAGAACAGGAAAATAGTCTTGAAACCCAAAGAGAGCATTATAAGAATGAAATTGAGAGAAATCCTAATTGGACTTTGGTAGATGTGTTTGTTGATTTTGGTGTAAGTGGCTTAAATGATACAAAGCGTACAGAATTTATGAGAATGATTGAAATGTGTGAAAAGGGTAAAATAGACTTGATTCTCACAAAATCAATTTCAAGATTTGCACGAAATCAGTTGGATTGTTTAAGTTACATAAGAAAATTAAAGCTTAAGAATATCGGAATCAGATTTGATAAAGAGGGAATTAACACACTTGAACCTTCAAGTGAAATTTTTCTCTCGTGGTTTAGTGCTTTTGCTCAGGCAGAAAGTGAATCTCTTAGCATGAACATAACACGAGGAAAGAGAATGAGATACAAAGAGGGAAAATTCCCATTCCCATTTTCGCTATATGGATATAAGAGAGGGGAGAATGGACAACCTGAAATTATTCGAGAAAAAGCAACGATAGTTCGTAAAATGTTCTATATGTATTTAGAAGGCTATTCCTTAAATGACATACGAAAATGGCTTAAAGAAAATGAAATAGAATCTCCTATGGGAAAGGATGAATGGACTGTCAATTCAGTATGTGGAATTCTCAAGAATGAAAAATACAAAGGAGATGCACTGTTGCAGAAAACATATACAGTTGATTACTTAACTAAAACTGTTGCCAAGAATAAAGGACAAGTCGCTCAGTATTATGTCGAGAATAGCCATCAGGGAATAGTATCAAGAGAAATCTTCGATATGGTTCAGGATGAAATTAAGCGTAGAAGAAATCACACAGGATATAAAACAACTTCATATTCATCTCAATATGCTTTGACAGGAATTGTATATTGTGGAGAATGTGGTGCAAACTATAGAAGAGTTACTTGGTCGAAAAATGGCAAAAAGAGAAGAGTTTGGAGATGTATAGAGAGGCTTGAAAATGGAACACAAAATTGTAAAGATTCTCCTACAATTTATGAAGATAAATTGAAAGATGCAATTCTGTTCGGGCTATCTCAAACTGCATTAGATATTTCAGATGTGGCTGAAATGGTTAAGAATGAAATTGGAACTGTGATTCATAAGAATGATGAGCAGAATGAATATACAATAAAAGCGAAAATCAAGAAACTCGAAAAGGAAATTCAAGTGTTATATCAAATCGTGAATGAAGCAGATGATGACAAAGTATATCTTGATAAGATTAAGGAGTGCGAGGATGAAGCTAAAAGATTAAATTCAAAATTTATAGAATGCTCAAAATATGAAATGAAAGACATTGAAACTTTTATAAATAAGAACGAAGTGAGCATGCTTGATTATTTCGATGCGGTTGTAAGGAATACAGTTGAATCAGTTTTGATAATTTCACAGAATAAAATCAAAATCAAATATGTAGGCGAAATTGAAAAGATATGTACGATAACATGACGTTTAAATTGATAGATTGATACGAAATATTGACACAACTCTCAATTTATGGTATAATATACATATCAAAAGAAAAGGAGCTGATTTTATGGCTGAAAATTATAAGTTACCGGGATCTTCGTATGAGGAATTTGTCAAGATTGTAAAAGCATATTCGACAGGCAAGGTTGGAATTCCAATGTCATTGGATACGGTTGCACAAACAACGGGTATGGATAAAACAATAGTAAGTAGGAATAATGGATTTTTAGTTCAAATCGGTTTGATTTCCGAAGGAAATAAGAAATCTCCTACCCAAGAAGGTATTGATTTGGGAAGAGCGTATACACTGAAAATGGAAGATCAGGTTGCTTATGTATGGCGTAACATAATAAATAATGATGAGTTTTTGAGCCGTATGCTATCTGCAATCAAGATTAGAAATGGAATGGAGAAAACAAGTTTTATTAATCATATTTTATATTCATCTGGAAGCAGTAACAACAATAGCACACGAGCAGGTGCGAGCACAATAGTTGAAATATATAAAATTGCAGGACTTGTAAATGAATCAGATGGAAAAATTGAAGCTGTAGATGATGAAAATATTGAAGACGTTTCGGTGGCTGAAACTGAGGCTCAAAAACCTTGCACAGAAACTATTACAACACCAGTAACAACAATTCAACTTCCTCAAAGTAAATTGAATGGCAACATATCTATAAATATTAATATTGATGTAAAAGTTGATGAACTTGATGTTTTGTCGGAAAAAATTAAAACTTTGATAGAAAGTTTAAAACAGTAAGGCGGTGTTTTTATGCCTTACAATATTGTTTTTTCTACAGCTGAAGATATTGTCGGTGTAGTCGATGCAATACTTGCAAGACCAGAGGATTGTACTAAAAGTTATATAAGTGAATTTGCAGATATTTCGTCAGTACAGGCAGAGAATGCGTTAATCATGGCTGAGCAACTTAATTTGATTACAATTAATTCAGATGGTACATATGGGAGCAGTTCCTATTTGGCACGTTTGATTGTTTCTTCAAGAAATGATAAACATAAGGCGGCAATAATGCGTTTGGTTTTAGAACAATATGAACCATATGTCAAATTTAAAACAAGATATTTATTCACAGATTCCATGGATAAGGCTTCAAAGCAGATTAAAACTATGTATGCTATGAATAGCACATACAAAGATATAAAAAATACATTTATTAACATAGGTACTTATTCGCGTGCGTTAATTAATGATGGTGCTAATTCATATTTGTTTAATCAAGATGAGGTTTCGTATATCGAAATATTAGAATTAGCACTTAAATTTAAAGCGAATGATGACAATGCGCTTTCAAATCAACTAGGGGAAGCACTGTGCGACTATTTAGATACAGAAAAAGTGTTCAAACCTTTGTCTGAATCATATAGTAAGATTCAAAATGAAATATCTGATAAAAAAAGTGTGATTTTATATGCCGGCAATGCTTTTGAATCGTTTTTGCAGCAAATTGCTAATGAAAGTGGGATTTCACTAGTTGGCAAAAATGGTATTGGTCAAAAAACCGATGCATTGAGTTCTGTGTTATCCAAAAAACATAGAGGGATGATTCATTACATTATTCAGATTAGGAACGCTGCTGATCATGGTGCGGATGCTGATGAAGGCGGTAGAGTTTGGGATATATCTGATGAAACGGCTCAGTTTTTTCCATTGTTGGTAACCAATATCATCAAAGACATTTTTTCATATAAAAACGGAAACCTGGTTGTATGATGTTATTATAGGATAATCACAAATAGTAATTGATATTTAACAAAAAGCATTTTGTACCATTAAGGTTAAACAAAATGCTTTTTTATGTAGATCGTATTGTTAAAAACATAGAAATTACAAAAATGGTATTGCTTTTATTCGAGTTTTAGAATATAATGTATTTATAAAACTCAAGGAGTGTATGTTTATGGGATTTATGTGTGCAAGAGAGGCCGCTGATAGATGGGGTATCTCACAAAGAAGAGTTGCTGTCCTCTGTTCTGAAAACAGAATTGCCAATGCAACAATGGTAGGCAACATGTGGATTATTCCAGATGATGCAGAAAAGCCTATTGATGCAAGAAGTACCAGATATACCGATACTGACGAAAAAGGTGTTAAGCCATTCCTGAAATGGGCAGGAGGAAAGGGACAGCTCCTAAAAGAGATTGAGAATTACTACCCATTTGACAGTACCATAACCAAGTATGCAGAACCTTTCGTAGGTGGCGGTGCGGTTCTATTCGATGTGCTCAGTAAGTATAACATTAAAGAGATTTATATAAGTGATATAAACGCGGAATTGATTAACACATATCACATCATTAAATATAGAATAGATGATTTAATCACTTTGTTGGAAAAATATCAGAAAGAATATATAAGCCTAGATACAGAAGAACGAAAAGAATATTATATGAGCATGCGAGACAAATTTAACGATATAAAGGTAAATGGCAATGAAAAAAAGAATGTTACTAAAGCCGCACTAATGATATTCTTAAATAAGACTTGCTTTAACGGGCTTTATAGAGTAAACAAAAAAGGATTATTTAATGTGCCGATGGGTTCATATAAGAATCCGGTTATATGCGATGAAAGAAACTTAAGAGCAGTTTCAAATAAACTTCAAAATGTTGAAGTAGTATGTGGTGATTACAAAGAATCTGCAGACTTTATAGACAAGCACACATTCGTATACTTTGATCCGCCGTACAGACCACTTACAGAAACATCAAGTTTTACTGCATATACAGAAAATTTATTCACAGATGAAGAGCAAATAGAGTTGGCGGAATTTGTAAATAAAATGAATAAAAAAGGTGCTAAAATAGTAGTCAGCAATTCTGATCCAAAGAATGCTGATGAGGATGATGAATTCTTCGACAATATTTATAGCAACCATAGAATTAAACGAGTTGAAGCTACACGAATGATAAACAGCAATAGTCAAGGTAGGGGTAAAATTAAAGAGTTGCTTATATCTAATTTTTAGGAGGAATAGGGTTATGATTTGTAAAAAAGAACATCGTTATTTGAGTGAATACAAATTTCTTTCGGAGGCACAAGATAACCAACACGGTGATCGACATATTTGTGCGGGATGTGCATATGAAGAAGGATTACGAGACGGTATGGCAGGAAACGCTAGAAAAACAAATCTTTCCCATTTACCATTCAGTCAAGCAGGTACCGTACGTCACAAAGATGCTAAAGAAGCATATGACGAAGGTTATAATGAAGGAAGAAAAAGAAGTTTATAATTAAATAGGAGTGTGTCAAAATGCGAAATTTTAGTGAATGGTTATCAACATTTCGTGATAGTATTGCTGATTATGGTTATTACATAGATTTTGAAAAAGTTCATAGAAATGTAGACGATATTAAAATTGAACTAAATATTTTAAATTCTCTTGTTGGTTCAACTAATATAGAAGCGGATTTTGAGAATTTGATGAGAAAATACCCCGAAGTATTAAAGTGTATTCCTTTACTTTTAGCAGTTAGAGCAAACGAGATATATTGTCAAGATGAAAACGGCGGTCACTTGTTCCAATTTAACATTGGAAATTATCCGTCAAACAGTCACACTCATTATGAAAAATACAAGTATTTTATGAAAGAAACCGGATTGTTTGATTTGTTGAAAAACCACATTGTAAATAATTTGGTCGATTATGCTACTGGTGTAGAAACTGGTCTTGATTCCAATGGTCGTAAAAATCGTGGCGGACACTTGATGGAAGATTTAGTAGAAAATTTTATTCAAAAAGCAGGCTTTACAAAAGGTGTCAATTACTTTAAAGAAATGTATATTCACCAAATTACAGATAAGTGGAATATAGATTTATCAGCTATATCCAATCAAGGCAAAATGGAGAAACGTTTTGATTTTGTTGTTAAAACCCAAAATATGATTTATGGAATTGAAACCAATTTTTATGGTAGTGGCGGTAGCAAATTAAATGAAACAGCTCGAAGTTATAAGACACTTGCTTTAGAAACCGATACAATAAAAGGTTTTACATTTGTATGGTTTACGGATGGTAAAGGTTGGACAAGTGCTCGTAATAATCTTGAAGAAACTTTCGATGTAATGGAACATATTTACAACATTAAAGATTTAGAATGTGGTGTAATAAATTCAAAACTCATATAAAGGAGTGGTATGGTGACATATAGTGAAGGAATTGAGTATGTACTAGGATTATACTCTAGTGACTTACCGCGTTATTCACGAACGATAGAAACAGGATATGAATGTATTCAGATAAGATATCCGGGATATAGAGGTGCAGGAGATTATCAACTTAATTATGATAATCATCCGCCAACCCACCAAGATGTTTGTAAATATCTTTACGAACTCGTTAGAACTTCAACAGAAAGTTATACTGATATAGTAATGTTACTAAATGATTTGTACGATAATGGCACAGAAATTTTAGGGCAGTATTTATTGATGAATGTTAATGAAGATTTATTAATAACACTTCTTTTTTGGATAACATTGCAAGATGAAATCAATTTTCCGCAAGATGATGGGTATGAAGGAAGGAAAATGCCGTTCTGCAGATATTTTGAGGCAATTTATTGTGCAGAATTTAATAGCAGTTTTACTATTGATGATGTTTTAAATAGATGTAATAATAAGGGGTACAGACCTAAATTATATAATAATCTAAATAATGTACCTTCGTTCTATAGGTGAAATTATGAAAATAGTTAAGTGGGCTCCAGATGATTTTGAATTAGAAATGACAACTCATTGGTCTTTCCCAAAGAGGGGGGATTGGGCAACTCATGACGCAAAGTGGCGTGGTAATTGGTCACCATATATACCAAGAAATATTATTTTAAGATATTCACAGGAAGGTGACTTAATACTTGATCAATTTGCTGGTGGAGGAACAACTCTTGTCGAATCAAAACTCCTAAACAGAGATATAATTGGTGTTGACATAAATGATGTCGCGCTTGATAGATGCAGAGAAAAAACTTCGTTTGATTACGAACTAGCCAAAGGTAAAGTATATATAAAAAAGGGAGATGCAAGAAATCTTGGTTTTATACCTGATGAAAGCATTGATTTGATATGTACACATCCTCCATATGCTGATATTATTAAATATAGCGATGGAATTGATGGGGACTTATCTCAATTAAAAGTTAAAGATTTCCTGAAAGAAATGAACAAAGTCGCAGCGGAAAGTTATCGTGTATTAAAGAAAGACAAGTTCTGCGCTATACTTATGGGTGACACAAGACAAAAAGGTCATATGATTCCAATGTCATTTGATGTAATGCGGATTTTCGAAGATGCAGGGTTTAAACTAAAAGAACTGATTATAAAAGAACAACATAATTGTAAAGCAACCGGCTATTGGAAAACAAATAGTGTGAAGTATAATTTCTTGCTTATTGCACACGAATATTTATTTGTATTTAAAAAGTAGTTTGCATGTTTTTACTCTTAACTTTATGTGAACTCCCATTAAAGATAAGAGGGATCTAGATTATACAGTCTTTATATAAAGATGTAAAATATTGTAGAAATAAAAACTTCTGTATAAAATAAATACTAAAAATGGCATCGAACCATTTTTTGTTGTAAGATAAGGAAAATAGTAAAAATTATGTCTCTGCAAAATTTACATACGCATACATGCTATTGTGATAATGTTGATACACCGAACGAAATTATTATTACTGCGTTGAAATTTTGATGAAGCGGCAGAGTTTTTGAAAATTTGTGGTTTTAAAGAGAAATATATTCTAGCTGGCTATGGATTTACGGCAGTTTCTTGATAAATATGGAGGAAGACTATGAAATATTTGACAATTATTATACTAATATTTTCCGTTTTGGGTGCATTAGACAGAATATTTGGAATCGTTTTGGTATTGGCAAAGAATTTGAAAAGGCTTTTATGCTTTTAGGCGCAATGGCACTTTCTATGATTGGTATGATAGTTATATCGCCGGTTATTGCTGAGATTATGAAACCTGTATCAATGTTTTTTTCAAATATATTACATATTGATTCTTCAATTATACCGGCGTCTTTGTTTGCTAATGATATGGGAGGGGCTTCTCTGGCTGTTGAAATGGCGGCAAATGAAAAAACAGGTTTATATAATGCCCTTGTAGTTTCATCTATGATGGGTTGTACAATATCTTTTACAATTCCCTTTTCTCTGGGTGTAGTTAGTAAAGAGCAACACAAAGAGTTGTTGTTAGGACTTTTATGTGGAATAGTAACAATACCGATAGGATGCATAATATCAGGGGTAATCTGTAAGATGCCGTTTGGTTCATTGCTATTAAATCTCTTGCCGATCATACTCCTTTCGGGAATTATTGCATTTGGACTTATTCGTTTTCCGGAACTGTGCGTAGAGATATTTAAGGTGTTCGGTATTTTTATCACAGCTATCGTCACAATTGGGCTTTCGCTGGGAATTATCAGATTTCTTACCGGGTTTGAAGTTATAAAAGGACTTGCCACCATAGAAGAAGGTACTGCAATTTGCGTCAATTCTGCTGTTGTATTGTCGGGTTCATTACCATTTATATTGGCTTTATCAAAAGCCATGGCAAAACCGCTCAAAGCTGTTGGTGGGAAAATAGGAGTAAATGAAAATTCGATAGTTGGGCTTGTTTCAACTATTGCTTCAAGTATAACTGCATTTGGAATGATGGATAAGATGGATAAAAAGGGCATCGTGTTAAATTCTGCATTTTCAGTATCCGGAGCATTTATTTTAGGAAGCCATTTGGCGTTTACTATGGCTTTTGACAATACATACGTGTTTTCGGTAATTATTGGAAAGTTGGTTTCAGGAGTATTAGCGGTCGTACTTTCAAATATTGTATTTAATAAGTTAGATAATCGAATCTAAATAAGTACTTCTGAAAGCAATTTTTTTGCTCCTGATTTAACACAAACTACTGCTAAAAAATATGGCATTCAGATTAACAGTTTTTATAAAATCAAAAATTGCATGATATATCTAATCGTGCAACAGTAAAACAGAGGTGTAGAAAATGAAGTTTGTATTGCAGAGAGTTTTAAATGCTAAGGTGGACATAGAAGGAAAAACCGTGGGAGAGATTGGCAAGGGTTATCTTTTGCTTGTGGGCGTTTCCAATGACGACAATAAGGAAATTGCCGACAAAATGATTGAAAAGGTGGCAAAGCTCCGCATCTTTGAAGACAGTGAGGGAAAAACCAACTTAAGTATAGCACAGGTGGAGGGAGAAATCCTTGTGGTTTCACAGTTTACTCTCTATGCAGACTGCAAAAAGGGAAACCGCCCAAGCTTTATAAATGCAGGAAGTCCGGCTCTTGCGGAAGAGCTTTATGAATATATTCTTTTAAGATGCAAAGAGCTGTTTAAAAAGACAGAGCATGGAGTTTTCGGAGCGGATATGCAGGTTTCCCTCTTAAATGACGGACCTTTTACAATAGTTCTTGACAGTAACGAGATTTTATAGGTGAGATAATATGAACAACATTAAAATATATGATGTAAGGGTGAACCCCGGTGACAGTGCTTTTTTGATTGATGACGGAAAGACCGCCATTATGTATGATTCAGGCTTTGCCTTTACGGGATATCAGGTGGCAGACAAGATAAAGGATATTTTGGGTGAGAGAAGCCTGGACTATATTTTCCTGACTCATTCCCATTATGACCATGCACTGGGCTCGGTGTATGCAAAAAAATACTGGAAGGATGCAAAAATCGTGGCAGGGGAATATGCCGCAAAAATCTTTGCAAAGCCTACGGCAAAAGCTGTAATGCGTGACCTTGACAATAAATTTGCCAAAAAGTGCGGAGTAGAGGAATATGAGGACTTAATTGACGACCTTTCGGTTGATATAACCGTTTCAGACGGTGATATAATAAAGGCGGGGACCATGGAGTTTCAGGCTCTTAATCTGCCCGGTCATACAAAATGCTCGGTGGGATATTATAACAGGGAAAAGGGATTGCTCCTTGGCAGCGAAACTATCGGAGTTTATAACGGCTGTGATGATGTTGTGCCGTCCTGTCTTGTGGGGTATAAAATGACGGTTGAATCAATAGAGAGGGTTAAAAAGCTCCCGATTGACAATATTCTTGTTCCCCACTATGGTCTTTTAGATAAAGAAGAGACAAAATTCTATCTTAAAAAGGCAGAAGAAAGTACGGTTGAAACTGCAGATGAAATAGTGGGTATGCTAAATGCAAAGAAGTCAAAGGAAGAGATTATGGAATTCTTTAAAGATAAATTTTATCACGGCTACGTAAAGGATATTTACCCTGTGGATGCCATGGAGTTAAACACGGGAATAATGATAGATTTACTGGGTAGAGAATTTGAGATAGAGGGATAGATATGAAAGTAGTAATAGCCATAGATTCTTTTAAAGGAAGCCTTACCTCCATAGAGGCAGGAAATGCAGCGGCAGAGGGAATAAAGAAAGCCTGCCCTGATGCGGCGACGGTTATAAGACCTGTTGCAGACGGCGGCGAGGGAACTGTTGAAGCTCTTGTTTTCGGCATGGGTGGTACTATGCAAAAGGCGGAGGTTACAGGTCCTTTGGGAGAAAAAATAAAAAGTGAATACGGAATTATAGAAGATACAAAAACTGCCATCATAGAAATGTCCGCAGCGGCAGGGATAACCCTTGTGAGTGAGGAACAGAGAAATCCTCTTAACACAACCACCTACGGCGTGGGAGAGATGATAAAGGATGCCATAGAAAAGGGCTGTCGGAATTTCATCATAGGAATTGGAGGCAGTGCCACCAATGATGGCGGTATCGGTATGCTTCAGGCGTTAGGGTTTGGAATTCTGGATAAAGACAAAAATCAGGTGTCTTTGGGAGCTAAAGGGCTTAAGGAAATCTGCTCCGTCACAGAGGACAAGGCATTAAAGGCTCTTAAAGAGTGTACCTTTAATATAGCCTGCGATGTAACCAATCCACTTTGCGGAGAAAATGGTTGCAGTGCAGTTTACGGCCCTCAAAAGGGTGCGAACAAGACTATGATTGAAGAAATGGATAAGTGGCTTTTAAAGTATGCAGAAACTGCAAAGAAACTGTTTGACAAAGCCGACCCAACCTTTCCCGGAGCGGGAGCGGCAGGAGGCATAGGCTTTGCGTTTATGACCTTTCTTAAGGGAAAACTCCGTGGGGGCATAGATTTAATCTTAAAAGAAACCCGACTTGAAGAGGAAGTAGAAACAGCCGATTTAGTTATAACAGGCGAGGGCAGACTTGATTTTCAGACAGCCATGGGTAAGGCTCCTGCAGGGATTGCAGGGATTGCCAAAAAGTATAATAAACCCGTTATCGCTTTTTCGGGCTGTGCAACAGATGACGCAGGAGTTTGTAACGACTGCGGAATAGATGCGTTCTTCCCGATTTTAAGAGGTGTAAGCACTCTTGAAGATGCTATGAATAAAGAAAACGCAAGAAAAAACATGGCTTTGACAACCGAGCAGGCTATGAGATTGTTTATGATATAGGAGAGAGAAAACATGAAGAAGTTGTCAATATTATATATAGTTCTGGCAGGAGTTTTGTGGGGAACATCTCCGATATTCGTAAACTGCTTTAAGCCCTACGGCTTTACATCCATGGAGCTTGCGGCAATACGAAACATCGTAAGTGCAGTGGCAATCCTTGTTTTTGTTCTTATAAAAGACAGAAAACTTTTAAAGGCAAAGCCAAAAGAGGTTTTATTGTTTATATTAAGCGGTATTTTCCTTTATACCACCTGTGCCACATACTATATGGCAATACAGTTGACCTCACCTGCAACGGCGGTTGTCCTGATGTACATAGCTCCAATGATTGTAATGATTGTATCGGTTATGTTTCTTGGTGAAAAGTTTACCTGGCTCAAAGGAGCGGCGGTAGTTGCAGTAATTTTAGGTTGCGGACTTGTAACGGGAATTATCGGCGGTATGAAGTTCAGCCTTGTGGGAATTTTGTTTGGCGTTGCATCGGGTCTTGCATACAGTGCCTATAACATCTGCGTAAAGATAGAGATGCGGAGAGGAAACAACGCCACCACCGTAACGGTGTATTGTTTTCTTGCGGCAGGTCTTGCGGCGTTTATCTGTGCAAATCCTGTAAGCTTTGTAGGTGCGGTTAAAGAAAATATGCCACAGATGATTCCTCTTGGGTTGGGAATTGGCTTGTGCACAGGAATTATGCCATATTTTCTGTATACCCTCTCGCTAAAAAGACTGCCTGTTGGCACGGCATCGGCTATGTCGTCTGTGGAGCCTTTGTCGGCAACAATATTCAGCGTGGTTTTATATGGCGAGGTTTTAGGTGTTCAGGGCTTTATAGGAGTATTACTCATTCTTGCCTCGGTTATTATGCTTAGCAGGGAGGATTAAAAAATGGAGAGTTTAAAGCTTTCGTTTGAATCAATTATGCCACTGTTTATCCTGATGGCATTAGGGTATGCTATCAGGGAGATAAAGTTGGCAGATAAAAAGAATTTCGACGTTATGAACAAGCTGGTGTTTACAGTTTTTCTTCCTACACTTTTGTTTTATAATATCTATAAAACAGGAGCGGCAACGAACTTTGATTTAAAGCTGGCAGGGTTTGTCGTAATAGGCATATTGACTGTATTTGCCGTGGGATATTTTGTGGTTAAGGTTCTCTCTAGAGACAATTCCAAAAGAGGAGTTATGCTTCAGGGGTTTTTCCGTTCAAACTATGCCATATTGGGCGTTCCCCTTGTTGAGTATATCTGCGGAGGAAATTCCACAGGGCTTGCATCTTTAATGGTAGCTGTTATAGTCCCTGTTTTTAATGTTCTGGCGGTTATCTCCCTTGAAACCTTTAGGGGCGGAAAGGTCAGCTTTAAAGAACTGATTAAAGGGATAATAACAAATCCATTGATAATTGCGTCGTTGCTTGGAGTGTTGTTTATGTTCTGTAACATTACTCTGCCAACTGTAATAGAAAAGGCGGTCAGCGATATATCAAAAATAGCATCGCCACTTGCCATAATTATACTAGGTGCAAGTTTCAGCTTTTCAAGCATAAAAGGCTATGTGAGAGATATTACAATTGTAGTGCTGACACGGTTGGTTATTGTTCCTCTTTTGGCGGTAGTGGCGGCGGTATTGCTCGGCTTTACGGGAGAGGCTCTTGCCTGCCTGCTGATTGCCTTCGGAGCGCCTGTTGCAGTATCCTCCTATTCCATGAGCCAGCAGATGGGCGGCGATGAAACTTTATCTGCACAGGTAGTTGTGATATCATCTGCGTTATGTCTTGCTACTTTATTTATGTGGATTTTTATTTTAAGTTATATGGGACTTTTCTAAAAAAGGAGAATTGTTATGGATATGGAAAAAATTATTCAGGAAATGACATTCGAAGAAAAAGCGAAATTTCTTACAGGGGCACAAAGTATGAATACCTATGCCATAGACAGACTTGGCATAAAATCGGTAAACTTTGCCGACGGACCGCACGGGACAAGACTGGAAGAAGAGAGAAACTGCACTCATTTCCCAAACCTTTGTAATTTAGGCTCATCATGGAGTGTGGAAACTGCAAAGAAGATGGGCAGGGCTCTGGCAGATGAATGTATACATAACGATATTACCATGCTTTTGGGACCTGGTATGAACATAAAACGCTATATGCTCTGCGGCAGGAACTTTGAGTATTTCTCCGAAGACCCTGTTTTAGCAGGGGAAATGGCGGCAGGCTACATAAACGGACTTCAGGAAAAGGGTGTTTCCGCAAGCCTGAAGCACTATGCAGTTAATAATCAGGAAAAGTACAGAGCGGAAACAAGTGTTGAAATCGATGAGAGAACCTTGAGGGAGATTTATCTTAAAGGCTTTGAGATTGCAGTAAAAAAATCCAAGCCAGACAGCGTTATGTGCGCATACAACAAGGTAAATGCCATCTGGTGTTCGGAAAATGCTCATCTCCAGAAAACCATTCTGAAAGAGGAATGGGATTATGAGGGTATGGTTGTGTCTGACTGGGGTGCTGTTCATGATATTTCAAAGGCAATAAGAGCAGGACTTGACCTGCAGATGCCATGCAATCTTAATATAGTGGAAGAATTGGAAGAGGGCGTTAAAAAAGGTCATATCACCATGGAAGAGATTGACGAGGCAGTAAGAAATATGCTGAAATTCCTGGACAGAAAGCCCTTTGAAAAGATAAAATACGACCGTGACAGACAGCATAAAATCGCAAGAGAGGTTGCAGCAGACGGTATTGTTCTTCTTAAAAATGACGAGAAAACCCTGCCGATTACCTCAAAGAAGTATAAGAAAATCGGAATTTTGGGTGAATATGCAGATAAGCCTCTGTATTCAGGTCAGGGAAGTGCCGAGGTGCTCCAAAGTGATGAATATACCGACAGTGCGGTAGAAGAACTCAAAAAACTTCTGCCCGATTGTGAAATCATATACGAAGAGATGTATAAAAAACGTGAGTTCGCAGGCGGAATGTTATGGCCAAAGACCAGCAAATTCCATGCAATTTTTGACGATTGTGATATAATTTTAGTGTTTGCAGGTGTTATGGAATCCGAGGATGCCGAGCATTTTGACAGACGCAGCGGGTATATGAACCCCAACTACGGAATGTTTATTAGAGAGGCAATCAAGACAGGCAAAAAGGTGGTTGTGGTTCTGCAATGCGGCGGAGCAGTTATCCTTGAAGACTGGTACGAAGATACCCATGCCATTCTCTCTATGGGACTTGCCGGAGAGGCGGCAGGCGGTGCTATTGCAGATGTTTTGTGCGGAATTGTTAACCCAAGCGGTAAGCTTTCCGAAACCTTCCCCAATAAATTGAGGGAAGACCTTGAATATCCCGGTGACGGGCTTAAGATAGAGTATAAGGAAAAGCTTGATGTAGGTTACAGATACTACGATAAGCACCCTGAAGAAATTCTCTATCCATTCGGTCATGGTATTTCCTATACTGACTTTGAATATAATGATTTGAACATAGAAATTCAAGGCGAAACTGCAACAGCCTCCTTTACCTTAAAGAATACGGGCGATATAGACGGAGCGGAGGTAGTACAGCTCTACATTGGCGACCCTGTATCCGTTGTTACAAAGCCTGTTAAAGAGCTTAAGAGATTTGAAAAGGTATTCTTAAAGGCAGGGGAAGAAAAAACCGTTAAATTTGAGCTTGAGAAAAACGATTTTGCATATTATAACGTAATGCTCCACGACTGGGTGGCAGAAAACGGCGTGTATAATATCTGTGTGGGCTCTTCTTCAAGAGATATACGTCTTCAGGAAAATATCCTGTATGAATACGATATGCCATACACGGTGCAAAAAGTCGGCGAACCCATGATTGGCTAAATAATATGTCCTCAATTGGGGCATATTATTTTAAATCCTATAATAGGAGTGTGTATATGGAACGTAAAAGCGGAGTATTGATGCATGTTTCGTCTTTGTTTAACGATTATTCAATCGGAAGTTTCGGGGATGAGGCGAAATATTTTATAGATTTTTTAGAAGATTGCGGATTCAGTTATTGGCAGGTTTTGCCCTTTTGTATGGTGGACGAGTGCAACTCTCCCTATAAATCATACTCAACCTTTGGTGGAAATCCGTATTTTGTGGATTTGAATAAGTTGTACGATAAAGGCTTGATAACCAAAGACGAAATGGACAGCCACCGTCAGCAAAACCCTTATGTCTGTGAGTTTGTAAGACTCTATCATACAAGGCTGGAGCTTTTAAAGCAGGCGTCATTGCGGGTGATTAACCGTAGTGAAGTAGAGAACTTTGTAGCGGATAACGAGTATATTTCAAAGTTCTGCGAATTTATGGCAAGAAAAGCGGTTAATAACGAACTTCCGTGGTATAGTTGGACAAACGACAGTATGGATAACGATATTCTGTTTATGTGGAAGTTCATTCAGTATGAATTTTTCAAACAATGGGACGAGATAAAGAAATACGCCAACGAAAAAGGCATAAAGATAATAGGGGATATCCCGATTTATGTGGCTCTTGACAGCTGTGACGTATGGAGCAACAGACAGCTTTTCTGTGTGGACTCCATGGGAAATCCTTCGAAAGTTGCAGGAGTTCCGCCCGATTATTTTTGCAAGGACGGTCAGCTTTGGGGTAATCCCTTATACAACTGGGCAGAGATGAAGAAAGACGGCTACAAATGGTGGAGTGACAGAATTTCACAGATGTCAGAAATGTTCGATGGGGTACGAATTGACCATTTCCGTGCCATAGAATCCTATTGGGCGGTGCCGGGCGATGCGGAAACTGCAAGGTCGGGGAAATGGGAAAAAGGACCCGGTATGGAGCTGATTGAGGTATTAAAAAAAGCCGCCGGCGATACAGAGATTATAGCCGAGGATTTAGGGGATATAACCCAAGAGGTATACCAGCTTGTTAAAGACAGCGGTTTTCCCGGAATGAGAGTTTTTCAGTTTGGATTTTTATCAGATGGGGACAGTACCCACAGACCCCATAACTATCCTGAAAACTGCATAGCATACACTGGAACTCACGATAATAACACCTTGCTTGGCTATCTTTGGGAGCTTGACGACCAAAAGAGAAACAAAATGCTGGAATACTGCGGTCACACAGACCACTGGGAGAGCGGTTGCAGAAGTATAATCCGTACAGTAATGCAAAGCCACGCAAAGACTGTGATAATGCCAATTCAGGATTTGCTGGGCTACGGCTCAGATACAAGGCTTAATATTCCGGGTAAAGCAGACGGAAACTGGGCGTATCGAATAACAAAGGAACAGCTTGACGGAATTGACAGAAATTATTTCAGGAACTTAAATAATTTATACTCAAGATAATCGCAGGGGACGGCATCGGGTCGAGCGTCACGCTCGCCCGTGGAGAAAGGAATGATATATATGCAGTTGGTTTTACTCACGGCTCTTGGTGTTGGCGGTGCTACGGTGCTGGGAGCGGTAATAGGTTTTATATTTAAGGGGATTTCGCACAAATTCAGCGATATTGTTCTGTCATTTGCGGCAGGAGTAATGCTTGCTGCGGCAGTGTTGGGACTCATCTTGCCGTCGGTGGAATACGGCGGAAAATACGGTCTTATAATAACAATAGCGGGAGTTTTTGCAGGAGCAATATGCCTTAACCTCATAGACAAGCTTGTTCCTCATCTTCATAGGTTTACAGGTGGAGAGGAGGAGCGTCATACGGGCAACGCGGATATAAATAAGGTCTTGCTGTTTGTATTGGCAATTGCCATACATAATCTGCCCGAGGGTATTGCGGCAGGTGTTGGTTTTGGCTCGGGAAATAATGCAGAGGCGTTGTTGATTGCAGGGGGTATTGCCCTCCAGAATGTGCCTGAGGGCATGGTTATAATCGGGCCTATGCTTGCTGCAGGAATATCAATGAAACGAACATTTGTATATGCTATGATAACAGGTCTTGTTGAGGTTGTGGGAACGCTTTTAGGCTACTTTGCGGTAAGTGTTGCATCGGCAATTCTGCCCTTTGCCCTTGCCTTTGCAGGGGGAACAATGCTCTATGTTATAAGTGATGAGATGATTCCCGAAACTCATGCCCACGGAAGTCAGAGAGGTGCGACCTATGCTCTTCTTGTGGGATTTTGCCTGATGCTTGTATCGGATGTGCTTTTAGGATAAAAATGGAATATAAAAAAATAAGCTGTTATTCGGAATGTCGTAAACCGCCATTCCCTACACTGTTGTATGGTTATAACATGTAGGGTTTGGCATTTATGACAAACCGAATGTACGGCTTTTTTTAATCTTCTAAAGTCTTTTTAAATTTATCCCATGGCTTAATTGATGCAAGGGAAAGTATGACCGATGCAGCTGCAATAGCAAGCCAAAGCCCCGTAACAGCTCCCCAGCCAAAGTGCTCGGATAAATAGCCGTAGCCAAAGCTTGCCACAACAACACCAAAGCTTGCCGCTGCGTTAATTAAGCTGGTGGCAGTTCCCGTATAGCCGATATTTCTGTATGCCGCCGCAATAAGAACAATTGTGTTTGTGATTGCATACATCATGGTTGTAACCACAATCATTGAAACAATAATCAACCACACAGGCACAGCTCCCATAAACTGCATAACTATAAGTGGAGGTATGCTCACAGCGAAACATATAAGCATCTGCATATATTCGTTTTTAACCTTGCGGAATAGGTGGGATATAGGGAAAAGGCATCCTATGTTGAAAATAAATATAAGAGCCGTAATTACACCTGATACCGTTGGGGGAATGTTATAGCTTTCCATTATCATTGTGGGTATCCAGGTTTTTGCACCGTTATCCAGCATGGTCTTAAAGAGAAGCACAACTGCACCGAAAAATAATGCGGTGGAGAAGAATAAGGGCAGAAATTTAACGTCGCTTTTTTCATACTTAACAGGTTCTTTCGGTTTTGAAACCGAAACCAGAATTTTCTCTGTTTTTGCCTGAACATAAAGCCATATCACAAGAGAGAATACAAGGGATGCAGTATTTAAAACAAAAACACCGCTCCAGCCAAAGGCTTCAAGTATAAAGGTTACCAGTAAAAAACTTGAAAAACCCGAGATTGCCATACATAAGGATATGTAAAGGGTGGCTTTTTGTCTGTGCTCGGGTATAAGATATTGGGTTACAATTCTCGATGCAGCAGGCCACACTCCGAATTGAACAAGACCGCACAGAGTCCAGACAATTAAAACACACCAGAAATTATTGGTAAAGCATAAAATAAGATTTGCCGCAATTGCTCCTACCGTGCCAATGGTGAAGAGGGTAAAGGGAGAAACCTTGTCTGTGGTCTTCCCGAAAAATATTTGACCAAGTCCGTATAAAAGATAAAAAGCGGCAGAGATTATTCCTGCGTTGGTTTTGGTGTAGATGCCCTCGCTTACAATATAAGCAATAGAGGCTGTGTAGTTGCTCTTTATAAAACAACTTAAGGTATATACAATCCATGTTGTAACAAACAGAGTGCTGCTTGCCTTTGCTTCTTTAGAATAATTATGTAAATGCATAAGTTTCCCTCTCTTAATTAGCTGTAATTATATCAATGTTAAGTTCGCCAAATGCCGCGGCATATTCCTCATCAAGGATTGCGTTGGTAACAATGGTATCTGCAATGGTTATATTCGAAATTTTAACAAATGCACTATGACAGAACTTGGAATCGTCTGCGGCAATTATACATTGGTCGGAGTTTTCTATCATGACCCTGTCAATTTCCGCTTCTTTATCATAATAAGTGGTAAAACCGCTTGCTAAGTCAATTCCGTCAACAGATAAGATAAGCTTATCCGCGTGATATCGTTTAAGCTGGTCGGCGGCATCACTGCCAAAGGAAAACTGGTATTTAGTGTTGATGCTTCCGCCTATTAGAATTACGTTGTAATTTGGGTTGCTTGATGCCTCAAGGGCAATTGAAATTGAGTTGGTAACAATATTCAAATTAAATTCCGAGGGGAATTTTCTGAAAGCCAGCAGAGTGGTTGTGCCGGAATTTAACATAACAGTATCGTTGGGCTTTATCATGGTTGCGATTTTTTCGGCAATCTTCGCTTTTTCGCCCTGATTTGTTTCAAGACGCTGATTAAAATTCATGCTGTAATAAGGCTTATAGGAGCTGATAGCTCCGCCGTGAATACGGGAGAGAAGTCCTTTGCTTTCCATGTCGGCAAGATAATTTCTGACGGTTACCTCCGAAACATCAAAAAGACGGCTCAACTCCGTAACCCTCACACTTCCATTGGTTTTTAATAAATCAAGAATTTCCTGTTTTCTGTCATCCGCTATCATTTTTTCACCTCTTCCCGAAATACATGGCAAGTATAACACGGATGACAATATATGTCAATAAAAAAACTTTCATTTGATACAAAAAATACTTTCGAATTAAAGTAAAAACTTTCGTTTTGCTTTCGAAAATGAAAAATTAGAAAAACAAAAGTAAAAATTATTGACATATTTATAGGTGTGTTGTATTATATAAACATAGTAAAAATCTTGAAAAGGAGTGCTTTAAAATGTATAAAGGATTAAAAATAAAACCGCCTTTCTTTGAGATTGGACCAAAGGCGTATATGTATGGAGAAAAAATGCTTGAACTTGCCAAGGTGATTGACAAAACTGCACTTAAGTATGACCTTGATGTTATTGTTACACCCCAGTATACAGATATCAAGCTTTTAGCTGATAATACAGAGAGAATTTTAGTGTTTGCGCAGCACATGGACTATCTTCCCGTTGGCAGAGGTCTTGGAAGTGTTCTTCCTGAGGCTGTTAAAGCGGCAGGTGCGGTTGGCGTAATGCTCAACCATGCTGAAAAGCCATTAACAATGGAAGAGATAGAAAAGACAATTGCCCGTGCAGACGAGGTTGGTCTTGGAACAATTGTTTGTGCCGATACTGTTGAGGACGTTAAGGCTATTGCTAAAATGGGTCCAAACCTTATCGTTGCAGAGCCTACCGACTTAATCGGAACAGGTCAGACAAGCGACAGTAACTATGTTATTGAAACAATCAAGACTGTTAACGAAATCAATCCTGATATCATGGTTCTTCAGGGTGCAGGTATTTCAAACGGTAAAGACGTTTATGATACAATCAAGCTTGGTGCACAGGCAACAGGTTCAACAAGCGGCGTAATCAAGGCAGACGACCAGGCAGCTATGGTAGAGGAAATGCTCTTTAACCTTCGAAAAGCATGGGATGAACTTCACGCGTAAGATTTGAAAGGGTGTTAATTATGAATGCAGAGAAATTTGCAATAAAGTTCAAAGCACAAAAGCCTCACGAGGGAAGAATTGAACCCTTTAAAATAGTGGGTAATGTGTATTTTGTAGGTACATATCAGGCATCGGGACACCTTATTGATACAGGTGACGGACTTATCTTAATAGATACGGGTTATGCAAACACGGTATATCTGTTTTTAGAGTCTATCTGGGAGCTTGGTTTTGACCCGAGAGATATAAAATACATAGTTCATACTCATTGGCATTGGGATCATACCGAGGGCACGGAGGCTCTTATTGATATTTCAGGAGCAAAGACTGTTATCGGTGAGTATGACAAGGATTATGTAGTTGAAAAAGGCTATTTTGACCCCGATGTTTTAGTAAAAGACGGTGACACCCTGTCTTTGGGCAACACCACCATAAGATTTATGCACACTCCGGGACACACAAAGGGAACTGTTTCATTCTTCTTCGATACAGAAGAAGACGGCAAAACATACAGAGTGGGTCAGTTCGGCGGAGCAGGAGCTAATTCCCTGGTTAAGTCGTTTGCCACATATTATGACGGCTGTCGTGAGGACTATAAAAACAGTTTAGAGAAACTCATGCAGGAGAAGGTTGATGTATTCATCGGCAACCACTGCTGGAATAACCAGACAGAAGAGCGTGGCGAGATAGTTAGAAGCGGTAAGGGAAATCCATTTATAGACCCAACAGCCTGGACAGAGTTTTTAGAATTTTGTAAATGGCGTTTTGAAAATTTACCAAAGGAGTAGAAAGATATGAAAAAAGAAGCATTAGAGCAGGCAAAACAGGCATACATAACAGAATATGAATGTATAAAAGAGATGCAAAACTATTTTGACGAAGACGTGTATTCAGATGCAGTAGAGCTTTTGAAAAATGCAGAGCGAATAGGAACCTGCGGCTGCGGTCACAGCGGAATTATCTGTCAGCATTTTGCACATCTTCTCTGTTGTATAGAACAGCCGGCAAGATTTATTTCTCCTGCCGAGGCGGTACACGGTGCAACAGGCTATCTTCAGGAAGGGGATGTAATGGTTTTTGCTTCCCGTGGCGGAAAGACCCAGGAGCTTTTACCTATTCTTGATATCTGCAAGAAAAAGGGTGTAAAAGTAATCTCCGTTACAGAGAATTTAGAGTCACCTCTGGCAGAGGGTGCTGATGTTGTAATCAAGCAGTATGTTAACAGAGAAACAGATAAATACAACTGTCAGGGCACAACCTCAACTACTGCACTCTGCATGATTTTCCATGTTCTGCAGACCGCTTTGATTGAAGAAACAGATTTCCAGAACGAGAAATTTGCCACAATTCATCCCGGCGGTGCAGTTGGTGAAAGACTGAACAAATAATCGGGAGGCGTAATATGAAGATATGTTTATATGCACCTGTTCTTATGAAGAACTTTTACGGCGAGCCTGATTTTACATTCAAGCACGCAAAGTCAATCGGCGTTGAGGCAATAGAGATATTCAGTACAGAGCTTAAAGACAAAACCCTTAAAGAATACAAGAGTTTTGCAGCAGGCTACGGCATTGATATTTCGGGTATTGTCTGCGATGCGTCCATGTCGGAAAAAGAGGCGGACAAAAGACTTGCGGGAATAGACAAGGTAAAGAGATGCGTAGACGATGCCTCGGCAAACAACGTAAAGCGTATTATGGTTGACCCTAAAGTCAAAAATGTGGGCGGCATATCCCAGGTAAGAAGTATGGAAGACAAAATATTTGTCAGAGATACAATCTGCGAGGGACTTAATAAAATAGTTGAATATGCCAAAGGCTCGGGTGTTACCATAACCCTTGAGAACTTTTCACAGCACACCCACCCATTTTCAACAAAAGAAGAGGTTCTCTATCAGCTAAAGAATGCTCCGGGGCTTAAATATACCCTTGATACAGGCAACTTCTATTGTGTGAAAGATGATGTTTTAGAGGCTTATGAGCTTTTAAAGGGCTACATAGACAATATGCATCTTAAGGACTGGGTTGAATACGAATTTGGATATTCTATTCATCCAAATATTCCTGTCCTTGACGGATGCACCATGGGCGAGGGAGTTGTTCCCCTGCATGAGCTTTTAGAGAGAATGAAAGCTGATAATGTGTTCGATATTGATTGTATATTGGAATTGAACACCATTGAAATTACAAAAAATGATGTTGAGCAATCAACAAATTTCATAAAAAAATATTTATAAAAATTTTAGGAGGAATTTATTATGGAATTCAAAGTTTATCAGAAA
This sequence comes from Ructibacterium sp., assembly GCA_045542095.1. Classification (GTDB taxonomy): domain Bacteria; phylum Bacillota; class Clostridia; order Monoglobales; family Monoglobaceae; genus Ructibacterium. The sequence goes on from JAZQKJ010000037.1 coordinate 34,633, forward strand.
GAATTGGAGTTACAGTCAAGAGGTTGGATACCAACATTCCACGATGTATCAAAGGAAATCGTTGAAATCGTTAAGGCTTCAGGCGTTAAGAACGGTACAGTTGCAATCGCATCACACCACACAACCTGCTCAGTTATGGTTCAGGAGTGTTCACACGATATCGATTCATTCGATTTAGAGTATCTGCAACATGACCTTCTCGATATCATGAGAAAGATGATCCCTGACTTTGCTGAAGAGCATCAGTACCGTCATCCGGGTCCAATCCACTCACAGTTCGGCAGATACGTTGACGAGCCAGGTGACTTTACAAGCATGAACACAGACGGTCACTTAAGAAGTGTATTCTTTGGCAGAAGCGAAACCATGACAATCAAAGACGGCGAGCTTGACGGCGGTGAGTTTGCACACATCTACTTCATCGACTGGGATCACGTTCGTGCAAGAAGAAGACAGCTCAACGTAACAGTTATGGGTACAACAGAGGATGTTGAAGACAGAAAGTACAACAACGGTGAAGTTATCAACACTCTCCGTAAGTACACAGACGAAGAAAAGGCTTACGACGTACATTACGATCTTCAGCTTAAGAGATAATTATCATGAATTGTTTAGGAATTGATTTTGGAACTACTTCTGTAAAGGCAGTGCTGTTTGATGAAACACTCAAACAGCTTGCCGATTCCACAGAGGAATATACCTTAAAAACAAGCGGTAACATAGTAGAGCTTGAGCCTGAAAAATATTGGGATTTGCTTAAAAATGCCCTGAACAAAGTAAAGGAAACCGCAGGAGTTGACAGTCTGGCAATCGACACACAGTGCGAAACTCTTATCCTTACCGATGAAGAGGGAAACCCTGTCCGCGATGCCATAGTATGGCTGGATAACCGTGCCACAGAAGAAGCTGAAATTATCGAAAAGCACTTCGGTAGAAAAAAGGTATATGACGTTACAGGTCAGCCTGAAATCACGGCTACATGGCCTGCCTGCAAGCTTTTGTGGGTAAAACGCAACGAGCCTGAGGTTTGGGCAAAAACCAAAAAGATATTCATGCTGGAGGATTACCTCCTCTATAAACTGACGGGGGAATTCGTAACAGAGAAAACCCTCCAGTCATCCACCATCTATTTCGATATTAAAAATTCGGTATGGTGGAAAGAAATGCTTGAATTTATCGGCGTTTCAGAAGAACAGCTGCCAAAGCTTATGGACAGCGGTAAATACGTGGGGGACTATGAGGGTATAAAGGTTGTAACCTCTGCTATGGACCAGGTTGCAGGTGCAATCGGTGCAGGCGTTACAGGTAAAGGTACCATCAGCGTTATGACAGGTACAACCATGGCGATTTATGTGCCAACCGACAGTATTCCCGAATTTAAAGAGGACAGCTTTGTTCCCTGCCATTACAGCTTTGATGGAAGCTACTGCCTGCTCTCCTGGAGTGCAACGGCAGGTATGGCTTTAAAATGGTTAAGGGAAACATTCTTAAAGGATTATTCCTTTGAAGATTTAAATGTTTTGGCTGAAAAAATTCCTGTTGGAAGTGACGGTCTTACATTCCTGCCATATCTTTGCGGTTCAACCATGCCCAAGTATAACCCTGATGCAAGAGGTAGCTTTACAGGGCTGACTCCCGAGCATACAGCGGCACACTTTGTAAGAAGTGTTATGGAGTCTGTTGCCTGTATGTTAAAGAGTAACCTCGACTATCTGGGCGTTCCTGTAGAGGAAATCCGTATCATGGGCGGCGGTGCAAAGAGTCCGCTGTGGTGCTCAATGAAGGCGGATATAACAGGCAACCGTTTGCTTACCTTAAAGAACAAGGAAACTGCGTGCCTTGGCTCTGCCATTCTTGCAGGAGTTGGAGCAGGAGCTTTTGAATCTGTTCAGGAGGCTTGCAAAAATATTGCTACCGATAAGGAATACGTTCCGTCGGGCAGCGATTACAGCGGAGTTTATGAAAACTTCGTTAAATACGATAATATTCTTAATGTAAGAAAGGTGTAAAGAATATGGTAAAAGCAGCATTTGTCGGCTTTGGTGAAGTTAATACACCTGCTGATATTATTTTAAAGAAAGTTCAGGAGGCCGAGGCTGGTCTTAAAAAAGAAGGCCTTGACTTGTTGAGCGTATATCCCGTAACAGACGATTACGAGGAAAAAGATATTAAAAAAGCGGTAGACGCTCTTAAAAATCAGGATTTTGATGTACTTATCTGTTGTATCGCAGGTTGGATTCCAACCCATGCAGTTGTAAAGGTAACAGAGCATTTCCGCGAAAAGCCAATGGTTCTTTGGGGACTCTGCGGCTGGATGGAGGGCGACCGCCTTGTTACAACAGCTGACCAGGCAGGTACAACAGCTCTTCGCAAGACTTTCTTCGATTTGGGTTATGACTTTAAGTATATCTATGATATAATCGGTCTTCCTTCAAATACCAAGAAGGTTTATAACTATGCAGTAGCTGCAAGCGCGGCTGCACGTCTTCGTCACGCAAGAGCAGGTCAGGCAGGCTACCGTGACATGAACCTCTACGGCACACTCTATGACGGCGGTTCATTGAAGAGACAGATTGGTCCTGAAATCGAAACATTTGAAATGCTGGAGATTGAACAGCGTTATCAGCAGTTAAACGAGGCTGATGTTCAGGCTGTTATTGACAATGCAATGTCAAAATGGAAATTCTTAAAGGCTGCAAATCCTGAAAGCATGAAGAAAGCGGCAGGCTATTATTTAGCTATCAAGTCTATCTGTGACGAGCGCGGCTATGACGCAATCTCACTTAAGGACGTTGACGGCATGAAGAAGCTCCTCGGCTTCCCACCGGCACCTATTTTCATGCTTCTTTCTGACGAAGCAGGTCTTGCAACAGTTCCTGAAAACGACAGCCTTGGAAGCATTACACAACTTATGGTTAAATATCTTACAGGTCAGTCTGCAACATATCTTGAGTTCTATGAATTCTTTGAAAACAGTGTTCTTGCAGGTGTTCCTGACTACGTTCCCGCAGCAGTTGTTGACGGTGACGTAACAGTTAT
>JAZQKJ010000038.1:0-14876 GCA_045542095.1 Ructibacterium sp.
TGCTAATTTTTCTTCTTTAGTATGATGTGTATTTGTTCCACCTTTTGGTCTTCCCATATTTCTTCAACTCCTTTTCTTTAGTATAGCATAAAAAATGATGATAGACACTTTTTTGTGTCTACCATCATTATATCACTTCAATACAAGACTGTTCCCGCTCCTTTTCAAGACGTGATATTGACGGAGATAAGGGGCTTTTTAATAAGATTATGAAAGAAAACCCAACCACAAGCACATTATTACCTTTATGAAATACAAAGAGCAGGCAAATGGTTGCATGATACACTATGGAAATACTGAAGGCTGTGACTATATGAAAGGTGAGGATATAGTAGTCATAGGAACTCCCCACTACAACGAAATGGTGTACAAGCTATTTGCGGCACATCTCGATATAGATGTAAATTCAAAAAGGAAGTTATATTTTGTGAAATCGTTTTCGTCGCTGTACGGTGGTACTGCAGAGAACGATTTCGCAAAAAGCAAGCAACCGCAAGGATTACTCGATGTTTTCCTTGCGGTTATTTCGTTTATATAAGCGGACAGTCGAACGAATCCCTCCACCAAACTCCGTTTGGTCCCCCTCCCTTTAGGCAAGGGAGGCTATACCTGTCCCTATAAATTTTGCTTTTATATTTTCATGCTTGCGGTAGAACAACTTTTTCGACACGCTGCGGCGAGGGAAATTACCCTCGCCTGTTTATATTTTATCGTAAGGGCGATTAATGAATCACCCGTTAATATATTTCAAAAACAAAAATCCGTCCTAATGGGCGGATTTTCGTTTTTATATATTTCTTTACTTTACAATAACGATTGATGCTTCAAATACGCCGTTTTTCTCGGCTCCTGTAACTAAAACAGTTGCACCCTTTTCGATGTTTTTAGCTGATGTTGTATTACCATTGTTCTTTAAGAATGTGGTGTTTGAACCGTAATAGATGTTCTGTGTTTCACCCTCGTCATCCTCTATGGTAATAACCTTATAGCTTGTGTTAACACCTGTTACAGTACCTGAAATTTCGCCGGTCTGGCTTGCAACAGATGATGAAGCAATAATTGTTGCTATCTCGTCACCGTCGATTGTACCTGTAACGTTTACATTAAGTCTTAAATCGTAAATTGTAGCTGTCTGTCCTGCAACCTGAATTGTTGCATCAGAGCGGAGCTCGTAGGTTTCCTCTTCTCCCTTGATTGAAATTGTAATCGCAGGCTTTGAAGAAATAAGGATTTCTTTTATTACACCGCTGAACTTCTCGCTGTTGCTTGATGCAGTTATCTTTGTAATCTTACCTAAATTAAGTTTAAGGTCAACATTGTCACCTTTTGACAGATTACGATATTCAACATTTGCACCGTCTCGGGTAACTGTTGCGCCCTTGTTTGAAACAACATAGGTCTGTACGCCGTCATCTTCTGTGTCAACAGTAAGGTATACGTGATTGTCGTCATCAAACTCTACATCTTTTGTCATTGTACCTGAGATAATTGTTTCTTTAGGTGCAACGTTAACAGAGATTATCTTGCCGTCTTTAATGGCAACCTCAACATAATTACCCTTCTTTAAATCACCGAAGTTACATTTTGTACCCTCAATTGTGAATTCACAATCTGAAGTTGCAAGGTATGAAGCTGTGTTTGAGCTATCCTCTGTGTCAGCAAGAACAAGGGTTTTACCCTTTGAATTTTCAGACATTGCTGAAATTAAAGCATAAACAACTGTGATATCATTTTCCTCCGGCTTGTCCTGAGGTTTTTCTTCAGGGTCTTCCGTAGCCTCCATAACCTCAATACAGTGGAGATGTTTGTTGATTTCGATTGCTCTTATGTTATCGTCTGCAATTAAATCAGCAACATCAATTTCGTCACCGTCATAATAAGTAACTGTATCAGCATTTACTGCATATTCTTTTCCGTCTATAACAACAATATTATCAGCGGCAAGAACTTCTTCTATTACGCCGTCTATAATGTCTTTATCGATTTTAGCAATCATTCTCTGGAGGAGAGTTGCCATCTGGGCACGTGTAACAGATGTAGCAGGAGAGAACATAGGATTGCCCTCGCTGTCAGCGTCCATTCCGTTCATGATACCTTTTGCAGTAACATATTCAACATAAGGTCTTGCAGTAGACGGGATTGTTGAATTGTCAGCATAGGTTGGAGTTGTTACACTGTAATTCTTTGCAACAGTAGCTTCGCCCATGAGCTTTGCCATAAGAATAGCAGCCTGATATCTGTAAAGCTCTGTATTGGCATTGGCAGCAGATGCATAATCTGATAAATCTTTATCGTTTATAATTCCTGTATAGAGCAGATAGCTGAGCTCGTTTACATAGGTTGTATTATATTTGGAAACCTTTCCGCCATACAATGCTTTAGCTGTAGCGGCAACTTCTTTATAACCCTTCTCCTCTACACCCAGAATTCTGGACATAAGGAGCAGACATTCTATTTTTGAAATAGGACGCTTTGGTTTGAAGGTACCGTCTTCGTATCCTTTAATATATCCCGCATCTGCCATTTCAGTAATGGCATCTTTTGCCCAGGATACTGTTGGATCGTTTTCCACATCGTCAAATGTTACTGCAAAGGCAGTTGTAAAAACTGCGGACAGTACCATTGTGATGCACAACACAAGTGAAAGTAATCTGCATTTTTTCATTGTAATTCCTCCTGTATAAATTGTTTTAATTTTTTGTTTATTATACAAAAAACACATTATATTCTACTTATACAATTCTAATATACCATATCTGCTTTTAGAATTCAACTAAATAAGAAAAAAAAATAAATTTTTTTATTAAATTACTGTAACAAACTTTTTTTGGTAAGTCTGCCATAATATTTGTCGTGTAATTTTTCACAGTCAGCATAAAATAACTGCGTAAATAAATAAAAACATTTTAAACATTTTTAAAACGAGGAGGAAAACGATATGTTTAAAAAATATATCTCTCTTTTAATTGCGATATGCCTGATTGCAGGCATGGGCACAACCTCAGTTTTTGCAGAAAATTTTTCTGATAATTATATAGAAGATTTTCAACCCGTATCCGCAGAGGGTAACGTTGTTGAAAATTCTGCAGATAACATGGTTAGACCCCGTAATACCGCGCAAAACAATGACACAAACTCATCACAAATGAACAATAACAGTCAGGGGCTTCGCACCTTTGACGGCACAAACTCTGACGGAACAATTCAATCCGACCGTGAAATCAACACCAATATAGTTGATAACAGTTCAAAGTATAACGGAATGATGAGCACTCCTATTGCAGAGAGCCCCATATCACGGCACAGTACCGCCCGTGTTACCCTTGCACCTGATATTGCAGGAACACAATACGAAGAAGCGGCAGAGCTTTTAGGTGCTTTAGGCATAATGGTAGGTGATGCAGAAAGCGGAGCTTTCAGACCTGCTGACCCTATCATAAGAAGTGAGATGGCAAAGGTAGCAGTATATTCGGTTGGTCTTGAAGATGTTGTAAAGAGTTCAACAAATGCAACAAGATTCCCTGACGTGCCCAGAAACCATTGGGCAACCGGTGCTATCAACGTAGCAGACCAATATGGTATGGTAAGAGGTGATACAGAGGGAACATTCAGACCTGATGACCCCGTTCTTCTCCAGGAGGCAGTAGCTATTATCGTTCGTGCAATGGGATATGAGCCTGCCGCAAACGATAAAGGCGGATTCCCTGCAGGATATATGGCAGTTGCATCAAACAACCAGCTCCTTCGTGGTTTAGGCGGTGCCGCAACCGAGCCTGCAACAAGAGGTGATATTGCACAGCTTATCTTTAACTCTCTGACAGTTAACCTTATGGAACAGGTAGGCTTTGGTACAAACGTAACCTATGAAGTAGTAGATAAAACTCTTCTTTACGACAAATTAAATGTAGAAAAAGGCTATGGCAGAATTACTGCTACAAGAGAAACTGCTCTTGACGGAGGCAGTACCACAGACCTTGACAGAATTATGATTGACAAAAATCAATATCTTGAGGGAGATACAAATGCAACACAGCTTTTAGGCTATAACGTTCTCTACTATGCAAGAATTGATAAGACAACTGACGACAAGACCTTAATTAACGTAAGACCGCAGGATAAAAAGAACAAGACAATCACAGCCGGCTCTGACGATATAGTTTCTGTAACAGGTAACGACGGCGAAAACAGAACCTTTGAATACTGGGCAAATCCCGATGATAAAAAATCAAAGACTGCTACAATTGCATCCGACGCAGTTTATATCTACAACGGAAAATATAAGACAGGTGTTGCAATTGACGCTTTGATGCCAACAGCAGGTAATGTAATTCTCCTTGACTCTGACACCAATGGTATTTACGAAACTGTCTTTGTAAACCACATTACAAACCTTGTAGTTGATACAGTTTCCACAGTAACTGGAAGAGTTACAGACAAGTATCTTAACGGCTCATTGGTATTTGACGAAAACGACACAACAACAATCTACTCACTTGTAAAAGACGGAGCAGAAATCAATATTGGCGACCTTAGAGAATGGAATGTTATCTCTTACACCATAAGCGATGACAAGGAGTTAATCAAGGGCTATGTTTCCGATGCAGTTATTAACGGAACAGTTACAGAGTCCACCGCAGATGGTTTCCGCATAGGAAGCAGTACAGGACTTCACAAAAAGGCTGCAAGCTATCCTAATGAAATCAGATTAAGAGATAAGGGTAACTTCTATCTTGATATCGAGGGCAAAATTGCAGCAGTAGACCCCAATGCAAGTGTTGACACTGAAACAACTGCAGGAACAAAATATGCTTATCTTTTAGGTGCAGCCATGAACGACGGCTTTGCCACAACTGCACAGTTTAAGCTCTTTACCATGGCAGGTGAAACTGTTATCTTAAACAGCACCTCCAAGATGCGCTTAAATGACAAATATAGTCAGGAGCCTTCTTCAGTAGTTGATACTCTTAAAGGAAACCTCAATCAGATAATTGTATACGAAACAAACAATAACAACGAAATAAATGCAATCGAAACAGCAGCGGACAACACAGCAACAGGAGCACCGAATGTAGGTAAGTTCACCAAGAATATAGTAAAAACAGATGCTATCTATAAGAGCGCATCAGGTAAGCTTGGCAGTGTGGGAATTGATGATACAACAGTAATATTTGACATCCCCGAAGATGCAGGCGATGATACCGATAAGTATGCAATAAGAAATAAGTCATCTCTCACAAATGAATCGGCTTATGACATTATCGTATATGACCTTCAGGAAAACTATGTTGCAAAGGTAGTTGTAATCACAAGCTCAACAGGTGTTGCAGCACCCGAATCACCTATTTTGGTAGTTGATTATATCGGCGCAACACAGAACGAGGATTATGAAGATACTGACCGTGTATACGGATGGCAGGGCGGAAAACAGGTTGATATAATTGCCGCAGACAAATCCGTATTGCGTAAGGGCGAAGGCGGTGCAAAACCATTAGAACGCGGTGATATTATTCAGTACCGCACCAACTCACAGGGTGAGATTGACGGCGTAAATCTGCTCTTTGATATAAGCACAAAGACAACAGAATTTATAACAGATGTAACAGATGAACTGACCACCGTTTACGGTAAGGTTACCAAGAAGTTCAGCGGAAGCATCAACCTCTCTGTAAACAGCACAATCTATAACTACGCAACAGGAGATGCAACAGTATACTACTATGACTCTACAAGAAGTAAGCCAAGTATCCAGCTTGTTTCACCTGCTGATATAGAAATATTTGAAGAGGGTAACGAAGTACGTCTGTTCCTTAAGATTTACAACGATGTAGTTGAAGAAATGGTTATTGTAAAATAATCATAAAAATGAAAATCCGCCCCAAACGAGGCGGATTTTCGCTTTTCAATTGTGTAGCAACAATCAGGAGTCGTGCGAGTGCATTAAAAAAGTGCACAACAAGTGTGCACCGAAAAATGCACCACTCTTTGTTGCAACACAAATTTATTTACTACTCAATAAAGCATAGAAAATAAAGGGCACATTTTTGCCATAGAAAAAATGCCTTATTGAGTAACGTTATTAAATTTGTGTTGCAACTGTATTATAACATAGTCAGGGAAATTTTGCAAGAAAAAAATAACGGGAGGAGCAATAACTCCCTCCGTCATTTCGACCGAGCAACGTCCCGCTTGTCAGACCTTATTTCTTGCGTTTGCTTTTGCACGAAGCTGATTATTCAGAATTCTTTTACGAAGTCTTAAACTTTCGGGAGTAACCTCTAAAAGCTCATCATCTGCCAAAAACTCAAGACACGCCTCAAGACTCATCTGCTGTGGAGGTGTAAGGCGGAGTGCCTCGTCACTTCCTGATGCACGGGTGTTTGTAAGCTGTTTCTTCTTGCAGACATTGACATTTATATCCTCGCTCTTTGGAGAATATCCCACAATCATACCCTCATATACTGCTGTGCCCGGGGTTATGAACATGGTTCCTCTGTCCTGAACCTTGAATATACCATAGCCTACTGCCTCACCTGTTTCAAAGGATACAAGAGAGCCTGTGTGACGTCGGTTTATCTCCCCTTTAAAAGGTTGATAACTGTCAAAAACTGTGTTAAGAATTCCCTCGCCTCTGGTATCGGTAAGGAATTCACTTCTGTAACCCAAAAGACCGCGGGCAGGAGCCATATATTCAAGACGCATACGTGACCCCTGTGGATTCATCTGGATAAGCTCGGCTTTTCTTGTTCCCATTTTTTCCATAACAGAGCCCATAAATTCTTCAGGCACGTCAATAGTAAGACGCTCTATGGGCTCGCACATTACCCCATCAATTTCTTTCATAAGAACTTTCGGGGTGCTGACAGAAAACTCATAACCCTCACGGCGCATTGTTTCAATCAAAATCGAAATATGCATTTCGCCTCTGCCCGAAACCTTGAAGCTGTCGGTGGTGTCACCCTCTTCAACACGTAAAGAAACATCCTTTAACAATTCACGCATAAGACGGTCACGTATCTGCCTTGAGGTTACAAACTTGCCCTCTTTTCCTGCAAAGGGACTGTCGTTTACCGAGAACGTCATCTCGATAGTGGGTTCGCTTATTTTAACAAATGGCAACGGCTCGGGGGCATCTGTTGCAGTAACCGTATCGCCGATTGTGATATCCGTAACGCCTGAAAAACAAATTATATCTCCAACCTTGGCAGTTTCAACAGGAGTTCTGCTTAGGCCGTCTATCTGATAAATATTTACAATTTTAGATTTATAAGGGTCATGCTTTGAGTGATAATCGCAAATCATTACATCCTGATTTTGTTTTATAGAGCCACGCTCTATTCTGCCGATTGCAATTCTTCCTACATAGTCATTATAGTCAATGGAAGATACAAGCATCTGAAACGGGCCCTCGCTGTCACCCTCGGGAGCGGGGATATAATTCTTTATGGTTTCAAAAAGTATGGTAAGGTCTTTGCCCTGCTCGTACTGGGAAAGGGATGCTGTACCGTCACGTCCCGAACAGAAAATAATTGGGCTTTCCAACTGCTCGTCGCTTGCTTCAAGGTCGATGAGCAAATCTAAAATCTCATCAGGGATTTCATCAAGACGGGCATCGGGACGGTCAATTTTGTTTACCACAATAATTACCCTGTGCTGCATCTCTAAAGCCTTTTGCAGTACAAATCGGGTTTGTGGCATAGGTCCTTCTGCCGCATCAATAAGCAGAATTACCCCGTTAACCATTTTTAAGATACGCTCAACCTCGCCGCTGAAATCAGCATGACCGGGAGTATCTATAATATTCATTTTTATATCCTGATAGTATACAGAGGTGTTTTTGGCAAGTATAGTAATTCCACGCTCTCTTTCCAGATCGTTGTTATCCATAACTCTCTCTTCCACAACCTGGTTCTCTCTGTAAATACCGCCCTGCTTTAACATCTCGTCAACCAGTGTGGTCTTACCATGGTCAACGTGGGCAATAATAGCAATATTTCTTAAATCTTCTCTTATCAATGAGATTCACTCCTTTTTCACAACAAATTAGTATAACACATACCACAAAAAAAGTAAATGACATTTTATCCAATATAATGCGGAATTCCCCGGAAGTTTTATATTTCCATTGACAAAAACAGGGGAAACGTGATATATTTTGTTATGATTTTAATACTATAAGGAGAAAATCATGAAAAAGTTTAAATATAAAACAAAAGGAACCTGCTCTGCCCAGATTTCCTTTGAATTAGACGGGGATACCGTCCATAATGTTGAGTTTGTTTACGGGTGTAACGGAAACACCCAGGGGCTTTCAAAGCTCACAGAGGGAATGAAAGCCCAAGAGATAATCGAAAAACTGAGCGGAATAAACTGTAACGGCAGAGGCACTTCCTGCCCTGACCAGCTGTCTAAAGCGGTAAAGTCTGCTCTCGACGGAACACTTAAGCCTGAAAATTAGTTTCTGCAAGCTAAAGCCAACAGGTTGCTTGTTTCACACCAGCAACTTCCGTTAAACACTCCTCCGATACATCTGTAACTTTCCCAGTCGGACATATTTACTCTTTCGCAGATAAAGCCGAACGGTAGCATTTCTCTTTCAACTCTGATAGAATCATCGTTTAAAAGACTGGCATCTTTTGGGACATCCCAACTGTAAACCGGTCTTTTTTCTGTTGACATATATTGACTGATGGTCAATGTTATATCTTCATACAGTTCCTTATATTTTTCATTTTTTGTCCATGTATAAAGCATATAAAGACTATATCCCGACAAGGTACATATTCCCGGTGCGGAATGTTTGTTCTGGGCATTGGCAAACACGCTTCCCACGGTCTTCATGCCCAATCTGTGAAATTCACTTTCTCTTGGGAATTTATAGTTATAGCTTACAACCCAACTGCTGCAAAGATTAGCTGTATGCACAGCACGCTTAAGCCACTGTTCTTCTTTTGTCTCGGCATACAGGGCAGTTAAACTCTCCAAAAGTGCCGCAGCGCTCTCGCTGTCGGGGCATTGAAGAATCTCGCCGGGCCCGCCTGTGGTAAATCCGTTTTTAGCGTCGCGGTTATACATAAATTCCGCGCCCTGCTTGGCGGTCAAAAGATATTTTTCATCGCCGAAAAATTCATAAGCCTCTACAAGCGCCGCAGGAACTATTGCTCCCGCTGTGGAGTTCCCTACTATTATATCCCCTGTGTCCGCATCTATAAACTGTCCGAACTGACCGTATTTTTCCCATATACTTACGAATCTGTCCGCAAGCAGCTTTGCTCCGTTTTTAAACTTTTCAGGTACGTTGTCCATAAGTTCAAAATGCTTGAACGCAAAATATAGTGCATCTCCTGATTTTCTGATAAACAACCAGCTATCCTGACCCTTTTTACCAAATGCATCGCTTCTTTTATTATTACCGCCGTAAAAAAGACCGCTTGGTGACTGGTTTGAGAACAGATGGTCAAGGGTTTTAACGGCACGTTTCTTTTCAAGCTCACCGCCCAGTTTCATAAGGGGATAGCTTGAAATAGCACCGCCGCACCAACCCGGATGCCATTGACCCAGTGCATCAATGTCGTAATACTTTCCTGTCCAGTTCATTGAATTGAATTTATTTTTCTGAATTTCAAACTGTTCAGCATCAGGCAAGACTGTGGGGCGGGTATCATCTAATCCCATTATCTTTCTGTTTTCAAAATACAGTTCATAAAACCTCTCCATGCTATCACAGTCAAATTCTAACTTTTTATATGGGATTTCGGCATCTTTTTCAATATATTCGTTTTCGTTCTTCTTCATAAATGGCCAGCGGTATATTTCCTCGCGGAATGCAGGATAGGTTATGTAAATGCAACCTTTCTCATAAGCAAGACCTAAATTCTCCCCATCAATTTCTTGAACAGTGTAAACAAAAACTGCCTTTTTATCGGTTTTATTAAACACGCAAACACAGGGTGTTGCAACGTCGCCTGTTGTAACCTGTATTTTACCGCTTCCATCTTTATTGAGCCTTGGTACATCTGTCATGGTGATTTCCATATCAACCTTTGCTTCCTCGGTTGTAAACATGGGAGGATAGTTGCGTTTTACCGATTTGAAACGATTTCCGTTATACGCACACGCAGGAAACAAAACATATTCATTTCCGTCGCAGTTCTCAATTTTTATATCAATTCTTGCCATAACGGACTCTCCTTATTTAAACATAATATTGTTTATTATTCCTTCAAGATATTCCTGTCTGCCACTTTGAGGTTCTGTGGTGCTGCCTAATTTTTCCGCATATTCTGCAAGCTCGCACAGGCTTGTAGAATTATTTAAAATTTTCTTGCCAAGTTCACTTGAGAAACTCGAATATTTTTCTGTTATAAAGTTGTCAATTCTTCCGTCTTCTATAATTTCTGCCGCCTTGATAAGACCTAATGCAAAGGTGTCCATTCCGACAATATATCCATTGAACATATCCTCAAAGGTTTTGCTGGGTCGGCGGTTTTTTGCATCAAAGTTAAAGCCACCTGTAAGCCCCCCTGCCTTTAACACCTCGTACATACAGTATGTGCTTTCATAGACATCAAAGGGAAATTCATCTGTATCCCACCCAAGAAGATAATCACCCTGATTTGCATCTATTGAGCCAAGCATCCCGTTTATTGCAGAAACTCTGAGCTCATGCTGGAATGTATGACCTGCCAAAGTGGCATGATTTGCTTCTATATTCATTTTGAAATCCTTGTCAAGACCATGCTGTCTTAAAAAGCCTATGGCAGTTGATGCATCAAAATCGTATTGGTGTTTCATTGGTTCTTTTGGCTTGGGCTCGATATAAAAATCTCCCTTAAAACCTATTGAACGACCATATTCAACAGCCATTTTCATAAGTCTTGCAATATTTTCCTGTTCGAACTTAACGTCAGTATTTAAAAGACTTTCATAGCCTTCTCTACCGCCCCAGAAAACATAACCCTTTCCGCCAAGTTTTACGGTGAGGTCTAAGGCTTTCTTTATTTGTGCTGCCGCAAAGCAATAAACATCAACCGAGTTGGTGCTTCCTGCTCCGTTCATAAAACGGGGGTTTGAGAACATATTCGCTGTTCCCCATAAACATTTTCTACCTGTTTGATTCATTTTTTCAAGTATATAATCGGATATTTCGTCAAGGCGTCTGTTTGTTTCTTTTATATCATCAGCCTCAGGGACAATATCAACGTCATGGAAACAAAAATATTCTATTCCCAGCTTGCTCATAAATTCAAAGCCTGCATCAACCTTTGCTTTTGCGTGTTCCATTGTTCCCTCTTTTGCACCGAAGGTCTTATCTGCTGTGCCGCGTCCGAACATATCTGTTCCTGTTGCACAGAGGTTATGCCACCATGCCATGGCAAAGGGGAGATGCTCCTTCATGGTTTTGCCCATTATAACTCTGTCTTTGTTGTAGTATTTAAAAGCAAGTGGGTTTTTGCTGTCTGGACCCTCGTATTTAATTTCGGGAATATCTCTAAAAAATTCTTTCATGACTGTAATCCTCCTATATTTCTTTATACAGTGATTTTACCGCAGGGTATATTTTCTTGTATTTATTGTATTTCTCTTCATATAAACAAACTAATCTTTCTTCGGGGCTGATTTTTCCGCGAACGCCAATCAGAGCATCGCAACATTCTTTTATGCTCTCATACTCCTTTTGTGCTACCATGGCAAGCATAGCAACGCCATAACCCGGACCTTCCTCGCTCTTTGGAAGTTCAATTTCAATATTGAGGACATTTGCCAAAATTCTGCACCACAGCTTTGATTTTGCGCCGCCGCCGCAGAGAAAGCTTTTCTTTATTTTAATGCCCAGTTTCTTTGCAATTTCAAGATTGTCGCGTATTGCAAAAGCAACTCCCTCAAGTACGGCGAGATAAATATTCTCCCGCTCCGTATCGGGACGAAGTCCTATAAACATTCCGCTTGCATCAGTATCGTTAATAGGACTTCTTTCTCCCATAAGATATGGTAGGAAGAACACATTATTGTTTCCCGGCATATCTTCCGAAACGCTGTTTTCTTCAGTACCGTAGTCTTTGGTTTTGAATATTTTCTCGCAAAGCCATTTGTTGCATGATGCGGCAGACAGTATACAGCCCATCAGGTGAAATCCTCCGTCTGCATGACAGAAAGAATGCAGAGCATTATTGTTGTCAACGGAGAACTTATCGGAGGACACAAAAATTGTCCCTGATGTACCAAGGGATATATTACATCTACCCTCGCCGATTGTACCCGTGCCGATAGCTGCACCTGCGTTATCGCCTGCTCCTGCTACAACAGCTACGTCTTTCAAACCGAATTTTTCCTCAAACTCCGGCTTGATTTTGCCGATTACCTCAAAGCTGTCAAAAAGTTTTGGAAGCTGTTCTTTTTTAACAGAGCATATATCTATCATCTTATCCGACCAGCATTTGTTTTTAACATCTAACAGCAACATTCCCGAAGCATCGGAATAATCGGTTGCAAATGCACCTGTCAAGCGGTAGTTTATGTAATCCTTGGGAAGCATTATCTTTTCGATTTTAGAGAAATTTTCAGCTTCATTTTCTCTCATCCATAAAATTTTCGGGGCGGTAAACCCTGCAAATGAAATGTTGGCGGTAAGCTCTGAAAGGGTTTCCTTGCCAATAACATTATTCAGATAATCGTTTTCAACGCCTGTCCGTCCGTCATTCCATAGTATTGCAGGTCTGATTACATTATCGTCTTTATCAAGGGTAACAAGACCGTGCATCTGTCCCGCAACCCCAAGACCTTTTACACATTCTGCATTATGACCTGCTAAAAGTTCAGGAAGTCCCTCTTCAAAAGCACTCCACCAATCTTCGGGGTTTTGCTCGCTCCATCCCGAATGGGGATAAAATATTGGATACTCCTTTGTTACAGAGTTAACTATTTCCCCATCGCCCCTGACAAGCAAAAGTTTAAGAGAAGACGTTCCTAAATCTACACCTATATACAAATTCATGGTATTTCCACCTCTTTCATGGTTATATGTAATTATTATAATATCCCAATCTTGACATTTCACGCCAAAATTGATATTATTAATAGACAAAATTTGCTCTCGGAGGTTATTATGTTTTATCAGGCTTTTGATGCAAAATCGTCCAGCTATTTCAGGAGAGAAGAGGGGGAAAACTTCAGCTTTCCGCAACATCTTCATATTTGCTATGAGCTTATAGTTATACTTGAAGGCGAAATGACCGTCACAATTGACAATGTCCCATATTTATTGAAAAAGAATGATTTTGTCCTGATTTTTCCAAATCAGATTCATTCGTTGGATTCTAAAGTATCGAGGCATATTCTGTTTCTCTTTTCTCCGAAACTTGTTCAGGCATATACATCTGAAAAGCAAGGGCTTGTCCCTGAAAATAGTCTTATGCATCTTACTGAAAATATGAAAAACAGCGTCCTGTCCTTGGATGAAAACTCGTCAAAATTTGAAATAAAAGGCACTCTTTATACTATCTGCGGCTGTTTGGACCAATCTGTTTCGTATAAGTCCGCTTATAACGACAAAAAAAATATACTCTTTAAAATATTCGAATTTGTCGAAGAAAACTTTAACAAAGACTGTTCCCTTAACCGCCTTTCCAAAGTTACGGGGCATGAGTACACTTATCTTTCACGGTTATTTAAACAATTTACCGGATTTTCGTATATTCAATATGTAAACATGATGCGACTCAATCACGCAGGATATCTTCTGCATAACACTGACATATCCATACTTGAGTGTTCCATAGAATGTGGATACAATTCGCTGCGTTCTTTTAATCGTAATTTTAAAAATTACCATGGAACTACACCACAGAAATATCGAAAAAGTTCACATTATTCCTATCATAAGGCATTGGAATATCCTTCCATGCAGAATAATTATTGACATTTTTGAACTGCCATGATATACTATTTCGTGGTTTGCTGGTGTAGCTCAGTTGGTAGAGCATCTCACTCGTAATGAGAAGGTCACGTGTTCAAGTCACGCCACCAGCTCCAAAAAAAACGACAAGTTCGACTTGTCGTTTTTTTTATGAAACAAATTTTTCAGGATTTTTGAAATATACTTTATGTGTAATTTGTTGCAATTTGAAACATATCGTGCTATAATGTTATAAGTTAATGAAAATTTATGATCTGTTACGGAAATAAACGAAGAGGAGTTCTATTTAATCCTTTAGCAGCGCATAACCGCTAAAGCTTGAGTATATTATGTTTCCATCCTCAAGATCAGCCGTAAAGGAAACCATGTATAATCCTACATGTTCATTTACCTGATAAATGTCCAATTCGTGTTGTTCTGTGCCGTATTTTTGATGTAATTCTCTTGCAAGGTCATATAGATTGATGTTATACTGCTGACCGTTGTGATCAACTGTAAGAACCTCATCGTAGGCGTACACTTTGACCATTTGCTGATACTCTGTGATGTCAGCAGATGATTTTGTCTGGAAAAACCATCCTTCATATCCGGATTCCTTTTCGCTGTCGGAAAAACCGAATATTTCTGAAAAATCTTTTTCATCGTTTGGGATAAAGTCAGGCGTTTTTTTTGCATTGTACTTCAAATAATTGTACGAGCTGATGATGGCTTTGGCATCTTCATCGTTGATGTTGTTGTTTGGAATCACAGCTCCATCGCTTATCATATTATTCTTCGTCAGGACATTTTTCAGGATAGCAGTCTGGCTGGCAACCGGCATGTCGATCACATTCAAAGGTGTAACGGTAACCAGCAACACAACCATTCCGGAGATCAGTGCAATCTTGTTTAAGTGCTTTGGCACAATGATTGCTCCACCGATAAATAAGATGCTGATTGCAATTAGCACAAGAGAAATTGTTCT
>JAZQKJ010000039.1:0-2501 GCA_045542095.1 Ructibacterium sp.
TGATTGTTTACTTGTTAGGATCTTATATAAATTTCATGATATCTCCTATCTATTATTTATAATTGTAATACATTTTGTGTTACAATTTAAGTTGCTTTTTGTGGGCGTTTGTTTCCAAAACTTTGCGAGATTTTACTGACCTATGTATAGTAAATATATGCAATGATTAAATAAATGGTCCTGCTATAAAGGTAGCAGGACCTTTTTTATTATAGTTTACTGTAATCAGAATACTGATGAATCTCTAATTCCTTCTCAATTTCATCTTCAGCATTAGCATTTAAATCTTCGGAATATTCATTCTGGTTAGGTTCATCACTTGGTTCGGGAATATTCATTGATTTTAGCAATTCCTTTAACCCCCCAACAACTTCAGTATAGTAATCACCAAATCTGAATCTGGTCATCTCAATGGTATTGAGCTTACCAATTACTATAGGATCACTGTCATATCTAAGCTTGAGATTATGACTGTTTTTTTATAGCGTTGTTTATTTTTTTACGGAACATAATGGCAATAGAAGTTGCAATGAATTGTACAAAAGCTTTACCTTCAAGTGATTCATTGTTGTTTACTCTAAATCTGTTACCACCAAGTCGCTGTTTATAAAGATCGAAGGCATATTCAACTTCGTTTCTGTCAAAATATGCTTTATATGCCTCCACGGGGTCTGTTACTGTATTGCTGATTAAGATACGGATACCTTTCATCTGTAGGTAGTTATCAAGTGCCTTACGATTTGTCTGATATACAGTGGTGTTATTTTCCTTTCTTTCAATGATAAAGTGTTCTTTGATTTTTTGTAAATCATTAGGAAGAGTATTTCCTTCCTTCAGCTTTTTGACTGTTTTAGCAATACTGGTTGTAATAGTCCTCTTATGAGAACTGTAGATTTCATCGTTATAGTAGAAAAACAGATGAGCTTTCTCTTTTTCTCTAGGAACACGTTTGCTACAGTTTGTTTTGTAGTTAACAGGATAACTCCAATCAATTTCCACACTGGCAACATGGTTGTCAATTTCCTCGTTAAAAGAGATAGGATCAAGCAGGTCAACTTCAATGGATTTAAAGATATTTTTACAGATTGAAAATGAAGTTTTTACATTCATAAGAAATGAGACACGATTTTGATAAAAACGGTTTATGTTTCGAATGCTTGAATATCCCTTATCCGAAACAAATACAGCGTTGCTGTCAAGTTTGATACGCGCCTGTTCCTGAAGCATGTATTTAACAGTGCTGATGTCAGGTACATTTCCGGAATATGTTCTATAGTATACCGGTTCTCCGGTTGCCTGATTGACCACCATCAGCACATTTATCTGCGGTAATTCATCTCCATCCTTATTATGTCCATAGGCTGACTTGGCTAATTTTTCAGAATGTGTAGAGATGGAAGTTGAATCCAAAGCCCAGTACTTACATGTACTTAGCTTCTCATCTCTTTTCATGGTAAGAGCATTAAGAACAGATATGAAACGATCAATTTTATCGCTGGATATTTTCTGGAATATTCTAGTAATAGCAGATGGAGTTAGTACCTTCTGCCATGGAAGACGGTGTTTCTCAGCAAAACATTCATATCTTGCCATTGCATTACCCTCAGTAATGTTCAGAAAATAGGCTAGAGAAAGAATTTTTTTACTGATATTGTATTCATTAAAAACTGTCTTTAGAGCTTCAGCCATAGGAGTTCCGGCAATAATATGATCAAATACCCAGGTAGCGCCGGCTGCGTATTTTTTAGCTGAGAGAGCATCTTTAACCGTAATCTGAACATCCTTGTCTAAAGGAATAAACTCATATGAGCCATTCTCTAAACGTTTTGTTTTGAAATTATCTAACTCAGGGTAAAGCTTTATAAAATCTTCCTTCCATTCAATTTCACCTGTTTTATCACCAGATGTAATTTTGCCAACTACTTTGGTAGATCCTTTTTCACGGAATGAGCGTTTCTTTGCTTCATCCCAGGAATTTTTATATGTGTAAAGGCAATAAATCTTGCCGGATTTCATACAAAGAAGAGCAGGAAGAATGGGCTTATCAACTAACATAATACACCTTTATAGATATTCATAATACCTATCTAGTATAACACACAAAAAAAAGAAATACTATCGAAAAATAGCATTTCTCTAAGGTTTTTTACAGGTGTTGTAGATATTTATAAAAAATACTTATCTATACTCGCAAAGTTTGGGTTAACAGATTCTTTTTCGGCTTCTGCTGTCTTCCTTCCGCAGGTATTATTCTAAACCGACATTTTTATCTGTCATAAGCTGTATTCGTGATTCTGTAATATGGAAAATCCTGAATAATGTGATTTTCTTTTTTATAATTGCATATATTGTTTTAAGACGATGCTCTATATAAAAAAAAGAAATTGTTATCCTGAGAATTACTATAAATAAAAATATTCAATATTGTTATTATCTGAGTCATTTATCATGCATATGTTTATTCTTAATTTTATTAAAGTATGATATAAATATGTTTTTTT
>JAZQKJ010000040.1:0-46969 GCA_045542095.1 Ructibacterium sp.
TCATTCAGGCGGAGTATGTTTGCTATGTATTCCTTAATCCAAATCACTATATGATTCAGAGTTATTATTCTCGCTACGTTTTTCCATCTTGTCTAAAATCATTTTGGTTAAGACTCCGCTTGCAGCACGGGAGATAAATTCTTTTGCCAAGTTTTCAGAGTCTTTCCTCGTATTTGGATTATGGAAGGTTATATGTAATTCGCGATTCTTTTTCATATAACATTTCTCCTCCAATTCCAAATTTGATTTATGTTACATACTATGTCCGCTTGTCCTAAAATATTCAGTTTTATTTTAATTAATTTCACCCTTGATGCCGTACCAATTTCATTCTCTGCATGCCGTGAATAAATTGGTGTTTTCCGTGAGCCGGAAAAGCTTTGAGATTTAACCGATTGTTGGTTTTTTGACTGGCCAAGTCAACGCTGCAACTTTAGTCATACTTTTCGCTATCAGATTTTAAATGTATTCTCATACATTTGATCGCCTTGCCTGACGGCTCATTCGTGCTCTCAGGTGATAAATCACCCCCTTTCAATATAATTGATATTACATACTCATATCACTAAACCCTATGGAGAGAGATGGATTATATATTCGTATGGGTAAGGATGGCAAGATTGCCCGCACCTTAGTTTCGCACGGAGAGAAAAAGAAACTCAAAAATACAACTGTTCAGGATGAACTCATATTGTTTTCTGAACTTAACTTTGAATACTATGTTGAATTTTTACAGGGATTTGGAGAAATTGGGAACGAGCTTTTGAAACATCTTGAACACGAAACTGAAGTAAATATGGATGCCTATACTCTGTTTTATAATATGGCTTATAATCTATGTGATGTTTTAGAAGAAGAAAATGCAATTCAGGGAACACTTACAAGAACAATGCTTGATGATAATATTCCTATTGACGATGGTGCGGATGATTTTTATGATGAAACGATAAAAACTATCTTTCAAACAATCAATGATGTTTATGGGTGTCATTGTTGCTTGCATTCGTATATGTATAAAATCAACGAAGGCATTCTGATTGATATAGAAAAAGATTATCCTGAAGTCACTAACCTAACTGTGCCAACCGTTTTTACACACAACGGTAAAGGCTTTGTCGCCGAATACTTCTTCCGTTCTATCTCCGATTATTATCTGTTTATCATTCAGCGGTTCATCAGTTTGAAATGTAAATTCTTATACTGTGAATGTTGCGGCAAATATTTTATACCTACCTCAGGCAATAACAAATTGTATTTCAGTAGAGTTATTAAGGATGGAAAAACCTGCAAAGATTTAGCACCTCACTATAAAAGAATAGCCGAGTCAAGAAAAGACCCGGTTGCTAGAATTTATAATCAGCCAGAAAGAAAAATGAAGCGTGGATGTGACCGCGACCCGAACGAGTATCCTACCTTGTCAGAATGGAGAGTAAAAGCAAAAGAGGCTATGCGAAAATATCAGGACGGTGAATTGGCAGAAAATGAAGCAATCGCTTTAATTGAAACCGAAAACAAACCAAGATACGACTTAAACGCCAACAAATAAGCAGATATTGGCTGGCAGTGTGAGAAATTTTCGGGTATTTCCCCAATTTTGTGTAAACTCCAAAATGATAATATAATTTAAGTGATTTTTGAGGGATGAAATCCATAATTTAGGATTTCGTCCCTTAACTCATATATAGCATAAAAACACAGGCATGTCAAAGGCGCCCTCGTTTCGAGGGCGTTAATTTTACCCTTGCAAATGGCGGAAAATTTGTGCTATCAAAGTCTGCCGTCGTATATAATTGACAGTTTTCCATACACCTTACCCCAGTTACGAATTGGAAACACACTTCTCTGACTGTTTAAACGACGCAGTGCACTATTAAGACTTTCTATCGCGTTTGTGGTGTATATAACCTTTCTCACATCTGCTGAAAATTTGAACATTGGTGATATTACATCCCAATTTTCTTCCCAACGCTTCATAGCATTTGGATATCTGTCCTGCCATTTCTCTGTAACAGCCTGCATACGTTCATATCCGCTTTCTTCATTTGGTGCGTGATATATGCTTTTTAAGTCATTAGCAAAGGCTTTTTTATCCTTTTCGGCAACATACCTTAAGGTGTTTCGCACCTGATGGACAATACAACGCTGATATTCTGTATTCGGATATGCTGCAGCTATGGATTCTTTTATGCCAGAAAGACCGTCTGCACATAAAATTAGGATATCCTGCACACCACGGTTTTTCAGATCGTTAAGCACTCCAAGCCAGTATTTTGCACTTTCATTTTCGCCTACAGTTATGCTTAATACCTCTTTTTTACCTTCGTCATTAATTCCAAGTATTATGTATGCTGCAATCTTTTTAACAATATGTTCCTCACGAACTGAAAAATGTATTGCATCAATGAAAATAATCGGATATACAGCAGATAATGGTCTTTGCTGCCATTCTTCGATTTGAGGAAGTATTTTATTAGTGACAGCTGTTACCATACTTTCACTTACCTCAAAACCATAAATATCCTCAACAATGTCTGAAATCTGTCTTGTTGTCATACCTTTTGCTGACATTGCGATGATTTTCTGCTCAATTGCTGATATATCTTTCTTGCGTTTAGGTACAATTTGGGGTTCAAAATCTCCGTCTCGATCTTGAGGAACATCAATAGGTATTTCGCCATAGGAACTGCGTAGAGTTTTGTGTTTTACTCCGTTTCTATAATCAGAATTATCGCTGCGTTCATATTCTTCGTAACCAAGATGTTCATCAAGCTCAGCTTCCATCATTTCCTGAATTGTTCCGCCAAGGAGATCCTTTAACACTTCCTGAATATCTTCCGCTGTTTTAATGTCATATTCCTGAATTAAACCGGCTATGATATTCTTTTTCCCTTCACTCATTTTTTCTCTTCTTCTTTTTGCCATAAAAAATTCCTCCTATGATATTTTTATTCTATCATAGAAGGAATCTTTTTTACAGACTTTTTCTCACACTCTCTATTGGCTAAATAAAAATTAAAGGGGTATGTTTACCTTACTCATCACGAGTTTGGTTCACGTACCCCTTTATATTGTGCGTTTTTGAAATGTAGATATTCCTGTCCCTAAAATTTTAATCTTTTAGCATAGAAAAATTGAATTTAAAGAAAAAATTTCACATCACCTTTTGAAAGGTTGTTCCTTGTCATCTATAATCAAAAATCATCTATTTTTTCCATAACATCACCTAAAGCCTTTGCCATAGAAGCAAACCCCAAATCCGTCGGGTGACAGTCATCCACAGTTCCCTCGTTCTCGCATAACTGGGTAAGCATCTTCCCGTCAATAAAATACACATTTTTATCACCGTTTAAAACTGCATTATTATACGTTTCTTCAATAATCTGTCTGCGCTGTTCTTCCTCTTTTGTGAGATTATACTTTGGTCTTGACAACATTATTACAGGAATATCAGGCTTTTCGTTTCGTATTTCTTTAAACATTTTTTCATGAGTATTTTTAAGATACTCAACGCCTGGTGCATTGTGGTCATAATCATAGACAAAAAGGGACATATCAAGATTCTTAATATACGATATAATCTCATCCTCAGCTTTTGCGTTACCCGAAAAACCAAGATTTATATAATCAAGATTAAATCTTCTTGAGATAATATTTTGATAGCATCTTCCCGGTCTGGAAGCACAACTTCCCTGAGTAATCGAAGAGCCATAATAAACCACCGGATTTTCGTTTTTATATGGCATAGCCTCATGTATAGCCGAATTTTCGTTTAGTCCTATATAAACCTCTTTTACTTCACTATATAACGGAAAATTTATAGTTATCTCACGAAGAGCATCGCTATCAAATTCAATTATGCCCTCATACCCTTCTTTTATATCGTAAGGCGGAATAAAAGTTCTTACATAATTATTGTCAGCATATAAATCAAAACCTGCTGAACCAGTCAGCGAGCAATGGGGCATTCTACCAATATTATCCATGCTAACATTTATTGCAACAAAGCAACTGTCTGTTTTAAATCGAATTCTACCACCGCTAGTTTTCGCATGAAGATAATGCACACCCTCACTTACAGATGCGGCAATTTTTTCGGGAATTCTGCGGAATTTTCCATTCTCCATAAAAACTCCGTAAATCTTGAATGGATACTCTAAAACATTATAAAATTTAATATTCTCCCGATTTAAACTTGTTTCAATTTTTAAGTTAGCATCTATATCATCTATATTTTTCATATGTATATGCTCCATTCTCTCACATCAATTCTGATAGTTATTCAAAAAGCGAATCAATAACATCAGTTGGGAGATCTATTTTATATATTCCCCTGAACCCTTCATGAGTAGCATCAAACGTTATACCATCTCCCACTCTATTCCAACGCGGGTGCAAGTCACACCTGACATCAACAACAGAATATGGCATTGAATAAAATCTTCCCAAGTCAACCACAGTGTTTTTTTCTGGGCTGAATAGTCTTAACGTCTGCATACGGTCATCGTAATCAGGATATGTATCGGTAATCATATACTTATTATCAGCCGTAAAACTCATGTGATTATCCAATTCAAAGAAACCGTCAGCCTGCATATACCCATCATGGGTTTTATCTTTAAGTATATAGTTATTCGCTCTTCCCCTTGAAACATCAAGTTCTTTGCCATCTGAGAAAAATATAATCTCTTCATTATTGAGCCACCAATAATGAGACTGAAATCCATAATCAGAAAGAAGATACATATCACTTCCGTCACGGTTTGCAGTAATTATCGCCGTTTTATGACCATTACTTACCGGAGGGAAGTTGCGGACCAAGGCAAGAAACCTGCTTGCATCAGGATTAAAGGTTATATGATTTATAATCATCTTTTCATCCTTATCAAAGAATGAACCCGAAAAATCCCAAATCTGCTGCATAGAAAGTACCAACTCCGATTTTCCGCTTTCCATGTCAATTACATATACTCCATCATTACAGCTATGATTATCGTAGTAATACTTATCTGCAGGCCAAGCATAGCCATATCCCGGTCTGAAATTATAAAGCCTTGACATATTGATACTTATGGCATATTTACCGTCCCGTGAAACATTGGCAACCGGTCTGTCAAGATAACGCTTTTTACCTGAGTGTATATCCATTATAACACCAACAAATTCTCCATCAAGTAAGCTATTATATATAATTTCTCTGTCAGCCGATTTTGGATTCCATTGAAGCATTGCCCCCTGCTGAAAATTCCACGCCCTAGTCGTATCAAGCATTTCGTACTTACCTGTACTCATATCTATAAAGCCTATTTCGGCAATGTCACCTTTTTTCTGCAAACGATCCCTGAAATTTGTTTTATGAGTAAGATGCAGGGTCTGCTCACTGTTGTACGGCTGTAAATCATAATATCCAAAAAAATAATGACCGTCTGCAGGAGTTATTCTTTTAACATTCGCACTCTTTTTTAAATGTTTCATTCTGTTATCTCCTTTAAATTATACCTAAAACAACTTTATTGTTGTTTTATTTTCCGACACATCGTTATATTTTGAATATATCTTTTTAACAGTATTAAATGCCATTTTAGGGCGTCTGTATTCGTCCACTATACCCTTATTATTAAAACCTTTGGGGCGTGTCATCTCAAGCTCAAATTGAGAATTTATATCACAGTATTGCCATATATATACACCTGAAATTTCATCGCTTTCAAGATATACTTTAATTGCATTTTCAAGCAATGCTTCTTGATAATTTTCTGTCCACCTCTGTCCCTCAAAGGTTGTCACGCCTTTTATGGCACCTCCCCCAAATTCAGACATAATAATCGGCTTTTCTCCGGCATTAGAATTTACATATTTTCTCGTGCGTTTAACAAACCGTTCAAAACTTTCCTCCCGACTGTTATAATACCATGCAGTATAATAATTAAAACTTACCACATCAACTAAATCGAGGCAAATATCTCCTGGCTGATCAGGTTTAATTCTGTTAGACGCAAAGGTAACCAGCCGGGATTTATCCATATCTCGTATGAATGATACCAACCCCTCTGTCAATACTCTTGTCTGAGGCAAGGTAGTATCTACTTCATTATGCAGACCCCATAAAATAATTGATGGATGATTTAAATCGCGCTTGATCATCTCTTTATGCATAGTCATTGCTTTATTTATAAAATCTTCGTTTTTAAATGATTCTTCCCATTCTTTTCTATTTCCCCACATAGGAATTTCTTCCCAGAATAGCATACCCACTTCATCACAGTAATCCAACGTCTTTTTTGTGTTGGGATAATGTGAACCGCGTATTGTATTGCAGTTAAGTTCACGTATAATATCAATATCCTTCTTTATAAGTTCAAATGGCATGGAAAATCCCCAATCAGGATGCTGTTCATGACGGCAGACACCTGTTAATATAAGTTTTTTACCATTTAAAAAAATATTCTTACCTTGACACTCAATTTTTCTAAAACCAATTCTGTCGGTAAGGTCTTTATCGCCAAATTTAACTGTAATATAATATAGTTTTGGGTTATCGATATCCCAAAACTCAATGTCATTTAAGAGGATATCTATAGCTTCGAATTCACACATTCCGTCTACCGTAATTAAGTCCTCGTATATGCATTTGTTATTGATAAAAACTTTAAAAGTATCCTTAACACAATGCGAACTCCAAAGCTTTGTGTTAATATTTAAAATGGTACTTTTGTTGTCAATATTTAAGTCGTATTTTATCTTTAAATCTGATATGTGGCAATTATCAACTTCACAAATTTCAACGCTTCTGTTTATACCTCCGTAATTGTACCAATCGGTCAATATATGAGGTATGGTATCTGTCAGGTTTATTTTATTATCAACCCGCACGATAATCTCGTGGACTCCCGCACCTATATTTAAATTTTCAAAACCAAATTCAGTAAAACAACCATAATGATAGCCAATACGTTTACCATCTATATATACGGTACATTCATTTGCAACCGCCTCAAATTTAAGCCATATATTTTCAGTAGATGTTTCAAAGTATGTTCTATACCACGCCACACCCATATATCTGAAATATCCAATGGTGGTATTCCAGCAGGACGGAACAAGCATTTTTTCATTCTTTTCAGGAAATTTTTCATACCATTTTTCATCTATTCCCACGTTATTTTCATCAGTGCAAAAATCCCACATTTTATCCAATTTAAAATACTTAATCGTCTTGGTTCTTTCAAATAATCTATCCATTATTTCATTTCCTCCTTTACAGTATGTCAACAATTTTTTTATAAAAGAATATTTTTGCCACTCTTTTTTCTTCTATTTTTATCGAAAAGCCTCTATCTGTCAGCTCTTTTCCCTCAATTATAACCTCTCCGCCGTCTGCATCTGTGAATAAATACTTATATTTTTCATTTATATTCTTAAGCTTGAAGATTGCCTCCGTATAAGGGCTTTTTGCATGCTTAAACACCTGAATCATACCATCTTTATACTCCGGTCTGTCCCACTGAGATGCACACCATACACTTTCATCTGTCGATGTCATTGTAAGATGATAGATATCCCCATAAAAATATGGTCTTACTTTAAGATATTCCTCGCCCATTTTCCTTAACCATCCCATTTTTTCCTCATCTGAGCCAAAATCATCTGATGCCGAAAAAGTAAAATTCGTAGTAAGTCCGCCTGCATATGCACTTCTCATTCTATAGGTATCATAAAGTCTTCCGCTACCTGTACCACTGTAGGGCATCCATAAAGAGAAGTTCATATTATGCATCTGAGCTGTTTCCGTTTTATAGTCAGCAGGGCACTGCACATCGCTTCTCCAAAGAGGTACGCTTCGTTTTAATGTTTCAATATCAATTCGTCTGCCTCCACTTGAACAATTATCAATAATCAATCCCGGAAACTCATCAGTAAGCTTATCCCACAGGTTATACAAGCCCACAATATGTTTTATTTCTGTAATACCCTTTCTGTCAGTATCATCTCTAAAACGCCAATACTCAAGAGGGTCAAAGTTAAAGTCTTGCCTATAACATTTGATATCCAAATCCCTAATAATATTCGAAACAGTTTCGTAACAATAATTAAAAGCCTCCTGATTTCCAAGATTTAAAAGCAAATCATCTTCATCAGGATGTTCTATAAAGTATTCAGGATGCTCTTTAGCCATAGGTACACTCTTTGCAGCACGCTCCGGTTCAAACCAGAGTAAAAATTTTTTTCCGCTTTTCTTTATTAAAGATGCCACCTCATTCAATCCGCCAGGATGTATCAACGGACTTATTCTCCAATCGCCTGTACGAGTATACCAATCCCCTTCAAATTCGTCAGGAGTAGGTGTAGTTTCTCCACCGTACCAGCCTGCATCCATCCATATATACTCTATAGGTATATTATTTTGATTAAGTTTTTCTATCCTTTTAATAACATCTTCAGATTTCATTCCGCCCCAAATGCCCGCACAAAATGGCGCCGTTTCATTAACACGACCCAATCCTATGGGCGAAAATTCTTCCTTTAAAAAGCGTCTCCATTTATTCTGCGACTCATAAAAATCACCTTCATATTTCATTATTACAACCGAGGATGTTCTGATTCTTTCGCCAGGATACAAAAAGAATTTCGTATCCTCTATTTTACTTTGCAAGCGGACAGAATTTTCTTTTCTTGTAATTTTACAATTCCATTGTCCTGTCCATCCAATAGCCATAAGAAGTCCTGAATTATCATGGTAAATATTAAAGAATGGAGAATTTTCTCCGTTACTGGAGCGACCTCCTTTTGAACGGAACACTCTCTCTTCATCAGCAAAAATATATGCCGGTGTACAGATGAAATCCTTTTCCCAGCAAAGCGATCCAAATGGTGCGTATATCTTTGCGGTCAAATCAGGATTGGGTATGTACGCAGTTCTTCTTCTTTTTTCAGTATGTTTTACAGTAACCTGACAATCGCAATCCCATAACTCAGAAATTATCTGAGAATTTTTATCGCCTGTATTTTCCAGATAGTTCACCCATTCATATGCATTATATTTATGATGATATCTGGCAACATTAGTTACCTTAAGCCCATCATCAAACAGATATTTAGTAACTATTTCATTACCTTTTTCCTCTATGTTTTTTATGTATGAATATTCCCACGCATTTTTCCCACCATAAAGAAAAGAAAAGCGAACATTATCTCTTAAAAACTCCATGTTTCTACCTCATAAGACTACTTTATATATCAGTTTGCAACCGCCCTATATTATCATATATAACACATGTGGAATTTTCTCCGTATAAAACAAAATTCTCTTTCAATGCACTTTTATACAAAACATTATTCTTTATAATACATTCCGTACAGTCTGTAATTACACACGAATAATCGGGGGTCATAATTCCTGTTCCACCATCATCTTTTCCTGCAGCCATACTATTTGTAACAATAACAGTTCCACTGCAATTTTTCATCCTTAAATGACAGCAAAGATTTTGATCATGAAACGATTCGCCCTTTTTAAGAACACCGCTTCTTCGTAAAATATTCCCGCTCACCGATTGCTCCAAAATCTGCTATGTTAAATTGATTAATCATTACATCACTCTCCATAAATTCTTATCTCATTTAATTTGGCACATTGTGCTCCAGAAGTTTTTATGACAGTAACACGTACTTTTTCGGCAAATTCTGCTTCAAAGCAAACCTTACTCTTACGACAGAAGTTTTCTTTAATCCTGGCAACCATTTTCCATTCATTCCCTGTATAAACCTCAACAGACATATCACATGCTGTATAGTCATAGGACAGAATATCATTGGATAAATTGAGAGGATACGGTGAAAACAACGGGTATGTTAAATCTGTATCAGACGTAATGTGAACCGAAGAAATCCATTCAGGTTTTTCAAACTCCAATGTAATACTTTGCGGCAAGCCCTGTTTTTCATCAGATATCCACGCATTACATTTTTCTTCATAAGAACGAATTTCCCCATTTACTACATTTTCAGGATATCCGCATTTTTCCGCATTAAATGAAGTTGCCGAAATCTTCGCCTCACGTGCTTTATCCCTTGCATCTTTGTTCACCACGCCTATTATAGTTTGATCATCACAAATCAAAATCTGCTGAAGTTCTTCTATATACTTCATATAAATTTCACGCGGTAAAACATCATATTTTTTGCACAGATACGCTGCTGTTCCCACAGCCTGTCCCATGGTTGCAATAGTATTTTCCACTCTTACAGAACCCAATCCTAAATGGGAAAATGATCCACACCGTGATGCAATAAACATATTTTTTATATTTTTTGAATAAAGGCATCTGTACGGAACAGGACCTACCGGAACCTTCATATCCAGATGGAACGGACCTTCCTCTCCTGAATAAATACCTTTAATGTGGTGCACATCAACCCCCCAACCGTGATAGCTTATAGCATCCTCAAAAACAGTCTCATCTGTATAATCACTTTGAGAAAGAATGTAATCTCCTATAATTCTGCGATTTTCTCGTTTTGAATTATGTAAAGCGATACTTTTAAGCCTATAATTATTATAAAACTCCTTGTTTGCGTATGAATTCTTCAGCCAATCAAAATACCCTACTCCTATACGAACCAATGTATCCCTTGCAAATTCATTATCCCATAAATCATCATAATCATTAGAATTTTCCAGCCACCATTCACTAGTCATTCTGGGTTTAGGAGTGCGATAAATTTCCTTGGGGAATTTTATTGCCCAGTCAGGTGCAATAAATTTATTAACTTCATCACATTTTTCCATAAGGAAATTACGCACCATGATATCCGCACAGTTGCATCCGCTCATTGTTAATGTGTCCGGGGCTTCAGGAGCAAACTCCTCATCAAACTCATGCTTTGCTTCTCTACCCAATCTATACGCCGCTCCTGCATAATATCCAAGCCAGCCATCACCACTGCAATCAGCATACAAATCGCTTTCAAAACAATATTTTTTAAGTGTCATCGTATCTACACAATGAATCGATTTTATAAAATTGTCATCAGTTTCGGCATCTGTGCACATCATATTTTTAAAAAGAGTTATATTTGATTCTTTTCCCACCAAATATTCCAGTGCTCCCTGCCATGTTAAACCAAAATGCTCCCTGACGCACTTGATTTCATTGGCAATTCCTGTTTCATGATATCCCAGATGCTTAGCCCCGGCACCATCGAATCCTATGGTGCCTTCATCACTCGCATTACCACCGATTGTTGGTCTGGCGCAAATCAATGCTACTTTCAAACCTTTTCTGGCAGCACTTATTGCAGCAGGTATTCCACCGGGTCCAGCACCCACTACAACAAAATCCCACTTGCCCATATTGGCAACCCTATCCTGAAGTCCTTTAATCTGCAAGCGTTGTTTAAGTAAACGCTCAGGTTCAGGAGTAGGCGTAAAATCCATATCGTTTGTAATAATAACTGCCGCACATCTTGATAACCATCCCGTCCTGTCATGAAGAGCTATTTTATGTGTTCCTTTTTTTAAATAAATATCTCCTGCAATTTCCCAGTACCAGTAAAGCACCGGCATTTTACCACATATATTGGAAAGTTCTGTTCCATCTGCTAATATAGAGAACTGACCGGGAGCTTCAGGATATTTCCAATTCTTTGTCCTGACAAAAAAACGATAATAGCCGTCTTCTTCCAAAGTAAATTCCGTCACTGCATCCTCAACAGGAACTCCAGGCGTATGAGATGCAATTAAATATGGCTGTGCCATTTCTCTAACAAATTGTGTTTCTGTCTGCCACTGTCCATGATGATTAAAATCTACAGTATCAAGCCATATAGTTGTGCTCATTATTTTACCTCCTGACAGTATATTTTTATCTCCACGTACTTTTCGTCGCTGAATTTTATAAAATTATCTGTCTTTTCTATTCCGTTTTCTGTTATCTTAATTATTTCACCATCATATTTTATAATTTCAAATGAATATTCTGTACCATTACGTCGTATAGTGCATTTTGCACCATCCCAGCAAGAAGGAAATGCAGGTTCTATAACAAAACCTCCATAAGCTTTTTTTATCCCTAAAAGTCCTTCCAGCACGCACCTGAACACCCATCCTTGTGTTCCTGTCAACCAAGGTCTGCCCGTTCTTCCCCACATACCGACATGAGTTTTATAATAACTTGTAAGGGTATATGGAAGTGCATAAGATCGTGAAGATGGGTTTTTTTCGCTATCAGGAATAATTTTCTTCAAATCCCTAAGTGCAATATCCCCTTCACCAATTTTTGTATCTGCATTAATTTTAAACCCTGTTGCATGGCAATAAACCGCTCCGTTTTCTCCGGTACCAGGCACCTGAAAGCTTATTCTACCTATTTCTTCATCATATTTATCATAAGCAGGATAGTTTACAAGACACCCTAAATCTGTTTCTATATATTTTTCTACTGCATCCATCATAGACTTAATCTGTTCTGCATCCGGCACATCTCCAAGTATTGCCCATGACTGCGGATTCACATATATAACAGAACCCTTGGATTTGCTTCCGCCTATAATTTTTCCATCAGAAAAGCCGCGTACATAATATCCCCCATCTGCATCCCAGCAACATTCATTTATAATCCGTTTAAGTTCTGCATGATTTTCCCTGCAAACCTTTGAATATTCTGTATCGTTTATATATATGGCCAAATCATGCATTTCATTTAGGCACCACGCAAAAGCCATTGCCATAAATACACTTTCTGCCTTATCATCTTTAAGATTAAGGGCATCATTCCAATCTGCAAACCGCGCAAGAGGCAATCGATGCGGTCCTCTATTTTCATCCATAAGAATAATTGCTTGTTTCAAATGATCAAGAACAGTGCCGCTTCCTCCGTCAAGATAAGGAATTTCACAATTTAAAAAATTAACATCATCCGTAAATTTTATGTAATCTGTTGCAACTAAAATCAGCCACATTTGCCCGTCAGAATAATATGTTTCGTCCATAGGCAACCACGAACGCACGGTATGTCCATCTTTGTACTGATGTTTCATCGCAAGAATAAGTGTATCCCGTACAAATTCAGGAGCAGAACTTATAAGACCATATGCAAACTGAAGATTATCACGGGTTGCATCTTTTTTATGCAAACAGTATTCCATTCCCTTTTTAAGCCATGTGTTCATAAAATAATTAATTTTTTCATCAGGCGTTTCAACGAGAACACTATCATGTCGCATTTCTATTTCTTTTACAGCTGTTTCATACAACATCTGAGCACACTCATTTGTTTTAATAAGTGTTGAAACCGTTTGAACATCGTTTATCTTGCCGGCTATACCAATAGCAAAATCAACCGTTACACTTGCGCCGGGAAGAACCTTTACCGTACATTGAATTGCCATAAACGGTACTCCGCTGTATGCATTAAATTTGCCAATATTTTCGCAATTTAGTAGTCGATACGGGAATGACAGCTCGTCAAATCCACCAAGCATCTCTGCTTCATCACCACAATATCCGCAAATGTTTCCGTTAGTAATCAGAAAAGCATCATAATCCTTACCCATTTCCCATGGATTTCCTCCGGTCATATACAGACCATTTATTGTATCATTGAATTCGGTTACCTGTGACTGATTTGGGTTATCAGCAAACCTTATACCTTTATATCCTCTCATAAACAATTTTACCGCAGGAACAATAGATACTTCCTTGGTTTTATCTGTCTTATTCTCTATTGTCACAGACCACACTTCAAATTGTCCTACATGAGGAACAAAAGTTCTCCACTTAACCCTTACATCGTTTTTTTCAGAACTTATTATGCTATACCCGTCACCGTGTTCACAATTGAAATTATTTACATCGGATTTCATTGGAAAACACCCCGGGCACCAGACATCATTTTCATCTTTTATGTATAGAGTTTTCCCATTTACCCCAGTTATCTGGCACATTTCTGTATCAGGAAACTGATAAAACGAGGTGCCTGTTCCCCATTGATTCACCTCTGTAAAATAGCCCGAAGAATTATATATTACATTTGTAGCAGCTGTCTTTGAAAAAGCTTCTGTAACATCATACGCCCTACCACCCTTAATAAATTTACCTATGCTCATATTCTATCCATCCTTTGTCTTAAATTAATTCCTGATTTATTTCAGGAAGTTCAATCACAAAAACAGTCTTGTTGCCATCTGCACAAACCTTATTTATGCCATATTCCTCTCCTACAAGCATTTTAATTCTGCTCTGTGCATTCTGAAGACCTATGTGTCTGGAAGTAAGGGATATACTATAATTGAGTTTGTCATTAATAGACTTTAATTTTTCATCAGTCAACGGAATGCCTGTATTAGAAATTGTAATTATAATTTTCCCTTGTTCTTCTTTTACTTCAACAATAATCTCACCTGTTCCTTCGGCAAGCTGAACTCCATGGCTAAAAGCATTTTCAACAATCGGCTGTAAAATAAGCTTCGGTATCATTTTTTCTTTAACAGACTCATCCATTAAGAACGTATAGTTGCATTTATTTGGAAATCTAATTTTTAGTATTTGGACATACTCCCTTAAATAATTCATTTCCGTTTCAACTGTTACAAGTTTTTGCTCTGTATTTAAAGAAAATCTTAGCAACCTTGAAAGAATAGTAGCAACCTTGCTTATATCGTTTTCTCCGTTATATACATCAAAAGCCATGAAGTTAATTATCTCCAGAGAATTGTAAATAAAATGAGGATTTATCTGCATTTGTAATGCAGACATATATATTTTATTAAGCATCTGCATTCTGTTTTCACATTCCATTTCCAGCAACTGTCTATTCTCAATCTGCTTATTTATATTATTTATTATATACTGAACCTCATCAATTGAATTATTGTCATATTCGTTTGATACTGCTAAATTTTCAACAATGTTCTCAATAGGTTTAAATGTCTTTTTTGCAAGAATATATGATACTAAAAATGTAATAAACACAAACAAAAGTAACAACAAAAAGAAGATACCGGTAATAAATGTCCTTGATGTCATTCTGGGTTTCATGTAGACATAATAGTAGCCATTTGATTCCATTTCCAGCACAAAATTTTTGTTACTTTGCTTTGTAACAACGTCCTCATTTTTAAGTTGAGCATATGTAATATCTCTTGAAATCTGCTCGTTATCGTGGTAAAAAATTGGTTTTCCCGTGT
Organism: Ructibacterium sp.; assembly: GCA_045542095.1. Classification (GTDB taxonomy): domain Bacteria; phylum Bacillota; class Clostridia; order Monoglobales; family Monoglobaceae; genus Ructibacterium. The sequence continues at coordinate 15,184 of JAZQKJ010000040.1, forward strand.
AATTAAAAACGTAGATGCCAACTTGCTCTTTTGGAATTCCAAGAAGTTCTTCACACAGTTTGTCTATATTTATATTAACAACCACACCACCAGATGCATAAACCACTTGATTGTTCATATCCACAACTTCTCTGATTGGCACTAAAAAAGTAATAAGATGGGGATATTGGTCATATTTATCCCTGACCTGAATAGTCACGGTATCAACCCTCTCCACCTCGCTTATACCGTTGAGCCATCCTTTATCATAAAAAGTGTCAATTCTTCCTGTAAAATTATTAGAAACAACATATCTATTTAAAGATGAATAGATATAAATACTGTCAATATAGTTTTTAGCCAATGTGTTGGTGGAAATCAATTCTTCTATATCCAGATATATATTATCCGGATTCTTGGTTGCAACAAACTCATTTACCCTCTTATTTTCAGCCAGTGCAATAGTAGATTTTTTTGTTTCGGAGTAGAAGTTATCCATAATAGAAATGGTGTTATATGCAGTAGTATAGTTGCTTGCATATTCACTGTTTGTTGTATTTATGTAAACAAGAGCAAAAAGCCCACTGCAAAGCAAACAGAATGGCAACGCAACAACAAGTGCTATTATTATAAAATTTTTATAAATAATACTTCCACGGTTCCACGAGAACATTTTTTTAATAATCTTCATTCTCCGTATTCTCCTTACAGCCTAAATCCATCAGGTACTGTGAAAAATTTTTCCCCATAACATTCTTGAACTGTTGTCTGAAATATTTAGGACTTTTATATCCTACCATTTCAGCTATCTGGGCTGTTGTATATTTTCCGGAACTATAAAATTCCAATGCCTTGGCAATTCTGACCTTACTTAAATATTTTTTAAAATTCTCATGCGTATGTATCTTGAACATTCTTGAAAAATATGATGCGTTAAGGTATAAATAATTAGCCATATATTCAACAGTAATATTTTTCATATAATTGCTTTCTACATACATACATGCCTTTTTAACAAAGAAATTCATATTTCCGCCTTTTTCAAAACTCTCTATTTGCATAATCATGTTATGTAAAATTTTAATGGTTTTTTGGAAAACCTCCTCACATGTTTGACTCTCTGAAATTTCCCTTATGCTTTGCACTTCAAGCCATGAAAAATTCACTCTGGTTGTATTGGGCAGCTTTTCAAAAAATATTTCAAAGAAATTAATGAATACCTTTTTCAAATTATTAAGACTTAATCTACTGAGCATTACTTTTATATTTTCATAGCATTTATCCAATTTAACTTTATCGCCTATTGACACAGCCAAAAAAACTGTCTTAAATTTTTCATTTAAAACGCCAAGCGTTACATGTTTTGTTATCTCGTCATCAGACAATATAAACGGACGCACCAGATATTCCAGAAGCTCATCCAACGTGCCAAAAACCTTGTTTATGTTATACTCACTTTCTATTGAATACTTTTCCTGTACATTAGTTTTAAAATCAGTAAGCAATTCCGCAAATTTCTTCTTACATTCTTCCGGAGCAGCGAATTTACTGCAGGTCGCAATTATAAATGCTTCATTACTTTTTATAATAAGGGCTTGAAACTTAAAAATATCGCTAGTTTCATATAATTCATCAAGTAGCGTCGTTATTGAATTTTCTTTTTTGTTTCTTTCTATATCAAAAACAAGCCAAAATGATATGTAAATCTGTTCATTATGTCCTACCTTCTTCAACATTTTTATCTTTGCATCAATTTCTGATTCACATGAAGAAAAACCAGCGAAAACATCTGATATCAACTGATTCCGCGCAAGCTCATATACTTCATCATCTGTACTTTTTGCTGCCCCTGTGCCACGTTCATCAAGTTTTCGCTTAACCGAATCAAGGCATTCCTCTGCCATTCCCACCTCTGTAGGCTTTACGATATAATCTGCCACGCCGTATTTTAAAGCGCTTTTGGCATAATCAAAGTTTTGGTGCCCACTAATAAAACACACAATAGTATTCGGCTTAAATTCAAAAGCATATTTTGCAATGTCAATTCCACTTACAATAGGCATTTCTATATCCGTAAGCACCATATCAACATCATTCTCTTTAAGATAATTTAAAGCATCTGACGAAGATGTAAATGCTTTCTCAACAGTAAATCCATATTTTCCCCATGGTATATGTCGTTTAAGCCCGTCACATACAATGGGTTCATCATCAATAATTATTACACTGTACATTACCTTCTCCACCTTTGAAAACCTATTTCATAAACTCTGTCATATAATTAAAATCATTTTGATACGTCTTCATTTCTCTTTCACTGTATATCAACTCATCGTTAAAAACATTCACCCAATAAAAAACATCTTCATCTATAAGATGCATGTCATCACATTGACATTCTTTTTCTGTTATATTGAAATTTCCCACGTTACTGTCTGCTATTTCATAATATTGGTCTTTGCTATGGGGAAAAATGTTACCGTATGTTAAATAATCATTTCTTTTTATAACTCCATCATTCACCGAAAAATTTTCATTTTCAATTCCGTATGTTAAAATTTGATAAAGTTCGGGGTTTAAATAAAATAATTCCAGTACTTTAATAGCCTGTTCTTTATATTCCGTATTTGAATTTATATATGTTGAACTTTGTCTTGATGTATTATCTGTGTAAAATACATTTCCCAAGGGAATATAGTAATAATTTGAAGGTTCTATATATAAATCATTAAAGGCAGAATAAAAATGTCCATTTTCGAAGTACCCCCATCCGGCATCAAGAAGATAATCTCCGCCGTATAATGTGTGATTTTCATGTATAATATTAATATCCCCCGGAATCATTCCCTCTGTCTGCCACTTCTTTGAATATTCAAGAAAATCTTTATATTCTTTTGTATTTTTCAAATACGTTAAATCCATATTATCTGAATTGTATATCTCATAGCCTAATAAATCATAAGTCGACGTTATGGTTTTATACCCTATTCTCGGCAATACATCAATCAGACTATAATAATCCACATCTATTTTTGTATTATCTTCTAAAAGCTTAACCTTGTTTAAATATAAATCAATTAAGCTATATAATCTTTCTCCACCTTTTTTGCCACCGTCAAGTAACTCGTTTAAAGTCTCAACATCAAAATACTCCTTATATTCATAAGGGATTTTTAAATATGGGACAAGCCCACTGGCTCCCGGAGCATTAGGCAAGTAAAAAAGTTTATCATTGTATTTTGTTTCTTCTATTACGTCTGCGGATATATCAGTTAATGTCTTTTCTAATATTCCGTCATTTTTTGTAATTACTTCATCCAGGTATAGACATTCACCGCCTAAATAAATGCGTTCATAATATGGTAAAATGTTGTCATTCCCCCATATAAGATCCATCTTTTCTTTAGACGCTGTATACATTTCCACACGTGTCTTATATTCATTAAAATTTATCATTTCAAAGTCAACTTCAATTTCAGGGTAAACCTGTTGAATTATATCGTTGACTTTTCGATAAATCTTTTCGGAATTTTTGTTAATTTCCCTGCCGGGGAAAACCCATTTTAAAGTATATATTTCCTTTTGCTGTGACATCGGGCTGTTGCATGCACTAAAAACTACAGCACATGCAACAGCTAATATTACAGTCATAAATTTTTTCATACTTTTCACCTCATTACTTTATTCAAAATTTACTTATACGGGAGAAAAGTATAGATATTTTAACCTTTTACCGCTCCCAGCATTACACCTTTAATAAAGTATTTTTGAATAAAAGGATATACCGCCAAAATCGGAATAATGACAACTACTATTGTCGCTGCACGAACAGTAGCAGGCGTATAATCCGCAACAGCAGTATTTTCTCCCGCAAGAGAACTTGTGCTGCTTTCCTGAAGAATTGATTGTAAAACCAATTGAACTACATGCTTATCGGGATTTGTAATATACATCATGGAATCATACCATTGATTCCAATGGAATACTGCAATCCATAAAAGCAACGTCATTATAATTGCTTTCGACAACGGAACAATAATCTGGAAAAAAATTCTGAATTCTCCCGCACCATCAATTTTAGCTGATTCGCGCAAACTATCAGGTATTGACTGAAAGAATGACCTGGCAACTATTGTATTATATGCCACAATCATATTAGGCAAAATATACACCCAAACAGAGTCATATAATCCTAAATCTTTAATACAAAGGTATGCGGGAATCTGTCCTACACTGAAAATCATCGTTATCAAGATATATGTATTAAAAAATCTTCTTCCGGGTGTAGATTTCAGGGATGTAGCATAAGCATATAAACTCGTTACCAGCAAGGCAACTGTTGTCCCGACTACTGTTCTGAAAATAGTATTAAAATATCCTGTTAAAATACGACTGTCTTTTAAAACGATATTATATGCTTCTACCGATATATTTTTAGGGTACAGATGAAATCCGGACTTTGCAGCCTCCGCTGCTGTACTGAATGACATGGAAAGAGTGTAAATTAACGGATACACCGTTATCAACGCAAGAAATGTCAATATCATATAGTTAAAAATCTGAAATATAAGTTCTCCTTTGGTTCTTTTCATATCAATCACCCCCTACAGCACACCGAGCTCATCGTCACTTAATTTTTTTATTATCCAGTTTGATGTCAGGACAAGCAAAAGACCTATTACTGATTTAAACAATCCTATCGCCGTTCCTATTTCATAATCCATGTTACGTAGTTTACGCAGAGAATACGTATCAATAATATCTGCAACCTCGTAAACAGCAGGGGTATATAAATTGTATACCTGATCAAAACCTGCATTTAAAACATGTCCAAGATTAATAATAAATACTGTTGTTATTGTAGCAATGATACTTGGTAACGTAATATATATGATCTGTTTAAATTTACCCGCCCCGTCTATGTACGCAGCCTCATACATACTCTCGTCTATACCCGAAATTGCCGCTATATATACAATAGCAGACCATCCCATCCCCTGCCATACAGTTGATGTAATAAGCATGGTCAAAAACGGTACATTTTCTCCGAAGAAAACAACCGGTTCCTTAAATCCCAGAAACTGAAGTATTGTGTTGATAGGACCTGTAACTGAAAAGAGCATCATCATTATACCACCCAACACAACCCATGAAAAGAAATGCGGCAGATATGTGCATGTCTGCACCACTCTTTTAAATTTACTGTTTCTTACTTCATTTAAAGCAAGAGCAAGTATAATAGGCATAGGAAATCCACATACAAGTTTTAATATACTTATTACTAAAGTATTTTTAACTACATGCCAAAAATCCATTCCATTAAACAATTCAATAAAATATTCAAATCCTACCCAACTGCTTCCCCATATTCCTTCTGTAAGCTTATAATCCTTAAAGGCAAGAACACTTCCCATCATCGGATAGTATACAAAAAGTAAAAGTCCCAAAAAACCCGGTAAAATCATCAGTAAAACTTCATAGTGTGCTTTAAGCCAGTTTGCAAAGCTGACTTTTCTTTTATTGCCGGTACAACTATTTTGTTTCAATTACGTCACTTCCTCTCTGTCATTATCGTTTAATCCAATATTTTAAGTGTGGTATCAAGACTGCTTTTGCCTTCCCATACAAATAACTCAGCTGATACCGCATCCTCAGGCACCTCAATTTCAATATCTTTCATTATATCTTCATCGCCTTCTTTAAAAGCCTGATATTTTTCCACCATACCAATCATTGTGTTATCCACATCATAAACGCAAAGCATAACAAGTACATCTTTTGCTTCAGTTCTTGAAGCAATTTCTACACTTGCACTAATCTTTTCATCATTTACCGTTCCGACCATCTTCTTTTTAGCCTCAAACGCTAGCATAACAGGTTCTTGCACTTTGTATGTATAAACAAGCCCAGCACAACCATCATTTATTGGAACAACAGAAAACTCAAGTGCCGCACCATTTAAAGACTTACCCGGAACGAATATATCTTTCTTAACATCTCCTGTATATGCTATAAATCTACCCTCACCTTTATTTGCAAAAACAACAACCTTATTGCTCTTTCCGCTGCTTGTACAATTCCACTTTACATCAATATCACTATACAAGGGTTCGCTGACCGAAAACTCTGTAACCTTGGGTGCTCCATCCGGTACAACTATGGGTTCTATACACAAATCGTCAATGTAAATAACCTCATCTTGAAGTGAAGAACTCTGATTGCTGTGGAACATTCTGAACACTATACACTGTTCATTATTTATTGTTTCACTTATGGTTGTAAATGTATGTTCCATGTAATACCACTCGTTTAAAGTAACCTGCGGATATTGTCTGTTAGGGCTCTCGGCGCCCATAGAGGCATCAGTTTTATCAGAGGTGGTTGAACCTCCTAAATACGTAAACTGATTAGGCTTAGTCTGAGTATACTTTACCCAGAATGATATTTTATAGGTAGTTCCGGGCACGTATGCTATCGGATACTTAAATACAAATGCTGAATTTGCCGTAGCCTTTAAACAACCATCACTTCCATTAACTCCGTCAACAGCATGCTCTAATTTAACATTTTTATTATACGCTATAGCTTCGCCAATAGAATTTTCAAACCCTTCATAAACAGCATAATTTGCCGCAAAACATGATTGTGCGGCAAAGATAGCAAACAGAAATGCTGCCATAATTAATACCTTTTTCATTTCGCCGCCTCCATTCTGTTATAAACCTCATACACAGCCTTTGCCGCTTCTGCACGGGTTACATAATTATGCGGAGCAAACATACCATTTCCTACTCCGTTTATAATCCCTGCATTACTTAATTCGACAACAGCTTCTTTTGCATAATCGCTGATATCATTCGCATCTTTAAATGATATTTCACGTATTGCGTCAAGATTTGTATCCGAATACTCTGCAGCTCTTTGCAAAATAACTACCATATCCTGACGTGTAATGCTTTGTCCCTTTCCAAATCTTCCATCACCCGTTCCACTAATTATATTTGCTGCTGTTGAAGAAGCAATATACTCATAACACCAGTCATCTTTTGAAACATCACTGTAATCAGGTTCTTCACCTTTTGGTAAATCAAGAAGTACAGCAATCAGCTTCACAAATTCTTCACGGGTTATATTATCCTCGGGTGCAAATTTTCCTCCGCCTTTTCCTGCAATAATTCCATTTTGCGAAAGAACATTTATCGCCGTTTCAGCCCACTCATATCCTTTTAAATCGGAATAACCTGTAGTTTCAGTAGCTGAATTATCACTGTTATTTTCAAGTTCTTTCTCTGTTGTCACAGCATTTCCCGATACGCTTTCCGTTCTGCCGGAAGTAACTTTGCCGCTACTTCCACCGCCACCGCGATTATTTCCACCAGACTTTTTGTCCTCTCCGTTCTCTAGGAGTTCTTCGGTTATTTTTTCAAACGCCTCTGCTATGTCATCAATATCATTTATCGTTTCTTTCTTTAATAACTTCCAGAACGTTACTTTTTCGCTATCAGAAAGCTTTAAATAGTCTTTTCTGTCAAGCTCTATAATCTTTTTTTCTTCATAATACTCTACAACTTCTTCGATGGTTGTATAATCAAACTCATCAACAGATGCAAGCAATACAGCCTTATCAAACGCTGAGTAAATCTCATCAGAATCAATTACTGTGACTTCTTTTGCAGTATTAGCCATTCTTTTCAAAAATCCTGATTCACTCAACATTTTGTAATACTTGTTTATGTCAGGTGAAAAATAGCTTAATTCCGCATAACGCTCCGTATCTTCAGCTGAAAGAATATAAGCTCCCTCCATAGCTGTATTAAATGCAGCTTTAAATTCTACCTGTTTTTCATCCAGATATTCGCCCTCTTCTCCTACATACCAATCATACTGTGAAAGATATACGTTTACAAGATAACTTATATCGTCATCAAGCTCCTGATACTCTGCTGCATCAACACCCAGCAAAAGTCCATTATCTATAATTCCACTATAATCTTTTGCATCTGTATCAGCCAAGGTATTATACTTTACAATTTGCTCATAATAATTTGCAATAAATACAGTCTTTTCGCAAGTTTCTACCCCGTCTGGCGTACAACGGATAATATATGCTCCCGTCGGTACAGCTTTAGGTAATGAAAAAGTTTTAAACTCCGCTATACCATCAATTACTTCACATTCTCCATTATACCATACCTTAGTTTTATTTTCATCAAGAATCTGCACAGCTGCCTTTTCAGGAGGGTTTTTATATTCAACCGTAACATCAATTTTAAGTTTGTCCACTGTTACTTTAGGTTCTGCCGCAAAGGAACAAACAGACGTAAGCAGCAGCATTATAGCTAAAATTGCTGAAATAATTTTTTTCATTTCTTACTCCTCTCCTACTATAATAATCTGTCTGACTTTTCCAATATTGTGATACATAATACAAATATCACCTTTTTTTAACGAATGCACCGATTCAATTCCTGACTCATCAGCATAATCCGAATCATATCTCACTACAGATGTTGTATCCAGATAAGATACAATTCCGTTTGTTGCAGTATACTTATCCTTGGTTCCGATACGGGTTTCATACGCAACATAAGAATCATCAATATCTGTAATATATCCGTATACCCATTTATGTTCAGTATCAAACTTGGCTGCATAGGTATCTACCTTTTCAAAAGGCTTTAAATAAGCAGCCGAGTTAACAGCATCTGCATCAAACACTTCTTCGCATCCCATTACACATCCATTTCCGTCCAATATTGGACGAATAATGTCACCACGGCTTAACATAATTCCTTTGTCAGTAATCAATCGTTTCACATCTGAGTCATCACCCATAATATAGCTGACTTCCTGTCCGTTCTGATAGCCCACAATACAATCCTTTACACCTTCTGTTTTAGCATCATATACTTGCCAGATTTCATTTATGAGCATCATTCCCACATCTTCTCCTACAATCTCGGATGCTCCCATATTATAAACTACCAAAGCATCTGCAAGCTGCATTCCTTTTTTGGGCGTTATATAAGCCTTATATGAATAGCTCAAAAGTTTACCCATTGTAAAATCACTATCTTTGAGCACATAATAATTTTCTTCATCCAACACATTATTAGGAACGCCAAACATCACTCCATTGGGTTCCATGGCAAATCGTCCGCTGAACACATAATTTCTATATCTGAATTCATTTCCTGAATCAAGTAAGTAAAAATCTTCATAATTATTCTTCGGCACTTGAATTTCGCTTATTTCACCATTGCTGTTTAACTTGTAGCGTATTAAATCGCCTGACGAAAAATTATTATTTATAGTTGATATATCCATAGTTTCAGGCGCCACATCATTAATCTTCATCTTGTCACAGCAGTTAAATTCTTCAAACGCCTCATTGGTTGTAAATATGCGTAGCATAACTCCGCCAAATCCACCTGCCTTAGCAACTCCGTAATACACTCCGTAGCTAAATCCGTCATCTGCCGTTTGCTTTTCACCTGCTGCAACACAACCATATTTGTCAATATAGAATATTCCGTTTAAACCAGCCTTTATTTCACCGTAAAAGTCTTTAGAAAGCTCATATTCTTTTCCTGCAATAGTGTATTTATCACCAAATACCTTTTCTACAACTCCCGAAACTTTTTCTCCTGAAATATATGCAACTACGCCATCACCCTTATCAGCATTTTTACTTTCCTCAAGGGTAATAACATCACCTGGTGTAATATCAGCAAAAGTGAGTGGCATTCCATCCGCGCCATATATCACAGCATTGGTTAAATCAATACGTTCATCTGTGTTATATCCATAAACAATACTGTCATCCACATCTACCGCCCTGACCCATACATTGCGATATGAGTAGATAAATATGACATCTGCTCTCTTGTCACCGTTATTATCGACAAGTGTAACATATCCCTGAAGCGGTAAAAGAAGTTCAATCTTACCGTATCCCGTTACCGCCTCTCTGTTATATATAACATCGGGTGTATCATATTTTCTAATCCTTTCGGTATCAGATTCATCGTAATATATAATTTCACCATTATCCATGGCTTTAATATCATCACGCTTAACCTCGGTCACATTGTTTTCGCTATTTGGTTCCATGTATAGAACGACTTCTTTATCATTCTGCTGTAACACCCAATAAGTCACACTATATCCGAGATATTCGTCCCACGCATTTCCATCCGTTTTATAAATTTTGTTTTCGATTGAAATGCTGCAATTATCATCCAAACCGTCTATTTGTGTCAAACACCCTCTGTCTGTCGCATCAACAATACCGGTATATTCATATATATCATGAAATTCTGCAAGAAAATTTTCGCCTCTTTCCAGTGTATAGGAGTCATCTGTATATGTTTTTTTAAGAACTTCTGCATATAAAGTATTGTCAAATATATAATATATATCTTTTTTTGTCATTGCAGTATCTGCCGTCATTTCAATATCAGCCAGCTTTAATCTTGACGCAATGGCCATGTATCCTCCGCTTGTTTCCGACGGAATATATCCAAGGACACGCAAAATAATAGTTACCGCTTCAGAGTATGTTACAGTTCTATCAGGTTCAAAGCAATAATCTCCCGTTCCCGTAATGTATCCTGTATCATACAAAAACTTAACAGCTGATGCATATTCAGCATCAGGTGCAACATCCATAAAAGGCATTGTGGAATATGCTCCGTTTAAAGCATGAGTATCACCTGTAAAATAAACTATCATATTTGCGAACTGACCCCTGGTAACCTCTTGCTCTAAATTATCAGTCTCCTGTATCAAACCCAGTTTTAAAAGTTTTTCTGTGTTAACCTCCACAGACGCTGTAGCTGCATAACTGAATACGAAAGATGTGCAAAGTATAGCAATAGTTATAAAAACCGCTGTCAATCGTTTCATTATTTTTCTCCTTTCGTACAAGGTATAAATAATTTGATTTTTTAATCATAATTGCCGCAGAATGTTTTTTGAGCATCTGCGGCAATACTTATTTTATTCCGCGGGACAACTTTTTGAATCACATATTGGAATAATATCCACAGTATCCACCCATGCGTATACCGTGTAAGTTTCCACATCTGTAAGTCCTGATGTAAAGCTAGTAAATGTTATAGTATTATCAATTATCTCTGTTGGTTCAACAATAGCCGCTTTTAGTAAATTTCTTTCGTTGTCATATGCTGCAGCTATAAATGAGCCTTGTCCCAGAGCTTCTATAGTTGCAACAAGATTTTGCCCGTCAATTTCAATAGCCTTAATTTTAGGCAAAGCAACAACCTCATTTGTTTCAACAATAACAGGAGCGCCTATATTATATGTGCCATCACTGTTAGCTGTCGGACATACACCCTGAACAATAAACATTAGCTTTTTGCCTGCATCATCAGCTGATGGAACAAATGCTTTTAAATCATTGCCTGAACCACTGATATAATAATTCTTTGTTTCATCATTCCATGTAAGTTTTTTATACGTATACTTTACATCAGCCGTATTGCTATCGATAACTGCAAATCCAGTTGTGGCTGAACCCTCTGTAATCACAGAAGGGGCGGTAACCTGTAATTCACCGGGAACTGATAAATCTGTAATTCTGATTTCGTCAACCAATAGCGGGTCATACTTTTGGGCCGCTGTGCTTGCACCACCTGCCGGCGTATAGCTACCAGACGCATTTCCGGGCAGCCATTTAAAGTATGGCTTTGTATAAACTGTGAAAGAAGTCCCATCCACTGTTGTACCCGAATAAACTCCTGTGGCTTCATCCATTGTTCCGCCCGGATAGGTAGTTTCCATATCCTTTGCTGCTATTGAAGATACTGTAACACTTCCGCCTGATGGTGTAGCTTTTGCCATATATGTAAGCGTATCCATACCCGGAATTGTAATCACTACATCCCTCTTTGTCCATTTAGATGTCACTAACGATCCTGAACTGGCACCTGTGCTTCCTGCATACAAAGTGGTTCCAGATGCATTGGTACTTCCCGGATCACCATATTGTAATGCCAGTCGTTCAACCAAAGCATAATCATCACTGAATGTCACATTTTCAAGTCCTGATTTAAACATAGCCGAAACAAGATATGATTTACCGGGCTCAAGGTTAATACAAGGTGTAGACAATCCTGTAACTGCTGTTCCTGTCGTTCTCGACAGATGTCCCGCTGTTGGGTTACCCTCTGTTTCACTAGAAACCCATGCGAAAGTTCCTTTTCTATGCGCACTATTTGATGCCCATTTCATCCATGTACCGGGAACATTGTATACTGAAGCATTACCCCATGCACCGACTGTTGTATTTGTATCAAAGGAACCATTAACTAAATTTTCAGTCGTCTGAACGGGAGCAATCTCTATTTCATCGTAATATACTACACGCTCACCCGATTTAAATCCGCTTGCATTATATGGTCGAAAAACTACACCACCTGTTGATACAACTTCTGTATTTGTAGAATTAAGGGTAAATTCAAAATGTGTCCATGTATTTAGTGTAGCACTTCGTGTTACTGCATCCTTTGAAAGCGTGGGGTTGTTTAAGCTAGTACCATTATTGGTACTTCCAAAGGTAAGCTTACTTGTGACAGTTCCACCTTCCACTTGAGGGTCACCATATTTAATCCAAAAAGAAATATTATACGTCGTATTTGGAAGCACAGTTATCGGGATATAGAAACTTGCAGCACCCATCTGTGTAACCTTAAGAGATTTACTGCTGCCATTTGCACCTTCATTTGCAACTTCTAACTTAGTTGCATCACTAGCTGGTGTTGCTGCATTTTCATCCCAATAACTTCCCCAACGCAAAGCGTTACCAACAGTTCCGTCTTCAAACCCTTCTGCTATTGCATAGTTTGGAATATCAATCGTCGCACTTGGAGTTGCATCCGCTATTATAGGACAAAATATTGTCATGCTCAAAACAGACGCTGAAACAATACCACTTAGTACTTTTTTAATATTCTTAATCATATTTTCCTCCTTGAAAATCTTTTCGATTACTCAGCTATACCTATTTCACTGTACATCTGTGAAATAGTATCCTGCATTTGAGAAGCATCTTCCATCATTTCTGTTCCTCCATGCTGGTTCCAGATATCAGTAAACTGGCTGAGATACTCTTCCGGTGTAATCTCTCCTTTAATAGCCTTGGTCATTAAAACAATCTGTTTTGCACGAAGATCTGCCAGATATTTTTCTGCCGCAGGCAAAACGTCAGGCTTGCCAAACATATCATACATAGCAAATTCTTTTGAACCATAAGTTTCTAAAACATTGTACATATCTTCGTCCACATGGTCTATCCACATTTCATAAGGAGGAGTTGCAGGTGTAAAGAATCCCGGGTTGTCAAAGTTATCCATTAGTGCATTTTGTTTTTGTGCACTTGCTGCTTCGTATGGAGCAAGAAACTTAATACCACCTTTAAATCCTTTATCCGCATCAATATAATCCCAATGATTACCTTGTTCGCCAAATCTTAATTGTTCACAAAGCTTTGCATCTTTACTGTAAGCCTCTAAAATTTCAAGAATTTTCTGAAGTTTTTCAGGCTGTTCCTCTATATGCTTTGCAAAGGCAATAGTATGAGCCGGTGCACCCCATGAGAATGTACCTTTGACACCTGTTTCATCGTGGCAAACAGGCGAAATATATTCAACAGTTCCACCTGTGATGGCTTTGGTTAAGTTAATAAGACTTGCTGAATTTAAAGGATTCTGGTAACCAAAGCTGTGGTTTAAAAATCCTGTTACACCATTGGTCAACTTTTCGCCTAATGTATTGCGGTCATCTGTAATAAAATCAGGATGAATCAACCCTTCCTCATACCACTGTGCAAGCAAACGAATTCCTTCTACTGTTCCTTCCTGCAAACCGCCGTATGCCGCCTTACCATCAACCTCTATCCAGTTAAATGGAAGTACCCCATATGCACCAAAAATATCTTCAAAAAAACCATCGTATGTTTTTGAATTACCGCTCATACCCCATGTATCCTTGCTACCATTGCCATCGGGATCATTAAATGTAAATGCATAAAGTACATCATGAAGTTCACTGATAGTTGTAGGCTGCTCTAATCCAAGCTTGTCAAGCCAGTCTGTTCTTATTAAACCAAAGCGACTATATGCTGCTGAATAGTCTAAGTTCGGAATACCATAATTCTTTCCGTCTACACGTCCATAAATCCACGTAATAGGAGCTTGCTTACAAATATTTTCATATACAGTCGGAGCATACTTTTTAATCGTTTCGTATGGAATTTCCGCAAGAAGTCCCTGGTCTACATCGCCCTTAACAAAAGCCGGCTCATATTCATAAATAATGTCTGTCATTTCTCCGCTTGCGAACATCATATTCTTACTTTCATTGAAGGAGCCTGTAATAGCCACAAATGCAGGCTTGATTTCAACATCAAATGTTTCTTCAAGCAATTTTTCAGGATATGTTCCCTCCTGTGCACCACCGGCAAAATTGCCGCTCATCCATGAAATAATCATTTTGCCATCTTCTGTTGTTTCTATGGGCTGTGCTGTTTCAGCACATCCTGCAAGTACAATTAGTGACATAATAGCCATTAAACCTGCAATCCATCTTAATTTTTTCATAATACCTCTCCTTTTATCACTACAGAGTTTTTAAAATTTAAATACATTCTACGTTAGTTTCTAAAATTTCCAGCAATCCGCCTTCAAGAATTACGTACGCCGTAACTTTAACGTTACCTGATTTTTTTGCAGTCAATGTACCATCTTCGCTTACAGAAACAATATCCGGGTTACTGCTATACCAGTATATAGTGCAGTTTTCCATAGAGCAAGCTTGATTTTTTCTGGTTTTTGCTGTAATCATTAAATTTTGTGTATCATTTACACTAATATTATAGGCTTCCTCTATGGAAAGCTCCTGCACCGCAATGCCGAATTTATCCAGATTTTCTTGATTGATACCGCTGTTTTTTATAATATCCAAAGCCTCTTTTGGCCAGGCAGCGTCTTCATAAACATAAAATCCATCAGTTTCTATAAATACACCATCAAGAGTATGTCCTGTTGTTGTGTACGTGTTTACTGCTTTAAGTGCATTATCCGCTACTGTTCCGCCGCCGTTAAACCACCCCGACTGATAGGTTCCATCGTTATTTCCGTACCAATACGGTGTAGATGTTAAGTCAACAACATTATCCTTCCAGAAATATCCTGACGAACCCGCGTCATTATACATTGGGGCATTACGATTTTTTATATCAACCATATAGTTTCCGCTAATAATATTAATTCGTTCATCCTCAAAAATACTTTCATCATAAGGAATAACATTACCTTCATTATCCTTTATGCCTCTTGCGATACTTGTACCGCCAACTGTATATATAGCTCCGCCATCATAAATCTCCTGATTGAGTATATCGTGTATATAGTTATTTTCCACCCTGAGAGATTTAAGCACGCTTCCTGTACAGCCGCTCCAGCCCCAGCCAATATGTATTCCCGAATATGGCATATCAAAAATCTCGTTATGGCTTACAAGAGTGTCACGAACAAATCCCAGAGAAATTGCCGATGCAGATTTATAATCAACAGAACCATTATGAATATAGTTATTGGTTATAGTATTATGCTGCACATAATATTTTTCAGGATATGCCTGTTTATCGGGACGTACTATATATCCATAGTCTATTTTATAGCCACATTGTCCCAAAACTATTGCACCTGCTGAATTATCATAAAATTCATTTCCAACAATGTCACAGTCAGATACACCGCCAATCATTTTAAGAGCAGTAGTACCAAGCTTGCTGAAATTACAGTTTTTAAAATCTATATTTGTAACTGAGTTCAGTTCAAGCGCTCCATCAACATGCTGAGCATATAAAGAGCCTTCGCCTTCATATCCTTCAATCTCTAATGTATTGTTCTGGCGAACCATGTAACCTTTCTCACTACCGGGACGCATCCATGTGGTATAACAAAATTCTATATTTTCAAATGTAATATTTGAAATATGCTTTTCGTATGTCCCCTGCATTTCTATCAAGCGTTCCAGAGTGGGCATTACAATATCTGCAGTATGGATATCCTCATAGGCTCTTGGAATATAGTACAGCTTATGTATGTCTTCATCAAGATACCATTCTCCTTCTTCATCCAAAAGTTCATACGCATTTTCATAATACTGTGGAGTTTTAGGTCTGCTACTTTCTGACGGATCGTAACGCTTTTCCCATACATCATCCATGGTAATTGTTGCAACACCATCCGAAACAGAAATATCCTGCACTCCGCATCTCATGTGGAGCCATTTACTGCTATATACCATTTCAAGGTCTTTTATTTTTTCAAAATCCGCAAGAAATGTATCCGTCGTTGTGTGTCCACTTGCATCTGTCGTACAATTTTGCAGAGTTTCTTTGCTTCTGGCACGTGTTGCACGCACGCCATTTACAAAAAGCTGTCTTGACTTTGTGCCTACCGGAACATCAATCTCATAAATATTTTTTTCTTCATCCTTAAGTATACGTTCACTTTCAATATGCAAAGCTCCGCTTATTTTAGCTTTTTCACCTGTTGCAGACTTATAAATAACTTTACGTTTTCCGCAGTCTGCCTGAGTAAACACAAGGGTTTCATCCAAAATATGTTCATCAGAACTAAGAACTATATAAATGTCTCCGCCGACATAATCCTGAAACTCCCTTGCACATTCCTGCGCTTCTTTCAGTGTGGCAAAAGTTCAGGGTTCACTCTCCTTTGAAGGATTAACATAGATATATGTATCACTTAAATCTTCTGCCTCAACTGGCTCGCAAAGCGGTTTGATGCTTTCCAGGTCTTCCCATGCAAACACTTTATAGCTTGTTGCTTCCACACCATTAAAATCAAAGGTATCTGTCACTTCTGTTATATCCTTCACCTGACATGCAACTACTTCATCATCAGCACCATAAGCAACAGCCAGCAGCTTTCCGCTTGGTGTATCATTTAATATAACCTCAAGAATATTATTTTTCATAACCGCTGATAAAACTGCAAAAGAATGTGAAACCTCATTTGTTTCAACAATAACTGGAGCACCTATGTTATATGTACCGTCACTGTTAACTGTCGGACATACACCCTGAACAACAAACATCAGCTTTTTACCCATATCCTCTTTTCCCGGAACAAAAGCTGTTAAGTCGTCCCCTGAGCCACTTATATAATAATTATTTGTTTCATCATTCCATGTAAGTTTTTTATATGTATACTTTACATCAGCTGTATTGCTGTCAGTTACTGCAAATCCTGTTGTGGCTGACTCCACTGTAATCACAGAAGGAGCAGTAATCTGTAATTCACCCGGAACTGATAAATCGGTAATCCTGATTTCATCAACCAAAAGTGGGTCAGACTTTGCAGCCTGCGTTACAGTTCCGTTTGCAGTAGTGTAGCTACCGCTTACATTACCTGCTGTCCATTTAAAGTATGGCTTTGTATAAATAGTAAATTCCGTCCCGTCCGTTGTTGTACCCGAATAAACACCTGTGTTTTCATCCATTGTTCCACCCGGATAATTTGTCTCCATATCTTTTGCAAGTACAGAGCCTACGTTCCACGAACCACCTGATGGCTTGGTTTTTGCCATATACTCAAGAGTATTCATATCAGGGATTGTAATTACAACATCTCTCTTTGTCCATTCAGTTGTTACCCTTGAGCCCGTACTGTTACCTGTGCTTCCTGCAAAAACCTGTGTGCCCGTGTTCTGATTGCTTCCCTGATCCCCATAATGCACCAATAATCTTTCTACCAATGAATAATCATCACTGAATGTAACATTTTCAAGTCCTGATTTAAACATAGCTGAAACAAGATATGATTTGCCCGGCTCAAGATCAAGACAAGGTGTAGATAACCCTGTCACATACGCACCTGTTCTTGACATATATCCACCAGTAGGGTTACCCTCTGTCTCACCTGCTATCCATGTAAAGGTAGCATTTCTATTTCCGCTTGCCGCCCATTTCATCCATGTACCGGGAACATTGTATACTGAAGAATTACCCCATGTACCAACTGCAGTTGAAATGTCAAAAGCTCCATTTACTAAATTTTCAGTCGTCTGAACGGGAGCAATCTCTATTTCATCGTAATATACTACACGCTCACCCGATGCAAAACCGCTTGTGTTATATGGTCGAAAAACTACACCACCAGTTGATACAACTTCTGTATTTGTAGAATTAAGGGTAAATTCAAAATGTGTCCATGTATTTAGTGTAGCACTACGTGTTACCGCATCCTTTGAAAGTGTAGGATTGTTTAAGTTATTACCATTATTGGTGCTTCCAAAGGTAAGCTTGCTTGTAACGCTTTCACTCGATTGAGGATCCCCATATTTAATCCAGAAAGAAATATTATACGTCGTATTTGGAAGCACAGTTATCGGAATATAGAAACTTGCAGCACCCATCTGTGTAACCTTAAGAGATTTATTACTGCCATTTGCACCTTCATTTGCAACTTCTAACTTAGTTGCATCACTATCTTGTATCGTTGCATTTTCATCCCAATAGCTTCCCCAACGCAGAGCGTTACCAACAGTTCCGTCTTCAAACCCTTCTGCTATTGCATAGTTTGGAATATCAACCGTCGCACTTGGAGTTGCTTCTGCAATTACAGGACAAAATATTGTCGTACCCATGATTGCTACCGAAGCAATACCGCTAATAAACTTCTTAACCTTTTTTAACATAATATTGCACCTCCATTTTAATACTTATATTATACTAATTAGAAAAATAAAAATAAACCCAATAACTTTACCATTTTGACCATAAAAAGTAAGATTTTCGGGTGTCTTGTCTGCCATTATAATTATTTTTAATTTTTTATTCTTAATTCTGTTTGAAACACTAAAAAAGGAGCTTGAACAGAATCTTTTTCAGTTCTGCTCAAACCCTTTTAAAATTTTATTTACAACATCAATATATTTCATATTATACACAGAGCATTTAACAGCGCGACTATGTCCTGTACCACCTAAATCATACGTAGCATCAAGAGCATTTGTTTCCCCCGTTGTCCTTATGGTTATATAAAAATTACCATTTTTCTTTTGGTGAATATATATCCCCGTTTCAACATCCTCAATTCCACATAAAATATAAACCATCTCGCCCGAAAAATCCATATTGCATCCTGTCTGTTCATAATCATCATCCGTAAGATGCAATAGACCTATTTTCCCATCCTGATAATATTCAATCCTGTCTAAAGCTGTTCTCAGCAATTCATAATATTCTCTTGTCTTACTTATAAAAAGCTTTTTGGATATTCGTTCAAAAACAGCTCCTGACTCAATAAGCTCCGCAGCTTTACGAAAAGTATCACCTGATATATTGGAATTCATAAAATTCCTGGTGTCACTCACAATACCCACATAAAGATTATTAGCTATATCAGGAGAAATTTTTACTCCCATTTCTCTACACAAATCCACCAAAAGTTCACATGTTGACGACATTTCTTTTACTACTGTTATGCTTGCATATTCTTTATGGGCATAATGGTGGTCAATAGCTATGGTGTTTTGATGCTTTAAAAATATTTCTTTATACTTTCCCAAACGACTTAAGTGTGCACAGTCTACAGATACAAAAAGGTCACATTCGTCTGTTTTCATTCCACTTTCTTCCATACCTTTAATCAACGACTTTATTTTTATATCCTCTGCTTGCTCAACAAACACCTCTGCCTTTTTTCCCATTCCAATAAGCATCAATTTTAGAGCGTATGCACTTCCAATTGCATCTCCATCAGGATTTAAATGTGTAAAAATTCCAATCTTTTCTGCTTTTTTTAATAAGGGTATAATATGCTCAAACATCATCTTCTCCTAAGAGTGTGGGTTCGGAATTAATCCGAACCCACAAATTTTTATAATATTTTATTTTGTTGGTTTCAAAATGTCAAGTCTTCCTTTAGATTCATAGAACATAAAGTAGCCTTCCTTTTCAATTCTGTCGGTAGCAGTATCCACAATGTCAAATATTGTTTCTCCGTTTACTGTCATAACAAGACGGACTCCATTTTCCACATTGATTGCCGCGACCTTAACACGGGCAGGTTCACCTTCTACCATACCACTTGGCAGGTAATCTCCTGCCAAAGAATCCATACCGTCCATATTACCGTAGAAAATGGTTCTGGTGCCGCCATCGTTAAATCTCTGCAGCGATACCGTTGAACAATCTTCTGCGTCAAAGTTTATCATATAGCCGCCCTTTTTATACCCGTCATTAGGATCTTTGGACTGGTCACGAAGCATAATACATCTCCAACCTCCGCCTTCTCCCCAATTATGACGCATATCAAACTCAAACACTTCGTTAAGAAAAGCTTTTCCTGTATAAACCGAATATCCGCCAAAAGTACCAAGTCCGTTATCCAGCTTTTCAAGCAGCTCTACTCCGCCATTTCCGCTGATAGCCCAATCACTTGTGTCCGAAAGCATACTGTTCATATCTGCATATTTGACATCTGTACCAAATGTTCCGTCAGTTCCTTCAGGAAGCGGATCTGTAATTATAACATTAATTTCTCTTACCAAAGTTGTTCCGGGTGTTTTGATGGTTGCTTTCAGAACAGCCTCTCCCTTTTTCTTGCCAATTAGCTTATAGTCTTCGCTAATAGAAATATTTTCTTCACCTGAAACAATCTCATAACTGAGCTCCGTAATATCAATCAATCTGCCATATTCCATTGATGCACTCTTTGGCAGAGATACAATTCCAGATTCATGCACTTCTAACTCCTCAGTAAAAATAAGTCCGTCATCAACGTATACTTCAACCTTAATTGTCTTAAGAATCTCATCCTCCATCAATCCATAAACATCAATAACGCCAACGCCCTTACCTACCGCTGTAACCTTACCTCTTTCGTCTACTGTAACGATCTCAGGATTATGACTATAGAAGAAAATAGGTATGTCGGAATTTTCAAGAATAGTATTCTTTCTACCTTTCACTTGAACGTTAAGCATAAACTCATCGCCTGTTTTTACCTCATTATCTCCCTTAGTCATTACAGAGTTAATAGGTTGGTTATGAAATTCTGCACTTCTAATATACTTATCCGCCGTAACAATTAAGTCCTGTGCAACCTCGGGAAATCTTTCGGTATACGCTGGCTCTATGCCGGAATTCTCTATAATACTCAGGGCCTCCTGAGGCCAGTTTGCATCAGGATAAAGCTTCGCCGCAGCTTGAGCATCCGACGGAATCTCTGTAGATGCCAGATGATAATCCGTTGTGGTATAAATATCCTCAAAAGTAATATTTGTCACCTTACTTCCCATATCACCGTTAAGCATTGACGGATTCTGCCTCGTTCCACTTCCTCGCTCTGCGTACCATCTGTCTATCATAGAAAGGTCAATAACATTTTTCTTCCAATGGATATTAGTTGAACCTTGGTCAGAATACATTACTCCGCATCGGTTATATTGCTCTGTCATGTAGTTATAGCTTATTTCATTTTGCGCTGTATACGCTTTTCCCCAAGGTCCTACGTTATATATCGAACCGGAGTCGTATAAATTCTTATTCAGAATATCATGAATATAGTTATAGCTTACCTTAAGGTTTGACATAGGTGAGTGCTTGATTGACCCCCAGCCCCAGCCAAAATGCATACCGCCTGCAGTATTATCAAAAATTTCATTATGTAAGATTTCGCAATCGGTTCCCCAACTCATTGAGAGTGCCAAAGCCGGATAATATTCCACCGCTCCCGTATGCATATAGTTATTTTTTATAGAAACGTTCTTTATCTGGTATCTACCATCAAGCTGTAAAAGATTATCCCCTTTAAAATCTGCTCCGCAATTTACGTCACCCACAGAGATACAATTAGCAGATACATCATAGATATTGTTACGTTCTATATTACAATTCTGAACCGCACCCAACATCTTAAGCGCCACATTTCCTATGTGAGCAAAATCACAATCATAAAAATCTACATATTTTACGTTATTACAATAAACAGATGATGGCATAAGTTTACGCTTATATTTTTCATTCGATGTAAACTTTCCGTTTTCACCAGTAGGGTCATCAGCGTACATATAATTATTTTGGGTATTGACCATTGCACGAAGATCCCTTATGGTGTAATCAGTCGTATATTTAAATTCTATTTTATCAAATACGATATTGTGTGCTGAATCATCTGTTTTTTCATCTACGACTCCCTCAATTGATATCAATGTCTGTGTTGCGGGAATAACCGCATCAACTGTGTTCATATCTTCAAAAATTCTGGGAATGTAGTATACACAATTTTCGTCAGAATTAATATAAAATTCGCCGGGGCTGTCAAGAAGCTCATACGCATTCTCTACATAATATGGTATTGTAGGACCTACACTATGGGTCTCATCTCTTATTCCAAGCCACCATTTCTGATTATAGTCTATATAAATAAGTCCATCACGCTCTTCAATCTTATCTGCCATAAAACGATAACTGGTCCACTTATTCATATAAACTGCTTCAAGCTCAGTTGGTTTGCTTAAATCAGCCCAGAACGTATCCGTTGTTGAAACTCCCGTTGCTGTTTTTGAAGCCTCTTTAAGCCCAGCCTCTGTTCTGGCACGTGTTGCTCTGAGTCCGTTTATATACAAGTGTCTTGAATAAATATTTGCAGGTATACTCGCTTTGTATATGTTCTTTTCTTCATCATGAGTTTCCCAACAACTTATATGGTGACCACCTATCATAGAAGCGGTATCATCACCATAACTTGTAAAAATGACATCATATCCATTGGTACCTGAATGACTTTGATTCAATTTAACAGTGCTGAGAATCTGATGCTCGCCACCCTTTAAATATATGTATATATTATGTTTCATATCAGCATTGTGCTTTTTAACTTCATTAGAGGCCGCCTGAACCGTCTTAAACGGCTTTGCCATTTTTCCGTTGTTAGTATCATCACCATTTATCGGATCAACATAAAAAGCCCATCTTCCTTTTAATTCTTCAATGTTCAAAAGTATCTGCGCCGCCTCCGCACGGGTCAAACTATCATGCGGTCTGAATGTGCCATCCTCAAAACCATGCATTACAGAAAGCGACACAACATATTCTATACTCTCTGTGACCCAATTGGATATTTCGGCTTCATCCGAAAAAGTCATAGTTGCAGAATCCGACACGTATTGCTTTAGCTCCAAAAGTCCCGCCGTTACACTTGCTGCCTCCTGACGTGTAATTGCTGTTTCAGGATAAAAGCAATCATCATGGATCATATTATTATCAATTAAACCAAGTTCAAAGGCCAGTTGTAGTGATGAGGCATACCAATCGCCTGATGAAACGTCATCAAATACATCTTTATAAGGAACATCATCCATTTTTAATGTGTTAATTAAAAGTTGCAAATATTCTGCACGTGTAATTTTTCTATCAGGTTCAAAAGTATTTTCACTAACTCCTGATATATTCTTGGCAGATGCCATCATTTCTACCGTTGTCTTCGCCCAATGCTCCTGTATATCTGCAAAGTGTTTCTCATTAACAGATATAGGTGCGGGCACAGGGTCATCATAGATGAAAAACTTATCTACATCTTCCTGAATTACTGTACCTCTGGATGTTATTTTAACATTGTCAATAAAATAAGAATCGTCTGGCATAAAACGTGGTCTGAAGTAAAAATCACACCTTCCATCATTTGTACGTTTTTCTGACTTATCAGCTGAAAGACATGCCGAAGGAGTAAAAGTTACTTTGAAATGTGTCCACCCCTCGGAAAAATTACTTGTAGTTCCAAAAAGCTGAGCATCCCCCTGCAAATAGTAACCATATATCTGAAGCGCCATAGTTCCGGATACAGTCCGTGCATCAAACTCTATATCATAGGTCTCACCTGGAATTAGTTGGACAAATGTAGATGTACCAAAAAATCTGCTTGAATTTGGAGTTTTAACAACTTGAAGTGCTCCATCTTTACCATTTGCACCGTCTTCAACCCATTTAATTTGACTACTACCTTTTGTTTCCCAGCCTGCAATCTCTGCCTCATTTTTAAAGCCTGTATCAACAAGCTTATATCCTGTAGGCTGAGCCATAACTCCTTTACTTTGTTCCACCGCATTGCCCACAACTGATGGCAGTACAATACTTAGACATAAAAACAGAATCAGTATTTTTTTCATAACCATTCCACACCTTTCTATCATCTTCTCTGTTATTTTAAAATAATTATATCATTCATCAAAAATAAAATAAACCCAATTTTTTTACCATTTCACAAAACATAAGTAAGAAAAAAGGGTTTATTTTTACTGCATTCAAATGATATAATTATAAAAACTTTAAAAAGGTGGAAATACTAATGGATTATATTTTACTGATTATCTCAGCTATATTAATTGCAGCCAATTTTGTTATAAATAATCTTTATCAACAAAACAGAGGTACATCAGCAGAGCGGTCAATAAAATTCAATATGTGGTTAGGTCTTGTAAGTGCAATAATATTCTTCGTTTTGGGTGGCTTTAAATGTCAAATTACGTCATTTTCAGTGATTATGGCAACAATTTCAAGCTTATTATGTGTGTTATACACCATTATTGGATTTATACTTATGAGTCAGGGTAAGATGTCGTTATTTACTCTTTTTCTTATGGCAGGCGGCATGATAGTTCCATTTTTTTGGGGAATAGTATTTCTTGACGAAAACATGTCCATTTTACATATCATTGGTTTAGTTCTAATACTATCTTCGTTAATAATAAATAACTCTTTTGACGGAAAGCATGTCTCTGTAAAAACTTTTTTACTCTGCATTTTGATTTTTGTATTAAACGGTTTTGTAAGCGTGATTTCCAAGGTTCATCAAATCACCCCCTTAACTGTTTCTCCGGCAGATTTTGTAACCCTTTCCGGATTTTCTAAATTCGTTCTGTGTATTATTGCATTACATATAATAAAACTTATATCAAAATCAAATAAGGTACTTTCTGCTACTAAAGGATCAAAAAAATATATTTTTCTCTTGATATTGTTAAGTTCGGTCTTTACCGGCATTTCATTCCTGTTCCAACTTATAGGAGCGAAAAACATAAACGCCACAGCATTGTTTCCAATTGTTACAGGAGGAAGTATAATTTTTACAATTATAGCTGACTGGCTCATTTTTAAAAATAAACCTTCAAAAAAAATTGTATTGGGTGCAATATTATGTTTTTCAGGTACATGTATGTTTTTACAATAATTAAGGAGTTTTGATAATGTATAAAAGTAATTTAAATCCCTATTCAAGACCTGTAACCAGAGCAAATGAAGGCGGTGTACCGATCACCATGTACGGCTATACCCCTGTATATAACGCTCCACCTGACATTACAGATGAAACAGGTATGCAGGAAAACAATATAAACAAGGCAAAGAAAATAAATTTAAAAGAAAGTTCAGAATTAAAAAGCAACTATATTGGTGTATGCACAACCAGAATGCCAAGAGTTCCCGAAAAAAACTACCAATCTCTTCAGGTTGTAAATCTTATTGACAATAATCCTGAAACATGTTGGTGTTCACACATACGAATACGGCCTGATGAATATCCTGTATGGATACGTCTTGATTTTGCAAAAAATACAAAAATTAAGCGTGTTGTTATTAAAAAACGCCCTATAACTTTTGACAGAAAAACTATGCCTGTCGGCTCAACAACCACCTCTCCGGGTGCTCAGGAAATTGGCAGAGCAATGGCAAAAAAAATAAAAATCTCTTCTTCTGTCGATGCATTAAACTGGGAAACTCTTTTTGACGGGATTGTTGACCGTGAAAATCTTGATGAATTTATTTTTGACTTTTCGTCAATTCCATCGAAACAACTTATGATAGAGGGAAACGATCTTGATACATGCGAAAATTTCTGCCATGCTTTTTCCGTTGCAAACATCGAAGTTTATGACGATCGCGACAAAAATATTGCTCTTTTTTCCAAAGGAACAGGCATAAGTACAAACTCTGTTTATCATGGTTCAAGCGAAGGTATGGAAACAGCTTGGCATTGGCATCTTCATGAAAACCTCGGCATCAAATGGTCAAGAATAGGTTATCATGATGATCCGATAAACTGGCACTGGGTAGAAACTGAAAAAGGCAAGCTCGTCATGGACGAACTTGCCGAAGAAGCTATAAATACACTCGTACGCAATAACATAAATATTATATACTGCCTTGGCTTTGGAAACAGATTATACGAAGGTTATATTGAGCGTTATCTACCACAACTTAATGAATGGTATTATGAAAACCCTCAACCGCCCAAATCCGAGGAAGCATTAAAAGCGTGGGATGATTTTGTGCGTTTCTCTGTAAACTATTTTAAGGACAGAATAAAATGGTTTGAGATATGGAACGAGTGGGACGGAATAAATTACTGGGGCGCCGAACCTGATGTAGACCATTATCTGATAATTGCAAAACGAACCATTAAAATTATCCGCGAGCTTGCTCCTGACAGTAAAATCGTACTTGGAAGCTGTTCTAAATTTGTCCACCATTTTACCGAAGAAGATGCACAGGGTTCTATGGAAATCGTTGACCCTGCAACAGGCAAGGTGGTATTTGACCGCGCAAAGCATCAAATTAACATGTTTTATCGCGCAATTTCGGAACTTGCTCCGTATGTTGATGCCATCGGATATCATCCTTTTTATCAGCCTAACCTCAAATGGCCTCGTTTTATTGAATACGCAGATAATATAAAAGCTTTTAAAAAGCACTGCGAATCCAAAGGCTTCAAAGGAAATACCTATATGGCAAGCGAATTCGCTGTTGGCGCGATGTATCCACCAACAGTTAAAGGAACTCCCGGCTGCTGGTGGGGCGAGCGTGGTTCTATAAATTATTCAGAAATAGAAAAGGCAAAAATTATCACACAGCTTAATGTAAAGCACTCTGCGCTTGGCGTTCACTCTATGTTATGCGAACTGAATAATCACAATTATCCTCTTGAACTGAGCCTTCTGCGCAAAGGCTTTGACTCATATCCAATCCAGGCATTAAATCCGTCAATGGCTTATTTTACAGTAAGAAACAGCTGTACCATACTTAATGAATATGAACCCGCCGAGTTTAATGTTACTTGTTCGGAGAATATAAAGGACATTTTTACAATGAAAAAACCGGGCGCCAATGCGATTACTCTATGGACAAACGAAACTGTATGTGACTGTTGTGAAGGTATAAAAGCTGATTTAATCATTGACTTTGAGGCAAAATCCGCCCGTATTTATGATTTTATTAACGGAACTGTAACAGAGCTTAACATCTCCGTTGCAAATGGTAAAACCTTCATCAAAGGTATTATTGTTAGGGACTGCCCCGAATTTATAGAATTAGATATATAAAGGTGATTGATTTGAAAAAATCTTATACATACTATCCCATGCATATGCACATGCATTCCAGCTATGAGCCAGGGGCTTCTATGGCAATGCAGATGTATAATGCAAACCTGCTTGGTATGAAATATATTTGGTTTACCGAACACGATAACAGGATGGGAGCAAAAAAAAATTATGCATCAGTTTTTCACTTTGATAACGATACCCTTATAGATACTGATGCAGACGGAATTAATCGATACTTTAAAACAGCTTGTTTTAAGAATAATTCTTCTTTAATAAAATCAGTGGATGCAAAAAATCAAACTCTTACTTTATCAGCAAAAGCAAAAAACATTGACGAGTGGCAAAGCTCCGGAGTATTTTTTATTTCTGATAAGTCACGTTATTCCCATTCGTTATTTATGGATATCTCCCTGGGTTTTGATTTACTAAGTCAGAATATAAATAAAAACAGCCGTCTGATTTTTGATGTAAGGCTATCCCAACGTCCTGACAAAACAAAGCCCGCACATATTTTATATGTCCTTGGTGATTGTAATGGACTTTCAGCCCCACACACTCAAATAATTCCTCTTAAAGTACAAAACGGTCGTATTGCTCTTCCTATTTCCAATGATGTTTCCAATGAAGCAGAAATTGGCGGAAAAGACAACGTTTTTGATACCATCACAATAACTTTACAGGTAAGAAATAATGCAGAACTAACCGTAAAATTAAAGGATTTTTATATCTGTACAGGCAAAGAATTTGAAGATGTACATCAGGCTCAAAAACTAAAAGCAGCTGAACTCGGTGCACAATATGGCATAACCCCTTTTGTTTCTTTTGAAGTTTCCGGAGCAGGAGGTCATAAAAACTGTTTTTCATCAAATGTACCTGTTATTGATTATTATAAGTATAATCATTTGGTTTCAGTATATGATGCAGTAAAACATATTAAAAATTACGGAGGAATTTTTTCCATAAACCATCCTTTTCCCAAAATTGGGAAGCATAACAAAAGTGAACGCCAGAAAATATTAAAACGCGTTTATGAAGAACTTTTAAAAAATAAAGCCTATGGTGCAAATTTAATAGAAGTTGGCTTTCCCGCTGGAAAACATTATTTCCCCTTCGAGGATTATCTGCTTTTATGGGATAAGCTATCTTCGTCAGGCTTATTCCTTTGTGGCTACGGGGATAGTGACAGCCATCGTGGTGACAACAACTGGTTTGAGGGAAACAACTTTGCCTCCTACGTAGGAGTAGACAGCACTCTTAAACATCCAATTGCCGAAAGGCACTTTACTGATGCAATGGCAGAAAGAAGATTATTTACGGCTAACCCGTTAAAAATTAAGGGTGCTATTCGTTTTGAAACTCAGCATGGTCATCAAATGGGAACTATTTTTGACTCCAAAAAAACAACTGAAATTCCTATAACCTTTTATGCTGAAGTAACAGACCCCGAATGGACCTTTAGACTTATAGAAAACGGTAAAGTAATACATAGTCAAAAAATACACTCCTATAACTTTACCTACAATTCAGTTTTAAAAGCAAAAAAAACGCCTGTTTCATTTCAGCGAGTAGAAATATATGACGCGTATGGCACGTGTATACTCCTAACAAATCCTATATTTATTGCCAATCACGAATTACTTTGATTCAACAGATTTAACCAAGGAGAATAATTAAAATGAAAATTTATATTACACGTCATGGTCAGGTTGCCCCTGTTGAATTTTATGACAATGTTCAATTTCCATCAGGCGATCCGCCTCTGACGAATATTGGTCGCAAACAAGCCCAATATCTTGCCAATTACATGAAAAGCATTGACTTTAAAGGAGAAATATACTCCTCTCCTTATGCCCGTGCCTTGGAAACAGCAGAAATTATTGCCGAAACAACAAATTCGAAAATTATACCCTGGGCACCAATGCGTGAGATTATGAAAACGGACGAAGCTGCCGAATCTTTTAACGGGTTAACAATCGAAGAAATTAAACACCGTTATACGCATATATCAAAGGATACATTTCTTGTGTATCCCTGGTGGAGTCATGCCAAAGAAAGTCGCGAAGATGTTTTTAATCGTATTAATATTGGTTTTAAAGAACTCACCCCTCAAAGTGATGTTATGTTTGTCGGTCACGGCGCCTCCGCAATGCTTATGATTGAATATCTGAATATTCCTCAACGACACGGCGATATGTATAACTGTTGTCTATCCATGTATAATACTGAGAATAAAAATGATTTCAAATATATGGACTCTGCACATCTTCCATATAATCTGTTAACACAAAACACTATTGTGCGAGCAGAACAGGATTTCCAAAAAATAGGTAACATTCTTAAACAGGGCATTCCTGTTCCTGATGAAATTATATCATCTAACTCTTTAAAACTACTTCACATAGGAGATACTGCAAGTTATGCATATCCTTACTATAATGATCTAATTAAAAAGGTTCGGCCTGATATTATTATTCATACAGGCGATCTTGCAGACGAGGTCAAAGCCGGGCGTATCCCCACTGCCAAAGCAGAATATCAAGAAAATGTTAAGAAGATATCACAGATTTTCAAGAATTCCAATGCAGAAAAAATATACATAGTTCCAGGGAATAACGATATTACAGAGATAATTGAGAAAGAAATGCCTTTTGCAACAATTGTACCCCATGATACACAAATTACCATTAGTGGCATAACCTGTACTCTTACTCATTCATGCCCTGAAACTTCAAATAAGAGTTCCTGGTTTTTTTACGGTCATGGCTTTACCGGGGATACACATAAACCAGAGGATAACAACCTGAATGGAACCTGCTATTTTAATGCAATGTGGGGGCCAAAGGTATTTTTATTATCCGAAAAAAAAGTTTTTTCCTTTATTCGCCCTGAATCTGTGTAATCTTTAGTCATCACCACCGACCGTGCTATCGGCTTGCGCTGCTCTCCTCCCTTATGGCAATAAGTTCTATGAGCCCATAAGCTCATAGAACTTATTCACCCGTAAACAGGCCTATGCACTCCTTCGTGCCCATTTGGTATGTGGATGTATCTTCCTGTAGTTGTTTGCGCATATACTATTATATCGTCTTTTTGTTTCTGTCTGTGGTATGCTTACTAACATATGAGTATGATATATAAAGGCTTCTTTCTTCAGTATTTCTACTTGCTTATATTCATGTAGTTTCTCAATATTATTCCTATGTCATTCTTAATATTTCCATATTTTACGTCTGCAATTCCCAAGTAGAACAGGGGTTTATTTCCACGCATAAAGATACCAACGAAAAAAATGCTGAAAACCAACAATGCAAAGTGCATTGTTATGCTACTTCGATATAAAAAGTTTCTATGTTACTTTCACTGTATAATACAGGGATATTGAAACTAAAAGTTTTTATCAAATATCTCAATGCTACATCACTAAATGGTTTTGAGGTTATTGACCGCAAAATCTCATTTATTCAAAGTTTTATACACCAGAAATAAAATTTTCTCGTATCTAGCCTTGATATAAGCCTTGTAAAATTTCTTTTGCAAATCGGAGATATAGATAATGTTATCAATAAATTCATTTATAATTTCAATATTAACACTAGGTACAATTCTTAAAACCGCTTTGTTGCAATCCTCGTTTTGCATTGAAGAAACGAAATCATAGTAGTTGATTTTTCTATCATTCAGTTTAATTGCGGATGTAGGAAATCGAAAGATACGGGCATTTAGTTCGTCGTCATTTTCCAAAATAGTTTTCATTATCTTTTCGTCTGCCTGTGGCAGAAGGCAGCTTCCACAGTCAAATACAGGAGCAATCTCGGCTGTTTGAGTTTCATCATTGAACAAGAATCCCCAGTTACCATTGTGCCTGTCAAAGTTACCAAGCAAGGCATCTACTACAAACACATTCCAGAAATGCTTAAGCAATTCTTCGGGACTTACAAATTGTTGCTTTTCAATGGTTTCGATAACATCCGAAAGCTCTGTTCCTGTACCATTATGTTCAGAGTCGATGACGGTATTTTTTATAGAGCAAAAATCATATAAGTTTTTATTTTTATCAGTAAAATCCTTACATGCACAAACAATTTTCACCTTTCCATTTACAGTAAAGGTTCCAAGTTTTGTTTTTTGTGCTTTTATGCCTATCATATTAAATATACTGCTTGCTATATGCTCGCTAATTGAACTGTTGGTATATAATAATTCTGTTGGCTTTTTATTTCCTGATGGAGGAAACTTAAGCATATATCTTTCACCTTCATATTCTACTGCAATTTTCTTTCCGTTTGCACCATTATATGCTCTGCCTATAATTCGCTTACAGTTTGTAAAATCAATTCTGTTTGCCATAATGTTACCTCCATAAATATTTCTG
>JAZQKJ010000041.1:0-164190 GCA_045542095.1 Ructibacterium sp.
ATCGAGTAATCCTTGCGGTTGCTTGCTTTTTGCGAAATCGTTCTCTGCAGTACCACCGTACAGCGACGAAAACGATTTCACAAAATATAACTTCCTTTTTCAACATCTGCCAGCGTGTCGATAGGTTTATCGACACGCTGAAAGCTATCGTTGTACGATAGCTTTCTTTTTATCAAAATATGGTTGTTTTTTTCTTTTAAATGTAATATAATATTGAAATAGAGTTTGTACATAAGGAGCTGAACATAATTTGGAAACCAACACAAAATCCAAAAGTTTTATACAAGGAGCCTTAATACTCGGCATTGCAAATTTATTGGTTAAAGCAATAGGTGCAGTATTTAAAATTCCTCTTATTAACCTTATCGGCGATGACGGAATGGGTTATTTTAACATTGCATACCAGATTTATACATTTATGTTTATTGTGGCAACTGCAGGTTTTCCCATAGCAATTTCAAAAATGGTAGCAGAGAGCATGGCAAAAGGTGACGAAAGAGATGCTAAACGTATCTTCCACACCGCGCTTACTTTTCTTGCTATAATTGGATTTATAGGTACTTCCATACTATTTTTATTTCCAGGTCAGCTTGAACGTCTTGTTGCCGTAACCGGCTCTGAACTTGGAATTCTGGCAATTTCTCCGGCTGTGTTTTTTGTATCCATGGCATCAGTATACAGAGGATATTTCCAAGGCCGTCAAAACATGATGCCAACTGCTGCATCAGAGGTTATAGAAGCTGCCGCAAAGCTTCTCGTAGGTTACTTTCTCGCCTCGTTCTTTATGAATATGACTGTCAACAGCGACCTGACGACTGCAATCGACTTTAATGCAAAACAGGTTCAGTCCTCAAATACCCAAACAGTATTTGCATCAGCCGGTGCAATCTCCGGTGTAACTATCGGAACATTCCTTTCTTTCCTGTTGCTAAGCATTATATATATTTGCACCAGAAAGAAAAACAAAAATCTTGCAGAATCAGGAATTTTGCGTTCAAAGAAATCTATTTTAAAAGAGCTTATTCTAATTGCAATTCCAATAACAATAGGTGCATCTGTTTCCAGCCTTACAACACTTATTGATATGGGTACAATAACTCGAAGACTCGTTGTACGTCCTGAGGTTCTTGCTAACTATTCATTTATGTTTGAAGAGGGCACAAGCTTTTTCAAAAAAGCAGTTGAGCAGGGCTGGCAGGGAGTTGAGCTGTATAGTCAACAGGCAGCTACTCTTTATGGAATGTATACAGGCAAGGCTCTAACTCTGTTTAATCTTCCACTGACATTGGTTGTTGCCCTTGGCATGAGCGTTGTTCCGGCAATTTCAGCGGCACTTACAAAAAAAGATAATTTCAGTGCCCGTTCAATCACAGAGAGTTCCATTCGTATAGCAATGCTTTTCGCTGCCCCTTGTGCACTTGGTATGTCCTTCCTCTCAAAAGAGGTTTTATATGTACTCTTCAGCGATTTTAATGCACAGTCCGTCCTCTCTATCTTGTCTGTTGCCATAATCCCTGTTGCTGTTGTATCTGTTACCAATGCAATTCTCCAAGCTTATGGCAAGGTATACCGCCCTGTTATAAATATGATTATCGGCGGTGTTGCAAAGGTAGTATTTAACTTCTTCTGCATACCTTACCTTGGTATAGATGGTGCACCACTTGGAACATTCATTTGTTATTTTATAATCGCTTGTCTTAATATAAGGGATATAATAAAATACGGTGGTATAAAATTCAGTATCGGAGACTTTGTAATCCGTCCCATTTTTGCAGCCTTAATTATGGGTGCTGTGGGTTTTGTTATGAGTACCTTCCTGACCCCACCTGAATTTTTACTCTCCAACGACATAAGCATCTGGGTTCGCAGACTTATGATTGTGGCAGAAATATTGGTATGCATAATTGTGTATTTTTTCTCAGTCTTTGCAGTTAAAGCAATAAAAAAAGATGACCTTTTAAATCTTCCAAAGGGTGAGAAAATAGTAAACATACTCACTAAATTCAAACTTATCTAAAAAGAAATGGAGAAATAAAATGCGACTTGATAAATATTTGAAAGTATCTCGACTGATAAAACGCCGTACAGTTGCAAACGAAGCATGTGACGGAGGACGTATAAGCGTTAATGGAAAGATTGCTCGTGCATCTTATGACGTAAAGGTGGGTGACATTATAACCATAGATTTTGGTTCAAAACCATTAAGCGTGCGTGTTTTAGAAGTTAAAGATACCGCCTTTAAAGATGCGGCAAAAGATATGTACGAAGCAGTAGAAAATAATAATTAGTTTATAAATACAAAACCTCTGTGATAGATTCACAGAGGTTTTGTATTTATACTCCCCGTTTAGGGCATATATGAGCTATTGGACATATATCGCACTTGGGTTTTCTGGCATTACAGTATTCTCTCCCATGATATACAAGTTTATGGCAAAAATCTGCCCATTCCTCCTGGGGAACAACCTTTTGAAGGTCAAGTTCTATTTTATATGGGTCCTGATTTATCGTAAGCCCCATTCGGTTTGAAAGTCGGGTAGCATGGGTATCTACCACCACACCCGGAATTCCAAAAAAATCTCCAAGAACAAGATTAGCTGTCTTTCTTCCAACCCCGGGAAGTTTTAAAAGTTCTTCCATTTTACCGGGTACTTCCCCATCATAATCCTTTATCAGCATTTGACAGCAGGCAATTATATTCCTTGCCTTATTCCTGAAAAACCCAGTGGAGCGTATATCTTCCTGAAGTTCAAGCTCATCTGCATTAGCAAAGGCATACACATTCGGATATTTCACAAACAAATCCTTTGTAACAATATTCACTCTAGCATCGGTACACTGCGCCGCAAGCTGCGTTGCAATAAGAAGTTGAAGCGCTGTTTTATATTCCAATGTACAGTCCGCATCACTGTATATTTTGCTGAATATTTCGCTTATATCACTGACTCTTTGTCGTTTTATAGCTAAACTTTCTCTCATTATAAATTACCTCTTGCAAAATCATTATATTTTGATTATAATATAGTTTAACATAATATTCAAGAAATTTATTAAAATATCTATATATACTATGGAGGAATAAAATGTTTGATTTAAACAACATTAGAAAAGCTGATCCCGAAATAGCTAATGCTATTGACCTTGAGGTTAACCGTCAGCGCAACAAGATTGAGCTTATTGCTTCAGAAAACTTTGTAAGCCCTGCTGTAATTGAGGCTATGGGAACACCTCTCACAAATAAATATGCAGAGGGTTATCCTGGCAAACGTTACTACGGCGGTTGCGAATATGTTGACATTGTTGAGGATTTAGCACGTGAACGTGCCAAGGAATTATTCGGTGCCGAATTTGCAAATGTTCAGCCACACTCAGGCGCATCTGCAAACCTGGCTGTATTCTTTGCAACCATGGAGCCCGGCGATACATACCTTGGTATGAACTTGGCTCACGGTGGTCACTTAAGCCACGGTTCACCTGTTAATATCTCAGGTAAATACTTCAATGTTGTTCCTTACGGCGTTGATGATGTTACCCACAGAATAGATTATGATGCACTTCATAAATTAGCTGTTGATAATAAGCCAAAGCTTATCCTTGCCGGTGCAAGTGCTTATGCCCGCGAGATCGACTTCGCTAAATTCCGTGAGATTGCTGATGAGGTTGGTGCATACCTCATGGTTGATATGGCACACATCGCAGGTCTTGTTGCTGCAGGTCTTCACCAAAGCCCTGTACCTTATGCAGACTTTGTTACAACCACAACTCATAAAACTCTCCGCGGTCCAAGAGGCGGTATGATTTTATGCAAAGAAAAATACGGGGCTGCTATTAACAAAGCAGTGTTCCCAGGTTGTCAGGGTGGACCATTGATGCACGTTATTGCTGCTAAAGCAGTATGTTTCAAAGAAGCTCTCTCCCCGGAATTCAAGGCATATCAACTCCAGATTAAAAAGAATGCTGCCGCTCTTGCCGACGCTCTCATGAGCAATGGTATCGACCTGGTTTCAGGCGGTACAGACAACCACCTTATGTTGGTTAGCCTCTTAAAGCAGGATAAGACCGGTAAAGAGGTTGAGCATAATCTTGACGAGGTTGGTATTACCTGTAACAAGAATGCTATTCCAAACGACCCCAAGAGCCCCTTTGTTACCAGCGGTATCCGTCTTGGTACTCCCGCTGTTACATCACGCGGCTTCGTTGAAGAAGATATGGTTGAAGTTGCCGACTTGATTTCTCTGGTTATTAACGACTTCGAAGGAAATAAAGAAAATGTTGCAAAACGTGTGCAGGCGCTTTGCGACAAACATCCGCTTTATGAATAAACCGTTAGCAGACAGAATCAGACCCACAACCTTAGACCAGGTTGTGGGTCAACATCATATATTGGGGTCAGGCAAAATACTCCGCAATATAATCGAAAGCGGAAATATTCCAAATATGATTTTTTACGGTCTTTCGGGAACGGGCAAAACAACTGTTGCAAATATTGCCGCTGCAGCAGGCAATAAAACTTTGTATAGGCTCAACGCTACCAACGCCTCTGTTTCCGATATTAAAAACATTGTAAAAGAAAGTGAAGGTTTGCTGGGTCAGGATGGAATCCTATTGTATCTTGATGAAATCCAGAATTTTAACAAAAAGCAACAACAATCACTTTTAGAATATACAGAAAACGGTCGCATAACCCTGATTGCAAGCACAACAGAAAACCCTTACTTTTACATCTATAACGCAATCTTAAGCCGCAGTACCGTTTTTGAATTCAAGCCTCTTACATCAGCCGATATTGAGCAGGCACTTCTTCGTGCGCTCCATATTCTTAAAACCGAGGATTTCTCGCATAATGAGATTAAAGTCGAAGACGGGGTTCTTCTTCATCTGGCTGAAAAAAGTGGCGGAGATGTACGAAAGGCTTTAAACTCTTTAGAGCTTGCTGTAAGCTACACTCACCCCGAAAGCGATGGCACTATCAACGTTACAATGAATGAGGCTGTTCAATGCACCCAGAAAAAAGCCCTGTTATATGACCAAAAGGGCGACAGCCACTATGACATTTTAAGTGCTTTTCAAAAATCCATACGTGGAAGTGATCCCGATGCGGCACTCCATTATCTTGCACGTCTGGTTCTTGCGGATGATATTCAGTCTATCTGCCGACGTCTTATGGTTATTGCCTGTGAGGATATAGGTCTTGCCTATCCATCTGCTATTACTATTGTTAAATCCTGTGTGGATAGTGCACTAATGCTGGGTTTTCCTGAAGCCCGTATACCTCTTGGTCATGCGGTTGTGCTTCTTGCAACAGCGCCAAAATCAAATACGGCTCACATTGCTTTGGATAAAGCTATATATGATATCGAACACATGGATACAGGAACAATCCCCCGTCAGTTACAAAATAAACATTTTGACGGAGAGGGGAATTTGGAAAAAGGACAGAATTATCTTTATCCCCATGATTATCCAAATCATTATGTTAAACAACAATATTTGCCTGATAAAATAAAGAATAAAAAATACTACGAGTATGGGAACAATAAGCAAGAGCAAGCAGCAAAAGAATATTGGGATAAAATAAAGAAAAAATAATTAAAAAACGGAGGGAAAACATGTCACACAATCATCAGAAAAAAATTGCAGTAATAAACGATTTTTGCGGTTTCGGCAGATGTTCTATATCTGTTTCACTGCCTGTTATATCAGCAATGAAGATTCAATGTTGCCCTCTTCCTACCTCTGTTTTTTCTAATCATACAGGTTTTGAAAGTTTCTACTTTACAGACTTTACAGACCACATGAACAATTACATAAAGGAATGGAAGAAACTCAACTTAAAATTCAACGGTATCCTCACAGGTTATCTTGGGTCACCTGAGCAGATTGACATTGTAAAGGGTTTTTTAAAAGGTTTCAAGACACAGGAAACCATAACAGTAATCGACCCTGTTATGGGAGACTACGGAAAACTATATAACTCATACTCACCGCTCCTTGCAGAAAAGATGAGTTCCCTTGTCCCCTATGCCGACATTTTAACGCCTAATTTGACAGAAGCGTGTATTCTTTCCGATACTGATTATGACCCGAATATGCCAAAAGACAGATTAGCGAAAATATGCGAAAAGCTATGTCGGATGGGTCCTGAAAAGATCGTTATATCCGGTCTTGAGGATGGTGATGATTTAGAGAACTTTATTTTTGAAAAAGACAAACCTCCTGTAATTATTCGCGAGCACAAGGTCGGACCATGTCGTTCAGGAACAGGAGATGTTTTCTCTTCTATAATTGTTGCCGATGCTGTAAACGGAATAGAATTTACTCAATCTGTCAAGCACGCTTCTTCTTTTATTGCCAAGGTATTACGGCGTGCTCTTGAACTTGACCTTCCCAAAACAGATGGAATTTGTTTTGAGGAATTTTTATCAGAAATATAGAAAAAGAGATGACATATATGAATAACAATAAAATTAAACACATGTGTCTTTCAGGAGTGTTCACATGTATTGTCTTTGTGTTTACCGCCTATTTACACATTCCATCACATACAGGCTACACTCATATAGGTGATGGTTTCATCTATCTTGCAGCCTGCCTTCTTCCTCTGCCATATTCGGCTTTTGTAGGCGCAGTCGGAGCTCTGCTTGCAGATTGTCTTACAGGTTTTGCTATTTGGGCACCTGCCTCAGTTATAATTAAAACTGTTACAGTACTTTTCTTTTCGTGTCATGGAGAAAAAATAATCAGACCAAGAAACCTGATAGCTCTCATACCATCTGCTATATTATGTTCAGGTGGCTACTATCTTTATGACACCTTGATTACAGGAAGCTTTATTGCTCCTCTGACAGGAATTCCTGGTTATATAACCCAATCGGTTTTAAGCAGTATTCTGTTTATACTTGCAGGATACACTCTTGATAAAATCAATATATTAAAGGGAGGAAACTTAAAATGATGACCATAACATATCCCGTTAAAAACGGAATTTACGTTAATATGACAAATCGTTGTCCCTGTGACTGCACCTTTTGTTTAAGACAAAATGCGGACAGTGTTTACGGCTCTGACCCTTTGTGGCTTGACCGCGAACCAACAGTACAGGAAATATGTGACAGCCTTGATACATGGGATTTAGAAAAATATGATGAAATAGTGTTTTGTGGTTACGGCGAACCAACAGAACGTCTTGAGGACTTGCTTGAAGTTGCAAAATATATCAAATCAAAAAGCAATATAAAAATCCGCATCAACACAAACGGTCTTGCGGACTTGATTTGGAAAAAGAGCACGGCTTCAATGCTAAAAGATTTAATTGATACCGTTTCGGTAAGTCTTAATGCTACAAATAAGGAAACCTATTTAGAAGTTGTACGTCCTAAATTCGGCATTGACTCTTATGATGCCATGCTTAAATTCACAAAGGATTGTACTGAATATGTTCCCAATGTAGTTATGACAGTAGTTGATGTTGTCACCTCCCCTGAAGAACAGGAAAAGAGCAGACAAATCTGTGAAAAATTAGGCGCAACATTAAGAATCCGACCCTACGAAGAATAAAAAACCGACGCAGAATAAGAGTGGTACTCGTAAGGAAAGTAATTTTAAAGGCTGAACGATTGATTTCGTTCAGCCTTTTATTTTCGGGCGATTCACGAATCGCCTGTATTATAAGGTCTTAGGATATCCTAAATATTCGAAAGATGTAATACATTTTCTCTGCTTGTTACAGTACCGAACAAAACAGTGAGTTATATTTACCGCAATTCCTTTGGTGTTTTACCGGTTAATCTTATAAATATTTTTCTGAAATAATTTGATGAAGAAAAACCTGCACGAGAGCTTATTTCTTCAATGGAAAGAGTTGTATGCGAAAGCAAGTCCAGTGCGTGCTGAATCATAATGTTATGTTTATATGCAATGGGAGTAACTCCTGTTGATTTTCTAAACATCTTAAAAAAACCCGATTCGCTGCAATGGCAAAGCTTGGCAAGTGTACTTATAGAAATGCTTTGGTTATAGTTACTTTCTATGTGATCAATGGCAGGCTCAATCGTCATATATGACATAGCATTTAATGTAGTTTTGAGCTTTTGGTAGATATCGTCAAGAAGCAAATAAAAATATGAAACAGACAGCAAATATGAGCTTACATAAGTTTCATTCATTTTATCAAATAATTCAGAGGGATAGTCCTTTAATATCTGGAATTGATATTTATAAAAATCGTATTGAGATTTGAAAGAGAAATTTATTGAATACCATTCAATATCAGGTGAGCCAAACCATACAGAATGGTATTTTGTTCCATACGCAATATAAATCAAGTCACCCTCATAAGCATATAAGGTCTGACCTTTATAAAGAAATTTTGCATAGCCTTTTTTTACGTATCCTATACATGGATTATAAAAGTATACTTTAGGGCCTGCTGAATGAATATTCTGATGATTATTTTTTTGAAAGTAATAATTTGAAATCAAACATTTTTTTTGCATACTAATCCTCTTTTACAGAATAGTGGTGTTTTTATACAGTATATCACATTGTTTTGTGGCTGTCAATGTAGTATGATTACGTTAATCAAATATCTTCAAAGGTGATTGCTATGGAAACCAAACAAATTGTATTCACAAAACCAAACACAGCAGAATTGTTAAAGAATGGGATAAAACAAGTAAGCGGGACGCTTGTAAAAGTGAAAACTCATTTTTCTACTGTAAGCTGTGGAACAGAAAGAGCGAATATAACCGGAAATCCAAATATTACAATAAGTGGAAGCAGGAACGTCTTATTCCCACGGATACTCGGGTACTGCTCATCTGGAATAGTTGAAGAAGTAGGAGAAAGCGTAACCTCGGTTAAACCTGGGGACAGGGTTGCAATGTATTGGAGTACTCATTCAGAATACAATGTGTTGGAAGAGGATAGACTTGTAAAAATAGAGGATGACAATCTATCTATGCAAGAAGCGGCAGTTGCATTTATAACAACTTTTCCAATGGCTGCAATCCGAAAAACAAGACTTGAAATTGGCGAGTCGGTGCTTGTAATGGGCCTTGGGCTTCTGGGACAGCTTGGTGTTAAACTGGCACGTGTTGCCGGAGCAGTTCCGATTGTGGCGGTCGACCCTGTTAAAGAACGTAGAGAGGTAGCTCTGGAAAATGGTGCAGACTTTGCCTTTGACCCATTTGAAGAAGGGTTTGCTGATAAAGTTAAAAAAGTAACGAACGGCGGCGCAGATGTTTGTGTTGAAGCAACAGGTGTTGGCAGCGGACTTGATGGTGCACTTGACTGTATGGCAAAATTTGGTAGAGTTGCACTGCTTGGTTGTACAAGAAGCTCTGATTTTACTATAGATTACTATACAAAAGTTCACGGACCGGGCATTACTCTTGTGGGTGCACATACGATGGCAAGACCGGAGGTCGAATCTCACCCGGGATGGTTTACCCATAGGGATGATATTAAATCAGTACTTAAATTAATATCAGGCGGAAGGATAGACATAAAGGAAATGATTAAAGAAACGCATACCCCTGATGAATGCACAGAAGTTTATACTCGTTTAGTTAATGATAAAAACTTCCCGATATTAGTTCAATTTGATTGGAGGTAAAGCTATGAGGAAGATTAGAATTGCCCAGATTGGAACAAGTAAAAACAGTCATGGAACTTTTATTTGGAACAGTTTAAAAAAGCAAAGTGATATATTTGAGATTTGCGGATATGCATTACCGGAGAATGAAAAAGAAAAATTTCCGAAGCAAATGGAAGCATTTAAAGGCTACACCGAACTTACAGTTAATGAGATTATGCAAACCCCGGAAATTGAGGCTGTTGCTATAGAAACAGAAGAGGTTTACTTAACGAAATATGCAATACTTGCAGCAGAGCATAAAAAGCACATACATATGGAAAAACCCGGAGGCACCAAACTTAAAGATTTTGAAAAACTTATTGAAACTGTGAAGAAAAACAAAACGGTATTTCATACCGGTTATATATACAGATATAATCCGTATGTAATTGAAATGATGGATAAAATCAAAAAAGGCGAATTAGGCGATATTATCAGTGTTGAAGCACAGATGAACTGTGTTCATAACGACGAAATACGAGCATGGATAAAAAACTTTCCCGGTGGAATGTTGTTTTTCCTCGGTTGTCATCTGATTGATTTGATTTATTCAATTCAGGGTGAGCCTTTAGAGATAATTCCTCTTAGTTGTTCTA
Source organism: Ructibacterium sp. (assembly GCA_045542095.1). Lineage (GTDB taxonomy): Bacteria > Bacillota > Clostridia > Monoglobales > Monoglobaceae > Ructibacterium. The sequence continues at coordinate 10,234 of JAZQKJ010000041.1, forward strand.
CCGGAATGAACGGTATTGATACAGATGACTATGGCATGGTAGTTATGAAATATAAAAACGGAGTGTCATTTGCAAAAACAAACGATACTCAGTTGGGTGGATTTGCAAGACGTAATTTAACCGTTACCGGCACAAAAGCAACTGTTGAATTGTGCCCCCTTGAAATGTTTGATGACGGTGGGTTACAGTTCACCGAGAAAACGGTGTATACAAGCGAGGCTTGGGGAGACAGAGGTAAAAAAACACGGTGCGGGCCTTTTGACAGATATGACAGTATGATGGCAGGATTTGCAGCATATGCGAGAAATGATAAGGAAAACCCGTGGAATTATGAATATGAGCTGAAACTATATAAAACAATATTGAAAGCTTGCGGAAAGTTATAATATCATTCCCAAAATACACAAATCTATTAAAACAATCGGACTACCTTTCTGCGAACGGTTGCCCTAGAAAAGGAGAAAAAATAATGAAAGCGATACTTGTAAATGATGACAGAAGTTTAAGGTGGGATGATGTACCAAACCCCATTATAAAACCCGAAGAAATACTTGTCGAAATCCATGCGGCGGCACTTAACCGTGCTGATTTGATGCAGAGAGAGGGAGACTATCCTCCTCCTCCGGGATGTCCTGAATGGATGGGACTTGAAGTCGCGGGTATAATCGTCGAAATGAGTGAGGAAGCAAAGGAAACTTCGAATTGGAAAATCGGTGACAAGGTTTGTGCTCTTTTAGGGGGCGGCGGTTATGCTGAATATGTCGCAGTAAAATATGATATGCTTATGCCTGTGCCGGAAAATTGTTCAATGATAGAAGCGGCGGCTATTCCGGAGGCTTTCGCAACTGCATATCTGAATCTTTTTATAGAGGGAAATATTAAACCGGGAAACACACTTTTGATGAATGCAGGTGCATCAGGCCTTGCAAGTGTCATAATACCAATGGCAAAGGCTTTTGGAGTAAGGGTCATAACTACTGTTTTGACAGATGAAATTGCAAAATCTATAAAACACTTAAATGCTGACAGAGTTGTTGTTACAACAAAAGAAGATATCAGTGAGGTTTTGAAAGAGGAACTTGCAAACGGTACTTCCGTTGATGTTGCTATTGACTGTTTGGGCAGTGAAATAATGGGTAAATGCATTCATTATTTAACTCATGGTGCAAGATGGATTATGATTGCAACGTTGGCAGGGCAAAAAACTGAAATTGATCTTAAAAATATCTATATACGAAATGTGAGAATAATCGGAAGTACTCTTCGTTCAAGAACTCCGGAGGTTAAAGCACAGATTTTGGCTGAACTCGTTGAAAAGGTATTTCCTAAAATTGAATGCGGTGAGGTTAAGCCGACAATTCATACTGTATTGCCGATAACCGAGGCGGAGACAGCGCATGATATTCTTTATAAAGGTCAAAATATTGGAAAGGTAGTTTTGCAAGTTAAATAACCGTACAACAAAAATGCACTCAAATTAAGTTTGAGTGCATTTTCAATTTACTAAAAACTGTCTCTAAGAGTACACTCCATATCCCGCATCAGTTTTTTCTATTGTTTTATAATATCTACAATTTTCATGCTGCCACTGCTTAAATCAACGATATATTTATATTTTTCTGTAACGTCTTTTACAGTTCCGTCGTTGTATGTAACCCGTATCACTGAATCACGTATACAACTTACCTGTGACGGCGAAACTCTCTTAACACTATGACAGTTAAGTGTTAAAATTTCTTCTGTAAGTACGTTGTTATCAATGGACTCACGTGTTTTGATTTCCTGGGTCAATTCATCCCCTGCATAATAAACAGATGCATAAGATGAATCACCCGTGTTTATACCATTTACAAAGCCCTTAAGGGAATTAGCTACAAACATTTCTACTTCACGTTCGTCATAGTCCCATACCTGAGGTTGAGTTGTTACTACATACTTTCTCATTACATAGCCATCTTTATTATTATAGTAAACCTTGGCAAAATCATCGGTGGTATATTCTTCAACATATACCTCTTCTCCGACCCCTATCTGACAAACCTCACCAAAATCTGTTCCGGGGCCTGTACGCAGAGTAACGCTTACATTACAATTGCCTATGTACATATATTTTCCAACTGGAACTGCCTGTTTTATAACCTTTGGCTTTTCCTGATTAAGCTGTGTATCTTCAGGGTTAACTGATTCTATAATAACATTTTCCTCTTCCGAATTCTCACCATTATCTCCTTTTAATACCGCTGTACATATAATTATCGCCGTAATAATTGCAACAACCAAAAGGCAGGCAAGAACCGATACCAGAACAATAAGTCCTGTATTGTTTTCCTGTTTTTTATACTGCCCTGTATTTCCATCAAAAGCTCCGTTATCATTATAGTCTCTCATACATCTGACCCCTCCCAAAAATTTGTTATATTATAACACCTTTTTGACAGAATGTAAATACCAATTAAACATTCTGTCGAAAATAGTTAAATGAAAGGTTTTTATTTTAAAAAATACTTGCGCAAATGGTATAACTATGGTAGAATAATCTACGTATGCAAAATTGAAATTTTAGCATCAGCTTATAAAAATATATTTTTTCAGATACAGAGAGGAGCGGATTTTTGTGGCTAAAGAGCTATCAAAAACCTATGACCCCAAACAGGTCGAGGAGCGCATTTATCAAAATTGGGTTGATAAAGGATATTTTCATGCAGAGGTAGACGAAACAAAGAAACCTTTTACCATCGTCATTCCTCCTCCAAACGTCACAGGTCAGCTTCATATGGGACATGCCCTCGATGAAACTTTTCAGGATATTTTAATCCGCGCAAAGCGTATGCAGGGCTATAATGCATTATGGATTCCGGGAACAGACCATGCAGGAATTGCCACACAGATTAAGGTTGAAGAAGATTTGCGTGTTAACGAGGGTCTTACAAGATATGACCTTGGTCGCGATGAGTTTTTAAAGCGTGTATGGGCATGGAAAGAAAAATTCGGTGACAGAATTATCAGTCAGCTCAAGAAAATCGGATGTTCATGCGACTGGGAGAGAGAACGCTTTACCATGGATGAGGGTTGCAGTAAGGCAGTTAAAACCGTCTTTGTAAACCTCTATAATAAAGGCCTTATCTATCAGGGTAACCGCATTATCAACTGGTGTCCAAGCTGTGCTACTGCACTTTCAGATGCCGAGGTTGAATATGCTGAACAGGACGGTTTCTTCTGGCATATTAAATATCCTATCAAAGACAGCGACGGTTTTGTTGAAATCGCAACAACCCGTCCCGAAACTCTCCTTGGTGATACCGCAGTTGCAGTAAACCCTGAGGACGAGCGTTACAAGGATTTAGTAGGTAAGATGCTTATTCTTCCTCTTGTTGGAAGAGAAATCCCTGTTATTGCAGATGATTATGTTGACATTGAATTTGGTACAGGTTGTGTTAAAATTACTCCTGCACATGACCCTAACGACTTTGAGGTTGGTCTTCGTCATAACTTAGAACAGATTAAGGTTATGAACGACGATGCCACAATTAACAGCTATGGCGGAAAATACGAAGGTATGGACCGCTATGCCGCAAGAGAGGCTATTGTTAAGGATTTAGAAGAGGCAGGTCTTTTGGTTAAGGTTGTTCCTCACGCACATAACGTTGGTCAGTGTTACCGTTGCGGCACAACTGTTGAACCAATCACTTCAAAACAGTGGTTTGTTAAAATGGAGCCATTGGCAAAGCCTGCGGCTGACGCTGTTATAAACGGAGATACAAAATTTGTTCCCGACAGATTTTCAAAGACATATCTACATTGGATGGGAAATGTTCACGATTGGTGTATTTCCCGTCAGTTATGGTGGGGTCACAGAATTCCTGCATACTACTGTCAGGATTGTGACGAGACCGTGGTATCAGGCGAGGATGTCACAGTTTGTCCAAAGTGCGGCGGCAAAATGAAACAGGACGAAGATGTTTTGGATACATGGTTCAGCTCTGCTCTGTGGCCATTTTCAACACTTGGCTGGCCAGATGACACAAAGGACCTTAAATATTTCTATCCTACCGACACACTTGTTACAGGATACGACATTATCTTCTTCTGGGTTGCAAGAATGATGTTCTCCGGCTTAGAACACACAGGAGAAGTTCCATTTAAACACGTATATATTCACGGTTTGGTACGTGACTCTCAGGGTCGCAAGATGAGTAAATCTTTAGGCAACGGTATTGACCCACTTGAAATTATTGAGCAATACGGCGCCGATGCATTGAGATTTACCTTGGCTACAGGTAATTCACCGGGTAACGATATGAGATTCTATATGGAACGTGTTGAATCAAGCCGTAACTTTGCAAATAAAATTTGGAACGCATCAAGATTTGTTCTTATGAATTTAAATATTGACAAATGTGAGCTTCCTGACCTTGACAAGCTTATGCCGGAGGATAAATGGATTCTTCATGCATATAATGAGGTTGTTAAGGGTGTTACAGAAAACCTTGACAAGTACGAGCTTGGTATCGCTGTTTCAAAGCTTTATGACTTTATTTGGGACAGCTTCTGTGACTGGTATATCGAACTCGTTAAACCAAGATTTTCAGAAGAGGGCGAAAGCAACATTGTTGCACAGCAAGTACTTACCTACGTACTCTCTAACACATTAAAGCTTCTGCATCCATTTATGCCGTTTATTACAGAGGAAATCTGGCAGGCACTGCCTCATGACGGCGAGAGCATCATGATATCTGATTTCCCTGTTTACAGCGAGGCATTAAAGAACGAATCAGCCGAGAGCGATATGCTGATGATTATGGAATCCATTAAGGGCATCCGCAACATTCGCAACGAGATGAATGTTCCGCCTTCAAAGAAATGTAAACTATACATTGTTACCGATAATACAAAGGTATTTAGCGAGGCAGACCGTTTCTATGTTAAACTTGCATCAGCAAGCGAGGTTATTGTACAAGGCGATAAAGAAGGTATTCCCGAAAATGCAGTTTCTGTTGCAGCACCAGCTGCTGAGCTTCTCCTACCACTTGACGAGCTTGTTGATAAAGACAAAGAGCGTGAACGTCTTACAAAGGAAAAGACCCGTTTAGAGGGCGAAATTAAGCGTGTTGAAGGCAAACTCAATAACAAAGGCTTTACCGATAAGGCACCTGCCGCAGTTGTTGAAGAAGAACGCAAAAAAGGCGAAAAATATAAAGCAATGCTGGACACCGTTTTAGAAAGCCTTGAAAAATTAAACTAAAAAAGTCAGCCCGCAGTTCATAAGAACCGCGGGCACTTTTTATTTAATTTCAACTGATGCAACTCCATCAATTGGAGTTAAACTTCCCTCTCGCCAGAGGAATATTTTTGCATAAGGAATTTTTGCTTGTTCTTCGTCCAAAACTATTTCTTTTTCTATGGTATTTGCATAGCCTGCTGACTTGATTTCTCCTGACTTCTCGCCGATATCATAAGACTTAACATGGCATACCGCTCCATCTGTATTATACAAAGCACAAATAAGCTTGTATTCCACATCCGAATTACTTGTTCTTGCAACAGTAGAAACGCTGATAGTCTTGCTGTCTTTTATATACTCGGCAGATACAGGTGCAAAAGCTTCTATATAGTCCGAAACCTTTCCATATATATCAAGGCTTGCAATTATCATCTGTCCTACATCGCCATTGAGGGCGGTAGGCTTTTTCTTTATTCCCACATAGCGGTACTCTTTGTCCTTATACTTATCCGGAACTTCAAAAATGCAAAGGCTTGATGAACTTCCAGCTCCCTGTGCCAAGGTTTCGTTATGGGCAACAAGAATCGTTTCCGTCGATTTACTTGTGATTGGCTCATTGCTTGCCACGATATCAAAATCTGTTCTCAACCATTCATCATTTGTTATGGCAGGATTTTTTGCAACCGTCACATCGGTTATAATTCCAATACTGTCAATCTTTCTCGGCTCTCCTAAATCTACATAAATATATTCACCATCTGTATTATTGTACTGTCCTTGTGCCGATGCCCAAACTGAATTCGGATTCATATCGGTTGTCAAATCAGGGCTGATACCCGAATAATTTGACCGAGCTGTTGCACTTGCTAAATTACTGATATTTATTATTCTGTTATCCTTTTTGTATTTACTGTCTGTCCACACCTTAAGCTCTGATATACAGAAGTTTTTCGGTGGGGTATTGGTTTCCGCTATTATGTATCTGTATTTTTGAGCGCTATCTGGCAACAATCTGTTGATTTTGCCCTTTGAAGCCTCCGCAAACGACTCTATGAGAGTTTTGTCAACCCCCTCATTATCGTTGGAAAGATAGATTGAAAAATCGCTCCTGAGGGTACTTGTTCCCCAGACGGTAAAGTCTATCATATATATAGGTACTTCCTGACCCAAATCCACAATAAGTCTTGAACGAGAGTTTTGTGAATTATCGTTTGACGCCCAATCGGTTTCTATGTTCCCGTCACATATATTCTTTATAGGGAAGAATCCTGCTGATGTGTTATACTGTGAGCTTGCATAAATTCTTGATGTTGGCAGGACATCTACAATAGTATTTTTATCGTCTTTATCATCGGAATACACACGAACCTCTGCAACATCAATTCCCGATGTTGCGTTATACTTTGCAAGATTTATATATCTTGCAGATGCATTTTTTTCTATAGCAACCGTGTCACCTGCCGAACCTGCAGGAAGTATGCCATAATTCCGCGAAGTATCTTCATTTCTCCATCTGTCTATATTGCTACTATGCTCTGTTGCCTCACTCTCTGTATATTCCTGAACAAACAGAGGATTAAACTCTTCTGCACAAAGCACTCTGATATTCTGATAAGTTCCTGAATTAGATGAGTTATTTCCGTACACAACCTCAACTTTTTTAATATTATATACTTTACCTAAATCTATGGTAATTCCGCCACGATTACTGTTATAGAAAGATGTGCTTGTCTTTCCGTCTGTTATCTTACTGATATCATCTGTAATCCAGTTATTTTTAAATATATCTTTTGTGGAATAATACGAGAGCATAGCCGTTTTATTTAAAGCAACATTTCCGTCTGTTACAGGCTCTTCTTCATCAGGCTCTTCGATTTCTATATTCTTTGAACATGGCAACTGTGCAATAATCTTGAGTATTTCTATGGTATTCTGTTCAAGGGTTGCACGGTTTAATGTTCCTGCCTCTACTGCATCTAAAATTCTCTGTTCTGCAGGAGGTCCGAACTCATCAGGTTTTGTATGTGATTTTAATACATTTACGCCAGCGTTAAGGCTTTGCGCACTAATATAATTCCCCTGACCGTCTGTATCGTATCTTGTTCCCCAATCGCTTAAGGCAAAGCCATTAAAACCCCATTCATCACGGAGTATTCCACGCATAAGGTCTGTTCTCTCTCCTGCGTAGACTCCATTGATTTTATTATATGCCGTCATGGTAGACAAGGGATAATCGGACAGAGTGGTAAACGCCTTTTTGAAGGCAGGCAGATAAATCTCTCTCAATGCTCTTTCCGTCACCTTTGCATGACCATAGGTACGACTGTTTTCTATATTATACGCCGCAAAATGCTTTAGGGTAATGGTCATTCCGTTTGGAAGTATTCCTGCCGCCTCAGTTGTAACCATTTCCCCTGACAGATACGGATCTTCGGAGAAATACTCACAGTTTCGCGGGTTCAGCGGATGTCTGTGAATATTCATAGCAGGTCCGCCCATTATATCGACATTTGCAGCTGCCGCTTCTCTGCCCAGCTGGGCACCCCAGCGAGACACCAATTCTAAATTCCATGTACAAGCCATCATGGTCATGCTTGGGAATGTTGTGGCATAACCATTGGCAATATCTGCTTTTGGAATTAGATATTTTTCAGCTATGGCATCATTCCCGCCCACAGCCTGAAGTGCTCTTGCGTAACTTGGTATATCCCCATTATTCAGATGTCCATGGTTAAATGTTGCCATTTCTTCGATTGTCATCTGTCCTACTAAATCTTCATAAGTAGCCTTTCCTTTGATTACATCGGGGAATGTAATATTTTTGAAAACCCCATTTCCCATAGCTTTTTCAGGAACAAACTCATGTGAAATCTTATAGTTTTTATCGTTTGGATTGGTATTATATTCAGGTATAATATTGCCATCCTCGTCAAAACCAACAATCATCTGCTTTGACAGATTAACAGGGCTTAAATACTGGGTAAGCTGCTCTGTTATCTTAAGTTTTGACTGATTATATGTACCTGCAAGCCGTGTTTGTGCTTCTCTTGATGAATTACCCACATAAACTTTATAATCTCCTGCCTCCAAAACATAGGCAGACTTTGCACCGGTCAGCCCCATATCATCATAAGATGCCATTTCTGCAATATCAAAGCTAATGGAAACAGTTTCGCTCTCACCGGGTGCAAGTTCCTTTGTCTTTTTAAATCCTGCAAGTTCAACTGCCGCTTTAGACAGTTTTACAGAACCATCCTGAGTTTTTTGTGGAGCTGAAAAATAAACCTGAACTACTTCTTTTCCTGCAATATTACCGGTATTTTTAACACTAACAGAAACTGTTATCTTTCCATTTTCTTCTGTATAGCTTGGTGTTCCAAACTCAAAATTGGTATAAGACATACCATATCCAAATGGATACATTACCTCGTCCTTTGCAAAGGTTTCAAAATATCTGTAGCCTACAAAAATATCTTCTTCAAAATCCTGTTCATGACTTGTGTTTTGTGCAACTATATTCTCGTAGTGATTGAGAGTTTTGGCAAATGTATCAGCAGTTTTCCCCGATGGATTTACCTCACCTGTCATAATATTTGCAAGGGCTTCTCCACCCATTTCTCCGCCGTACATGGTAAGGATAAGTCCATCAACACCAATTTCAGGATCATCCGCCCATGAAACTTCCATTCCTCCGCCAATATTTAAAACTGCAATTACCTTATCAAATTTCTGATTAAGAACCTTGAGCATCTCTCGTTCGCTATCTTTAAGATACCAGTCAGATACCTCGCGTCTCTGCTGAGATCGGGTGTGTCTCATAATAAATATAATCGCTGTATCGGCATTTTCAGATGCTGATACATACATAGCATCATCGGGAATATAAGCAATATCTGATTGATACTTTTTAGAGAGTTCATCATAAAGAGTAACTTTACCCTCGTCATTTTTTTGGTTAAAAGCCTGATACGGGTCTACAACATTATCGGGATTTGAGTTGGCTATTGATGACCCCTTAAGATTTATCTGCCATCCCGTTCCTGTGCCATTACCCATGTATCTTTGTCCATCACCAAAGATAGCTATACTTTCCCCATTTGAAAGTGGCAGAGCATCATTCTCATTTTTAAGAAGGACTGTTCCCTCCTCTGCCGCTTTCAGGGCAATTGCAAGGCTGACTTCATCAAGGCTTTCATCTGCCTCACTTACCCGTGGTGCAATAAGACATGAAAAAACCATAGCAATTGTCAACATTACTACCAAATTTCTTTTTTTCATATTTATTCTCCTCAACAAAAAATCTCTATTTAGATATTATCATAACGAATCTGCATGTTCAATAGAATAATTTGCTTAAAAATATTAATTTTTTGTCTTAAATAACAAAAAGTTCTGTCAGCCATAAACCAACAGAACTTTAAATAATTTAATCATTGCATTATACTATTGCCGCTCCTGACTGAATATCATCAAGAACCGATGTAACAACAAGCTTATCATCAAATTCAGCTGATAAAATCATACCGTTTGATTCAAGACCCATCATCTTTCTTGGTGGGAAGTTTGCTATAAACAATACGTTCTTGCCTACTAAATCTTCGGGCTTATAGTATTTGGCAATTCCCGATAAAATCTGACGTCTTTCGCTTCCTACTTCAAGTTCAAATCTCAACAGCTTTGATGACTTTGGAACCTTCTCACAAACTACAACCTTACCAACTCTAATATCAAGTTTTTCAAAATCTGAAAATTCAACATTATCCTTATATGGCTCAATCTCAATTTTTTCCTCCTCTGTCTGTCCAAGTTCCTCTTCAAGCTCTGCAAGCTTCTTCTCGGGGTCAAGGCGGACAAACATAGGTGTAGGCTCACCGACCTTTGTGCCGGCTTGAGTTTTACCAAACTCGCTCATGCTCTCCCATGAAAGTTCGGTTGCTCCTGTCTGTTTTGCGATAGATTCACTTGTATCGGGCATAAATGAACTGATTAAAGACGCAATAAAACGTATAGCCTCAACCAGATTATACATAACGGTCTTTAAGGTTTCTCTGCCCTCATCTGATTTTGCAAGAACCCAAGGCATTGTTTCGTCAATATATTTATTTGAACGGTTTACTATCTTCCAGATACAATCCATAGCATCTGCAACCTTGAGTTTATCCATGCAAACGGCTGTCTCTTTTGCACATTCAAGACAGGTATTCTTTAAATCTTCGTCAAAGTCTGTTGTAACGGTAACCTCGGGGATTACACCGTCAAAATACTTGTTTATCATAGAAACAGTTCTGTTTACCAGATTACCCAGAGTATTTGCAAGGTCGGAATTGAAACGGCTGATAAGATTTTCAAAGGTAATAGTTCCGTCCTGTGCAAAAGGCATCTCGTGCAAGAGATAATATCTTACTGCATCAACGCCAAAATTGCGAACCAAATCATCTGCATAAATAACATTACCGATTGACTTACTCATTTTATCCTGACCGTTTAGGAGCCACGGATGGCCAAATATCTGTTTCGGCAGAGGCTCACCCAAGGCCATCAGGAATATAGGCCAGTAAATTGTATGGAATCTCAAAATATCCTTGCCGATAATATGAACATCAGCCGGCCAGTATTTTTCGTAATTTTCCTCTTTACTGTCACACTTATAACCTAAGGCTGTAATATAGTTTGTAAGAGCATCGAGCCACACATAAATAACGTGCTTATCATTATCGGGCACCTGAATACCCCAGTCAAAGCTTGTTCTTGATACGCACAAATCCTGAAGCCCCGGTTTCAAGAAGTTATTAACCATCTCTTTCTTACGTGATTCAGGCTGAATGAAATCAGGATGTTCTTCGATATACTCCATGAGTTTATCGGCATACTTGCTCATCTTAAAGAAGTATGCTTCCTCATTCTGCTTGTGAACCTCACGTCCGCAATCAGGGCATTTTCCGTCAACCAGCTGTGTATCTGTCCAGAAGGACTCACAAGGAGTACAGTACCAGCCCTCGTATGCACCTAAGTATATATCCCCGTTTTCCAGGAACTTTTTAAAGATTTTCTGAACGGTTTCTTCGTGATAATCGTCCGTTGTACGGATGAATTTATCATAGCTTGTGTTCATTAAATCCCATATTTCTTTAATCTCACCTGCTACACCGTCAACATATTCCTTAGGAGAAATGCCTGCCGCCTCTGCAAGCTGCTGTATTTTCTGACCATGTTCGTCTGTACCTGTACAGAAGAACACGTCATAACCCATATAACGCTTAAACCTTGCAATTGCATCGGTAAGCACTATTTCATAAGTGTTTCCGATATGGGGTTTTCTTGAAGTATAGGCAATAGCCGTGGTTATATAATATTTTTCTTTCTCACACATACTGATAACTCCTTTATTCTTCATCAAACATTGAAATCATATTATTATTTTCGCCAAATGGTATTCCCAGATGGTCATAAGCACGTTTAGTAACAATTCTCCCCCTTGGGGTTCGGTTTATAAAACCAATCTGCATCAGATAAGGCTCGTACACATCTTCGATGGTATCGCTCTCCTCACCAATGGTTGCCGCAAGAGTATCAAGTCCCACGGGACCTCCACCATAGTATTCTATAACCGTACGGAGCATCCTCTCGTCATTGGAATCAAGCCCAAGGCTGTCAATTTCCAACTTACTCAATGCATGGTCCGCAACTTCTTTTGTAATAACACCGTCTGATATAACCTGTGCAAAGTCCCGCACTCTCTTTAAAAGTCTGTTTGCAATTCTCGGCGTTCCTCTTGAACGGGATGCAATCTCTGCCGCACCGCTGGGGTCAATCTCTATACCGAGTATTCCCGCACTTCTTGTTACAATAGTAGCAAGTTCTTCGGTGGTATACATTTCAAGTCGGCTGATGACACCAAATCTGTCACGAAGAGGTGCCGCCAATGCACCTGCCCTTGTAGTGGCTCCAATTAGAGTAAATCTTGGCAGGTCAAGTCTTATACTTCTTGCCGATGGACCTTTGCCAATAATAATATCCAAAGCATAATCTTCCATAGCAGGATAGAGTATTTCCTCTACGCTCCTGCTTAACCGATGAATTTCATCCACAAACAAAATATCATCCTGACCAAGATTTGTAAGAAGCGCTGCCAAATCTCCAGGTTTTTCTATTGCAGGCCCCGAGGTTATCCGAAGGTTTACTCCCATTTCGTTTGCAATAACTCCCGCAAGAGTTGTCTTACCAAGTCCAGGAGGACCATAGAGCAGAACATGGTCAAGAGATTCTCCCCTAACCTTTGCCGCCTCTATAAAAACCTTAAGGTTTTCCTTGGCTTTGGTCTGACCTATATATTCACTCAAAGCTTTCGGTCTTAAGCTATACTCATTTTCGGTATCGCCCGGAACCTCGCCCGTTGTTATAATTCTGTTTTCTTCATCCATATTTTTAACCCCTCATAAGGTTTTTAAGTCCCATTTTAACCATTTCTTCAACTGTACCAGTAGCGCCCTTTAATGCACGTTCTGCCTCCTGGGCAGAATAGCCGAGAACCATAAGTGCAGAAACAGCCTCATTGCTTCCCTCGGTTTCAGGAGTAAATATTTCCTCGCCTGAAACATCGTTTAAGTCCACGCCCTTAAACTTATCTTTAAGTTCAAGCACAATTCTCTGGGCTCCTTTAGGTCCAAGTCCCGGAGTATGACTTGCGAGATATTTAGAGTCATTGGTTACAACACACAGGGCAAATTTTGACGGCGAAATATTAGAAAGCAGCGCCGCCGCAGTTTTTGCTCCAACCCCCGAAACCCCTAAAATCATTTCAAAGGTATTAAGTTCCTCCAGAGTTGAAAAACCATAAAGCACGCAAATATCCGATGTGGTCTTTAAATTCATATAAGTATATAGCTTTGCAGGGCTTCCAACTTCCCCAAGAGAATTCAGGGAATTAAGAGTTGAATATATACGATATCCCACTCCCCCTGCATCGATTACTGCAAAGGATTCGGTCTTGTGTACAAGTGTACCCGATATATAATAAAACATATAACCCCTCCGCTTTTATACCAAAAAAAGTTCAGCTTATATTGTACCAAATAATGCTATAATAATCAAGAAAAATTTAATTCAAAATGCCATCATATTCATCAAAGGTTTTTTCCACACATTTCTTTAATGCCAACATACTTTCTTTTTCAAGCTTTGGGTCATGTTCAAGCAGAACTCTTGCCGCGGACTGCGCCTCTTTTAAAAGCTCCATATCGCTTACCAAATCACCTATTCTCATTTCAGGCAAGCCATGTTGGCGTGTTCCTAAAAATTCACCCGGTCCTCGCAGTTCAAGGTCTTTTTCGGCTATTTTAAACCCGTCATCCGTTTCACACATAACCTGCATACGTTGCCTTGCAAAACTACTTCCGCTTTCGCAGAACATTATGCAATAGGATTTCCACTGTCCTCTGCCTACACGGCCTCTTAACTGATGAAGCTGAGAAAGTCCAAATCTCTCTGCGTTTTCAATTACCATTACAGTAGCATTTGGGACATCCACCCCAACCTCTACAACCGTAGTAGAAACAATGGCCTCCAACTCGCCTTTTACAAACCGACTCATTACTTCTTCTTTTTCAGCAGGCTTCATTCTGCCATGAAGAACATCTATCTTACGATTTTTAAAAGCACCCTTTTTTAATCTTTCAAGATAATCATACGCAGCCGTCGCCTCTATTACCTCTGATTCTTCAATCAGCGGACACACGAAATACGCCTGCCTACCCTCGTTAAGTTGCTTAATTACAAATTCATTCACCCTTGCCCTCTTGTCTTCACCAACTGCAAGAGTTTCAATCTTCTGTCTGCCTTTTGGCAACTCATCAATAATAGAAATATCTAAATCTCCGTACAAAATAAGTGACAGTGTTCTCGGTATTGGAGTTGCGGTCATGATAAGCGAATGTAGATTTTCACCTTTACCCGAAAGTGCCATTCTCTGACGGACTCCGAAACGGTGCTGTTCGTCTGTTATTGCAAGTCCAAGGTTTTTAAACTCGGTCTTTTCAGTTATAAGAGCGTGAGTTCCTACAACTATCCCTGCTGTTCCCTCTTCTATCATCTGCTTATTCAGTTTTTTATCTGCAGCCTTTTGACTTCCGCTTAAAAACGCCACCTGAATATTCCATGGGTCAAACAGTGTTTTCAATGTAGCATAGTGCTGTTTTGCCAGCACCTCGGTAGGTGCCATCATTGCCGCCTGAAATCCTGATTTAACCGCCGCATACATAACTGCCGCCGCAACCACCGTCTTACCCGAACCAACGTCACCCTGCACAAGTCTGTTCATAGGTGTTTCCTGCTTTAAGTCGCCGCAGATTTCGTTGATGACACGTTTTTGTGCAGTTGTAAGTTCATAGGGCAGATTTTTAGCAAATTCCGCAATACACTTTACATCATTGAATTTATTGGCTACACCCTTTTTACGTTGGTCTTTTGCCATTCCTATTCCCACCTGAAGAACAAAAAATTCCTCAAATACCAATCTACGTCTTGCCTCATAAAAACTATCGAAGTCCGTTGGTTCATGAATTTCATGTATTGCCTGTTCTATGGGCATAAGATGATATGCCTTTAAAACCGATTCCGGCAGATTTTCGGGTATAGGCTCTTCAATTAAAGACAGAGCATTCTGCACCGCATCCCGAATATTTTTTTGTGTAAGCCCTGCTGTGCAAGGATAAATCGGCACAATTTTCCCTGTTTTACTTCCCTCTTTTTCCTGACTTTCCGTCACAGGATTTATCATTTCGGGGTTTCTGCCTCTGAATCCTACCTTACCAAAAAGAATAAACTCCTGACTGCCTCGCAGTACCTTTTCCATAAATGGAGAGTTAAACCACGTAACATTTAAAATTCCCGTTCCGTCGGTCATTTTAACTTGTGTTACTCTTGCGCCTGTGGACGCACGAAAAGAACGGATACCTCCAGCTAAGGATACCCTTACACAAACGCTTTCACCTTCTGCCAAATCGGCTATATCTCGAATATCCGTTCTATCCTCATAGCCTCTTGGTATATGATAAAGCAAATCACATATAGCAAACACGCCAAGCTTATTAAACAGCTCGGCGCGTTTTTCTCCAATTCCTTTAAGATATCTGATACTGTCATTTAATTTCATGGTTTTACTCCACCGCAATAAAATAATAGTATACCGGCTGTCCGCCATATATCAATGAAACGTCTAAATCGTCATACTTTTCAGCTAAAATTTCTTCTAATTTTTCAGCAGATTCCTTATGTGCATCTGTGCCATAATAGATAGAAATTACACCGCTTTCATCATCAACCATTTTCTCTGTGAGTTCAACTGCAACCTCGTTGATATCCTTTCCCAGCGCCTCAATAGAGCTTCCAACCATGCCCATTATATCGTCTTTATGGATTTCAAGGTCGTCTACCACCGAATCTCTTGCTGCAAAAGTTATCTGCCCGCATTTCACAAGCCCCATAGCCTCTTTCATGGCATCAGTATTCTCTTCTGCATCTGCATCCTCATCAAAAGAAAGCATAGCTGAAATTCCCTGTGGAATATTTTTGGTTGGTATAACAATAACATTTCTATCTGTAAGTTCATTAACCTGTTCTGCCGCAAGAATAATATTTTTATTATTTGGCAGAATGAACACTGTTTCTGCAGGAATTTCCTGGACCGCATTGAGTAAATCCTCTGTACTCGGATTCATGGTCTGTCCTCCGGACACAATTTTGTCCGCTCCTACGTCTTTGAACACTGCATCAAGACCTTCTCCTGCTGAAACTGCAACAAATCCATATTTTTTCATTTCCACAGGCTGTGCATCTTCTGCATCCACACTTATTTTTTCTTCGTGTTGGTACTTCATATTATCAATCTTAAGATTTGTAAGCTCGCCAAGCTTTAACGCCTGCTCGATTACAAATCCCGGATGATTGGTGTGAATATGTACCTTCACAATTTCCTCATCCTCGATTACCAACATACAATCGCCCTTTGATTCGATAGCTGCTTTAAAAGGGGTAGCTTGTCTGTCCGAAGTTTTGTTTATTAAAAACTCTGTACAATACAGGAATTTTATATCCTCTGTTTCGATGTTCTCTCTCTTCACCTGAGTGCTTTGAACAGCAACTCCGCCGTCAGCTTTAACAACGTCTCCGCAGAGAGCGCGTACAGCCCCCTCCATAAGTGTTACAACACCCATACCACCGGCATCTACTACACCAGCCTGTTTTAATACAGGCAAAATTTCTGGAGTTCTGTCAAGACTGGCCTTTGCTGCATCAAGCAAAGCCTTAGTAAAATTCAGTACATCTGTATATTCTTCGTAATTCGCCTCTGCAAATTCAGCAGTTTCCCGCACTACTGTCAAAATAGTACCCTCGGTAGGCTTCATAACAGCGCGGTATGCAGTGTCACGGCTCTGGCAAAGAGCGTTTTTTATATCCACTACCTTGAGTTCTGATTTATCACTTACTGCAGTGGACAAACCTCTTAAAATCTGTGATAAAATAACGCCTGAATTACCTCTTGCATTTCTGAGAGATGCCTTGGCAAGAGATACAAGAATTTCACCTGCATTTGCATCTTTCCCGCTCTCCAAAGCAGTTCTTGATGCCGCGGTAAATGTCATCCCCATATTAGTTCCCGTATCACCGTCGGGGACAGGGAAAATATTCAGGTCATTTATATATTCACGGTTATTTTGAAGATGATTTGCCGCCGATTCTATCATCAGCCGCAATTCACTGTTTTTAATCACTTCCACAGGCTTTCCTCCTACTTATGCACACGTATACTTTCAACGTTCACGGTAACTTTTCCAACCTCAAGCCCGGTCATTTCTTCTACCTGATATTTAACATTGTCTTTTACAATATTTCCAACCGCACTAATGTTTACTCCATATTCCATAATTACAAAAAGGCTTAAATCAATAACATTTCCGGTAACCTTTACCTTAATGCCCCTGTCCATGCTTTCTTTTTTAAGCAGGCTTACCAGCCCGTCTTTACCTGTTCTTACCGCCATGCCAACAACGCCGTAACATTTTGTTGCGGCATATCCTGCAAGCTTTGCAATTACACTGTTTGAAATACGAACCAAGCCTTTTTCATTTTTAATTTCCGCAGCCATTTTCTGTTTCCTCCTCTAAATAGTTGACAACTGCACCCATTTGAGTGGCTTTTTTGACATCTCTGCCATGACAGGTAAAGAGTAAAATCTGTCGTTCCTTAGAAATTTCTTTTAAAATTTCTATGGCTAATGAGCTTCTTCTGTCGTCATAAGCCGTCATAAAATCATCTAAAAACATGGGTTCATCGCCATTTCCGATAAGTTCAGCAAGTGCCAAACGTAAAGCAAAGTATATCTGTTCATAAGTTCCAAAGCTTAAATACTCTGCTTCTGATGAATTATTAAGTCTAAGTCTGTATTCTTCCGAAACACGCGTTTCGTTATACCTACCCATTGTCAGTATATCCAAATACTTATTTACTTTTTCATTTACACGGGGTGCAAAATCCGACCTTTTTTTCTCAAAAACTGAAGAAAATACTTCCGTCGCCAACTCTGCAGCCCTGAGTTTTTTCTCAAGCTCTGCAATCTCAGCATCAATACCAATTATCTCGGTTTCACAATCAGCAGGATTTCCTTTTGACGCAAAAACATAGGCAAGTTTTCCCTCTATATCGCTTATGGCTTTTTCGGCGGTCATTCGGCTCTTGCGAGCCTCTTCAAGTTCGCCTTTAATATCTCTTTCCAGGAGACCAGTGCCTTCAGCAACAAGACTCTCCGCCTCTTTTGCTTCTCTCCATAAGTCGTCAACACTCTCTCCGTCAATCAATGAATTATAGGCACTTTCAAGTCCATTAGCCTCTGTTTCGGCTTTTATACAAAAGTTCCTTCTTTTCTTTAACTCTTCTACAGAACCACAGTTATGAATTGATAAAATTTCATTCAATCTGCTTTTAATATCTTCAAATTCTGCCTTTTTGTTGTTTTCTTCCTCTTCCAAAGTCAAAAGCTGACTTTTAAGTTGCTCTCCTGCCTTACTTGACTTTTTATAAAAAGCTCCTCCAAAGACAGCGCAAAATAACCCTGATATCCCTGATATAAGAGTAATAATTCCCCAAAGCGGAATCCTGAGTGAAGCTACAACAAGAGAAAATATTATTAAGCCTATCCCAGCAAAAGTTATATTCCTGAATAATCGTATCCTTGCATGATTTTGCTTTATATTTTCACCTATACCAATATTATCATACTCTATATTATCATTTCGGTCAAGTATTTTTATTTTTTCTTCCAAAGATTCTGCCAAAAGAACTTCATTATCTGTTATTTTATTGTATTTTGTATATTCACTGTCATTGAGTATTTTGCTATGTCTTTTATCTATTTTTTCTATTTGCTGCCACTTTTTAAGACGGCTTTCCATACCATACAGCTTACTCTGTCTCTCAAGCAATATTTCCAGTTCATTCTCTTTTTTTATTGCATTTTCCCTTTGGACTTTTTCTGCATTAAGACGCTGTTGTTGAGCCTTTCGCTGTCCTTCCTGTTCCAGAAGTTCGAACCGTTCCCGCACCTTTTCATCACGTTTTTCAACAAGAATATCGATTGCACCTCTGCTTTGACTTTTCTTTCTGGCCTTTATAGAACGGGAAATTCTTTCTAATTCCTCCACAGTCCTTTCACCCGAAACATCTTCATCACCTGTATTTTGCAGGTTGATAAGATGCTTTGCAATCTCGTCATCCTTTCCTGAAAAGGCAGCTCCCATCTGAGACAGCCAAAATGTTTTTTCAAAAACGTTCTGACTTACTCCAAAAAGAATTTCACCTATATTTACAGTGGGATATCCATCTATCAACTCGCCTGTTACAGCGTCTAAAACCTCATTTTTATCATATGACGATGTTCTGCCAATTATTTTATGAATTTCAATTTCTCTACCATCAGCTATAAGGCGTAAAATTCCTTCAGCAGTTTTCTCACCATGAGGTATAATTTTATCTCTGTCTTTTATAACATCCCCTGCTTTTTTCCGACTGGGAACATCATAAAGCATAGTCTTTATAAATGTTTGAACAGTAGATTTTCCCGCTTCGTTTTCACCATAGAAAATCTGCAAGCCGTCATTAAATTTAAAGGAGACATCCTTAAATTTCCCGAACCTGATAAGCACAGCCTCTTTCAGTTTTATCATGAATTATGCCCCCTCTCCATGGCTTCAATACCTATTTCTATCGCCATGTATCCAATTTCTTTTTCATTGTCGGGCATATCTTTTATCATTCCGAGCAAAGCAGACACAAACTCACCTTTAAGCCCACCCTCTGCCACAATATCTTCAAGGATGTAATCAGGTTTTGTTTCATCTTTGATTTCAACATAAAAAGCTTTCTCCTTAAGTTGTTCGTTAAGCAAATCTGTGTTAATAAGGCTCTTATCAACTTTTCCCGTCAGAACAATCCTGAATATGTTTTCAGTACCATTTTTTTCAATTCTCTCTTCTACCAACTCCAGAATATGCAGACTATCTTCACTTTCCGAAACATCAATACTTTCTATAAGAAACTCCCTTCTGCTTGCTTTTTCCCATGTTGCCGATACCTCACCTTTTACAGCAGTACCAATGATAAATCCTTTTTCGCCTGTTTCGTCAAAGCCTCTGCCCTCAGGTATTCCCGGATACGCATAAACTGTATTCCCGATTTTCTGAATACCATCATGCTTATGAATATGACCCAAAGCCACATAATCCAGCCCGCTCTTCTCAAGCTTAGTTTTATCAACAGGGTTATATCGGCTATTTCCAACAGCCCCTATTTCCCCATGAATTACAAGTATATTGCACCACTCAGCGTGTATATCCACGCTATCAAAAAGCTCCTCTTCATGATAGGAGTCTTTAAAACTTATACCATGAACACGAGTATTAAGTTCAGGAAAATCTATGTACTCCATATTTTTCCCGAATATAAATACATTTTCTCCCCAATCCTCATCCATATATGCAGACCCGTTTATAAGAGGATCGTGATTTCCTGCTGAAATCAGTATCTTGGTGTTAGGAATCGCCTTAAAGCATCGTTTTAAGAAAGCCACCGTTTCACCGGAAACAAACTTTCCATCAAATAAATCACCACTTATAAAAAGAAAGTCTCGCTCTCCCGCCACAGCGATAACTTCGCGGAAAGTTTGCATTATTTCTTTTCTGCGAAGTTCGGCCTTTTTAGCTGAAAAACGCGCAGAAAACGGCGTATCAAAATGAATATCAGCTGTATGGACAAATGTAGCCATCGGCAATTCCTCCTTAAATACAATAAAAGGTGCGTCCAATGAGACACACCTTCAAATATTTAGCCAAAGTCAATAACACTACAAACGGCTGAAACAGTGTAGTTTCGGCTATTCTTTATCGTCAGGCATTTCCCATGTATGGTAAACATTCTGCACGTCGTCGTTCTCTTCAAGCATATCAATAAGCTTTTCCATCTTGGTCACGGTGTCCGGATCATCAATAGTTGTAGTTGTCTGCGGAATATAGTTTATTTCAGCCTGTGCAAATGTATACCCTGACTTTTCAAGAGCCTCACGAACCTGACTAAAGCTTTCAACAGCAGTCATGATTTCATAACACTCATCTTCAACATTAAAGTCATCTGCGCCTGCTTCAAGGGCATCCATCATAAGTGTATCTTCATCAACCCCATCAGCTTTTTCTATAACAATGACACCTTTGCGGTCGAACATAAAACTAACGCAACCATTTTGTCCCAGATTACCGCCGTTTTTGTCAAAATAATGACGAAGGTCACCTGCAGTCCTGTTCTTATTATCTGTAAGAGTTTCAACTATAACTGCAATACCGCTTGGTCCGTAACCCTCATATACCATTTCAAAATATTCGCTTGCACCAGCCTCGCCCGATGCTTTTTTAATACTTCTTGAAATTGTATCGTTTGGCATATTATTCGCCTTTGCTTTAGCAATAGCATCACGGAGCTTTGAGTTTGAATCCGGATCAGGTCCGCCCTCTTTAACAGCTACCATAAGCTCTCTTCCAAGCTTTGTAAATATCTTACCTCTTTTTGCATCAATAGCACCTTTTTTTCTTTTAATAGTTGCCCATTTGGAATGTCCTGACATAAAACATAAACCTCCTAAAATTACATAACTTGTCTTATGTTACATGAAAAGCAGGAGGGATAATACCCTCCATGCTAATTAAACTTAATATGCACGTTTATAACCGCCGCTTCTTTTACCCTCGTTACTACGCTTTAAATCCTGAAACTTCTCATCGCTGTCCTGTTTGAATTTCTGAAGCATATCATCAAATGACATATCTTTCTTACGAACAAATTCAAACTCTTCAGGGGGACTTTTGGGGTCTCTTGCAGGCTCACCGCGGCGCTCCTGTTTTTTAGTTTTTGATGCCTTTTTCTCTGATTTCTTTTCTCCACCTTCCTCTGCCTGCTTTATAGAAAGGCTTATCTTACCCTTATCTACACCAATAACCTTAACCTTAACAATCTGACCTTCTTTAAGGTACTGACTAATGTCATTTACATACTCCGACGCTATTTCCGAAATATGTACAAGTCCGGTCTTTCCGCCTTCTAACTCCACAAAGGCTCCAAACGCAGCAATTCCCGTAATTTTTCCTTCAAGTATTGCTCCAATTTCAATTTGCATATTCTTTAATAATCCTTCCCCGAGGGCGCTCCCTCATATGTAGTTGTATATATTGAATTTACTCATCTTTATTTGCATCCACAAAAACTCTCTCGTTAGGTCTTACAAGGCCAAGTCTTTCCCTTGCAATCTTCTCGAGATAAGCAGGATCGTCAAGGTTGTCAAGCTCTTTCTGCAAAATCTCCGTTTGCTGATTTGCGTTATCAATTTTCTCTTCCAGCGCCTTAATTTCTCCGTTCTTTCTTGAAATCATTACCTGTTGCCAAATCATAATATATATAAAATACAAAGCAAAGGCAGTAACCGCTATTACAATACCAAGGCGTTTCTTGTCCAACTTTCTTTTTCTTGCTTCTTTGCTTCGGGTGCTTTCCTTCACAGGACGAATCTTTTTATTCCTTGATACTCTTCCCATGACAGTCACACCCCACTTTTACTTATATAGTAACAATTATATCCCATACCCCTTATTTTGTCAATGAAAAATTTAATTTTTAGCACATTGGTTTTTCCCTTTTTCTTCCCTTGTTTCAGAGCATTTTTCCCTTTTAGTTTTATAACACTTTCTGCGGATTTTTCGCTTGGTTTTCCACGTTTTAAAAATCATCTTTATTTTTCCGATTTCCCTGCCTGTGTGCCAGCAAACTACTGCAAAAGGTTTTTTAATAATTTTGTATATAATCCTTACGGGGAATAATAATATTCTTATAAGTATAAGTATCGCCTTTACAAGTCCTTCCCAAGTAGCAACTATTAAGTTTACCATATTGTTTTTAAACATGGTACAATACGCAAAAAACCCCATAAAAGTTCCGATAAACCCTTGCCACCGTAATTGACCATTGTTTTTATAAAAAGCCGTGAACAATATCAGCGTCCCTGCAAAAAGCACATATAAAATATCCTCAAAATTAACCGACCTATCAGATGTCCTTTTTATTCTTCGGGTTACACGTAAAATATCATACACAAATGCAAGAATAACCCCTGCAAACAATGACCATAAAAAATATCCTGCTCCTGCATCAAAAGTTTTGTCCATATTCCTCTCCTGCTACCTGAACAGACTTGCAAAAAAGCCACCGCTTTCTTCACGCCGTCTGATTTCGCTGTACTTTATTTCATCAACAATCCCCTCAATGACCAGCTGCCCATCATCAACATTCAGCTTATTTATCTTAAAATCGCTCCCCTCAATTGTAATAGCGCCCATAGATGATACTACAACCACCTTTCCCTCATCAAAACTTTCAACATCCTCAACCTCAGTAATTGTAATCTTCTCTCTGTTTTCCATAGTAATAGAGTGTCTCTTTATTTCTTCCATTTAATTTCCTCCTTGATTAAATTTTATATTGTATTTTATAAATATTTCTGTTATACTGTGCTATTGAAAGGAGTGGTACCTATGCTTACAAGTAAACAACGTGCAAAACTTCGTTCTCTTGCAAATTCTATTCCTGCACTCTATCAGATAGGGAAGGACGGCATCACCGAAAACACCATTAAACAATTCAATGATGCATTGAAAGCAAACGAGCTTATAAAGGTTCACGTTCTTGAAAATTCTCTTCTCGGCACAAGAGAAGCCGCCGAGGATGCCGCCGAAAAATCCGGTGCCCAGGTTGTTCAGGTAATCGGCAGTAAATTTATACTATATAAACAATCTGAGAAAAATCCTATAATTGAGATTTAAACCTCGCCCATTTTTATTCGTATTCCTTTATTTAGTAAGGCGTTTAAAATCTGACTTTCAGTGACAGTTTTTATAACTTCATTTTTATCATTTATAACTTTTACAATATGGTATTTGTGATATGACAGTCTGTGCAAAATCCTCCTTGCAGGAGTGGATGTATAGGCTGTCATTATACATGTTCCGTTTAAATCATCCCTGTCTAGCTTCTGCCCGTTATGCAATATCTCGCGTAGGGCACTAACAGATATATTTCGCTGTTCAACAGTGAGGTTTCCTAACAAAAATGCTCCTATCATTAAAAAAGAGAAATTGAATTTCTGCATTATCAAAAACCATGCGGATACACTCAAAAGCATAGTTACAATCACAAAACTCAGCTTGGTCACAATTCTCCATGCCGTCACCGCATTGGACCCAAGAGTTAGTATCGCACGAAGAATTCTTCCGCCGTCAAGAGGAAGACACGGAAGCAAATTTATCAAGAAAAGTGACAGATTAAGCAGGGAGCAATACCCGATTATTTCTATGGGATACCATCTGTATATACCTGCAAATATACCCCATAAAATAAAGCTTAAAATTGGTCCTGCAAAAGCCATTACTATCTCCCTGACGGGAGATTTTACAATTGATTCTTTAAGCTTTGCACAAATTCCAAAAGGTTGAAAAGTTACTTTGCATATCTTGATTTTAAGCATTCTCCCAACGAGTATATGAGCGAATTCGTGTAGGATTGCAAAAAACCAACTAAGCGAAAACAACGTAAAGTACCCACCAAAGATACTTACCGCAATTAGAACCGGTAACAGAATATGTATTTCAATTCTTTTCCCTATGGGAACTACACCTTTCATCTCAATACTCTTGATCTGTGCCATTTGTTGCAGATTCCTCGTTTATTCCAAGTACATCTTTTATGTTTTCATAGAAGTCTGCAAACATCTCCATATTCGTTTCATGTCTTACCGCTCGTCCCAACGCCGATGAGTATTCATTCAGCTTGGTAACAGGCAATACCCTCATCCCAAATACCAGAGCCGTACACACCAACACAGCAGAGAGCTGTTTTAAAAAATGCTTTCCCATTTTTCTTACAACATAGTTTTTCTTTTTTCTTCTGTACGAAGTCCTTTTTCCTGTATACACTTCATTCATTTGTTCTTAAACCTCCCTTTTTACACATTTTACTTAAGAATATAAAGATTTATGCTTGCAACTTTTATATAACTGATGTATTATATTAAGTATAAACTTTCTTTCGGAGGATAAAAATGTATCGCGCAAAACTTGAAAAATGCCTCAAAAGGGTTCAAAAACCCGCAAGATATATAGGAAATGAATTCAACAGTATTCATAAAGAATGGACACCCGATATTATGAGTGTCGCATTTTGTTTTCCAGATGTTTATGAGGTGGGAATGTCCCACCTTGGCATGAAAATTCTATATCATATGCTAAACAACCGTGACGATGTGGTATGCGAACGTGTTTTCGCCCCATGGGATGATATGGAACAGGAAATGACAAAAGAGGGTATCCCTCTTTTGTCAATGGAAAGTGCAAAGCCTGTAGGCGAATTTGACATTGTTGCATTTACCCTGCAATATGAAATGAGCTATTCAAATATAGTAAATATGCTTCACCTTGCAAATATCCCTTTGCGAACTGCCGAGCGTTCCTTAGATGACCCCTTTGTATGTTGCGGTGGACCATGCGCCTACCATGCAGAGCCCCTTTCCGACCTGGTAGACTTCTTCATATTAGGAGAGGGTGAAGAGGTTAACAGCGAGGTTATGGATGTCTATAAAACCTGGAGAAACAGCGGAAAATCCAGAGAGGAATACCTTGTTGAAATCGCAAAAATCCAAGGGGTTTATGTACCATCTTTTTATGATGTTACATATAACGAGGACAATACCATAAAATCCTTTGAACCTAACCGCGACGGTATCCCAAAACAGGTTAAAAAACGCATTATCAAGGATATGGACAACACTTATATCCCCGAAAAGCTTATTGTTCCTTTTATGGATATAGTTCACGACCGAATTATGCTTGAGCTTTTCCGCGGTTGCATTCGCGGTTGCCGTTTCTGTCAGGCAGGATATATTTACCGACCGGTCCGTGAACGTTCAACAGAAAAGCTTTTAGCGGTTGCCGAAAATTCCATAAAGGCAACAGGTTACGAGGAAATGTCACTTTCCTCTCTTAGCACAAGCGACTATACTAAACTCTTTGAACTGACCGACGGACTTCTTGCATTAACTGTGGATAAACGTATAAACCTTTCACTTCCGTCACTCCGTGTCGATAACTTCTCCATGGAACTTATGGAAAAAGTCCAAAAGGTTAAAAAGAGCGGTCTTACCTTTGCCCCTGAGGCAGGTACGCAAAGGCTTCGTGATGTTATAAACAAGAATGTTCTTGAAGAAGATTTAATACGAACTGCTAAAATTGCTTTCAGTGGTGGGTATAATAGAATTAAACTTTATTTCATGCTGGGTCTGCCAACAGAAACCACAGAAGATGTTTTAGGAATAGGCGAGCTTGCACAAAAGGTCATTGATGCATTCTATGAAATCCCCAAAGAAGAGAGAAAGGGCAGAAGTGTTTCAGTTACAGTCAGCACATCTTTCTTTGTGCCAAAGCCTTTTACTCCTTTCCAATGGGAGCCCCAAAACAAAATAAAGGATATGGAGGATAAGGCTCGTATGCTCAATTCCTCTATAACCAACAAAAAGATTGTATACAACTGGCATTCAAGCGATATTAGTTTTCTTGAAGAGGTTTTCGCAAAGGGCGACAGACGTCTTGGAGAAGTTTTAATTACCGCTCATAAACTGGGCTGTAAATTCGACGGATGGTCAGACTTTTTTGACTATGATAAATGGATGGAAGCTTTCCGACTTAATGGAATAGACCCTGCATTTTACGCTCACAGAGCCATGTCCCACGATGAAATTCTGCCTTGGGATTATGCCGATATCGGCGTCAGCAAGGACTTCCTTATAAAAGAGCACGAGCGTGCATATCAGGGCATTACAACCCCATCCTGCAGGGAGAGTTGTATGGGTTGCGGTGCCGCACAATTCGGGGGAGGTGTTTGTTTTGAGTAAAAGACGGGTTACCTTTTCTAAAACAGGCATGGGAAAATACATTTCCCACCTTGACCTTTTGAGATGCTTTACAAGAGCAATCCAGAGAAGCGGTCTGCCTGTTGTGTACTCACAGGGCTTTAATCCCCATCAGAAAATGACATTTTCTCTACCTCTTCCCATAGGGGTTACAAGTCAATGTGAAACTGTGGATATTCAATTTGAGGACAATGTAAGCGATAAGGAAATTTTTGAAAAATTAAGTGAAAACTTACCTATGGACATAAAGGTTTTAAATGTCGAAGAGCCTGTATTCAAGGCATCCGATATAGTTTCTGCTTCGTACATAATGAAAGCTTTTACCGACGGCACAGTTGACAAAAATGAAATTATAAATTTCTTTAATGAGCCTGAAATTGCTGTTATGAAAAAGACAAAAAAGAAAGGTGAGAAAGCAGTAAATCTGCAGGATTATATTCGCTCATGGGAAATATCCGAAGTAACTGAAAAGGATTTTTCTCTGAATGTTACAGTAGATGCCGGAGGCGAAAGAAATCTAAAGCCAGAGCTTCTCTCTTCTGCTATTGGAAACTACTTAAAGTCCGTTATTATTGACGATTGGGATATTCACAGAACACAAATATTCAGGAAGACCGAAGACGACATTATGGAAATTTTTTCTTAATTTTAGCATAATCCCCCTGCTTGTCTAATAAATATTTTATAAGACAAAGGGGGTATTTTAAATGGTTTTTGATTTAGGAACAGTTTTTATATATGTTGCAGGAATTTTTATTCTCTATCTCTTTTGCTGGATATTTATTAAACCTATTAAATGGTTAATCCGTTTATCATTCAGCACACTTTTAGGCGGACTTGCATTATTCATCTTTAATATGGCAGGGCAATTTTTTAATCTACATATTGCAATCAACCCTTTAAATGCCATGACCGCAGGTATTCTGGGCATTCCGGGAATGCTTATGACACTGCTCTTTAGCAATTTTCTATAACCGAAATTAATCGAGGTGTTACAAATGAAAAATTTCTTGAAAGTATCTTTATTAATAGCCATAATTAGCGGTCTTATTTTCTCTTCCTATATTGTGAATTCATATTCACCCGATGTTGTGGCAAGTCTGCAAATCGGCAACCCAATAATGAAAATAAACGGTGAAAGTACTGAAATTGATTCAGGCAGGGATACAAAGCCTGTTATTAAAGATGGCAGAACCCTTGTCCCCATACGTTCAATTATTGAAGCATTTGGTGGCAGTGTAGATTGGGATGACAGCACTCAAACTGTTATACTCACCATGGCTGATGATACTATTAAACTTGGCATCAACAGCTATATTGCATATTTAAACGGCGATACTCATACATTGGACACCCCACCTGCCATAATAAATGACAGGACCATGCTACCCATACGATTTATTGCAGAGGGGTTTAATCTTGGCGTCGCATGGAACGATTCATCAAAAACTGTAACCCTTATAAGGGATACCTTTACCAAAGAGGAATATGATGCTTTAATGAAAGCGTTGCCGTCTTATTCGGGAAATCCCTACGTGGTTGTAAATAATAATCAGCCTTTCTTTAAGGATTACGAAATAATAGACGGAGCCTTCGAATATTATAGCACCCTTGACAACCTTGGCAGATGCGATGTGTGTTTTGCATCAATTGATACAAGTCTTATGCCCACAGAGGAACGTAAAAGTATCAGTTCTGTAAAGCCAACAGGGTGGATTAACAAATCATACGATTCAGTCCCCGGAGGTTATCTTTATAACAGGTGTCATCTTATAGGTTTTCAGCTAACAGGCGAAAACGCCAACAACCGCAATCTTATCACAGGAACCAGATACCTAAATGTTGACGGAATGTTGCCTTTTGAAAATATGGTAGATGACTACATTGACAACACAGGCAATAGCGTTATGTACCGCTCAACACCTGTATTTACCAAAAATAACCTTGTAGCTGACGGGGTTTTAATGGAGGCATACTCTATTGAAGATAATGGTGCAGGAATTTCTTTCTGTGTATTCTGTTATAATGTTCAGCCATCAATTACAATTGACTATGCAACAGGCGACAGCCGTATGTAACAACAAACAAAGGCAGTGGTATCAACCACCGCCTTATTTTTTTATAATACTTTTCTTAAAAAGTCCTGTGTTCTTTGGTTTTGTGGATTTGAGAAAATCTGTTCGGGAGTTCCCTCTTCTATTATCTTTCCCTCGTCCATAAACAGTACTCTGTCCGCAACCTCACGGGCAAAGCCCATCTCGTGAGTAACCACTGCCATGGTCATTCCTGCGTTGGCAAGGTCTGTCATAACATCGAGAACTTCTCCAACCATTTCAGGGTCAAGAGCAGAGGTTGGTTCATCAAAGAGCATAACATCAGGCTCCATAGCAAGAGCACGTGCTATTGCTATTCTTTGTTTCTGTCCACCTGATAACTGTGACGGATATGCTTTTGCTTTCTCTAAAAGACCCACTCTCTTTAAAAGTTCTTCCGCTTTTTGCTCTGCATCAGCTTTATTCATCTTCTTTAGCTTCATGGGAGCAATTGTAATATTTCTCATAACGGTCAAATGCGGGAACAAATTGAACTGCTGAAAAACCATGCCCATTTTCTGCCTTACAGCATCTAAATTACATTTTTTATCCATAATATTCTGACCGTTTACGTAAATCTCGCCGTCAGTTGGTTCTTCAAGCATATTAAGACATCTTAAAAATGTACTTTTTCCGCTTCCGGAGGGACCAATTATTGCGATCTTCTCACCTTTTTTTATATCAAGGCTGACGCCGTTTAAAGCGTGAATTTTACCCCCAAAAACCTTACTTATATTCTTTACTTCTATAATATTTTCAGAATTTATATTAGTGGTCACTGTTTCTCAGCCTCCTCTCCAGCAAGCTTACAAGATATGAAAGTATAATAACCATCACAAGATAAATTATAGCAACTGCTATAAGTGGCAAAAACGCCTCGTATGTACGGCTTCTGATAAGGTTTCCTGCATAGGTAAGGTCAGCAAGACCGATGATTGGGCAGATAGAAGTTTCTTTAAGAAGTACAATAAACTCATTGGCAAGAGCCGGCAGAACATTTTTAAATGCCTGTGGAATTACAAAATAAATCATTGTTTTTGCGTAGCTGAAACCTAAACTTCTTCCCGCCTCTGTCTGACCAATATCAATAGACATAATACCGGAACGTACAATTTCCGCAACGTATGCTGCCGAATTAAGTCCAAATGCAATTACTGCCGCTAAAACCTTATTATCAAGGGAAGCAAAAATAACAAAATATATTATCATTAGCTGAACAGTAACAGGCGTTCCTCTGAATACTGTAAGATAAACCTTACATACTCCATTGAAAAACTTCATTTTACCGGTTCTGTCACTTGTAGAACGGATTATAGCAATAACAAAGCCAAGAACAAAACCAATAAGAATTGCAAAAAATGTTATCTCTAATGTTGTTAAAAGTCCATTGAGTATCATCTTCCACCTGTTTTCCATGATGAAGTTATCAACAAGAGATTCAACAAAATCATTGTAAAAGTTTGTAAACCAAACCGTAATATGTGTCATAATCAGTCACAAGGGAAAATCCCCATTCCTTTCCATAGCGTAAAAACGGCTCACGGCATAAACCGTGAGCCGCCTGTAATTAAATATTACTCTTTAACAATAATAACCTGTGTAGCTGTTGTATATGGTTCTGTAAAGTCAATATTCTTAAGTCTTTCCTCTGTAACAGTCATACCTGCAACACCGATATCAGCTTTGCCAGACTGTACTGCTGTGATGATACTGTCAAATTCCATGTCAGAAATTTCAAGTTCATAGCCTAAGATATCACATACTGCCTGTGCCATATCTGCATCTATACCAACGATTTTCTCGTTCTCTATAAATTCATATGGAGGGAAAGCAGCATTTGTTGCCATAACAAGCTTGCCCTTTGAGCGATCTGTACCCTCGGGTGAAACATAAGGCTGTTTGCCTGTGTCATCACCAATATAGTTTGCAACGATTGCATCAAGGGTTCCGTCTGCCTTGAGCTTAGCTAAAGCTTCATTTATAGCCTTTGTAAGTTCAGGCTTATCCTTCGATACAGCGATTGCATAGTTTTCGATTTCGAAAGGCTCTTCTAAAATCTTAAGGCCCTCATTCTTCGCAACAAAAGCTTTAGCAGGCTCACTGTCGATAATTACGCAATCAATCTTACCGCTGTTTAATGCGATAACAGCGTCAGCACCCTTTGAGAAACGCTCAATTGTTGAACCCTCTGCTTCGTAGTCTGAAGCATAGATATCGCCTGTTGTACCCATCTGTACGCCGATTTTTGCACCTGGAAGATCATCAGCAGATGCGATAACTTTAGCAGCATCCCCGTCTGTTGCAGCCTGATCAACAGCTCCGCAGCCTACCAGGCAACAAATTGCAAGCGCAAATACAAGTGTTAATGCAATTAACTTTTTCATTTTTACTTCCTCCTAAAAAAACAAATTTTTATATATTTTACAACACTGTTTTATTTTTGTCAATAAAAACTATCTGTGCTTAACAAAATCCTCTATAAGTTCAAGGGCAGCAGTTATTTTCTTAACTGAATATGCATAAGAGCATCTTACAAAACCCTCTCCGCTATTTCCAAAAGCATTCCCCGGTACAACAGCCACTTTCTTTGCTTCAAGAAGTTTTTCACAAAATGTATTTGAATCAAGCCCCGTACTCTTTATACATGGGAAAGCGTAGAAAGCACCCTCAGGATTAAAACATTCAAGCCCCATATCGTTAAAGCCTTTAACAATAATATTTCTTCTTCTGTCATACTCCGCTTTCATATCTGCAATATCTTTATCTCCGTTTTTAAGAGCCTCGATTGCCGCATATTGCGCAAGAGTAGGTGCCGACATAATGGCAAACTGATGCACTTTTGTCATGGCTCGGATTAAATCCGGATGACCACAGGCATAACCCAAACGCCAACCTGTCATTGCATACGCCTTTGAAAAACCGCTGACTATAACAGTTCTCTCGTACATTTCAGGTATTGATGCAAAAGAAACATGACGTTCATCGCCATAAGTAAGCTCAGCATATATTTCGTCAGCAAGGACTAAAATATCCGTTCCGTCAAGAACCTCTGCAATAGCCTTTAGATGTTCCATTCTCATAACCGCACCTGTGGGGTTGTTGGGGAATGGTAATACCAAAACCTTTGTTTTTGGTGTAATAGCCGCTTTAAGTTCTTCAGGGGTAAGTCTAAAATCATTTTCAGCCTTTGTTACAACCGGCACCGGTACACCGCCTGCCAGGGCGGTAATAGGACTATAACACACAAAACTGGGGTCAGGTATGAGAACCTCGTCCCCCGGCTCTATTACAGAACGGATAAACAGATCAATAGCCTCACTTCCGCCAACTGTAACTACCACCTGTGAAAGTGGATCATACTTTAAATCAAAACGCCTGTCTAAATAATTGCATATTTCTGTTCTGAGTTCTTTAAGTCCTGAATTGGAAGTATAATAGGTTCTGCCCTTTTCAAGAGAATAAATCCCCTCATCACGTATATGCCAGGGTGTTACAAAGTCAGGCTCACCAACGCCAAGGGAAATAGCGTCCTCCATCTCTGCAACAATATCAAAAAACTTTCTTATTCCCGAGGGCGGAATGTTCCGCACCACGGAATTAAGTCTTGCCTGCATATCTATACTCATAAGGATATAACCTCTCTTTCGTCTTTAGCAGGCCTAGCACAGATTACACCGTCATATTTATAACGTTTTAGAACAAAGTGTGTAGCTGTTCCCATAACCGACTCCATTGGAGCTAAATGGTCGGAAACAAATTGAGCGACCTCGCGGATATTTCTTCCCTCAACTGTGATGCCAAAATCATAGCTTCCGCTCATAAGATTTATAGCCTTAACTTCAGGATACTGGTAAATTCTCTCTGCTATACGGTCATAGCCAAGGTCCCTCTGAGGAGTAACCTTAAGCTCTATGTACGCTGTAACAACGTCACTTCCATTGGCTTCGTCCCAATTTATACGGGCGCCATAGCCTAAAATAACATTATTTGATTCCAGCTCGTCTATAATTCCCGCGACTTCCTCCACCGATATATTAAGCATTGTGGAAATTTCTTCTATGGAACTTCTGCAGTCTTTATGTAAAAGCTCCAAAATCATCATGGCCTTGTCATCATTATTGGACATAGTTATACTCCTCCTTTTAAAATTATGTTTTTTAATTTTTATTCATCCTTATGCTTTACATAAAAATCTACTAATTCCTCTAATATTTCATCTCGTTCCAGTTTTCTTATAAGATTTCTGGCGCCATTATAAGATGTAATATACGAAGGGTCGCCTGACAGGATGTATCCAACAATCTGGTTGGTAGGATTATAGCCTTTCTCTTCAAGTGCCTCATTTACCGCAAGTAAAATTTCTCTTGGTTTCATAGGACTTTCAGCTTTAACATTAAACTTCATGGTGTCGGACATATTTCTATTTTCCATTTCTACCATCCTCTCATAAATTTTATGGTCACGCTTGCGGGAGGAGCAAGCCCCTCCCCTACAATATTTACTTCATGTTAATTATCTAAGCTCCGCATTAAGCTTTTCGGAAAGCTGTTTTAATATCTTATCCATAGCTTCGTTTACCTCTGCATCGGTAAGTGTTCTGTCCTCTGCCCTAAAGGTAATTGAATAAGCAACACTCTTCTTGCCAGCCTCTACCTGCTCACCTTCATATACGTCAAAGAGCTTATAGTTTTCTAAGATTGCACTGTTTTGACCTTTGATAATCTTTTCAATGCTTCCCACATTAATATCCTTATCAAGAATAAGTGCAATATCACGGCTTGTTGCCGGGAACTTAGGAAGTGAACGGTACTGCCTGTCAGTTGTGTACATGGAAAGAAGTACTTCAAAATCAAGCATCATTGAATAAACTTCCTCGCCAACCTTAAAGTTCTTTGCAACCTCAGGATGAATCTGACCAATTACACCAACTTCTTTACCCTCTGCAAACACCTTTGCGCAACGTCCCGGATGGAATGACGGGTCACTTGTTTCCGGTACAAACTCAAGCTTTGAAGCACCTATATCATAAATAAGTTGCTCTGTTATTCCCTTAATGTCATAGAAATCACAGTTGCCATACATACCTGTCGCAACAATTTGTGTTTCCTTAGGAAGAACATCACCCTCTGGAATGTATACAGTTCCTATCTCAAATATTCCAACATCAGTATTACGTCTTGTGTAGTTAATCTTCAATGATTTCATAATAGATGAAAGCATCGATGTACGCATAACGCTGTTTTCCTCACCTAAAGGATTGGATATTGTAACCATATTTCTTCTCTTATCCCCCTCAGGAATTAAAACCATATCGTTTTCTTTAGGGTCAATGAAGGAATATGTCATAGCCTCATAAAGTCCCGATGCTGTGAGAGAGTCACGTATTACATCTTCAAGTTTCTGCTTCTTGTTCTTTCCGCCTGCAACAACTCTGCCCTGCATCATTGTTGTAGGAATGTTGTCGTATCCGTAAATACGTGCAACTTCTTCTGCTATATCTGCTCTTCCCTCTATATCTGCTCTGAATGTAGGAACATATACCTTGCCGTCCTTAACTTCAAATTCAAGACGGGAGAGTATATCTATCATTTCCTTTTCTGAAATTTCCATTCCTAAAAACGCATTCATTTTTTCAGGTTCAAAAGGCAGAACTGTCTGTTCCTTTTTAACAGGGTATAAATCTATCATTCCGCCCACTACTTCACCCGCTCCAAACTCTGCCATAAGCTGACAAGCACGGTTAATTGCAGGAACACAGTTTTCAGGATCAAGTCCCTTTTCGAAAAGTGCAGATGCTTCTGTTCTCATTCCCAGCGCCTTTGCACCTCTGCGGACAGCTACTGCATTAAAGTTTGCCGCCTCAAAAAGAATTGTCGTGGTATTGTCAGAAACCTCTGAGCTTGCTCCACCCATAACACCTGCAACACCGATAGCTCCCTTTGCATCGCTTATCGCAATCATTGATGAAGAAAGCGTTCTTGGCTGGTCATCAAGTGTTTCAAGCTGTTCGCCCTCTATGGCATTACGAACAATAATCTTGTGCCCCTCAACATTGTCAAGGTCATAAGAATGCATTGGCTGACCATATTCAAGCATAATATAGTTTGTTATATCAACTACGTTATTTATTGCGCGAATTCCGCATGCCTTAAGACGTCTTTGCATCCATTCAGGAGACGGACCTATCTTAACATTTTTCACAACACGTCCCACAAACCTTGAACAAAGCTCGGGATTTTCAATCTCAACGCTTGCATAAGTGTTTACATCTTCGTCATTTTCAGGAACAATAATCTCCGGAATATTGAATGGTCTGTTAAATGTTGCTGCACTTTCTCTTGCAAGACCGATAATACTCATACAATCAGGACGGTTTGAGGTTATCTCAAACTCTGCAACGCTTTCGTTAAGGCCGAGAACATCCACAATATCTGCTCCCACAGGTGTACCCTCCGGCAAAATAAGAACGCCTGTAGCACGCTCATCCGATATACCAAGTTCGTCAGTTGAGCACATCATTCCGCAACTCATAACACCGCGGAGCTTACCCTTGGTAATTTTAACACCACCGGGCAGTGTGCTCTTATGCTTTGCAACAGGAATAAGAGCCCCCTCAAAGACATTAGGTGCACCTGTTACAATTTGAACAGGCTCCGCTTCGCCCAAATCCATCTGGCACACAATCAGCTTTTCTGCATCAGGATGCTTTTCTATCTGTAAAACTCTGCCTACAACAACATTCTTAATCTCGCCTGCAGGATTGTCGATTCCCTCAACAATAGAGCCCGACATGGTCATCTCATGCGCGTAGGTTTTTTCGTCAATACCATCGGTATTCATATAATCTTTAAGCCATGATAATGGTAAATTCATCTCTTCTCACCCTTTCCTAAAACTGCTCCAAGAATCTTACATCGTTCTCAAAATACATACGGAGGTCATCAATACCATAACGGAACATGGTTGTACGCTCCAGACCGATACCGAATGCAAATCCCGAATATACTTCAGGGTCAATTCCGCAGTTTTTCAGAACTCTAGGATGAACCATACCGCATCCTAAAATTTCAATCCAGCCCTCGCCCTTACAGATACGACAGCCCTCGCCGCCACAGTTAAAGCATGAAATATCAAGCTCGGCACTTGGCTCTGTAAACGGGAAATGATGAGGACGGAAACGAAGTCTTGTTTCTTCACCGTAAAGCTTCTTAACAAAAACTTCCAATGTTCCCTTAAGGTCAGCCATTGTAATTCCCTTATCAATAACCAATCCCTCGACCTGATGAAAAACAGGTGAATGAGTTGCATCAACTGCGTCGCTTCTGAAAACCTTACCCGGTGCAATAATACGAATAGGCGGTTTCTGATTTTCCATAACACGAACCTGAACAGGTGATGTCTGGGAGCGAAGAACAACATTTTCATCTATGTAGAATGTGTCCTGTGTATCTCTTGCAGGATGGTCTTTAGGAATATTGAGTGCCTCAAAGTTATAATAGTCAAGCTCAACCTCGGGTCCCTCTGCAATAGTAAAGCCCATGCCGATAAATATATCTTTAAGGTCATCCAAAACTGTTGTAAGAGGATGCTTCTTACCTCTCTTTACGGTGCGTCCCGGCATTGTAACATCTATTGTTTCAGCCTTGATTTTGGCATTTGCAGCCTCTGCTTCCAAAGCCGTCATTTTCTCTTCTATAAGCTTTTCAATCTTGCCTCTCACTTCATTGGCAAGCTGTCCCACAACAGGACGTTCCTCTGCAGAGAGTTGTCCCATGCCTTTCATAATAGCAGTAAGCTCACCCTTTTTACCGAGGTATTGAATTCTAAGCTCCTCCAGTTCAGCCTTCTGTTTCGCGTTTTCAAGAGCAGAAACCGCAGCAACCTGGATGGCGGCCAATTTTTCTTTCATAGTACTTTCATAGCCTTTCTGCCCACAGGTTATATCTTGCAATGATTCCCGTCCGTGGGCAAACGGGATGCAAAAACTTTCAGCAGAACACAATCCGCCAATTTTTAGTCTTAATTTATATATGATAACACATTTCTCTGATAAACACAAGTAAAACCGACGAATTTTTTTAATATTTTCAATTTTTTTCTATTCCGTAAAATCTCAATCCGTTCTCCGTGGTAATTCTTGCAATCTCCTCATAAGAAACCCCTTTTATTTCAGCCATTTTTCTAGCTACAAATTCCACATATCCGCTGAAATTCCGCTCTCCCCGATGAGGCTCCGGCGCCATATATGGACAATCAGTTTCTATCATTAATCGCTCAAGAGGTATCGCCCTGCAGGCTTCAACAGCACGCCGCGCATTTTTAAAAGTCAGAACTCCAGTAAATGAAATCATAAATCCCATTTTTATAAGTTCTTCCGCTGTTTCCTTGCTTCCTGAGAAGCAGTGCATAACTCCGTTTGAAACATTCATCTCCTTAAGAATTTTTATACACTCACCTTTTGAATCCCTGTCGTGAATAACCACTGGCATATTCAGGTCTTTGGCAAGCTCCAACTGCTTTTTAAAGAATAGTTTCTGTCTGATGGGGTCACACCCGTCATAGTGATAGTCAAGTCCGATTTCGCCTATAGCCCTGACCTTTGAATTATTCACAGCAATATCTTTTATAATTTCAACATCGGATTCCTCCACCTCATCAACAGAGCCTGGATGAATACCTGCGGTGGCATATGCAAAATCGTAGTTATTGGCAATCTCTACCGCTTTCCTTGATGTTTCTATATCAGCCCCAACGTTTGTAACATATCTCACATTGAAGTTTTTAAGACTTTCTATCACATTTTGTCTGTCTTTATCGAATTGCTCATCGTCAAAATGCGCATGAGTATCAAACAACATAATTTTTACTCCTGTTCTTTCCAATTATCACTTGATTATATCATAAAATTATGTTAGAATCAAGCCATAGAACTAATCTTAAGGAGTTGATACTATGACACCTCAGGAAGAACTGAATATAAAAGGAAAATTAGCAAAGGAAGCATCATATAAACTGGGCACTTTATCTACCTCGGTTAAGAATGGGGCTCTTCTTGCCATGGCAGATGCCTTAATAGAAAACGCAGATTTTATTATAAGTGAAAACTCTATTGATATGGAAAATGGAAAGGCAGACGGAATGAATGACGGTCTGCTTGACCGCCTGATGCTCAATAAGTCCAGAATAGATGCCATGGCAGAGGGACTAAGACAAATTGCATCTCTTCCTGACCCTATTGGGGAAATGATAAGCCGTGTAAAACGCCCTAACGGTTTAAAAATCGGCAAAGTACGTGTTCCTCTCGGAGTTATAGGAATAATATACGAGGCGCGCCCCAATGTTACTGCAGATGCGGCAGGGCTTTGTGTTAAATCAGGAAACGCGGTAATACTCCGCGGAGGTAAGGCAGCGGCATTTTCCAACCGTGCAATCGTAAAAGTTATGCAAGATGCCGCTTATAAAAATGGTTTACCCGAGGGCAGTATCAACCTTGTTGAGAACACCTCCAGGGAAAGTGCGACCGCACTTATGCGCCTTAATGAATATCTTGATGTAATTATTCCAAGAGGTAGTGCAGGACTTATTAAAACAGTTGTGGAAAATGCAACTGTTCCCGCCATAGAAACAGGCACAGGTAACTGTCATGTATACGTTGATGAAACCGCGGACCTTGAAATGGCAAAAAACATTGTAATCAACGCTAAAACACAGCGTCCGTCTGTTTGTAACGCAGAGGAAAAACTTCTTGTACACAAGTCCGTTGCAGGCGAATTTTTACCTGTTATCCTTAAGGAATTACAAACGAGAAACGTAGAAATTATTGGTGACAGCCGTGTCTGCTCCCTCTTTCCCGATGCAATCCCTGCAACAGAAGATGATTGGGCAGAAGAGTATCTCGACCTTAAGATAGGTGTTAAAATAGTGGACAGCCTCGAGGAGGCAATCTCCCACATAAACAAATACAACAGTAAGCACAGCGAGGCAATTATTACAAAGGACTATGACTCGTCACAGAAGTTCCTTGATGAAGTTGACGCAGCGGCAGTTTATGTTAATGCATCTACAAGATTTACAGACGGCTTTGAATTTGGGTTCGGTGCAGAAATCGGTATCAGTACCCAGAAGATTCATGCACGTGGGCCCATGGGGCTATCTGAACTTACAAGCACAAAATATATCATAATGGGCGAAGGTCAGATAAGAGAATAGTTTTTAAGGAGGGTATTATGTCAGTTAATTGGACTCCGGAACAGTTACAAGCCATAAATGCAAGAGGCTCTAATATCCTGGTTGCAGCGGCGGCAGGCAGCGGAAAGACTGCTGTTCTTGTTGAGCGTATAATCAGGCGCGTTTGTGATGCAGAAAATCCGTCACCCATTGACAGACTTCTTATTCTCACATACACCGAGGCGGCGGCTGCTGAGATGAAACGTAAAATCGCAGACGCTATTGCTAAACAAATTAAAGAAAATCCTGACAATGAATATTTACGTCGACAGGGAATGTTAATTCACTCTGCTCACATTTCTACCATTCATGCTTTTTGTATGGCAATTATACAAAATAACATACACAAAACTGCAATTCCGCCCGATTTTTCTCTTATAGATGACACAGAGAATAAGCTACTGAAAAATCAAGCGTTAGACGCTGTGCTTGAGGGCTA
Organism: Ructibacterium sp.; assembly: GCA_045542095.1. GTDB lineage: Bacteria > Bacillota > Clostridia > Monoglobales > Monoglobaceae > Ructibacterium. The sequence goes on from JAZQKJ010000041.1 coordinate 49,758, forward strand.
TTACAAAAGAATAGAGAAAAAAGATGCCTTTCGCGACCTGACAGTAGGTTACGGAGGAATTAAGACCGACGATAATCTTAGAGGAACAGTTTTAAAGCTTTACGAATTTGTCCAAAGCCTTGCCTATCCTGAAAAATGGCTAAAAACAGCGGCAGACCAATACAAAAAAGTTGTTAAAGCCAATTCTGTTGAAGGGACAGTATGGGAAAAACTTTTACTTGACATTTGTTACGACCTCTCTAAAGAAATAAAAGAGAGTCTTGACACCGCTATGACACTTATAGATGGCACTGTTCCACATGACCATAAATGCCATATATATTATACGGATATGTATGCCGAATTCAGCTCCTTATTCAGCTTGGTTCTTAATAAATCGGCATCGTATTCAGAACTCGCTGAAAGTGTAAATAATTTTTCCATACCAAGATTTTATGGCAAGTCCGGAATAGACGATGACATCATTTATACTCTTGAATCTATACGAAAAGAGATTATCTCTAAAAATCTTAAAGAAATGGCAGAACTTGTTAATGCCGCCAATAGTGAAAATATTGAAAAAATCATAAAATGCAGTCCAAGGATTCAGGTTCTTAAACAGCTCGTACGCCAGACAGAGAGACTCCACAAATCTATGAAACGGGAAAAATCTTTTCTTGATTTTAATGATTTAGAGCACGAAATGATCGGCTTGATTTCCACCAAGAAGGGCGAGCCCACTCAATTGGCAATTGAACTTCAGGACAGATTTGACGAAATTTTAGTAGACGAGTATCAGGACACAAGCAACATACAAGACACTATGTTCAGGTTAATTTCCAAAGACAATAAAAATATATTTATGGTTGGTGACCTGAAACAGAGTATTTACAGATTTCGCAACGCCGCTCCTGATATATTTGCCGAAAAATACAGAGAATATTTAAAAGGCAACGGCGGTATATGTATAAGACTGTTCAAGAACTTTAGAAGTCGCACCCAGGTAATAGATTCTGTAAACGGCTTGTTCAGTTCTATCATGAAAAGAGAAACCGGCGGAATAGACTATACTAAAGAAGAATATCTTATATACGGTGGCGACTATGCCGAGGATTGCGGCAACTTTACCACGGAAATCCTTTTAACCGATACAGATAAAAATCATTATCCTGATGAATATCTTGAATATTCATCAAATCAATTAGAAGCCATAACCATCGCAAGACGCATTCGAAATATGGTGGACAATTGCGAACTTTATGTCAAGGACAAGGCTACAAATCAACCAAGACCTGTTCGTTTTGGAGATATTACAATTTTAATCAGAAACAAAAGTAAAGCTTCCGAGCTTAAGGAGATTTTAGAGGAATATGGAATTTCTGCTTATAGTGAAATTGGCAAAAGCTTTCTTGATTCCACAGAGGTAATGACCGTTCTCAGTTTTCTGCAGATTATAGACAATCCCAGACAGGACATACCTTTAATCGCAGTTTTACGTTCACCTATGTTTAACTTCTCTCCTGATGAGCTATGTCAGATAAGGCTCACCACAAAAGGGGATTTTTATGATGCTCTACAAGGTGCCGCAGAAAACGAAAACAAAAGGGCACGATATTTCCTTAAAGTTCTGAATCATTTCCGCAACAACTCCTCACACATGGGCGTTGACGAAATGATTCAGCGTATATGCTATGACCTTCACTATATGACCATTGCAGGCGCAATGCCCGGCGGTAAACTTCGTCAAGCAAATCTTAATCTTTTATACGAAACCGGTGCATCCTTTGAAAAAAGCGGTACAAGCGGGCTCTTTAACTTCATGGCATACATCGAAAGCATCCGTGAAGTTGGGGGAGATTTGACCCCAGCAAAGCTATTTTCCGAAAACACACAAACCGTTTCCATTATGACAATACACAAGTCAAAAGGACTTGAATATCCCGTAGTATTCTTATATGGCACCGAGCAGGATTTCAAGGAATCCGATGCCTACAAATCAGTTATCTGGCATGAAGATTCTGGTATAGCAATGGATTATGTGGATACTTATAATCGTGTACGCTACCAAAGCGCACCAAAGCTCTTACTTAAAGAGAGAATTAAACGTCAGCAAAGAGCAGAAGAAATGCGTCTTTTGTATGTTGCACTTACCCGAGCCAAAGAAAAGCTTATTATTTCTTCTACGATTTCTGACCGCAAATCCAATTGGAAGAAGGCGATTTACTCTCAAACAGGAGAGGTAGTGCCGGGTTTTGTCCGCAGATGTCTACGAACAAGAGATTGGATACTGGCTGCTTTTCTTTCCCATCCCGATTCCTTAATTCTACGGGAAGAGGCAGAGCGTATGGATATTATTCCAAGGTGTGATACAGTGTACAATCTTGATGTTCGCATTATAAACCACGCTACTAGCCCTATAGACATTATCTCAGCTGATACCGATAATGACGGAGAAGAATTCATAACGCAAATAACCAACGAAGACGTTTTAAACAGATTGTTATACAAATATCCCCATACAGAGCTTTCTAAAACTCCGCTTAAACTTTCAGTAAGCGAGATTAAACGTCGGCTTATGCCGGATAATAACTTTGTTCCGTCTATTCCGTCTCTTAACACCTCTATTCTGACAGAGACATCACAAATCGGTGCGGCAGAAAAGGGTACCATCACCCATTATGTGATACAACACCTTGACTATGAAAAAACAAACTCTGTGCAGGATATAGAAGAGCAAATGATATCAATGGTTAATTCAGGAATAATATCTAATCGTCAGGCAGATGCTGTGGATTGTGAAAGCCTATATAATTTCTTTGCATCACCTCTTGGAATTCGCCTGAAATGTGCAGACAGAGTTGAACGGGAACTTGATTTTTATATGGAAATCCCCGCCTCTGTAATAAATCCTGATATCCCGGAGCATGATAAAACCGAGCCTGTTCTTCTTCAGGGTATTGCGGACTGTGTATTCTTCGAAGGGGACAAGGTTGTTCTTCTGGATTATAAAACAGACCGTGTAACAGACGAAAATATACAAACACGAGCAGATTCTTATAAAACACAGATTGACTACTATGCACAGGCGCTTGAAAATATTCTTGAAAAGCCTGTAGATGAGCGCTATTTGTATTTTCTGAACTTAAACAAAACAATAAAAATGTAAAAACAAAGGAGGCAAACAGATGAAAGGCTTAATCTTCTCCATCACAGCAGGTCAGGGACATAACCAGACTGCAAAGGTTATGTGTGACAGTCTTAAGGATGCCGGAATTGAATGTAAGTATATGGATGTTTTTGAGTATATTAATCCTCTTCTTTCAAAATCTGTATCGGACATCTACCTCATGTCCACAAAAAATGTGCCTAAAATCTATGGCACGGGCTACCGCATGTGTGAAAAACGTGATGCAAATTCAGGCAAAGTTCTGCCGAAACTCAGCACAATGATTTTGTCCCGTAAACTTCTTAAGCTTGTTCATCAGGAAAAGCCTGACTTCATTATATGTACCCATGTTTTTGCTGCTTTGCTTGTGACCTATTTGAGTGGGCATATTGACGTAAATGTTCACACAATCGGTATTGTAACAGATTTTACCATTCATCCATATTGGGAGGACACAAATCTTGACTATTATATAACCCCAAGCGAGCTCCTTACCTATCAGGGCATGAAAAAGGGCATCCCAGAAGAAAAATTTAAACCTCTGGGAATCCCAATTGCCCCTAAATTCTCCGTAACACGCAGTAAAGAAGAGGCTTGCCGACTCCTTGGCATACCTAATAAGAAAACCGTTCTTGTAATGAGCGGAAGTATGGGTTTTGGAAATGTAATAGATGCCCTTAAGGCAATAGACAGCCTTAAAATTGATTTTCAGATTATTACCGTATGTGGCAACAACAAAAAATTAAAGGCACAGATAGACGAAGAAATCTGGAAAAAGCCTTTATATAACTATGGCTACGTAGATAATGTAGATATTCTTATGGATGCGGCAGATTGTATTATAACAAAACCCGGCGGTCTTACCACAAGCGAAGCTTTAGCTAAGGGTGTACCAATGATTATGAACAATCCCGTACCCGGACAGGAGGACAGAAACGTAGAGTTCCTCTTAAATGCAGGTGCGGCAATTAAGGTAAGCAAAACCTTCCCAATTGACGATGCTCTCTATCAGCTCTTTGTCAACAGCGAAAGAAGAAAGGTTATAGACCACAGCATCGCAAGTCTAAAAAAACCAAACGCTGCAAACGATTTGGCAGCTTTTGTAAAGACCCTTATACAAGAAAGTCCCGCCCCCAAACGTAAGTAAAAACGCAAAAACGCTCTCATAAATTGAGAGCGTTTTTTAATGGAGAAAATTCTTCTCTTACAGTTGATTAAATAGTCTTTTTTCGTTTATACGTATTTACCACGCACATTTATTACAGGGAGTTAAGCCTGCACTTTTAGCTTTCTGTAATGTGGTTTGATAGCTGTTTTTCCCACCACAATTGGGGTCAAAATGGTAGCGTTTACCTGATGGTGTACGATACACAGCACTTCCGCCGGAATTGGGCTGATTATCATAATCAGAGTTATAGTCATTCCCCGAATAATAAGAAGATTTATTAGCAGCTTGTGCTTCATCATAAGTTCGATACCAACCAACATTCATATAGTCATAAATTTCATCTTCCCCAACTACTATTGTTCTTCCGTCAGGGGCATACATTGTAACAACAGGTGCTAAATACCAACCTACATTTTTATATGCCTCAATTTCTAAATTTGGAACACATATTGTTCTACCGTCAGCAGCATACATAACCGTTACAGGCTCAAGATACCAACCTACACTTTTATAGCTTTCAACCTCTGCCGAAAGCACACTAACTGTTCTACCATCAGGAGCATACATAGTAACTTTAGCTTCTGTTGACCAACCAGCTTCAAGATATTCACCAACTTGTGTTGCCGGAACATTGTACGGTTGATTTTCTTGATTATAAAGAGTTACAGTTTGTCCAAGCAAAGACAATTTAGGATAGGTCAATTCTGAATTATCATATGAACCATTTTCGAATATATTTACAAACTCTAATGATACAGTAGGTGTATTAAACGCACTTGTTATACCAAGATATCGACCACCAACAGAAACATTATTACCTTTAAATATTTCAGTCATTTTTTCAAAATCGGTATATTTTTGCTCGCTTATATATACTGCTATATTTTCACCTTTGGTATAACGGTTTTCAACTATTAAATATACACCATTATCCTTTAATTTGACATCATGAACAAATCCTTGCACACAAATATCTTCATTAACATCTGCGCCATTTTCAACATCTTCAAGCCATTCATAACCTGCCGGCACTGTTGCTTGCATATAAAAATCTAAAAATGAATTATATTCATTTACATATTTATCTGGCGAATTAATATAAACAGTTTGTGTATATTCAAACCATTCAACCAATGCATTTAGGCTTTGTGATACAGCTCTTACAGGAACAAATGTTGAACTATCTACGATTACAGGAACAACATCTAAAGTTTCTGCTACACCATTATTGTACATTATATTATTGTTTATTTGTAAAATAATTTTTGTGCTATCCTTTGTTGCAGTTATAGTTTGAGTTGAATCTTCCCAATCAACTTCTGCACCTAATGCTTCAAAAATTTTTCTCATTGGCACCATAGTTCTACCATTGTCAATAAAAGGTGCGACATCACACTGTAAAATTTGCTCGTTTACATAAATTGTAATATCATCATTTGCTACTACGTTTAAAGCAACTAACGATAATATCATTGATAACAATGTTATCATACTAATAAATTTTTTTACCTTCATGGCAATCCCTCCGTTTTATGTATAATATATATAAAAAATGCGCCTACCGAAGCAGACGCACAAAAACGCAAACTCCGATAGTCGCCAAACTAATTCTATGCATAACGAGTTAAAATACCCACATAAACTGGAATTTGCATTTTTTGCATATTCAACAATGCGAGTATTTCCAAAAATAGCTCAATTATGCTATAAATAAAAATAGCTCATTACACATATATTTAATTAGTTTGGCTCTATCATTATAACCTATATTTTTAAATTTATCAACACTTTTATAATACTTATTTTTCAGTAGCGGTGATTCACGAGTATACCGTTCATAATCAAATATCGCATACGGAAGGAGCAAGCCCCTTCCCTACAATGCTATAACCAGCCCATACAACATTAAAAGGCTGAACATTTCGTTCAGCCTTTTAAACTTTTATGTAATATCTTATTTCTTCATTGCAATAGCTTCTTTAGCTTTCTTTGCAATATCTTCTGCTGTCATTTCATACATAGCCATAAGAACATCAGGCTTACCGCTTCTGCCGAATACGTCTTTTGTACCGATTCTGAGAAGTGGAACAGGAACTGTTTCGCAAAGAACTTCAGCTACAGCAGAACCAAGTCCGCCGATGATATTGTGTTCTTCTGCAGTTACGATAGCACCTGTCTCTTTTGCAGCCTTAACGATGATATCTCTGTCAATCGGCTTGATTGTTGCCATATTGATAATACGAGCAGAAATACCCTCTGCAGCTAAAAGCTCATACGCTTTTAATGCTTCGTTAACCATAAGACCTGTACCGATGATAGTAACATCTGTACCCTCTTTAAGCTCTACACCCTTACCGATTTCAAACTTGTAGTCCTCGTCAAATATAACCGGAACTGCAAGTCTGCCAAATCTCAAGTAAACAGGACCTTCGTAGTCGATTGCAGCTTTAACTGCAAGTCTTGCCTCTGCCGCATCAGCAGGGTTTAAGATAACCATGCCCGGAATTGTTCTCATAACACCCATGTCTTCAAGACACTGGTGGGTAGCACCGTCTTCACCAACAGAAATACCTGCGTGGGTTGCACCAATCTTAACATTAAGGTGTGGGTATCCTACTGCGTTTCTAATCTGTTCAAAAGCTCTTCCTGCTGTGAACATTGCAAAAGAACTTGCAAAAGGAATTTTTCCACAGGTTGCAAGGCCTGCCGCAACAGATACCATGTTGCCCTCTGCGATACCTGAATTGATAAATCTTTCAGGATATACTTTCTTAAAGTTTGCAGTCTTGGTTGCAACAGAAAGGTCAGCGTCAAGAACTACAACTCTCTCGTCTGCACCGAATTCAGCCAAAGCATTACCATAAGCCTCACGGGTTGCTAATTTTTCACCTAATTTATAACTCATTTCGCTGCACCTCCTATAAACTCTCTATGTATGCATCAAGCTCTGCTATTGCCTGGTTATACTGTTCCTCGTTAGGAGCAGAACCGTGCCAGCTTGCCTGATTTTCCATGAATGATACGCCCTTACCCTTAACGCTCTTTGCAAGAACCATGGTTGGCTTACCCTTAACAGTTTTAGCGCTGTTTACAGCCTCTTCAATCTGATTAAAGTCATGTGCATCTATTACGATTACATTCCAGCCAAATGCCGCAAATTTCTCATCAAGAGGAGTTGGATTCATAACCTCTGTAACCTTACCGTCAATCTGAAGACCGTTAAAGTCAACAAAAATCATAAGGTTGTCAAGCTTATAGTGAGCTGCAAACATAGCAGCCTCCCAAACCTGACCTTCTTCACTCTCGCCATCGCCAAGGATTGAATATACTCTGTAATCCTTATTGTCAAGCTTTGCTGCAAGAGCCATACCGCAAGCAGCACTTATACCCTGACCCAAAGAACCGGTTGACATATCAATACCATTTGTTCCTTTCATGTCAGGATGGCCCTGAAGATAGCTGTCTGCTTTTCTTAAAGTAGGAATATCCTCTTTAGGAATGAAGCCTGTTTCTGCCAGGATGCCATAAACAGCAGGAGCACAATGTCCTTTTGAGAGGACAAATCTGTCTCTGTCTGCCCATTTTGCATCGTCGGGCTTAACATTCATCTCTTTCATGTACAGATATGTAAGAACATCTGCACAAGACAGAGAGCCGCCCGGATGGCCTGATTTCGCATTGTAAACGCCAGTTACTGCCATTTTACGTACGTTTGTTGCATGAAGCTGTAAATCTCTTAATTCTTCTGCATTCACTTTTTTATACCTCCGTATATATATAATTATTATAAATTTTTTCCACTAAATCCGTTTCCAAGCACCTCACGGGCATCAGAAACAATCATAAAGGCACTCTCATCGGTTGATTCAACCAATTTTTTGAGCTTTGGCACTTCGGTTTTCCTCAACACACAAAGGAGAACATATCTACTTCCCCCTTTGTAAAGTGACACTGAATTGAGTCCCGTTACACCACGTTTTAAATCATTTAAAATCTTATCAGCAATCTCTTTCGAGTTATCTGATATTATATACACCATGTTTGCAAAGCCCGCACCTGATAAAATAACATCAAGCACTTTACTGCTTACAAAAACTGCAAACACAGAATACAAAACAACTTCAAAGCTCCCGAAAATCAATCCCGAAGCACCTATTACCACTCCGTCTATTATAATGAAAAACTCGCCAACAGACAGGGTAGGAAATATTTTTTTCAGGACTACTGCAAGAATGTCCGTTCCGCCGGTTGTTCCGCCGCAACGAATGACAATTCCGATGCCAAGCCCTAAAATAGCACCGCCAAAAACTGCCCCCGATAACGGGTCTGTTATTATTGGCGGAATTTTCGAAAAAAGCTCGGTAGAAACCGAAAGAGAAAGAGTTCCAAGCACCGAATATATCAGGAATGTCTTGTTAAAGGCGATAAGTCCTAAAACAAACAAAGGAACATTTATCAGCACAATAAGAACCCCTATACTGAAACCGCTGATATGGTTGACAGCAGTTGCAAGTCCGCTGACTCCCCCAGGTGCAATCTTTAAAGGAACAAGAAATATACTTAAGGCAAATCCCATTATACCTGTTCCGATTATGGTTGTGATTATCTTTTTAGCATGCTCGTACATATCATTTCTCCTTTGAAAATATGTACGAATTGTAGATAACGGCGTCCTCGATGTCCCGTATCAGAATATACCATGAATGCATTCACTACGATTTAAAAAGATAGCTCATAAGATTTGATATTCTCTCGTTTTCACCTTTTAAATACAAATGACCAAGCAGAGTTTCCACTCCTGTTGCAAGCCGATAATCAGACAAAACCGCGTTCTTCGGAGGATGTGATTTTGTGTTTCTTCCTCTGTGAAAAACCGCCTGCTCTTCTTCTGTCAGTATATCCTCAATTTTATGATAAAATTCAGCCTGTGCCTTTGCACAAACAAATTTAGTAGCTTCTTTGTGAAGGGCATTCACCTTATGATCACTGTCACTTATGAGGTAACTGCGCACATACATTTCATATACGCAGTCACCAATATATGCAAGGGTTAAAGCTCCATAGCTGTTAGGCGGAAGAAGCTCGCCCCCAAAACTCTTTTTTATCTCTTCAAGCATCCTCTTACCTCTTTTTATCTTATATTTTGGTAAGCTGCTGTCCCTGAGGAGTATCCTTAACTGCATATCCCATTTCGCTTAACTTGTCACGGATTGCATCAGATGTTCCCCAATCCTTAGTTTTACGTGCCTCAGCACGTTTTTCTAAAAGCTCTAAAATTTCAGCAGGGGTTTCCTCGTCCTGTTTTGCAAGAATTCCAAGAACTCCCCCAAGCTCTTTTATAATGGTTATTGCCTTTTCAATCAAGGATTTCACAGTTTTACTTTCTGCAGTTATCGCCTTGTTAACATCAGCAACAATTTCAAATATAACAGAGATTGCATCAGCAGTGTTAAGGTCATCATCCATAGCGCTGATAAACTTAGCTTTATAGTCATCTAAAGCTTTTGCGAAAGCTTGTTCGTTCTCAGTCATATCACGCTCTTCGCTGTTTTCAGCAAAGAAAGCCATGGTGTCAATACAAGTATAAATTCTCTCAAGGCCAGATTTTGCTGATTCCATTAAATCCTTACTGAAGTTAATAGGACTGCGATAGTGGGCAGAGAGCATGAAAAATCTGATTACTTCGTATTCAAACTCTTTTGCAACATCACGGACAGTAAAGAAGTTGCCAAGTGATTTTGACATTTTTCTGTTGTCCACGTTGATATAGCCATTATGCATCCAGTAGTTTGCAAACTGGCAGCAATTTGCCGCCTCGCTCTGTGCAATTTCGTTCTCGTGATGTGGAAATATTAAATCCTGACCACCGCTGTGAATATCTATTGTTTTTCCAAGATAGGTATTTGCCATGGCACTGCACTCAATATGCCAGCCGGGTCTTCCCATTCCCCATGGGCTCTCCCATGCAGGCTCACCGGGTTTCTGTTTCTTCCAGAGGGCAAAATCCATAGGGTCATGCTTATCCTCATTTACGTCAATACGTGCACCACTTTCCAAATCTTCAAGGGGTTGATGTGAAAGCTTTCCGTAGTCCTTAAACTTTTTGGTGCTGTAATACACATCTCCGTCTACGTTATAAGCATATCCGTTTTCAATAAGAGTACTGATAATTTCTATAATAGACTCAATATTCTCGGTTGCCCTTGGATGAACAGACGCCTTTTTGATACCAAGACCTTTAGCATCGGTATAGTATTCATCAATGTACTGGTCGGCAAGCTCTTTAACGGTTATTCCAAGCTCGTTTGCCTTGTTAATCATTTTATCATCAATATCGGTGAAGTTCTGAACAAACTTAACCTCGAACCCTTTATACTCAAGATAACGGCGAAGTGTATCAAAGATAATGAACGGGCGGGCATTTCCTATGTGAAAATAATTATACACAGTAGGTCCGCAGGAATACATCTTTACCTTTCCCTCTTCAATAGGAATAAATTCCTGTTTTTTGCGGTTAAGTGTGTTATACAGATATAATTTTGTATCAATCATTTTCTTTTTCCTCCAACTTCTTTTTAAGTCTTTCAATGTCACTTCTCAAGCTACAGAGTTCCATTGAAACAGGGTCAGGAATGTGTATCTGGTCAAGGTCAGCAACAGGCTTTGTAAGAGGCTGTGCCGATGCAATACGTTTGTTATCCCTCTTAACAATATGACCCGGAACACCCACACAAGTGGAGTTGGGCGGTATCTCGTTAAGAACAACAGCGTTTGCCGCTATTTTACTGTTATCCCCAACGGTAAATGGGCCTAATATCTTAGCTCCGCTTCCGATGGTTACATTATTACCAATGGTAGGATGTCTTTTACCCTTGTCCTTACCTGTACCACCCAGAGTAACCCCCTGATATATGGTACAGTAATCGCCGACTATGGCGGTTTCTCCAATAACCACGCCCATACCATGATCAATAAATACGCCACGACCTATTTGTGCCGCAGGATGAATTTCTATACCCGTTTTCTTTCTTGTATGCTTGGAAATCCAGTCTGCAATATAGTAATGTCCTTTATTCCATAAATTATGGGCTATTCTGTAATTTATTATAGCTTTAACGCCCGGGTACAGGAAAAGAACCTGCGCCTTTGACCGTGCCGCAGGGTCACGCTCGAATACAATATTCACTTCCTGTTTAATAAGTGAAAAAAATCCCATAATCAAATACCTCTATTCGCTAATTTTGCATAGCTCTACATATTTTAACACATTTTCTCATGTTAGTAAAGAGAAAAGTTAAAAATATTCATCTTGATTTTTTAATTTTTATGGCATATAATATGTTAAAAATAACAAAAAGTGAACATCTTAGCCGCTTGAGTATGGAAAGGATTGATTATGCAATGAAAAAATTTTTGATTATTATATCAATACCGATTATTATAGCACTTCTTTTTACTGCGCGTAATTTCTATAAAGAGCCGGAAATAGAGCAAGAGTCGGAGCCTGTTGTAACAGTCACTCCAACTGCCGAGCCCGAGGCACCAACCAAAACTCCCGAACCTACCCCAGACCCTCGAGATGAGGAGGAATCTATCCGCGCGGAAATTCAGCAAAAACTCAAGGATATAGAGGATTTAATAGCAGAGGATATGACAGATGATGCAAAAATGATGATTGAAAACCTTGAAACCTTTGAATTGAACCAGGCTGAACAAAAACGCCTTGACGAAATTAAAAAAAGCTTGATTTCTATAAGCGATTAGAATTTAAAAACGGTTGTGCAGTTCATATTTTGCACAGCCCTTTTTATGTATTTTTATTATATTTTTCATAATTACTATTGCACAATTGTACCAATTGTATTATAATAGATTTACCACGCAACTAAATATTTTGTTTCAAGAGATAGTAGCTTTTTTGTTTTTGGCAAAAATGCCTGCTCTATTTTCGTGTACTATTTCTTGAAGCATACGATGTTGCGTGGTGGCAAGGAGCTGTGCGTTTTTCGGTGCACACGCTGTTGTGCACTTTTTTATTTACGCAAATACAGTTCCGCTTGTTGCTACACACTTACATATAAATAATACCCGCCGTTTTTAAGGCGGGTATTATCTTTTATTGCCATTTAACACTTTTTTAGAACGACACATAGGTCATTCCATGCATCATTATTAATCTGCTATATAAAAACAGTCGTTTTCCCACTTTATTGCATTTGTATCAATATATTCCCATATTTTTAAATATTCCTCTTCATCCCTAATAATATGGTCATGATATGAGCGTTGCCATAAAGTATTTCCATATTTATTTGTTGTATAAGATTTCAGTCGTCCTATAACAGTATGTAGGGGCGGGCTTCCACGCCCGCCCGCATCATCTAAAATCACAATCAAATGTATATGGTTGGGCATTATCACATATTTGTCAATTTTTACATTTGCATAGTTATCATTTATGAAATTGATGCATTTCTCCGTTTCTTTACCAATTAAAGTTAATCTATTTTGCGGGAGGGCGCAGAGGCCCTCCCCTACAATTATTTCAGACAATAATCCTTTTCTATTCTTCACACATATCGTAACAAAATACGCACCTGGAGAAGAATAATTATATTCTTTTAATCTTGTTCTTTTTCTTTTGGGCAGTTCCATATTACTTCTGTTTTCTGACTATCAGGTAGTCATCATCGGATTGATAGTATGGACATTCTTTATAGGAATGGAGTCTGTATACATCATCCTCATCCATGCTGACCATACAGATATATCCGTCATATTCTTCGTCAAAAACATAATTTTTACAGTTTTCGCAGTTCATTATGCTTCCTCCTCCTGAAGAATTTCCCATTCCTCGTAACAGTCCTCCAACTGTCTTGTATTTTCATCAATTTTAAGAGTCTTCTCCTCCGCAAGCTTATAATCCGAATAGACATCCTCATGAATTAACTCTTCCTGAAGAATTTCAGTTTCCTCTTCAAGCCTTGCAATAATCTCTTCAAGCTCTTTAATTCTCGCCCGACGCTGAGCCTCTTCACGCCTTTGCTCTTTTGTCTTAAAGCTTGTAGTCTGTTGTTTTTCCGCCTTTTCAGGCTTTTTCTCAACAGCGATACTTCCAAGCATCTGCTTTCGCTCTACGTAATAATCATAGTTTCCGTCATATACGGTGATGCCGTCTTTGGTCATTTCTATAATTTTATCAGGGAGCTTATTTAAAAGATAACGGTCATGGGACACAAACAGCAATGTCCCGTTATATTCATCAAGAGCCTGCTCTAAAATTTCTTTTGAGCCTAAATCAAGATGGTTGGTAGGCTCGTCAAGGAGCATTACATTAGATTTTTCAAGCATTAAAATACAAAGAGCAAGTTTTGCCTTTTCGCCGCCGCTTATTACATTTACGGGTTTAAATACATCCTCCTTGGTAAGAAGAACATTCCCCAATACCTTACGTATCTGCGCCTCCGGAATATGGGGAAATCTGTCCCATAATTCATCTATTGCCAGATTTTCCTGATTGAGATTAAGATTTTCCTGCTCGTAATAGCTTATGCTTGTATTCTTTCCCCACTCATATTCACCTTTTTCATGAGGAACAAGTCCCTGTACAGTTTTTAAAAACGTAGATTTTCCTATTCCATTTTCACCAATTATGGCAATCTTCTCGTGACGTTTCAGCTCAAAGTTAAGTCCACTGCACAGAACCTTTTTCTCCTCCCCCACAATAAGTTCTAAATCCTTAACAGAAAGTACGTCTTTGTATGGTTCTTTCAGGGTTTCAAACCGCAGTTTTATCTGCTTTAATTCCCCGTCAGGCTTATCAATAATTTCCATATTGTCAAGAATTTTCTGTCTAGACTTTGCACTGTTAGAGGTTGATGCCCTGGCAATATTTTTATCAACATAAGACTGTAGTCTGGAAATCTCATGTTGCTGTGCCTCGTATTCTTTTTCCTGCCTTGCACGACGTTCCTCTTTTTGCTTAAGATACGCCGTGTAGTTTCCCTTATAGGTATACATTTTTCCACGCTCAAGCTCAAAGACCTCCTGAACAATTTTATTCAGGAAATAACGGTCATGGGACACAACCAGAACGGAACCTTTATATTGGAGAAGATACTCCTCCAACCAGTTTAAAGTCTTAAAATCCAGGTGGTTAGTAGGTTCGTCGAGGATTAACAGATTAGGTTCCTCAAGCAACAATCTAGCTATTGCAAGACGGGTTTTCTCCCCACCGCTTAATGTATGGATAGGTGTATCAAGGTCTTTATCAGGAAACCCCATACCATTTAACACAGTTTTGATTTTTACATTGATGTTATATCCGTCACGACTGTCAAAAAACGCCTGTTTTCTTGTATATTCACCTGTTATTCTCTTATATTCCAAAGACTCATGGTCTGAAATTTTTGCAATTTGATTTTCTAACTCCCGAAGTTCTTCTTCTGCTTTGAGCACGTCTGAAAACACCTTGCGCATTTCCTCGATTATTGTGCCGTTTCTCTCAAGTCCTGTATTCTGTTTAAGATATCCAAAGCTTAAATTACTGCTTCTGTAAACCTCCCCAGTGTCACTCTCCATCTCGCCAATGAGAATACTTAAAAGAGTAGACTTCCCCGCTCCGTTAGCACCTATCAAGCCATACCTTGTTTTTTCTTCTATTGTTAAGGAAACATCTTTTAAAACATCTTGCTTTAAAAAACTCTTGTTAACATCACTTACTGAAATAAGCATATTTTCTTCTACTTTCTTTTTATGGTAATCTCAATTTTTTGTTTTTTTGCTAAAACCTTCATCAAGGCTATACCAACTGTCAGACCCAGAAATCCGCCTAAAACTGAGGCAATTTCATTTTTAAAAATAACATAACCTGCAATTGCTCCAATAATCATAGTAAAGGTCATAAGTCCGTAGCTTATTAAAACACCACCAAAAAAACTGCTGTTTGGCATCTCAACTGTAACCGCATCACCTACGTCAAACTCTGTAACCCCGTCTTTTTTACATTCTATTATAACTGCATCAGACGGGCAGCCGTGGCAACCTGCGCAGTTACCTCCGCAGGCAGATTCTCTTACCACTCTCACCTTGACAGTATCTTTCAACACCTCTGTCACAAACCCCGTTTTTTTCATTGCCATATCAGCTATTATCCCTCTTTTGTTTCAGGTTTTCCGCCATATCAAGCATCTCCTGCGCCGCCTGAAGAGTTATATCTGTAATCATAACCCCACCGATTATTCTGGCAAGCTCTGACTTTCTCTCATCCTCACCGAGAGGAACAACCGTCGTGCAGGTATGTAGGTCATCTGAACTTTTTTCTATAAGAAAATGAGTATCTGCCATACTTGCAATCTGCGCAAGATGTGTTATACATAGAATTTGATGCTTTTTAGAAAGCATACATATCTTTTCTGCAATCCTCTGGGCCGCTCTGCCGCTTACTCCCGTGTCAATCTCGTCAAACACCAGAGTTTCCACTATGTCACTCTCTGCTAAAATAGATTTTATAGCCAGCATAATTCTGGACATTTCGCCCCCTGACGCGATTTTCGAAAGAGGCTTTAACTCCTCACCGGGATTGCAGGAAATCATAAATTCCACTCTGTCGCAGCCCTGGCTTGTATACTTGATGGAACCATCTTCATTTTCCATAAGCTCTATGGCAACAGAAAATCTCATTTTCTGCATATCAAGGTCCGAAAGTTCGTTCATTATATCAGTCTGGAGAGAAATAGCCGTATCACGTCTTAAGTCCGAAAGCTTCATGGCAATTTCTTTTAAAGACTCACTTTCTTTTTCTAAAAGAGCAGTAAGTTCTGTTCTTTTTGCATCACTATCTTCAATCTCAGAAAGCTCTTTTTGAGCTTTTTCCAGATATTCAATCACCGCCTCTATTGACCCGCCGTATTTACGCTTCAGGTTATAGATTGAATTGAGTCTTTCCTCTATGATATCAAGTTCACCCTGCTCATAATCCACATCATCTATATAGGATTTAAGTTCATGAGTAACGTCTTCCAAATCTGCAAGCACAGAGCTCAATGTGTCATAATATCCCTGAAGCTTTGAGTCATAGGAATGGACACCGTCCAGCTTACTTACCGCCTCTGCGATAAGGTCATAAGCCGCACGGCTCTGCTCATCACCATAAAGAGCAGAATACGCTCTGCCGGTTTTCTCTACAATTTCTTCTATATTAGAAAGATACTGCTTTCTCTCCTCAAGTTCTTCCTCTTCACTCTCGGTAAGCTTTGCCGACGCAATCTCGTTTATCTGATATGATAAAAGGTCGATTCTTCTCGCCTTTTCCGCTTCATCTGTCACAAGGGTATCAAGCTCTTTTTTAATCTCTTTGGTTTTGTTATACTGGACCTTATATTCTTCTAAAACATCTTCATAATCCCCATATGAGTCAACAAAATGTATATGGGATTTCGGTGACAGAATACTCTGATTATCATTCTGCCCATGAATCGTAAGGAGATATTCAGATACCTCTTTTAAAACACCTGATGGCACCATGTGGCCATTTATTTTACATTTACTTTTTCCATCAACACCGATTATACGACTTATATATAAAAATCCGTCTTCACTTTCCACATCAAGCTCAAGAAGCTTTTTCTCCACTTCTTCAGACAACTCAAAAACCACATCAACCGATGCAGTTTCAGCCCCAGTGCGGATAAGGTCTTTTGCGGTGCGTCCACCCAAAGCCATGTTAATAGAGTCAATCAGTATAGATTTTCCCGCTCCCGTTTCACCTGTGAGAACATGAAAACCGTCACCAAATGACATTGTAACCTCTTCTATTACTGCAATGTTTTTTATATGAAGTTCTCTGATCATGGTTTTTCTCCTTGTTAATCCGATAACTTTTCTCTCAGAACATCAAAGAAGTTTCTTCCGTTTGCATTTATAAGCCGTGTTCTGTATCCTGACTTTGTTATGCGTACAGTTTCATCAGGAGAAAGAACGTGCTTTCTTCTGCCGTCTGCCATAACAACTACCGAGGTTTGTACCCCCTCTTCCTGAGTTATTTCTATCACGTCATCTCCCGGAATTACGGTAGAGCGTGCCTTTAATGTATGAGGACAAATAGGTGTTATAATCATAGCATCAATCTGGGGATGCATAACCGCTCCCCCGGCTGAAAGAGAATAGGCAGTAGAACCTACTGCGGTTGCACAAATAAGTCCGTCAGCACTATATTTACCGATGCTTGTACCGTTGACCGATGCAGAAACCTTTATCATCTTTGAATATCCATCACCTGACACAACTATATCATTAAGAGCCATGAACTCCGTAGTAACCTCTCCGTTTTTTATAATGGCACAGTTTATCATCATACACTCAAGCACTGTATATTTGCCATGGAAAAGAATATCAAAAATATGATAATCCCCCTTTTCCGCCTGAGCCAGAAATCCAAGATTTCCAAGGTTTATACCTAAAATCGGCAGATTACATTTTGCCGCCTGAGGAGCAATATCCAAAATTGTGCCATCTCCACCTAACACAACTGCTACATCTGCATTTTTCAGCATATCCTCAATAGGACAGAATTCAACCCCTGAGATACTCTCGTTGCTGAAACGTTCCTCCATAATAACTTTTCGGTCACGTCCAAGAAGATATTGCACGATTTTCTTTGTTTCTATCATTCCCGCATCTCTTAAAACATTGGGAATAACTGCAATTTTTTCCATATAAATCACCTAATCCAATACGTGTGACGCATCTACTGTTGCAGATGCATCAGGATTTACATCCTCACCTTTTTTAGCTATATACATAAGATATTCTATATTCCCTTCAGGGCCTTTGATCGGGGAATAATCAAGTCCCAAAACCACAAAGCCCATCTCTCGGGTAAATTCAAGAACATTTTCTATAACTTCAAGATGCACAGCCTTGTCCCTGACCACACCTTTTTTGCCTACCTTTTCCCGTCCAGCTTCAAACTGTGGCTTAATAAGACAAACCCCATGCCCGTTTTCGCTTAAAAGATTATATGCCACAGGCAGAACAAGTTTTAAAGATATAAAAGAAACATCAACCGAGAAAAAGTCAATCTTATCGCTGACCTGTTCTTCTGTTACATAACGGATATTTGTTCGTTCAAGATTGACTACCCTCTCATCCTGACGCAATTTCCAGGCAAGCTGACCATATCCCACATCCACGGAATATACTTTTTTCGCACCATTTTGAAGCATACAATCTGTAAAGCCACCGGTAGATGCCCCTATATCCATACAAATCTTATCTTTAAGGTCCGGAGAAAAAACTGCTATCGCTTTATCAAGCTTAAGACCGCCCCGACTTACATACTTAAGGCTTTTTCCTCTTATTTCAATATTTTCCTCTCCTGTAACCTGCTCTCCTGCTTTCTGGGCCTTTTGTCCGCCAATATACACCTCTCCTGCCATAATCATTGCCTGAGCGGCACTGCGGCTAGCTACCATTCCGCTTTCAACCATGTATACATCCAATCTCTGTTTAGCCATAACTACCTCTTATTTCATCAAAGCCCTTGCAATCTGCTCCGGTGACAATCCATATTTTATCTTTATTTCCTCAACACTTCCCTGAACAATAGGTTCATCGGGATATGCAAATATCATTACAGGACATTCCATAAGGCAACTTATCTGCTGTCCCACCCCACCTGTAATCACATTATCCTCGAGGGTTGCAATCTTTCTTTTGTTTTTACAGAATTCCAATAATGCATCTCTGTCTAAAGGCTTTATCGCGCCAATATCCAGCACGCCTGTACTTACTCCGCTGTTTTCTAAAATGTCCGCCACCGCTACAGCATCTTTAACCACAGCACCCGTTGCAATAATCAACATATCTTCTCCGTCTTTTCTTAAACAAGGTGAGACAGGCGCTTTTCTTAACTCATCCCATGACTCTTGCGGCATTTTCCCTCTCGGATATCTTATGGCAACGGGTCCGTTGCAATAGTTTACTGCCCAATCAAGCATTTCTTCAAAATCCGCTTTATCCGAAGGAGAGAGAATTGTAAATCCGGGCAAATGTGATAAATATGAGATATCAAAAACCCCTTGATGTGTTTCCCCGTCACGTCCCACAGGACCGCTTCTGTCAAGACAGAAAACCGCATGAAGATTTTGAAGCGCTACATCATGAAGCAGTTGGTCATATCCTCTCTGCAAAAATGTGGAATATACTGCAAAGCATGGCGTATATCCTGCCTTTGCAAGTCCTGCCGCAAATGTAACGGCATGTTGTTCGGCTATACCCACATCAAAAAATCGTTCCGGAAATTTCTTCTTAAACTCCAAAAGTCCTGTACCTTCTGGCATTGCCGCTGTAATCGCCGCAACTTTCCTATTTTTTTCTGCAAGACAGCAAAGCGTTTTACCAAAGCACTCAGACCAGCTTTCGCCCTTTGAATTTTCATTCTTTTTCTTGCTTACAGATCCGGATATTCCGTGAAATGCCTCCGGCTTTTTCTCTGCAGGAACATATCCTTTCCCTTTTTTTGTGTGAACATGAACTAACACCGGCTCATTTAAAGCCTTTGCCTGCTTTAGTATAATTTCAAGACTGTTTATGTCATGTCCGTCAACAGGGCCCAAATATGTAAAACCAAACTCTTCGAATATCACATTTTCAACCACCAAACGTCTGATGGATTTTTTTGCGCTCTGTACCCCCGATTTTAAGGGTTGTCCGATTACAGGAATTCGGTCAAGAGTACTCTTTACATTTGATTTAAGGTCAAAATACTTCCCTGTACTTCGAATTCTTTCAAGTCTTTGGGATATTCCCCCTACATTTCTTGAAATGGACATTCCGTTGTCATTTAATATAACCACAAGAGGTATATCCATTGTTCCTGCATGATTTAATGCTTCAAATGCCATTCCGCCTGATAGCGCGCCGTCGCCTATAACCGCTATGGCAGTAGACTTTTCACCGTTGAGTTTTGCCGCTGTGGCAAATCCCGTAGCAGCAGAAATTGACGTGGAACTATGACCCGTATTAAAAACATCCGCATGGCTTTCCTGAGTTTTGGGAAAACCGCTAAGGCCATTAAACTGCCTTAAGTTTTCAAAAGCGTCTGCTCTGCCCGTCAAGATTTTATGGGTATAGCTCTGGTGTCCCACATCCCATACAATTTTATCTGAATTTAAATCAAAAACTCTGTGGATAGCAAGGGTAAGTTCAACAACCCCCAAGTTTGCAGCAAGATGACCACCGGTTTTTGACACGTTCTCAACAAGAAACTCTCTTATTTCATTTGCCAAAACCTCTAACTGATCATTATTTAATTTATGCAAATCAAAAGAGGCATGAAGATTTTCCAAAATCATAATTCATACCTCCTCGCAAAAAATTTATTCACCTTTTAGGAAATCTTCTCTTATTTGTTTCCTCTTTTTCTCTTCCAATGCATCGTCGATATCCATCATATACTTTTTCATTTTAGGGTATACGTTGAAATTTACAAAGAACGATGAAAAGCTTAAAAGAAATACATTTTCAAGTAATAAAAGTATTATTACTGCAAGTAAATTACCAATATAAAGGGCAATGGTAAGCCCCCCTACATGAACCAAAAGCAGTATAAACAATATAAATATATTAGACGGTAATTTACCTAAAGCAAACAGCAGGGCATTCTTGTATAAATCTTTAAGTGACAGTTCAAAAGTAACCATCATAGGATAAATATAAAAATGCATAAAAGTATACACAAACCCCATTACAAGAATTACAAATCTGAGGTTTCCTATTATTCCACCCATGCTTGCATAAATCACATACGCAAAATACATAATGAACATAACCGCCATATCAATTACAAAAACAATTGCCGACTGTTTGAAGTTACCCTTCACAATATCTTTAAAATCACTCCATACCCAGGCGTGCTCTTCTCTTGCAAAATTTCGCATGATATAAGTAAGCCCCGCAGTGGCAGGTCCCATCCCCCAGATAATCGCAAAAAGATATGTCACAAGTAACCTGAACAAAATATCAAACTGAAGTACCATAGACTGATCTTCCCCGCCCAAAGCCGAGGACATTGCATAGGTAACATAACCCGACAGCCAGAACACCAATATAAAAGTAGGAATAATCGATATAGCATAAAGCAGATTTGCCTTTGCCATTTTCCAGAATTTTCTTCCTATTATCTCAAAAAACCTGAAAAACGCGCGCTTTGGCGGTGCATCAGGGTCAATCCCCTTTCCCGGTTTCATATACGAACGAAAAAATGCCATTTTATTTCATAGCCTCCTAAATTATTCTAAAACAAGGTAATCCTTAATACTGTCATATTTCTTTTGTCCTATACCTTCAATCTCCGAAATCTGATGAATTCCCGTAAATCCTCCAAGTGCTTCCCTTTTCTCTATTATACGCTTTGCCAAAGTCTGTCCTATTCCGTCTAATTTACAAAGCTCTTCTTCGGTAGCAGTATTTATATTTATTAAAGCCATTTCTTTTATAGTGTCTTCTGTCACAGCAGTGGGTATATAACTGCTGTCAAAATTTTCTGTAGGGCTTGTATCCCTGTTCTGAAATAATGTAAGCCCTATAATATACAGACCGATAACTATAATAACCGCGGGAAATACCAGATACTTTTTTAAACTTTGCATTGTTTACAGTGGCTCAGGACGGCTTATAAGATGCAATACATTGCCGTCAGGGTCTTCAAAGAACATTGTTCCTATTCCCTTTGAGTTGACGCTTGCCTCGGTCAACACCTTAACCTCTGCACATTTAAGTTTCTCAACCAATTCATCAAAATTGTCAACAGAAATGGCAATATGACGAAGTCCCGTTGCCTTCATATCCTGACTTCCGCCGTCAATATCACTTTTAACAAACTCTATCATAACACCGTCATCAGCCTTTAAAAAGTATGTACCCTTTCCGCTGTCGTATACAGTTTTCCAGCCGAACATTTCTGCATACCAATCTCGTAAAGCCTCTGTATCTTTTGCAAAAATACCGATGTGTTCAATTCCTATTCGCATCTGTATTCCTCCTTTTTCTTTCCATATCTTTTTGCCAGTTCTCCGTAGATATCATCCCAGGTAACGCCCTGTTCTACAAGCACAACCGACAAGTGATAGAGCAGGTCAGCTACCTCATACTGAACCTCGGGCTTATCATAATCCTTAGCCGCAATGATAACCTCCGCTGCTTCTTCGCCCACCTTTTTGAGCATCTTATTTAATCCCTTCTCGAAGAGATAGTTTGTATAAGAACCCTCTTTCGGATTTTCAACTCTGTCTACAACCGTGTTATACACGTCATATAAAATCTGTGGATTTTCCCGTAATCCTGTAGGAATTTCAGTAAGCTTTCCGTCATCAACTTTGCGATAGAAGCATGAATAGTTATTTGTATGACAAGCTGCACCTTCCTGCTTGATTTTAAGAACAATTGCATCGCCGTCACAGTCCACCAGAATTTCTTTTACATACTGATAATGGTCTGAGGTTTCGCCCTTTACCCATATCTCACCACGGCTACGGCTGAAATATGTCGCTTTTCCCGTTTCAATGGTCTGCTTGAGGCTTTCTTCATTCATATAAGCACACATTAAGACTTCCCCTGTTGTTGCATCCTGCGCAATAGCAGGAATCAAGCCTTTATCGTCAAATTTTAAATCCTTGATGAATTCCATTTTAAAAATCCTTTCTCTCTATAAAGATTTACAAAAATCAACCGCTTCTATAAGGTCGATATGCCCCGTGTACAGAGCTTTTCCTATAATAGCTCCCTCAACGCCGGCACTTTTGAGCTTTCCTAAATCCTCAATTGATGTAACGCCGCCTGATGCAACCACATCCATTGAAACATATTCTGTCATTTCTTTCATAGCAGCAACATTAGGTCCTTTTAGCATACCGTCGGTTGCGATATCCGTGTAAATAATAGTAGATACGCCCATTTGCTCCATTTGCTTTGCAAGAGACAGAGCAGATACACGGCTCACCTCTTCCCAACCGCTTACTGCTGCCATACCGTCTTTTGCATCAATCCCAACAACTATTCTTTTGCCATATTCCTTTACAGCTTCTTTTACAAAGTCAGGATTTTTTATAGCCGCAGTCCCGAGAATTACACGATAAACTCCGTTTTCCAGATATTTTTCTACTGCTTTCATATCTCTGATACCACCGCCAATCTCGATTGGAACGGTAAGCTCTTTTGCTATTTTAGTGATTATTTCAAAGTTTGGCATATCGCCGCTTCTGGCACCGTCAAGATCCACAAGATGGATAAGGTCACCGCCTTGCTCCTGCCATTTAAAAGCGACTTCAAGAGGATCTTTAGCAAAAGTGGTTTTCTGACTATAATCCCCCTGAACAAGACGGACACACTTTCCGTCTATCATATCAATTGCCGGATATAAACGCATTATTTCAAGTCTCCTTTAATATCTTTAATCAAGCTGACTATTTCTTCTCTATGAAGTTTCATACTGACACGGTTTACAACCATTCTCGCACTTAAAGGACAAATATCCTCTAAAACTTCAAGCCCGTTTTCAATTAACGTCTTTCCGCTCTCTACAATATCAACTATTACATCGGAAAGTCCCACAAGAGGTCCAAGCTCCACAGAGCCGTTAAGTTTTATAATATCCACAGTCTGTCCCTTTACGCCATGGAAATACTCTCTTGCAATATCGGGGTATTTGCTGGCAACACGCATAATGTTTCTGCCCTCTAACTTACCACGCATTTTAGCAGGACCTGCAACTGCCATTTTGCATGCACCAAATCCCAAATCAAGGACTTCATATAAATCCTTTCCGCTTTCCAAAAGGGTATCTTTACCCACAACACCAATATCTGCTGCACCATACTCAACATAGGTAGGAACATCCGAGGCTTTTACAAGAATAAATCTGAACTTTCTATTTTCATCTGTAAATATAAGTTTACGACTCTTTTCACGCATCTGTGCAACATCAAAACCGAGCTTTTCGAATATGTCAATAGAAAGCTCTGCAAGTCTGCCCTTTGCCAGAGCAACCGTTACATATTCGCTGTGGTTGGTTTCCTCTTTTGCCATGGCCTTTTCATCATGAAGTGCTGCCATAAGTCTTTCTACGCCGATTGCCGCTCCTGTTGCAGGCATATCTCGACCAAACTTTTCCATAAGATTATCATAGCGACCACCTGAACAAATCGGGAAACCAACCCCAAATGTAAAGCCTTTGAAAATCATTCCTGTATAATAATCAAGATGAGGTACCATACCCAAATCTATGGAAATATATTCTTCAAGACCTTTATCTTTTAATATCTTGTATATCTCTTTAAGGTTTTCAAGAGCCGCCTTTGCATCCTCTCCTATTCCTTTTTGAGCCATTGCCTCATCAATAACATCGGCAGATCCAAACTGGGTTGGCATATCGGTAAAGATCTGTTTTATGTCCTCCTGAAGCTCCATGGTATCTAAAAGCTGTTCTATTGCCACAAAGTCCTTATCATTTATAAGTCTACGTAATTTATCAGTCTGCTCCGCATCAAGATTTGCCTGCTTTGCAACCTCCATAAAATACGCAACCTGACCTATATCAATACGAAAGCTCTTCATACCAACTTTATCAAGGGTTTTTATTGCAACCTCAATTACCTCTGCATCTGCATCTGTGCTGCAATCACCCATAAGCTCTATACCAACCTGAGAAAACTCTCTCTGCCGCGCTTGACTGAATGCCTCGTCATTCCTGAACGCACTTCCGCTGTAACACAATTTTACAGGGATTTCTTCGCCCACAGGCTTGGTTGCCGCAAGCCTTGCAATTGATGTAGTGAAGTCAGGGCGGAGAGCCAGCATTCTTCCGTTCACATCAAAAAACTTAAACATACTTTCCGCCTTATTTGGCGTAGCAGTATTATAGACATCAAAAAACTCAAATGTCGGTGTCTGCACCATTTTATATCCATATTCAGAAAACACATTTCTGGCAACGGTTTCAATATGAAATTTTAAATCACATTCTTCCCAAAGAATATCAGCAAGTCCTTTAGGTGTATGGGTCACTCTTTCATTATTCAACAAGTATCACATCCGTAAAAAAAATATAGTATCTACAGATTTTACTGTATCAATGTATTATACCACTCTATGCTAATAACGTCAACAGAAATTTAGACAACAAAATCTCTTGCATAGCAAAATTTTTTATCTTTTTTTGCATTTGCCCGACTAAACGCCGCAGGAGCATTTACAAATAGCCCACAAAGGGTTAATTTGCAAATGCTCCTGAGTAATCCACTTAGTCAAAGCTTTCTGTTATTCGTAATATTATAGCTAAGCCATACGCATTAAATGTTGGCAGTATACATAGCAATTCTGTATCTTTTTTGCCTCAACCCCGTCATCCGCCTGAATAATAGGCTGTGTTTCAGAAGGAGTTACATACAATTTAAATACTATTGCATCTTGACCCGGACGCATATTACGAATGCGCTTATAAGTATAGTTCTTCCGAGTAACGCCTAGGTAATCAAAAATAACCGTTTCAATATCTCCATTGCTAAAGCATCTGAGAACATCTTCCTCCTCATAAACTTCAAGCATGTGCTTTGCCTCTTCAAATGTTAAATTACAACATTTGAATTCTCCCTCGTTAAGAACCGACATCATACTGCTATTATCAAGCAACAATAAAGGTAACGCTTTAGAGTCTTTCATGAAAAATACCTCCTTTTTTAAAACTTTTATGACTCCATCAAGGATATACTTAAATTCTTCCATCCTCTTTGTTGCTATATTATATAATATATAACAAACAATGTCAACTAATTAAAACGTATTTTATGCAAATCTACCAAAACTTTAACTCCTGACTTGGTTATATCGTTTTTTGATTTTTTTAAAATCTTTTGACAAATATAAAAATGTATGATATGATTAGCATGAAAAATTATATATCAATAGTTTTAGCAGACTACTTTTGAAAGGATGATTGATTTTGGACACGTTGCCCCCGCAACCGTTGTTACTTACACTGTTGATTATTTTGGTTTTAGGTTTTATTACCGCCTATGCAAAAGCCGCAAGTATCGCAATCAACGATACACGTCTTGCCACTTTGGCAGAAGAAAATTCCAAAGCAAGAAGACTGCATGATGCTCTTTCAGATTCCCCATCCTCTGTAATGAACGCACTTAGTTCATTTAAGGGTTTTCTGACAATCCTATTTGTTGTAATCGCTGCTTTCGGTTTTTCAGACGAAACAGAGGAACTTCTTATCAGTTGGGGTCTTGAACCATCAGGCGTACTGCTGTACATTCTTGAGGTTGCAATTCCCACCATAATTCTCGCTTTCATACATTCGGTTTTCTGGAATATGCTTCCGGAGCGTCTATCTGCAAAATACGCAGAGAAGGTTGCACTCGCCCTATCAGGCTATACTTTAACAATAACAGCCATAGCAAAACCCTTTATCTGCATCCCTGCACTTTTTTCAAATATTGCGGCATGGATATTCGGAGTTAAGCAAAGCGATCTTATCGAAGACGTAACAGAAGAAGAAATTCGTATGCTTGTGGATATCGGTTCCGAAAGCGGTGCCATAGACGATGATGAAAAAGAAATGATACATAATATCTTTGAGCTTGATGA
The DNA here is from genome assembly GCA_045542095.1 of Ructibacterium sp. Taxonomy (GTDB): domain Bacteria; phylum Bacillota; class Clostridia; order Monoglobales; family Monoglobaceae; genus Ructibacterium. Next base: position 76,721 of record JAZQKJ010000041.1, read on the forward strand.
CAAGCTTGTCGGAGATGTTATGACTCACAGAAAAGAGGCTTGTATTCTGTGGATGGAGGACAGCCTTGAAGATTGGAAAAACTTTATTGACGAAACCAATCATTCCAGATATCCCGTGTGCGACGAGGATATAGATAACGTAGTCGGAATTATAAATACCCGTGACTTTTATCGTTTTCTTTTGGGCGGCGGACAGAAAAACACCCTCCGTTCAATCATGCGTGAGCCTTATTTCGTTCCTGACAGCATGAAAGCAGACGAGCTGTTTTCAAGAATGCAGCAGAAAAATACACATATTGTTGTGGTTATGGACGAATACGGCGGATTCTTAGGCCTTGTAACTCAGGAGGATCTTCTTGAGGAAATAGTGGGCGATCTTCGTAGTGAATACGAAGAGCCAGAGGATTTGGAAATTTCAAATATAGACGAAAACACATGGAAAATAAAGGGCTCTGCCGAAATCGAGGATGTCGAAGAAGCCCTTAAAGTACAGTTACCCGAAGGTGAATATAATACCTTTGCAGGTCTTATACTTGATGAGATAGGAACTCTGCCGGAAGACGGAGAAACTGTTGAAACTGAAATCGACAATCTGCAAATCAAGGTCACTTCTGTTGCGGAGCACCGTATTGAAGAGGCTATAGTTTGTCTTAAGAGAGATTTCAAAGACGAAGAAAACCACGAAGAATAGTAAAAGCGCTTATCCCTGTTGGGATAAGCGCTTTTTTATAAAAATTTTCTACTGTCCAGGGCGAGCTGATGCTCAAGTTGTATAAGGTTATTTGCAAGCTTTTTCGATTGCTCATCTGCCTGATTATATTTATTAAGATACCTGTTTAAAGACTTGACACCCATATTACATCCATCAGTTATTAAATCTGCCACTGTATGGTCATCGGGATTTACCGTCAGCATAACATTTGTTTTAATCCACGACATTCCCTTTGCCATGGGATTTGGCTCTTTTCCCTCTTCTTCATAGCTATTTAAAATCTCATGAATTTCGCTGCCTATCTTTTGATGGTCTTCTTTATTCTTTTCCAGAATTTTGCGATATTCTTCGCTTTCCACGTTGTCCAGAACCTCTGCAATAGAATCCACCCCCATTTTAACTCCTGCATTACATTCCTTTAAAATTTTTACTGTATCATCTCTTGACATAATGACACCCCTTTCTTTACTTATTTTCTCTGTTTAGAAAAATAATATGTAAACGAACTTATTTATACATCGACAAAAATACTTATTTAATAATATTAACTTTGCAATTTTTGTGCAAATCTACAAAATATTACATGGTGTTAATTTTTTAACATTTTTTCCTTGCAAAATATTATTATATAATGTAAACTATTATATGTGTTTTTTTATAAAAGTCCGCATTTTGGATAAACTTTTATAAAGTATAATGTATTTACCAAGAAATATGGGGAGGTATTTTACAATGAGTGAAATTAAAAAGATTGCTGTTATGACAGCCGGTGGTGACTGTCCCGGTTTAAACGCTGTTATTCGTGGTGTTGTAACAACTGCTATCAAAAAGTACGGTCTTGAGGTTGTTGGTATCAAGAACGGTTACCGTGGTTTATACCTTGGCAACTTTGTAAAGCTTGATTTACAGACAGTTTCAGATATTCTTATCAAAGGCGGTACAATTCTTGGAAGTTCAAATAAGGACAATCTGTTTGACTATGACTACATCGACGAAAATGGTCAGCCACAGCATGGTGACGTTTCCGATGTTGGTGTTGAAAATCTTAAGAAGGAAGGCGTTGATGCTCTTATCGCTATCGGCGGTGACGGTACTTTAACATCAGGTCGTGACTTCTCAAGAAAAGGCGTTAAGGTTATCGGTGTTCCAAAGACAATCGACAACGACCTTGCAGGTACAGACACAACATTCGGTTTCGATACAGCCGTTGCTACAGCTACTGATGCTATCGACAAGCTCCGTACAACTGCTGAATCACACAACCGTATTATTGTTATCGAGGCTATGGGACGTTATGCAGGCTTCCTGGGTATAGCTTCTGCTATTGCCGGCGGATGTGACGCTTGTCTTATCCCTGAAGTTCCTTACGACATCAATAAGGTTGCAGAGGCAATCAAGGAAAACCAGAAGAATGGTAAGAACTTTGCTCTCGTTGTTGCAGCAGAGGGTGCTAAGCCAAAGGGCGGCGACGTTGTTGTTCAGAAGGTTATCGAAAATTCACCTGACCCAATCCGTCTCGGTGGTATTGCTCAGGTTGTTGCAGAACAGCTTGAAGAACTTGTTGGTTTAGAAGCTCGTGCAACTGTTTTAGGTCACATTCAGCGTGGTGGTTCACCAACAGCTAATGACCGTATCTTATCAACACGTTACGGCAGCCATGCAGTTGAACTTCTTATGCAGGGTAAATTTGGTAACATTGTTGCTCTTAAGGGTTCTGAACTCAGCTATTCTTCATTAGAAGATATCATCGGTGCTAACAAAGCCGTTGAAGAGGATAGCTTCTGGATTCAGACAGCTCGCGCAATGAACATTTGCCTTGGTGACTAATTAAATATAAAAAAATAAAAAAAAATGCTTGCATTTTGCAATTTACTGTGCTATAATAATTCTCGCTTGTCAAAACAAGCTTGGTGATTTAGTTAAAAATTGAGTTTATAGATTGAAAGAGGTGAAAATAATGAAACAGGGAATTCATCCTGATTATAAGCAGACCACAATCAAATGTGCCTGCGGTAATGTCATTGAAACCGGTTCTACAAAGGAGGACATCCGTATAGAAATTTGTTCTGCTTGTCACCCCTTCTATACCGGTAAACAGAAGCTGGTTGATACCGGCGGTAGAGTGGATAAGTTCAGAAAGCGTTATGGCTTGGAGAAATAATCCATCATACCCTATTAACATGATTTTACATTAGTTTATGCACAGACGTCGGCTTCACTTGAAGTCGACGTTTTTGCTTGAAGGAGATTTATACAATGAATATTTCAGCGGCAATTTTTGATTTTAACGGCACCCTATTTTTTGACACAGACAAGCATAGCAAGGCATGGCGTATTTTCGGAGAAAAATCAACAGGACGTTCCATCAGCGATGAGGAACTGCTTACCCATATTCACGGAAGAAACAACAAACTTATTTTAACCTATCTCCTTGGCAGAACTCCTACCGATTTGGAGGTTTCAACTTTAGGAAATGGAAAAGAAGAGTTTTACCGTGAGCTTTGTATTGCCGACCCAGATAGTTTTCATCTTGCTCCGGGGGCAGAAAACTTTTTAGATCAACTTAAAGAAAATAATATTCCCTGCACTATTGCCACTTCATCGGATATTCAAAATATAAACTTCTATTTTGAAAACTTTAGCCTTTCAAGATGGTTTAAAAAAGAGCTTTGTGTTTACGAAGACGGAACATTCAAAAGCAAACCTGCTCCGGATATTTATTTAAAAGCTGCTGCAAAACTTGGAGTTTCACCAAAAGACTGTACCGTTTTCGAGGATGCCGTTTCAGGCGTTACCTCTGCGCACTCGGCAGGAGCAGGACAGATTGTTGCTATTGCATCTTCAGCAGATATCCATTCACTTTCAAAAGTTCCGGGCGTAACCCACGTTGTAAAAGACTACACAGAAATCAAGTTTACAAAAGTATAAATATACTTTACTTTTTTATATTGAATATATGCTTTTTCTATTGTATTATTAGCAAAAAAGAACTATTACCCAAGGAGGTTTTAATATGAAAAAAGGTATTTGTTTAGGATGTATTCCACGCACTGACTTAAAGGAAGCTTTCGAGCTTGCAAAAGAAGCAGGGTTTGACGGTGTGGAGATTGGAATAGGCGAAACCGGAAGTATTACATTTGACACTACTGAAGAAGAGGCTCTTGCTATAAAGAAACTGGCAGATGAGGTTGGTATTGAATTTTACAGTTTGTTCGGTGGTGCCGGCTGGACCTGTCCTATTACATCGGATGACTCTGAAATCCGCGAAAAAGCTAAACGCGGAATTGCAAAACAGCTTGAGGTTGCTGCATGGCTTGGCTGTGACACAATTTTGGTTGTTCCCGGATTTGTAGGCGTTCAGTTTAACCCCTCTGCTCCTGTTGTTCAGTATGACATTGCATACAACCGTGCTTTAGAGGCTATAAAAGAACTGGCTCCAATTGCGGAGGAAAAGAAGGTTAATATCGGTATTGAAAACGTATGGAATTACTTCCTGGTTTCTCCTCTTGAAATGAAAGAATTTATAGAGAAAGTAAATTCACCATACGTTGGTGCTTATTTTGATATTGGTAACATCAGAGCTTATGGATATCCCGAACATTGGGTAAGAATTTTAGGCGATAAGATAAAAAAGATGCACATCAAGGATTACAGTCGTGCTCATAATGACTTTGTTGAGCTCATGACCGGCGATGTGAACTTTAAAGAAGTTATGGCAGCCTGCAAAGAAATCGGCTATGATGGTTGGATCACTGCCGAAGTTCGAGGCTACGCACAGTATCCCGACGAAATGCTCTACAGTATTTCACGTAAAATGAGCAAAATTTTTGAAGATTAAAATTACATATAAAATGGCAAGGAAGGATCCTTGCCATTTCTTTTATTCAACTACTTTTATCGTTTCGCCTGATTTGATAGAATACATTTTTCCGTCAACATCAAACCATATTTCATAAAGGGTCGGGTTATAAACTATCGAGCCGTCTGCACTGTATACAAGAGAATTATACGCATTAACATAGTCGTAAATCTCTATATTGGTAGCATACCATACATCATCCTTGCCTGAAAGGCCCTGACATATTTCTTCTAAATGTTCCCAGTTATTTTTACTTTCAAATTCGGAGCTGTGCCCCCACCAGTAAAACACCCTTGGTGTTCTGCAGGCACAATATAGCATGGACAAATCAAGATTAACAAATTCATCTATGTAATTCATAATTTCAGGGTTGTCATGATGTGCAGTAGGAGCCCAATTATGCCAATCCTCCGGAAGCTCAAAGTTATCATTATTTCCTCCTGCAAGACGCGCATAGGCAATATCTGTTTCTTCAAGATAACTCTTAACACGTTTATATGTATCAGGGACCGTAAATCTGTTTACGCTTCTGTCAGGGAATGCCATACCTCTTATAATCATGTCAAACTCTTTTTCAAGGCATAACCTTGAATCCAAGGTATCTCTTACTCCCTCAATAGTACGAACCATATTAAGAGCCCTGTGATTATATCCGTGATTGGCTATTTCGTGACCACTGCCCAATATATTCTCTTTTGCAAAATCTACAGATATGTGATTTTCATCATTAAGGACACTCCCTACCAGATTGAATGTTCCTTTCAAGTTATATTTATTGACAATTTCCAAAAACTTAATATCATATTTCGAACCGTCATCATAACTGAATGTCACTGCTTTAGGTTTTCCACCAGGAAAACGCAAAAAACTGTATTTCATAAAAATCTCTCCTTTACATAAATGGCTCTTTACTTTCTCGGTGAAGCTGAATTTCATCTGCTACCGAGGCAGTACCACGCATTTTAATTATATACAAAACCGTTTCAGCTATATCCTTTGGAAGAATCATGCCTTCATCTGTTAAATCAGGGCGGGAAATTTTAACCATGTCCGTAAAGACTCCCCCAGGGCTGATAACGTGAACCCTTACACCCTTTTGGTAATATTCCTTACTCAATGCCTTGCTAAAGCCAAGCAGGGCATGTTTGGATGCAGCGTACACGCTCTGCAGTCCATAGCCTTTATGGGCAGTTACCGAGGCAATATTTATAATTGTTCCGCAAGAAGATTTTTTCAAATATTCAAGAGCTGTTTTACACATAAGAAAGGGGGCTCTTGCATTGGTATTCATAATCATATCATATTCTTCCATCGAAATTTCTTCAAAACCCTTTGATTGTGCTACACCTGCATTATTGATTAAAATATCAATTCCGCCATAAGCCTGAACGGTTTTATTAATGGTTTCGTTTATGTAGTTATCATCGCAAATATCTCCCGGGGCAATAAGACACTCCCTGCCATTTGCTACTTTTTTTAGTTTTTCTACATTTCGTCCCATTAAAACAAGCTTAAAACCACAGGAAAAAAGAGCTTCTGCAATTGCAGAGCCAATACCTCCACCTGCTCCTGTTATAATACAAACTTTATCTTTCAAAACTTCACTTCCTTTCATCAAAACTCTCTTATTCATTCAAGCTATTTTCTTATTTTTCTGCAATACTGTGTACAAAGCTTATCTGTGCATTCAGAACATTGAAGTGCCATATTGCTGTTTTCCCAGAACCTTTCAGGATATATAAGCACACATATCTCCCAGACAATCCACACCACAAGTGAAAATATAACAAGTGACCAAGAGAAAAAGCTGTTTAACGCTACAATAGGCAAAAACATCATAAGATGATCCCAATTAAATATTCTGCAGGTTGTGCAACAATTGTTATGCATTATGAGTCTGAACGGACACCAAATGAGAACACATATTAAATCACACACATAAAAAAATGTTGCTATCAATATCATCATTCCCGTATCTATGATTCCGTTAAGATACAATAGACTTATAAAAACCGTCAATGCAATCCATATTGTCATTATTTTGTATGCAGTCACCGTTGTATCTTTTATGTATTGTTTTAATTTCTTATAGTTGACTTTCTCTATTATGGGTTTAAAAAGCGACTCGAATACCTTTTGCGAACCTATAGAGATATGTGATTTTATAGGAATAAGTTGTAACACCATATCGCATATCCACAACATCCACAAAAGATGCAACAACGAAAGCTCATTAAAGAAGTTCCATTTGTCTGCAACTTCAAACACACTTGGGTCAAATAGGTATATCAAAATTGCAATAATCAATATGGCTATCCTTCCTATAAGCCTTAAAAAATATATTTTTCTTGTTTTTGACATATGTTCATTGTTGTTTTTCATCAATTATAATCCCTTTAATTATTATACTTTACAACACAACGGATTCATCCGTTGCATAATTACATCAACCCCATGCACCAAATAACCGCAAGAGCAGTCAGGGTTACCAGGGTATCAATAGTTATGCCATAGAACATTGGAGAAAGTCCCGCTTTTTTAAAGTCAGTAATGCTTGTTCCAAGACCAATAGCAGCAAGAGCTGTTACCATCAGAAATTTACTTGCGCTTTTCATAATGCCAGAAATTTCTATCGAAATAAGTCCCGCACTGTTTACAATAGCCAGTGCCAAAAATCCGCCAATAAACCATGGAATGATTTTTAATATATTTACCTTTTTGCCCTCACTTACTGTTTGTAGTTCCTTTTGTTTTATGCGGGTACCAATATATGCAAATACCAGTACCGTAGGAATGATTGCAATGGTACGAGTGAGCTTAACCATGGTGGCGAAGTCGCCTGCAGCCTCAGAAAACGCATATCCGGAGGCAACCACACTGGCAGTATCATTCACAGATGTTCCTGCCCAAATACCATAAGCTATGTCAGTCATCCCCAGTGCTTTTCCCATAATTGGATACAGCGCAACCATAACCATATCAAAGAGAAATGTAGAAGACAAAGCAAACGCTATATCTTTGTCGTCAGCATCAATAACAGGTGCAATGGCTGCCACGGCAGAACCACCACAAATTCCTGTTCCTGCAGAAATCAGATTACTTAATTTCCAGTTGAGACCAAATAGCTTACGAACAAAAAAGCCCCCTCCAAAGCACATGGCAAAAGTGAAAAACATTACAAAGAACGTCATTTTGCCAACAGACATAATCGTACTGACCGAAAGAGATGCACCAAGCAAAACAATAGCAACTTTCAGAATCCTTTTGGAGGTAAACTTGAGTGCCGGCTTTATCCAGTCCGGATGGAAAAAGCTATTAATTATTGTTCCCATAAAAAGCGCTATTATGGAAGAACCCAGCAACTCTCCAGGAATTAACTTCTCAAGCATAATAGCCACAATTGCTACAACTATACAAATAGCAACACCTAATATAAACATACCTCGTTTTTTCATTTTGTTATCCATATTTATAGCCCCTTAAATATAACCTGTATTAAAATATTTAATTAACTTATTATAACAAATACATACAAAAAAAACAACCGTAAAATGATGTGACCCCCAAAAGTTAGACTTTTGGTCTAACTTTTGGGGGTCGGTTTAAAAACGGTTGTTTTTTATTTTACATACTCTCAATCTTTGTTTTAATTTGGTCTGCTCTTTCTTTATCAAGCCAACCGGCTTCCATCTCAAAGGTAAGCTTGCCATAACCCGGCAGAATTTTTACCTCTCCGTTACGCTTTGCGTTACTGTAGCCTAAATGCTCACCCGTTGAAGGAAGAACCATGCCCATAGAATCCTCATCGCCTGTTCTAGAAATCCAACGGATACTGTAGGGCAGAACATCAACAGGATGGCTTACATAGCAAGCGCCGTTATGGGTGTACTGAAGACTATATGCACGGTTGTTATCATCCCCTTTATAAGGTATACCAAAGCAGATTTCAGGGTCATAAATCTGTCCCTCTGCTCCAACCTTGTTCATTATCTCAGGATTTTCTTCCACTGCATTCATGTATGCCAGCAATTTATCAGCATGTTCTTTTGGCAGATTATCGCCAATAGCCTTATAAACCTTGATGTTATTATAGTCAGCACTTGAAATAAGCTCTGCACCATCTATTGGTCTGAAGTTTATATGACAAAGATACATATACTCCATATCGGTTGCACGTCTGTTTTCAAGATTTACTTTTATTTTGAGCACTGTATCACCTTCATAGAGTCTGCACTCTGGATTGAATGTGTGGTTTCTTACAAAACTCTTGTCATAATAGAGTTTACCACCAACTGCCATATAATCCTCTCCGCACTCTATGTATGCTTCCTGGTAATCTGCATTTGGAGTTTCACCATGCTGTGCATGAGTATCATCGCTTTGGGGCACGCCAAAAGCACACACTCCACAGTGGAGCAGAAATCCACCGTAGGTTTCAAGATACACGTTACTCTGCTGGGGTTCTTCCATTTTAGTACGCATAACAAGTTCATTTCCTAAAAAGTTTGCCCTCCAGATTTGCTGACCTTTATAAGGCAGAATAATAAAATATCCCTTGCTGTTTTCAACCTTTATTGCTTCAATTCCCGTAGAATATTTAAATGCAGTAGCTTTCATATTCCCGTTTTCTGCAATTACAAATTCTCTGTCGGAGAAGAATTCTTTTTTAAGATTTATCTTCATTTCCATTACCCCTTTCTTTATGGGAAAAACGGACCGCATTTTACAGCTACGGTCCGTTATAATTTTATACTATTGCTTTTTCAAGATAGTCAAGTGACTGTCTTACCATTTCGTCACCAATCTCTGTGCTTGCTTCTGCCGCACTCTTAGTGAACCAATGGTCTATATCACCTAATCTTTCAAGCTTAACTGCGTCCGGATAGAGTGACATAAGGATAGAGCACTCATACTTACCTGCATGGTCATATCCTGTAGCGTTCTGAACCTCTGTACTCATGGTAGGGATCACCTTAATCCAACTGAATGGGTCATCGCCGCCGCCAAGATTTTCATAGTATGAGGCATAGTTTTCACTACCCCACCAGCCTCTGCCCTGAGTCTTCTCAAGGTAACGCATTGTTGCACGCTTTGCCGCCTTCATATATGAAAGGGTCATAGGCATACAACTTTCCTGCTCAAACTGATGATGGATAACCACGTAAATATTACGAAGTCCCGCATCGAGCATATTCATAAAAATCTGGAAGAGATACGCCTCAAAAACATCCTCTTCAATATGTACAGTACCGCTTGTTTCGTCTGCTACTGCATAACTTGACGGACTGTAATAAATGGTAGGAGCAATCATAATCTCTTTACGCTCTGCCAATTTTTTAATAAGTCCCTCTGCAACAAGTGTGTCACAACCATAAGAACAATGAGGACCGTGATACTCAACAGTACCGCCACAGATAACGAAAGGAATTCTATTCTCTTTTACATTGTTAAGTTCTCTTGGGAAACTCATATTGTATTCCATATTATTTTCCCTCCTTATTCAGAATAACCAAGTGTTGTGTAGAATGCAAGATTAGCCTGTGTATTGTCAAGTCTTCCATACTGCAGAACAATAGGGGTATTACTTGAAACTTTCATAGCATACTGTGTTTCAAAAGGAACTTTAAATCCGCACATGTGCTCTATATTGTTCATTCTGAAGCACTTCACACGCTTTGCGCCAATTTCCCACACAATACCGGTATATGGGTCTTTATCTGTAAAATAAACGCTTACATCAATTTTGGCATCTACATCAGAATCGTTAACGATAATAACTGATTCATGACCTTTTGCAACGCCTTCACCTTCCTGCGGAAGCTCGCAGTCAGGAATTATCCATTCTTTTTTTCCTATTGCCATTTTTATTATCTCCAATCAATTAAATTCAATATAACTTTGGCAGGGTTTCCCCTGCCAAAGTATCTAATTAGAAACCAAGTTCAATAATACCCTTATTAAGGTAGTCTGTCATCTTGTGGCAACCATCCTTAGTGATAGCAGCACCGATTTCCCATCTACAGCCAAAGCCTTCACCCATGATGAATGTATCAACCTGGAATGTCATATTTTCCTGGAGCATGTAGTTTGAGTCTGTTTCCATCCAGGGTGGTTCAACCTCAATCATACCTGTTCCGTGACATGGACCATATACATAGCTGTCCTTGAAACCGTTGTCAACATACATATTATAGAAGCCCTTTGCAACATCGCTTGCCATAACGCCTGCTTTAATCTGGTCAATTGTCCAGTCATGAGCTTCCTTACAGAATTCAACAACTCTTCTTCTTTCGCCTTCAAGCTTACCCATAGCAATAGGAAGACCGATTGCAGGTGAGTAACCGTCAATCTTAGCAGAAAGGTTCAGCTGAACGATATCGTCCTTGCCGATTGTTCTGTAACCGCTACGGCTGATTGCATGGCTTGTTGACTTCTCGCTGAATACGTACATAGGAAGACCCTCGTACTCTGCACCCTCTTCATAAATAACTTTCTGTGCAATACCAACCATCTGGAGCTCTGTTACGCCCGGCTTTAAGTTACGGATAACTTCGTCTGTTGCAATATCAACAATACGGAAGCCTTCCTGAATACAAGCAAGCTCGTTAGCACTCTTAATCTTTCTAAGCTCAACCATGATATCGTTACACTTAACGATTTCAGCCTTTGGATAGCTATTCTTAAGGCCTTCATAAATCGGAAGCGTACACTCAACATAGCTACCTAAACCAATTTTAATATTTTCGCCTGTAACACCGATAGCTTTGAATACATCGTTAAATGTATTTGCCTTAAGTTCAGGATATGATGGGTCAGCTGATTCTCTGAACTCTCTCAGACAGAATACCTTATCAATTTTACCAACGTCTTTTGCGAAGATAATACACTCAGGTCCAACCATTAACGCAGCCTCACCTGTTGCAGAAATAGCAACACCGGCACGTTCAAACAATGGCCAGAAACCACTGAAATATCTTGCATTTGCATAGTCAGACTCGGTACTTGATACAACCATTACGTCAAGCCCGCGCTCCTGAACTAATTTTGCTGCTCTGGCAATTCTTTCTTTGTACTCATAATCAGGGATACATATTCTACTCATAGTAGTAAACCTCCAATCTTTTATCCACTAAATTAATTCTATATTATACTATATTTGTAAAAAAATCAATGTATATTTACAACTTTATTTTGCATTTTTGTATACAGCATTTACATTTTTGTAAACTTTTTGCATAAAAATGAATATTTTTTTCTGCAGTATAAAAATTCCTGCCTTGCCAATAATGAATACATATAATATTTAAAAGGGCAGGAGCTAAATACCATGATTAACAAAGTTGAAATCTGCGGTGTTAACACATCCAAATTACCAGTCTTGACCGAGGAAGAAAAACAGGTTTTATTTGTAAAAATTAAGCAAGGGGATAAGGAGGCTCGACATGAGTTTATCCAGGGCAATCTTCGGCTTGTACTGAGCATCCTCCAACGGTTTAATAATCGCGGAGAGAATGTTGATGACCTTTTTCAGATAGGATGCATAGGATTGATTAAGGCTCTTGACAACTTTGATACCTCCCACGAGGTGAAATTCTCCACTTACGCCGTTCCTATGATTATCGGTGAAATCAGACGTTATCTTCGGGATAATAATTCAATTCGTGTTAGCCGCTCTGTCAGAGATACTGCCTATAAAGCTCTGGCTGTCAAGGAAAAACTCACTGCCGCAACAGGGAAAGAGCCAACCATTGAACAGATAGCAAAGGAACTTGATATTCCCAGAGAAGATGTATCCCTTGCTCTTGATGCAATTTTAGACCCTGTATCTCTTCAGGAACCCGTATATCATGACGGTGCCGATGCAGTTTTTGTTATGGACCAGGTTAAAGATGAAAAAAACATTGACGATTCCTGGCTTGAAAAAATCTCTTTGAAAGAGGCAATGAAAAAATTAGGTGACAGAGAAAGACATATTCTTAACCTGCGCTTTTTCGAAGGAAAAACCCAGATGGAGGTTGCAAGTGAAATTGGAATTTCCCAGGCGCAGGTCTCCCGCCTTGAAAAAAACGCCCTCTCACACATGAGAAAGCATTTATAGAATTTAATGTTATGTTTCCCCATCAGTTGCAAGACGTTAAGGATGCCGTCCCTACACAGTGTATTAATAAGGGGATGGATAAATCCATCCCCAAAGTGGCAATTTTATTCAACTTCAGATGTACAGTTAGGGCAACGTGTTGCCTTTATATCTATTTCGCTGCAGCAGTATGGACATTTCTTTGTTGTTTCTTCTTCCACAATCTCTTCCTCTTTCTTGTTCAAAGATGCAATCTTGTTTATTCCCTTCACCATAAGGAAGATTATAAATGCCATAATGATAAAGTCAATAATAGTTGTAATGAAAGCACCGTACTTAATCTCAACCTCACCAATTTTAAGAACGTAGCCACTGAAATCAGCTCCTCCTGCCAGACCGATAATCGGGGTGATAACATCACCAACCAAAGATGTTACAATCTTCTGGAAAGCACCGCCGATGATAACGCCGACTGCCAAATCCATTACGTTTCCACGCATGGCAAATTCTTTGAATTCACTTAAAAATTTTTTCATAATTCCCTCTCCTTTTTAATTTGGTCTTCTTACAATAAAAAACAGTCGCTCCGAATCCTCTCTTGGAGAATTAAACGAAAGATTATCATATACCCCCAAAAGTTCCAGATTGCAGTTTTTTATAATTTTTTCTATTTCATCCGTGCTATACGCTCTCTCTTCCTGATATTCGTCAAGCCTATTATATGTACCACTCTCGTCTTTCAGGAAAAAGTTAAGGTCAAAGTAGCAAATTTTCTCTTCCGCATCATAGTCATTATTCCATACACAATAGACATCGTCTTGGTCATAGACAAAGGCTTGTCCATCCAGAACATTTTTGAACTTATACTCTGTATTTATATCAAAAATAAATATTCCACCAGGGTCAAGATAATAATGCAAAAGCTTTAGCATTGACTCCAACTGTCCGTCCTCTGTGAGATAGTTTATACTGTCAAGAGCCGAAACCATGGCACCTACTGTTCCATAGAGTTCAAACTCCGTCATATCCTGATTTAAAAATAAAATTTCTTTATTCTCTGCTTTTGCTTTTTCCGTGGCAATCCCCAGCATCTCCTGTGACAAGTCAACACCTATCATATCATAACCCCGTTTTGCCATAAGCAGAGTGATGTTCCCCGTTCCGCATCCTAAATCCAGAACAAGCTCGGGCTTTATCCCAAACTTTTCAAAGACAGCCTCATAATAGTCCGCGAATTTTTCATAGTCTATATCCTGAAGTCTGTCATATACATTTGCAAGAATGTGATACATCTTTCCCCCTCCTTTCAGGGCTATTCAACCTTTTCAATAGGCGCATACGCTGCAAGGAGCTTTTTCTCACCCTCGGCAAACTCAATTTTAAGGAGCATATCTGCGCCCATACTCTGTGCCGCGGTAATTACACCTATGCCGAATTTTCTGTGTTTAACCTTATCCCCCACGGCAAATTGAAGATTATTTCCTTTTTCACTGCCTGTCGAAGATTTGTTCTGCTTATCAAGAAGAGCGCTCTTGCCAAAGCCCTTGGCACTCTCTTCCATAGCAAGGTCACCAAACATAGGTGATATTTTAAGTCTTTCTTCTTTAATATCCAGAAGTTCGGCCGGAATTTCGTCAAGGAATCTTGATGGCGCATTATATTTTGTTGAGCCAAACAAAGTCCTTGTTTTTGCTCTGGTTATATACAATTTTTCTTTTGCACGGGTAATTCCTACATAACAAAGTCTGCGTTCTTCCTCAATTTCCTCATCATCCCCAAAGGACCGCATTCCCGGGAAAATCCCCTCTTCCATTCCTATAAGGAATACATTGGGGAACTCTAACCCCTTGGCACTGTGCAAGGTCATTAGAGTAACGGTTTCCTGTGCCTCGTCATAGTTGTCTATATCCGAAATCAACGAGATATTTTCAAGCAGCTGTTCAAGAGTAATGTTTTCATCATTTCTTACAGCCTCCTGAACCATTGAAACAAATTCGTCAAGGTTTTCAAGCCGACTTTGATTTTCAACAGTTTTTTCCTGATTAAGCGCCGCAATCATACCCGTCTTTTCCATAACCAACTTGGTGAAAAGTTCAAGGTCCATTTCTTCGTCAAGTTCTTTTCTCAAATCGGATATGATTGATGCAAAGTCACGAAGTTTTTGTCCTGTCTTTCCCGACAATTCCTCAAAAGAATCCGCTTTTTTGCATACCTCAAAAATACTTATTCCCTCTGCTATGGCAATAGCCGATGCCTTTTCCAATGTAGCACCGCCTATACCACGCTTTGGTTCGTTTATAATTCGGGTAAGAGCAACATTGTCGCCATGGTTTTGAATAAGTCTTAAATATGAGGTCAAATCCTTGATTTCTTTTCTGTCATAGAATCGTAAGCCGCCTAAAACCTTATATGGAATTGCCGACTTTAAGAGAGCATCCTCCACCACACGTGACATGGCATTCATACGGTAAAGAATTACTGTATCATTCAGGTTGCCATTATTTTCTTTTATAGTATCTGCAATGTGATACGCCTCTGAATGTTCGTTAATGGCAGTATACATTTCTATTTTTTCTCCGCTGCCCTGAGATGTCCAGAGCTCTTTACCTTTTCTGCCCCGATTATTTTTTATAACTGCGTTGGCAGCATCCAATATATTCTGACTTGAACGATAGTTTTCTTCAAGCTTTATTACTTTGCAGTTATCAAATTCTTTTTCAAACTCTAAAATATTTTTTATATCAGCTCCGCGGAACTTATATATACTCTGGTCATCATCACCTACCACACATAAATTCTCATGGCGTTTGGCAAGAAGACTCACCAATTTATACTGTGCATGGTTGGTATCCTGATACTCGTCTACCAATATGTATTTAAATCTGTTTTGATAGTATTTAAGCACATCTTCGCATTCTTCGAATAATCTGACGGTGTTTACAATCAAATCATCAAAATCCATAGCATTATTTGCTTTTAGCTTTTTCTGATATTTTTCATAAAGCCGTGCTACGGTAGATAAATAAAAATCACCATTGTTAATCTGAGCATATTCCATATAGTCTATAAGCTTGTCCTTTGCTCCGCTTATAAAAGAAAGAACTGCTCTTGGTGCATACTTTTTATCATCAACACCAAGCTCTTTTATACACTCTTTCATAACAGTCTGCTGGTCGGCAGTATCGTATATGGTAAAGCTTTTTTCATAGCCTATCTTATCTGCATCACGTCTTAAAAACTTAACACAGGCAGAGTGGAAAGTGCTGGCAAAAATATCGCCGCCGCTCTCTCCCATCTGATTCATAAGACGCTGTTTCAACTCCCCTGCCGCCTTGTTGGTAAAGGTTATAGCAAGAACCTGCCACGGTGCAACAGGCTCAACCTTAAGAAATTCTTCAAGATTTGGCGGAATTTCATCAATCTCACCATCTGCAAACCACTTAAGAACCTCCGCATCCTGATCCGTCATGCCATGTGGGATATAGTCTTCTCTTAAGATATTACCAAAACGGATAAGCTGGGCAATTTTGTGAACTATAACCGTTGTTTTTCCTGAGCCTGCCCCTGCAAGAACAAGCAAAGGCCCCTCAGTGCTCAGAACCGCCTGAAGTTGTCTTTTATTAAGCCTCGGATAATATCTTTCAACGGCTTTTTTTCGTATTTCACAAAAATCCATTTCTTATCCTCCTTTATTCTAAAATGGTTGCGCCTCCTATAACGGTGTCCCCGTCATAAAAAACGACTGCCTGTCCCGGTGTAATCGCCCGTTGAGGTTCATCAAACCTAACCTTAACTAAACCCTCTTCTATGGAAATCTCACCCCAAGCAGGACGGGCACTGTAACGCACCTTTATCTCTGCTCTTATGGGATTTTCTATTTTATCAATTGATATAAAATTCCAGTTATCCGCAACAAGACTGTCAGTAAACTCTGTTCCCTTTTCGCCCAATACAACTCGATTGTTTTGCTTGTCAATTTTCACTACAAACATAGGCTTGCCAAAGGCTATGCCAAGCCCTTTTCTCTGACCGATTGTGTAGTTAATTATCCCTTGGTGCTTGCCTAGAACATTCCCCTCTGTATCAACGAAATCCCCCTTAGGTGGCAGATTTTTACAACTTCTTTGTATAAACGAAACATAGTCATTATCGGGGATAAAACAAATCTCCATACTATCGGCTTTTTTTGCGGTAGGGAGTTTTAACTCCTCTGCCTTTTTACGCACAGCTTCTTTGTCACCAAAATCGCCCAAAGGCATTATTATATGGGAAAGCTGTTCCTGTGTCAATCTGTACAGAGCATAGGTCTGGTCTTTTTCGGAAGAGTCCGCTCTCTTTAAAAGATATCTGCCGCTCTGTTTATCAAACTCTATTTTGGCATAATGTCCCGTTGCGATTTTTTGAGCACCAAGCTCCTTAGCTTTTTCAAGCAACAACCCGAATTTGAGAAACTGATTGCAGACTATACATGGATTGGGAGTTCTCCCGTTTATATACTCATTTATAAAATAGTCAATAACAAACTTAGAAAATTCCCTGCGAAAATCCAAAACATGAAACTCAATCCCCAGCTCATTCGCGACACGCTTTGCATCCTCTACTGCAGATGAAGAACAACAGCTTCCGTCAGAGTCCTCACCGTCCCAAAGACGCATGGTAACGCCAACAACCTCATAGCCTTGTTCTTTAAGGACTGCCGCGGCAACACTGCTGTCAACACCGCCTGACATTCCTATTACAACTCTTTCCATGATTAATCCTCTTCTGCACCGTGGTGATGGTGACAGGTTCCGCAACAACCGCTGCATTTTACTGCTTTTGGAAGAGGCATACCCTTTGTTTCGTAATAATTTGCAATTGCAGAATGAACAGCCTCTTCAGCAAGAACTGAGCAATGAAGCTTAACAGGAGGCAAACCATCAAGAGCCTCTACAACCGCTTTATTTGTCATCTCCAATGCTTCGTCTAAAGTCTTACCTTTAACAAGCTCTGTTGCCATTGAGCTTGTGGCAATAGCCGCCCCGCAACCAAAGGTCTTAAACTTAACATCCTCTATAACCTTTGTTTCGTCATTGACCTTCATATATATCTTCATAATGTCGCCGCATTGTGGGTTTCCAACCTCACCTACTGCGTTTGCATCTTCTATTTCCCCTACATTTCTGGGGTTGCTGAAATGATCCATTACTTTTTCACTATACATTATATTTACCTCGCTTTATTTATTATTTTCCTTGATAAAAGTTTCATAAAGAGGTGACATACTACGCAGACGCTCAACAATAGTTTTAACAGTTTCTGCTATCTTTTCAACCTCTTCCATTGTGTTTTCCGTGTCAAAGGTTACACGCAACGAGCCATGAGCCTGTTCATGCTTCAAGCCAATTGCAAGAAGTACATGGGACGGGTCAAGTGACCCTGATGTGCAGGCACTTCCGCTGGATGCCGAAATCCCGTTCATATCGAGGAACAAGAGTATTCCCTCTCCCTCGATAAACTCAAAGGAGATATTCGCATTACCAGGCAATCTTTTTTCCGGATGTCCGTTTAGTCTGCTATATGGCACATTGTCAAGTACCTTTTTAATATATGCATCACGAAGTGTTTTAAGATACTCTGCTTTTTTGGGAATATCGGCAGTTGCCATTTCAATTGCCTTGCCAAGGCCTACAATTCCCGGAACGTTCTCTGTTCCGGCACGTCTGCCTCTCTCCTGAGCACCGCCTGTTATAAAGGATGCAAGCTTGATACCCTTTCGAACATACAAAGCACCGCTGCCCTTGGGTCCATGGAATTTGTGACCTGTAAGAGAGAGCATATCAATATTCATTTCATTAACGTCAATGGGAACCATTCCTATTGCCTGAACAGCATCTGTATGGAAAATAACGCCTTTTTCTTTTGCTAGCTTTCCGATTTCTGCTATTGGCATTATAGTTCCGATTTCGTTATTAGCAAACATAATAGTTATTAAAATAGTGGTGTCCTTGATAGCCGCCTTAACATCCTCCACAGATACCATACCATACTCATCAACAGGAAGATATGTTACCTCAAACCCCTCTTTCTCCAAATCCTGACAGGTATGAAGCACAGCGTGATGTTCAACCGCAGAAGTTATAATGTGGTTACCCTTGTCTTTTAAGGTTTTTGCAGTAGAGCGTATCGCCCAGTTATCCGCCTCGCTGCCGGAGCCTGTGAAATAAATTTCTTTGGCATTTGCCCCAATGGCAGTTGCCACCTGCGCCCTTGCTTTTTCTATTGCAGCTTTGGCCTCCTGACCTTCGGCGTAAATGCTTGAAGGGTTACCATACACCGAATTGAAGTGAGGTGTCATTTCCTCCAAAACCTCCGGCGCAACTTTTGTTGTTGCCGCATTATCTACGTAAATACGTTTATTCATTTTTATCCTACCTTTCCTTACAGAAAAAAATCTATGAAAAGTAGATCCTCTGTAATTAATTACTTTAAAAATTTTCTGGATTCTGCCACAGCCATTTGGTCGCATCGCTCGTTTTCAGGATGCCCCGCATGGCCTTTTATCCATACAAGCTCTACCTGATGATAATCAAGAAGCTTTAAAATCCTCTCCCATAAATCAGGGTTAAGAGCTTTTTCTTTATTGTTTCTCATCCAGCCTTTTTCTTTCCAGCTTTTTGCCCAGCCCTTTTCAATAGCATCCACAAAATACTTGGAGTCACTGTATATTGTAACCGCACAGGGCTCGGTTAATGCTTCAAGACCAGCAATAACACCTGAAAGTTCCATACGGTTATTGGTGGTTTCAGCCTCACCGCCTGAAAGTTCCCTTTCGTGTTGTTTGTACCTGAGTATAACTCCATAGCCACCGGGACCGGGGTTACCGCTGCAAGCGCCGTCTGTATAGATTTCAACATGCTTAAGTTCAGCCATATCACAGCCTCCTTTAATCCATAAAATCTCGAATTACATTGTATCATAACAACAATATAAATGTCTACTGTTTTTTCTTAATATTTTTCTTGTTTTTTCCTGCTTTGAATGTTATAATTTATACAATAAAATTGAAAGGACATGACTTATATGAAACTTATGATTGCATCCGATATACATGGCTCGGCACACTATTTGAAACAACTTCTTAACGCATTTAAAAAAGAAGCTCCGAATAAGCTTCTCCTTTTAGGTGACATATTATACCACGGTCCAAGAAACGACCTGCCAAAAGAATACAACCCAAAAGAGGTTGCACATTTGCTCAACGAAATCAAAAGCTCTCTCCTCTGTGTTCGGGGAAACTGCGACACGGAGGTTGACCAGATGATGCTGGAATTTCCCATTCTTGCAGATTACTGCCAGATTTTCTTTGAGGGAAAATCCATACTTGCCACACATGGCCATCATTATTGCGACACAAATCCTCCTCCAATGGAAAATGGCGATATCCTTCTTTGCGGACACACCCACGTTCCTGTTATGAAAAATGTTAACGGAATAATTTATATAAACCCCGGCTCTGTATCTATTCCAAAAGAAAACTCTCATCACGGATATATGATATTCGAAAACAATAATGCTATATGGAAAGACCTTGAGGGAAACATAGTAAAAACCGAAGAAATATAAATACGCAAACTGACTGCACCGATATCTCTGTGCAGTCAGTTTTTTATATATCCTGTTTTTTACAAAACTCAATGAGATGCTCTAAAAATTTCCGTGTTGTTCTTGTAATGTAAGATTCTTTGTTATAGTATACATTTGTAACTCGTTTATACCCCGGAATTACCTTTAAAGCAAGGTCTTTTGAAAATTGTCCCTTCCACGAAAACATAGGAACAAAACCTATTCCAAGACCCATCTCTATATATTTCCTGATATAAAGCGGGTCATCACATTCAATTGCAATATGAGGCTCAAACCCTGCATTATTACAAAGCTGATGACTTAATCTGTTAAAGCTGCTCCCCGACTGTGTAGTTATAAACCTCTCATTTTTAAGTTCATTTAATGAAAACTTTTTCTTGTTTGATATAGGGTGGGTTTTAGAAACTGCCAAAGCAATTTCCTCTTCAAGCAACGGCGTACTTACCCAGGAATCTCCGCCATTATTGTTATCCGAAATAATCAAATCAAAATCTTCATCTGTTGGAAACCCGTGATTTAACACAAAGGAAACTTCGGGATATTTTCTTGTAAACTCGCCTATTGCCTCTGAAATAATACGTCGGTTGCAAAAAATTTGCAGTTTGATTTCTCCGCATATTTCTTTTTTGCCGTCTGTCACCTGTTTTTCTGCGTTAAGCAAGATTTTCCCGCATTCAGTCACAGCCTGGTAAAATATTTCCCCTTCTTCATTTAAAATAACTCTGTTGGCCTTTCTTTCAAACAGTTCCATTCCAAGTTCATTTTCTAACCTGCGTATACTTTGAGATACCGATGATGGGGGCACAAAAAACCTCTCTGCTGTCTTGGAGAAATTTTGAGTTACTGCGGCATCGCAAAAATATTTAAGCTGAAGCATCTCCATTATTATCACCTCAGTCATATTATATCACAAGTTACCATCACTTTCAAGTGACGGTAGTTCCATGATATTTCATTCTTTACATTAAACTGTCCTGACAATATAATAGACAAATGAAAGGATGTGCTTTAAGATGAAAAACGGAATTATTTTCTCCATTATTACAGCTCTGCTTTTTACCACACATGAACCTGTAAGTAAATTGTTTGCCAGCGAGATTAACCCATATGCCATCACAGCAATACGCTTTTTAATAGGTGCTTTTTTTCTGCTACCTTTCTCTTTCAGTGAGATTATTAAAGAAAAAAAGCATGTAACAAAAAAAGATCTGGGGATTATGACTGTTCTTGGAATTCTATTCATCTGTGTCAGCATGGTACTTTTACAAGTGGGAGTTGCAGTTGCAGATTCCCCTGCACTGATTGCAATACTCTTCTCTTCTAACTCGGTTTTTACAATATTGTTGTCTGCCATATTCTTACGTGAAAAACTGACAAAAACACGAATAACAGGTGTCATTCTCTGTATTATAGCAGTTGTGTTTTCAGCAGATTTAACTCAGGGAAGTAATCTTTTATCAATTATTCTCGGCATTTTATCTGCTTTAACATTCAGCGTATACACAATTCTCTGCAAAAAGTATCTTTCACATATTGGCGGAGTAATTCAAACAGGAATTACCTTTTTTATCGGAAGTGTAATACTTCTCATTATCCTTGCTATCCTGGGTATTGATATTTTAAGTGGCATTTCATCCTCCAACATACTTCTCGTGCTATACATATCGGTACTGGTAACAGGAGTAGGTTACTGGGCATACTCCCTTGCTCTAAAAAAAGGCGGTCCGCAGATTGCAGCTATCGCGTTTTTTATAAAACCAATTTTGACGCCCCTTGCAACATTTTTAATAAATGGGATTGTGCCGAACTATACAATCATTATTGCATTGGTTTTTATGATCGCAGGTGTATTCCTGTGTGGCGGCACCTATGATAATTTAAAGAAAAAATAATGAACAAACCTCAAAGCTTTGGCTTTGGGGTTTGTTCATTACAGACTTTTTAATAACAACTGTCAAATATATTTTTTATATGCTCATAATCAAGGTTAATATATGAGTTAACAACTCTTTGTTTTCCGAAGGTGCAAAGGTCTGCCAAAACATCTGATTTATTTTCGCTGATACCAAACTCACTCCATTTAAGAGGCATTTCAATAAAACCGAAAAATTCTTCCATCTTTTCAATGCCCAAAAGGGCGGCTTTTTCATCCTCATCTTCTACGACATCCCATACACGTCTTGCGATCTGTGCAAATCTGGACACATTCTCTTTGTACACATATCTTGCCCAGGCAGGGAAGAGCACTGCAAGACCTGCGCCGTGTGCTATTTCCTGATATTCCCCGCTGAGAGCATGTTCAAGCTGATGCACAGCTAAAACATTCTGTCTTCCGCAACCCGTCAAGTCATTATGGGAAAGGCTTGATGCCCACATCATGGTTGCACGCGCTTCATAATCTTTCGGGTTTTCCATAAGGATTTTTCCTGCATTTATAACGGATTTGAGAATGCTTTCTGCCAGACGGTCAGTTAAATCAGTAGGGTCACACAGAGAGAAGTATCTCTCCATGGTATGTGCCATAATATCAACTATTCCGCAAGCCGTTTGATACTTTGAAACAGTATAGGTAAGTTCTGGATTGCAGATAGCGAATTTGCATCTGTTAAATTCGCTGTTATACCCTCTCTTCATGTGAAGTTCTTCGTTAGATATAACGGCAGAACCGCTCATCTCACTTCCTGCCGCAGACAATGTCAGTATGCAACCCACAGGGAGTCCGTCTTTTGGGCTTGCCTTTCTGCTTGGAAAATCCCATACATCTCCGTCATACTTTGCACCTGTTGCAGTATATTTAGAAGAGTCAATTGCACTTCCGCCACCTACTGCAAGTATCATTTCTACCTTTTCTTTTCTTGCAACCTCAATTGCCTTTTTGACAAAAGAAAGCTTTGGGTTTGGTTCGACACCTCCCATCTCGATAACCTCTATATCGTTATCCCTGAGGGATTTCATAACCTCATCATAGAGTCCCGATTTTTTTATACTTTCCTTGCCATACTGCATCATAATCTTCTTATAGCCGTATTCTTTTATTATTTCGCCCACTTGTTTGTGAGTATCTTTCCCAAAGTACACCTTGGTCGGTGCATAATAAGTAAAATCCAGCATTTCATCAACTCTCCTACATTTCTATTTGATTTTTACGTTCTATTACCTCGTCAAATCTCGCTAAATAGTCCTGGGGTTCTTTAAAGTTAAAAACCCTCTCTATACGGTTTGTTTCTCTGTCAACTGTCTTGGTAACTCCGCCACAACCCAAAGCCAGAATTGTCTGGATTTCTTCCATGATGTATATGTTATAAAGGTTATCGTATCCCTCTTTGGAATAGCCTACGTTTTCAAGATTTCCCAACTGATTTTTCTGCCTGTACAGATAGTAGGGATGTTTTCCGCACTTTGACATAAAATCCCGTGCGTAATCTATCATTTTTTCAACCTCTTCCCCTGATGTCAGGGGATATTTTTCAAGGTATTCATGTAATCTTGAAGAGCGTTTTATACTCATGGTATGAACCGTACTGTTTTCAGGCTCTAACTTCTCAACCTCTTCTAATGTATATTTAAACATATCAAAATTCTCACCCGGCAGACCCGCTATCATATCCATATTGATATTGTCAAAGCCGCAATCTCTTGCAAGATGTACCGCCTCTCTTATTTGATTTGGGGTATGAGCCCTTCCTATAACATGCATAGTTTCTTCATTCATAGACTGGGGGTTTATACTTATTCTGTCCACATTATGATTCTTCAAAACCTTAAGTTTTTCCTCTGTAATGGTATCGGGTCTACCTGCCTCCACTGTAAACTCACGGCAATCAGACAAGTCCATGCTATATTCCATTTGGGATAGCATTTCATGTAAATACTCTGCGCTCAAGGTGGTGGGAGTGCCACCGCCTATATATACAGTTTCGATACGTTTCTTTTTGTCTCTTACCATTTTACCAACGTAATCTATCTCTTTTTTAAGAGCATCTACATATTCCGGTATCAACTTTGCCGCCTGCTTTGTTCCGCAGGTTACAAATGAACAGTACAGACACCGCGTAGGGCAAAAAGGTACACCGATATATATACTTATACCGTCATCATACATATTCTGCCGAATTGGAAGCTCACACTTTGCCACTTGCAGAGCAAGAGTAGCCTTTTCTCTTGACGTTCCGCATTCCTTTACAAAATAATCTGCCACCTCAGCTCCGCTTTTTCCTTCAAGCAGGAGTTTGGTGGCAATCTTCGCAGGACGTATCCCGTTTAAAATTCCCCATGGGGTTTTTTCATAGCTCATGATAAATACGGATTTTCCTTTCTCTCTTCGCCAATGGTAGTAGAAGGTCCATGACCGGGATAAACCTTTACATCATCAGGTAAAATCATAAGTTTTTCTTTAATTGACTTTATTTCCTGACGCATATCACCTGTTGGATGGTCACATCTGCCTATACTTCTGCAAAACAACGTATCCCCGCTGATAAGTATTCCATCACCCAAAAGACAGATACAATCTAAGGTATGTCCCGGAGTGTGAATAACCTTTAAAGAGGTTTCACCAAATTCCACAACATCACCATCTTTAAGATATACATCCGCCTTAACAGGAGTCCACTTATAACCCCCATAATGACTTAAGTTTTTTATCCCATCTATAAGAAATTCTTTGCCGTTTTCATGAACGTAAAGTGGCGCATTTGTTTTTTCCTTAAGCTCATTTAAGGCTAAAATATGATCATAATGCCCATGAGTCAAAACTATTTTATCAGCCGAATATCCCTTTTCTTCCAAGAAACCAAGTATTTTATCACATCTGTCAGGAACATCAACAACAATTGCTTTTTTCGTAGCTTCATCTGCCAGAATATAGCAGTTTGTTCCAAGAGCGCCTAACACAAGACTATGAAATAACATTTTCTCACCTCGTAAATTATGGTCGAAACTATTGACGTCTGCGGACAACCGATAGAACAGCGTCAACTCCCTGCAGACGTTTAATAGTTTTGTCAAGCTGTTCCGTATCCGAAATTTCAAGTGTCAATTCTATAATAGCAAGATTGTTCTTGCCTGTTCTGGCATTAACGTTAAGGGCAGGAGTTTTAAGTTCTGCCACCGCCGTCATTATATCAAGCAGAAGATTTGGTCTGTCGCTTGCCGTGATACAAAGCATAGACTGGAATGTATGGTCTGTTTCGTCAGCCCAGCGAACAGATATAAATCTGTTAAGTTCGTCGGAATTAGCCTCTGCCTGAATCATGTTTATACAGTCGGCACGGTGTACTGCAACCCCTCTTCCCCTGGTGACATAACCGACAATTTTATCACCGGGCACGGGATTACAACACTTCGAAAACCTCGTAAGGCAGTTGGCAATCCCCTCTACTATAACACCGCTTGTATTTGGTTTTGAGGTTGTTTTTACAACCATTGGAATTACTTCCTCAGGTGATAAAACCTCCTCCTCTACAATACGCTTTTTGCACTCTGTTTTAAATCTTGTAACAAACCTGTTTGCATTTGTGCTTCCATAACCGATTGCAGCATATAAATCCTCTTCAGTATTAAAGCCATATCTCCTGTAAAGTTCTTCAAGAAATGGCTTATCTTCAATAAAGCTTGTTGGAATATTCAACTTCTTCAGATTCTTTTCCAGAATCTCCTTACCCTTTACAATATTCTCCTCACGGTTCATCTTTTTAAACCATTGATTTATCTTGTTGCGGGCTTGTGAGGTTTTACAAATCTTAATCCAGTCAAGATTAGGTCCGTTATTTGCTCCTGATGTAATTATATCTACAATATCTCCGTTCTGGAGTTTGTAATCAAGAGTTACAATCTTTCCGCCAACCTTAGCACCTGTCATTCTGTTGCCTACCGCACTGTGTATTGCATAGGCAAAATCAATAGGAGTAGAGCCAACCGGTAAGCTGATAACATCACCTTTTGGGGTGAATATAAAAACCTCATCACTGAACATATCAATTTTAAGGGTCTGCATAAAGTCCTCAGCGTTTGTAGTATCCTTCTGTATCTCCAAAAGCTGTTTTATCCATTCAAGCTTGCTGTCCATATCGCTTATTCCGCTTTTACCCTCTTTGTATTTCCAATGGGCAGCAATTCCGTTTTCAGCCGTATGGTGCATTTCCCATGTACGTATCTGTATCTCAAAAGGTGAACCATCAGGGCCTATCAAAGTGGAATGCAGGGATTGATACATATTAGGTTTAGGCATTGCAATATAATCCTTAAACCTTCCCGGCAAAGGCTTAAAAAGCTCGTGAACTGTTCCCAGAACCGAATAGCAATCCGCCACAGAATCTACAATAACTCTAACTGCAAATAAATCATAAATTTCATCTATGGTTTTATTCTGCATAAACATTTTACGATAGATACTGTAAAAATGCTTTGCTCTGCCCTCTAAATGGGCTTTAATATTTACATCTTTTAATTTTTCATCAATAATTTCAATAATGTTATTAATATACTTTTCCCGTTCTTCACGCTTTTTAGAAATTTTATCAACAATTTCATAATATCCGATAGGGTCAATATATCTTAATGATAAATCCTCGAGCTCCCATTTAATTTTGGACATACCAAGCCTATGTGCCAAAGGTGCGTAAACCTCGAGGGTTTCTCTTGCAATCTCGCGCTGTTTTCTCTCAGGCTGAAATCTCAGCGTCCGCATATTATGGAGCCTGTCTGCAAGCTTTATAACAATAACTCTGACATCCTTTGCCATAGCAAAGAACATCTTTCTTAAATTCTCAATCTGTTGTTCTTCTTTTGAGGTATAAGGAATTTTGTCAAGCTTTGTAACACCATCAACCAATAGGGTGATTGTTTCACCGAACTCATTGACCAAATCTTCTCTTGTAGCATCAGTATCTTCCACAACATCATGTAAAAGAGCCGCACAAACCGACTGGGTATCAAGCTCTAACTCCGCCAGAATAAAAGCCACGCTTACAGGGTGGGTGATATAGGGTTCACCAGATTTTCTGACCTGTCCCTCATGCTTTTCCACTGCATAATTATAGGCTTTTTCTACCAGAGATAAATCCCCGCTGTTATACTTTCTAATCTGGTCTGTCAACGCATTAAGTTCTATCATAGCCATTAAAATTCCTCCTTTCTCAAAAATAAACGCCGGTACATTAAATATACCAGCGTTTTTTAGTTTAATTAAAAGACATCCTCGCCGGCCTTTTTAATATCCTTCAAAATCATCTGAACGTTCTGGAAACCTTTGTAATCGTTTATATCCAGAGCAAAGGCAACGTCGATATAATCTCCCTCTTGAAGATACTGATAATATTCACCCATGCCAAATCCAACAGAATCCACATATTTGCCATCTTTCAGAAGGGTCATACGCAGGTGCTTGCCATCGCTCATAACACTAATTTTATGTATCTTAATGTTACGCACCGCAAATGCCGGTGTAGGATTATCAACTCCAAAAGGCTGAAGTTTGTTTATATCATAAACTGTATCAAGTGTAACATACTGAACCTTGATAGCCGCATCAATCATAATCGTAGGAAGTGATGCATCTTTTGAAAATCCCTCTTTGGCACATTCATTAACTCTCTGTCTGAAAGCCTCAATATTTTCAGCTTTTATGGTAAGTCCTGCTGCAAGTTCATGTCCGCCGAACTTTTCAAGCAAATCAGAGCAATTTTCCAGAACTCCAAAAAGATTAAATCCATTAACACTTCGACCTGAGCCTTTAGCCTCATCACCATCAATAGCAAAGAGGATTGATGGTTTATAAAACTTTTCAGTTATCTTTGAGGAAACTATTCCCACTATTCCGTGATGCCATTCCTTATGAGGAATAACAATTATATTATCATCCTTAACCTCTGGATGTGCTTCTAAATATTCCATAGCTTCTCTGAACATCTTTTGTTCAGTCTGCTGACGGAGTGTATTCTCTTCACAAAGAGACTCCGCAAGGCTTTTTGCTTTTTCCACATCATCTGTCAGGAAAAGTTCTACACTTCTTGATGCACAGCCAAGGCGTCCGCTTGCATTAATTCTTGGAGCAATTGTATAACCGATTGTGGAAGTAGTAATAGCCTTTCCGCCTGTGGATACATCTATCAAAGCCTTAAGGCCTATATTCTTGGTATCTTTAAAACGCTTTAAACCCTCTGATACAATAACACGGTTTTCATCAATAAGGGGGGAAATGTCCGCAACAGTACCAAGGCAGAGAAAATCTGCATACTTATCCATCAAATCAGGCAATGACTTCTTTTCGTCAAGAGCCTGAATAAGTTTAAACACAACACCAACCCCTGCAAGACTCTTAAAGGGGTACTTACAGTCTTTACGCTTCGGGTCAATTGCCGCATAAACATCAGGTATTTGTTCCTTACATTCGTGGTGGTCTGTAACGATTACATCAAGCCCGATTTCTCTGGCATATTCACTTTCTTCAACTGCAGTTATGCCTGTATCAACGGTTATAATAAGCGATGTTCCCTCTGACTTAATTTTATCAAGAGCATCCTTATTTACACCATAACCTTCCTGCATACGGTCAGGCACATAATAATCAACTGCAATACCCATTTCCTGAAGATGCTTATACAGTATTGCAATAGATGTAATACCATCAACATCATAGTCACCGTAAATAGTTATTTTCTCATTATTATCTCTGGCTCTTATAATACGCTCTGTAGCTTTTTCCATATCTTTCAGCAGATACGGGTCATGCATCAGATTAAGATCTCTTGATAAAAATCTGCTTACAGTCTCATCTTCACAAATTCCTCTATTATAGAGAATTATAGCTGTAAGAGGTGAAATCTGAAACTTTTTTGACATCTCAACAACACGTTTTTTATCGAAATCTCTAAGCAGCCATTCTTTCTTTAACATAACAAACAGTCTCCTAAGTCCTAAGTTTTGCAGAATACGAAATTCGAATATCTGTATTTCTGCATCTGTACAACTGATTTTGAACAGAATAATACAAGTATTTTATCACGATTTAAAACAAATTACAACACTTTTTTTTAATATTTGCGATTTTTATTTTATTTCAATAATGGTAACTCCGGTTTCGCCCTCGCCGTACCTGCCCAGACGAAAACTTTTAACCTGCGGATGCTTTTTAAGCATAGCATGAATTCCTGCACGCAAAGTTCCTGTTCCTTTGCCGTGAATAACACTTACGCTCTCAAGTCCTGCCATTGATGCCTCGTCTAAAAATTTATCCGTTTCAAGCAAAGCCTCTTCAAGCAGCATTCCTCTTAAATCCTTTTCGGTCTTTACAGTACCACTCCTTAAACCGCCGCCAGATGAATATCCTTTAACGCTTTTAGGAATTTTAGGTTTCTCTTCTTCTGCTTCTCTTAAGTTTTCTACCTTACTTGTAACCTTCATTATTCCCACCTGAACAACAACTGTGTTATCCTTTTTATTGACAGAAAGGACGCTTCCTTTATCACCTATATCATCAAGGATTACAGTTGCCCCAAGTTTAATATTATTTATGTTTAAGGAACTTCTTTTTACTAGTGGTGCACGGTTTTGAGGTTTTTCACCTGTCTTTTTCTGCTTTAGTCCAAGCTCCCTCTTGAGCTCTGCCACCGCGCGAATTGCCTCTTGCTCATCTTTTTCCTTCTGTGCCGCTTTCATCTGGGCAAGCATTTCTTCAGTTTCTTCTTGTGCCCGTTCTATAATTTTTTCAGCTTTCTCTCTTGCACGGTCGTAAATCTTGTCTTTTTGTTTTTCAATCTTCTCCCACTCTTTTTCAAGCTGCCTCTTTAATTCCTCAATTTCTTTCCTCATACGGCCTGTTTCTTCCGAATCTTTTTCTGCCGTCTGCCTGCTCTTTTCAATACCTGTTAGAATATCCTCAAACTTAATATTCTCATCCGAGAGCATTTCCTTTGAACGCTCAATTATATTTACAGGCAACCCCAGCTTTTCGGAAATGGCAAAGGCATTACTCTTTCCCGGTACCCCAATTAACAAACGGTAGGTTGGGCTTAGAGTATTTACATCGAATTCACAGGAGGCATTTTCAACTCCCTTGGTGGATAGCGCATAAAGCTTAATCTCGCTGTAATGGGTAGTTGCCACGATTTTCGCCCCAGCTATACGAATGTTTTCTATAATGGCGGTTGCAAGAGCTGCACCTTCTACGGGGTCTGTACCCGCTCCAAGCTCATCAAATAAAACAAGGCAATTTTCAGACACCTTATCTACTATATGCACAATATTTTTCATGTGTGACGAGAATGTAGACAAGCTCTGTTCAATACTTTGTTCATCACCAATATCCGCAAAAATATCATTAAATACAGGCATAACGCTACCGTCTCCTGCCGGAATATGAAGCCCTGCCTGAGTCATAAGGCAAAATAGACCTATTGTTTTAAGCACAACCGTCTTACCGCCTGTGTTTGGTCCCGTTACAATCAGACTGTCAAAATCCTCGCCAAGATATACAGTTGTAGGTACAATTTTCTTTCTGTCAATTAAAGGATGACGACCTTGTTTTATATTTAGATATCCCTCACGACTAAGCTCCGGACACACACCTTTTATATCAATAGCAAACTTCGCCTTTGCAAACACGAAATCCAGGTGTATCAGTGTTTCAAAATCAAGCTCAAGTTCCTGACAAATCCCCGCTGTTTCCTGGGAAATTTCCGCCAGAATTTTTTCAATTTCCGCCTTTTCCTTTATTTCAAGTTCGTGGAGCTCGTTGTTGGCATTTACAACACTTTCAGGCTCTATAAATATAGTACTTCCCGAAGATGACATATCGTGGGTAATACCCTTTACCTCGGCACGGTATTCTGCCTTAACAGGAACAACATATCTATTATTTCGCATGGTAACAATTGCATCCTGGAGATATTTTTTATAACGCTCTGAATGTATCATGGAATCAAGAGAAGACTTGACACGGCTTGCAGCGTTTCGGCTTTTACGTCTGATGTTAAAAAGCTCTGTGCTTGCATTGTCTGCCATTTCTTCCTCTGTGATTATTTCAGAGAAAATTCTCTCCTCCAATGGCTTGTTTGGCACAAGCTCCTCCATATATCCGCAAAGAACGCCTGTCTGCTCTGCCTTGAGGCTTTTTAATATACGGGCATTTTTTAGAATTCTTGCAATATTCAAAAGCTCTCCCATATTTAAAGATCCGCCTGCCTGAAGCCTTTTAATCTGCTCTTTGATATTCGAAATCCAAAGGATTTCAGGAGTGCCATACTTTAATATAAGAGTCACCGCTGAGTCCGTTTCCATAAGGGATTGCTCAACAACTCTCGTATCGTTTGAAGGCTCCAGCCTAGCTATTTTCAGTTTTGTGTCGTCATTCTTGGCAAAGGCTGACAACATTTTTAAAATCTTGTCATATTCAAGAGTTTTAAGAGTCTTTTTTTCCAAAACCAACTTACCTCCGATGATGTTATGTCTTCTTTACTTAATTATACCCCTTTTCGTGATTTTGTCTACTCTTTTTTGTGAATAAATTCCCATTTTAAGGAGAAACTTTACAGAGAATACTTTATATGGAGGTAGTTTTATGAAAGCGTATATCGGTATAGTTGATGTAACAGCCCGTGAAATTCTTGATTCAAGAGGTAATCCCACTGTGGAGGTTGAGGTCTGGGCAGAGGACGGCGTACTTGGCAGGGCATCGGTCCCCTCTGGCGCCTCAACAGGTGCCTTTGAAGCCTGTGAGCTTCGCGACGGAGAGGACAACCGTTACAACGGAAAAGGAGTTCTTCAGGCCGTAGAGAATGTAAATGGAGAAATATGCGACGAACTTATCGGGATGAATGTCCTTGATCAGATTGCAATAGACCGCGCCCTGATAGCCCTCGACGGCACTCCCAACAAAACCCGCTTGGGCGCAAATGCTATTCTGGGTGTTTCCCTTGCCTGCGCCAAGGCAGCTGCCGTTGCAGTGGGGCTCAGCCTTTATCAGTACCTTGGTGGCATCCACGCACACACACTCCCTGTTCCCATGATGAATATTATAAACGGAGGAAAACACGCCGATAACTCCATTACCTGTCAGGAATTTATGATTATGCCTGTGGGCGCAGAAACCTTTCACGATGCTCTCAGGTGGTGCGCACAGGTCTTCCATACCCTCGGGTCACTCTTAAAAGAAAAGGGGTATTCAACCTCGGTAGGCGATGAGGGCGGATATGCGCCAAACCTCGCAAGTGACGAAGACGCTGTCACGCTTATTCTTGAAGCCATTGAAAAAGCAGGCTTTACTCCAAAGAGAGATTTCATGATTGCCCTTGACCCGGCGTCTACAGAGATGTATGAAGAGGCAAAGAAAAAAGGAAATGAAGGCAACTACTATTTCTGGAAAACAGATAAAATGCTTACTCGCGATGAAATGATAAACTTTTGGGCAACCTGGGTAGAAAAGTACCCCATTATATCAATTGAAGACGGCATGGCAGAAGAAGATTGGGAGGGGTGGAAACTCCTGACTGAAAAGCTCGGCAATAAAGTACAGCTGGTGGGTGACGATTTATTTGTTACCAATGCAACAAGGTTAAAAAAGGGCATTGAGCAAAACTGTGCAAACTCAATCCTTATAAAGGTAAATCAAATAGGTACTCTCACCGAAACTCTTGATGCAATCAAGACCGCCAAAGAAGCGGGCTATACCGCCATTGCATCTCATCGTTCCGGTGAAACCGAGGATACAACCATAGCTGACCTTGCCGTGGCAGTTAACGCAGGTCAAATCAAAACAGGAGCTCCATCCCGAACAGACAGAACTGCAAAATACAACCGCTTGCTCCGTATAGAAGACGAGCTCGGTAATTGTGCCGTTTATCCCGGAATGTCTGCATGGTATAATCTTAAAACTCAATAATATACCGCGGTGTAAAGCTTTTTTACACCGCTTTTCATTTTCCTAATAAAGCAAATTTTACCTATTTTTATATATATTTAATTGTTGACTTTTAGGTTATTCATGGTATATTTAAGTTAAAAAACCTTAATATTGTTTAAAGGAGAATTTACAATGGCTGCAGAAATCAAGAATATAAATAAAACCATTGATTTTGGCAAAGAACTTGGCAAAATCAAACCAATGCACGCCGTAGGTGCAGGACCTGTTCAGGGAAACACAGGAGGCACTGACATTTCAAATTATTACCGTTCCATGAACATCCCCTATTCAAGACTTCATGATACAGAATATCCTTACGGATCTGATCTTTTTGTTGATATACACTGTATATTCCCTGACTTTGATGCAGACGAAACCGACCCTGCTTCATACTATTTCTTATCAACAGATATGTACATAAAAGGAATTATAGATGCAGGTGGCAAGCCTTTCTATCGCCTGGGTGAATCTATTGACCATGCCCCTGCAAAGCGTTACATTAAACCGCCGAAAGACTTTGCTAAATGGGCAAGAATCTGCGAGCATATTATTCGCCATTATAATGAAGGTTGGGCAGACGGTTTCCATTACGAAATCGAATATTGGGAAATCTGGAACGAGGCAGACAGCTATCTTCCCGGTTACAACCAGATAAATATGTGGACAGGCACAAGAGAGCAATATTTTGAGCTTTACCGCATTACAGCAACTCATTTAAAAAAATGTTTTGGTGATACAATCAAGGTGGGCGGATATTCCTGCTGTAACTTAAACGCCTTAATAGACGAAGTACAGAGCGAACGCGGTCAGCATCTCCTAAACTGGGCAAACGATTTTATGGCTTATATTACAGCCGAAGAAACCAAAGCACCGCTTGACTTCTTCTCCTACCACGATTATTTCAATCAGGCAAAGATTGTCCAAAAATACAACTATGCAGTAAGAGAATGGGTTGACAGCTGGGGATTTAAAGATATCGAAATCATTTTCACAGAGTGGAATATTTTCAGGAACAAATGCCAATACGAGCTTATGGAAGTGGCATCTGCAGCAGATATCGGATACATATTTCTAAGCTGTCAGAAATCACCTACTGATATGATGATGTACTACGAACTTCGTATGTCAACCAACTTCAACCGCGTTATATCAAAGGACAGAGAAATTCTGCCACGTTACTATGCTTTTGAGATGTTCGGAAAGTTATACGAGCTGGGAACAGAAATAGACTGTGGCGCTTATGATTATGATGAAGATATTGCTATGATTGCGGCGAAGAATAGTAAAAAAGCGGCTGTTATGATTGCTAATATCGGCGAGGACAGTAAGCATATAGAAATTGACCTTAAAAACTTTGGTGATTACGAAAAATTCACCGTCCGTCAGATGGAAGCTGTAATGTCACCTACCGCTCCTACCATATATGAAAAAGGTGATATAAAAGATAAGCTTGTAATTGAGTATAAAAGAAAAGAAGCTTTAACATTTATCGAATTTGAATAAGCGTAACGCACAAGAAAGGAGAAATCACAATGGCAAAAGAAATTCCCGTAATCAAGAGAACCATTGACTTTAACAAAGAAATTGGCAAGGTTAAACCTATGCATGCAGTAGGTGCAGGTGCACTACAAGGAAGCACCGGTACAATTGATGTATCAAACTATTATATGGAAATGAACATTCCATATTCACGACTTCATGATATTGAAACAACCTTCGGAAGCGGATTATTTGTAGATATACATAATGTTTTTCCTGATTTTGACGCTGACGTAAAGGATCCTGCTTCATACTACTTTACATCTACCGATATGTATTTAAAAGGCATTATTGATGCAGGTGGCAAACCTTTTTACCGTTTGGGCGAAACAATAGACCATACCCCTAAAAAAGCTTTTATAAACCCACCTAAAGATTTCAAAAAATGGGCAGAAATATGCGAGCATATTATCCTCCACTACAACGAGGGCTGGGCTGACGGTTTCCACTATGATATAGAATACTGGGAAATCTGGAACGAGGCAGACAGCTATCTCCCCGGCTACAACGAAATAAATATGTGGACAGGCACAAGAGAACAGTTCTTTGAACTTTATCGCATTGCGGCAACCCACCTTAAAAACTGCTTTGGCGACAAGATTAAGGTTGGCGGATACTCATGCTGTAACTTTAATGCTCTTATTGATGAAGTACAGAGTGAAAGAGGTCAACACCTTCTGCAGTGGGGTAATGACTTTATGAAGTATATAACAGCAGAAGAAACCAAGGCACCTATTGACTTCTTCTCTTATCACAACTACTTTAATGACCCTAAAGTTCCATATAAATATAACAATGCAGTAAGAGAATGGGTTGACAGTTGGGGCTTTAAAGATATTGAGATTATCTTCACAGAATGGAACAACGGACCTATCAAGTGCCACGCACAGAAAATGCACCCATCCGAAGCCGCAGACATTGGCTATATCTTCTTAAGCGGTCAAAAATCAAAGACAGATATGATGATGTACTATGACATTCGAAATAACACAGTCTTTAACGGTGTATTCTCAAGAGAAAGAGAAGTTTTCGCACAGTTCCATGCTTTTGTTATGTTTGGTAAGCTTTACGCCCTCGGCACAGAGGTAGAAAGCGGCAAGCATGACCCTGAAAATGATATTGCCATGGTTGCTGCAAAGAACAACAAAAAGGGCGGCATAATGATTGCAAACGTCGGCATCGAAAATAAAACCGTAGAACTTGATTTAAAGGGAATAGGAAACTTCGAAAGCTATACCGTTCGCACCATGGACTGTATCAAGTCGCCATCTCTTCCTACTCTTTACGAAAAGGGTGCTGCTTGCGACAAACTGACTATTAAGTTAAACAACCGTCAGTCAATCACATATATCGAATTCGAATAAGTATTACACAAGAACTCCTGCAAAGCTTTCGCTTTCGCAGGAGTTCTTCCTATATCTCTTTACTTAAATTTTTTTTGGTATTTGGCATATATCCCATCAACATAATCAGACCCCTTGCAAACAACCCATGAGTTTGCACCTTTGTTCCCTTTCCCGACTTTACCCAAATAAATGCTCAACCCAACAACAACCAAAAGTGTTTTTATAATATCTGAATAATGTTATATAGTCATAAATTTAACTTGACATGCCAATTGGGTTATTTTATAATAATATATGTCCGCAAGTATAAAATTTTTACGGGCAGAAAGGCTTAGGAAATCATTATGGATGAGCAAAAGAGAAAAGCGCTGGAAAGTGTTTTTGGAAATATAGAAAAGCAGTACGGAACAGGCGCTGTTATGCGTCTTGGCGAAAAAGCAGTAACTAACGTAGAGTCAATCCCTACAGGTTCTCTTTCCCTTGATATGGCATTGGGAATAGGCGGTGTTCCAAGAGGCAGAATTGTTGAGATTTACGGTCCCGAATCTTCAGGTAAGACAACCGTTGCACTACATATTGTTGCAGAGGCACAGAAAATGGGCGGCGAAGCTGCATTTATTGATGCAGAGCACGCCCTTGACCCTGTTTATGCAGAAAAATTGGGTGTACGAATTGACGACCTTATTGTTTCCCAGCCGGACACTGGTGAACAAGCCCTTGAAATCACCGAACAGCTCGTACGCTCCGGTGCAATAGATGTAATCGTTGTGGACTCTGTTGCAGCCTTAGTACCCAAGCAGGAAATTGAGGGTCTTATGGGGGATGCTCACGTGGGTCTTCAGGCAAGACTCATGTCGCAGGCACTCCGTAAACTTACAAGCGTTATCAGTAAATCAAACACAACCGCAATCTTTATTAACCAGCTCCGTGAAAAAGTGGGCGTTATGTTTGGTAACCCTGAAACCACCACAGGCGGACGTGCTCTTAAGTTCTACTCATCTGTACGTCTTGATGTACGCCGTGTTGAAACAATCAAAAATGACGGTGGCATGGTTGGTAACCACACAAAAGTTAAGGTAGTTAAAAATAAAGTCGCTCCTCCTTTCAAGGAAGCTGAGTTTGATATTATGTACGGCGAGGGTATCTCCAAAGAAGGTAACGTTCTTGACTGTGCCGTAAACATGGATATTGTTCAAAAGAGCGGTTCATGGTTCTCGTATGAGGGCGAGCGTTTAGGTCAGGGCAGAGAGGGTGTAAAACAGATACTAAAAGACAACCCCGACCTCTGTTATGAAATCGAATCAAAAGTCCGTGAAGCTGCAGGATTGCCTGCCGGTGATATGGCAGAGGGCGATATAGAGGCTACACCATTTACGCCTGTTGAAAAGCCTGCAAAGAAAAAATAAAAATGGACAAGTTTCAAAAAGCGCGAAACAGCGCGGCGGCAATTCTTGCTGTAAAAATGTATACCTGCAGAGAGCTCTGTGACAAGCTCATAAAAAAAGGTTTTGACAAGGATCTTGCTGAACAGGTTACAGGCGAATTTATTTCTGCAGGTTTTTTAAATGATGCAGAATATGCATCAATGTATATTTCCGATCAGGTAAATTTAGGTGCAAAAGGTACGTATCGTATAAAACAGGAGCTTATTAAAAAGGGTGTCTCTCTTTCAATAATAGAAGACGCTCTCGCCTGCTCCGATATTGATACTTTGAGTGCCTTGCGTGAGTATATAAGCCTTCGGGGTTTATGTGATAATATTCACACAAGACGGGACTTGGAAAAGCTGAAAACACGTCTTGCACGTCGTGGCTTCTCGCTTTCAGAAATCAATTCATGCCTGGCAGAATATACCTTTTATTTTGACGATTAAAGGAGTTTATGAAGTTGGAGAAAATTTCCCTTGCATCACTTGGTTGTTCAAAGAATATGATTGACAGTGAGCAAATGCTCGGTCTTATTGAGCAGGCAGGTTATGAAATAGTTGAAAACGAAGAGGATGCAGATATTCTTATTGTTAATACCTGTACATTTATTGAATCTGCGAAAGTAGAGTCAATCGAATGTATTTTAGAACTTGCTCAGTATAAAAAAATGGGTAAGTGCAAATTTCTTATTGTTACAGGCTGTATGGCACAACGTTATACCGACCAGGTAATACGGGAAATTCCCGAGGTTGATGCCGTTATCGGCACCAACGAATTTGATAAAATAATCGACGTTATTGAAGGTCTTAAGAGCAAAAATTCTAAGAAGATATCTTGTAGCGAAACTCCTCTTATGTGCGAAGATGCTCCAAGATTACGTCTTACTCCGCCATATACTGCATATCTTAAAATTGCAGAGGGTTGTGATAATCATTGTACCTACTGTGTCATTCCGTCTATCAGGGGTAAATACAGAAGCCGTAAAAAAGAGGATATCATAGCCGAAGCAACTGAACTTGTAAAGAGCGGAGTTAAGGAGCTTATTGTAATAGCACAAGATACAACCCGTTACGGCATGGATTTATATGACAGCTATATTCTTCCCGAGCTCCTGACAGACCTTTGTGCCATCGACGGTATTGAATGGGTACGTGTGCATTACTGCTATCCCGAGCTTATCACAGATGAACTTTTAGAGGTTTTTGCAAAGGAAGATAAGCTTTGTAATTACTTTGACATTCCAATTCAGCATTGTAACGACAGAATTTTAAAGCGTATGGGCAGAAAAACAAACAAGGCCCAGCTGACAGAACTTCTCCAGAAGATAAGAAAAACTGTCCCCGATGCTGTCATAAGAACATCTCTTATAGTAGGTTTCCCCGGGGAGACCGAAGAGGAGTTTTTAGAACTCAAAGAATTTGTCGAGGAAGCAAAATTCCAGCGTCTTGGAGTATTTACATATTCAAGAGAAGAGGACACTCCTGCATACAACCTTGACGGTCAGATTGACGAAACTGAAAAAGAGCGCCGTCAGGAAATAATAATGCTGGCTCAGGCTGATGTTTCACAGGAATGGAATGATGCACGTATAGGCTCCACAGTTCGGGTTATGGTAGAAGACCGTGATGAAATTATAAAAAGCTATTATGGCAGAACCTATGCCGATTCCATTGACATAGACGGAAAGGTATTCTTTAAATGTAACAAGAAGCTCAAGGGCGGAGATTTTGTAGATGTAATAATCGAGCAGGCTTTAGAATACGATGTATTCGGCAAGGCAAAAAAATAACGGGAGGTAAGGTATGAACACACCAAATAAATTGACAATTTTACGTGTTATTTTGATACCTGTATACATGATTCTTTATCTTTGTTGCGGTAATATAGGCCTATATTTTGCTATCGCAGTATTCCTGATGGCAACACTGACAGATAACCTGGATGGATATCTTGCAAGAAAAAATAATCAGGTTACAACCTTTGGTAAGCTTATGGACCCCCTTGCAGATAAAATTCTCATTATGGCGGCTTTTATTTGCTTTATCGAAAAAGATATTCCTTATCTTACCTCGGGGGTTGTAATGATTATTCTTGCCCGTGAGCTTATAGTAACAGGCATTCGCATGCTTGCAATGGGCGAAAATCAGGTTATTGCCGCAAGTATGTGGGGAAAATCCAAAACTGTATCCCAGTTTATTCTAGCTCTTGGAGTTATGGTTTTCGAGGTTTTAAAGATTTACTTACCACAGTTTTCACAGGTGTATGATATTATCACCTTAATTATGGTTGTTGTAGCCGTTGCCCTCACAATTTACTCAGGTTTTGACTATATTTATAAGAACAGAAAGCTTATAACCTTTAAATAAAATAACTTTTTCTTAAAATTTTTTCATAATATATTGACGAATATATATGTTATATGATATAGTTTTTTTGTTAATATGAAAAAGTTTCAATTTAAGCATAATAATGTTATTTAAGGAGG
This sequence comes from Ructibacterium sp., assembly GCA_045542095.1. Classification (GTDB taxonomy): domain Bacteria; phylum Bacillota; class Clostridia; order Monoglobales; family Monoglobaceae; genus Ructibacterium. The sequence goes on from JAZQKJ010000041.1 coordinate 116,690, forward strand.
AAGATTATGGACATATTTGAGAAAGTAAGAGAGATTACAGCTGAACAGCTGAACATTGATGAAGAACAAGTTACACTTGATGCTTCATTTATCAACGACTTTGAGGCAGATTCTCTGGATATAGTTGAACTTATGATGGCTCTTGAGGAGGAATTCGATATGGAAATCCCCGAAGATGACATCGAAAAAATTGTTACCGTTGGTGACGCTGTAGAATACATAAGCGATAATCAGTAAAGTAATTTAAGACCGCATTGGTAAAACCAATGCGGTCTTTTTTCTTATATAAAGTCTTTTGTTTCTGTGTCTGTACTGTTCTGATATGTTGGCTCACAAGTAAGATTAATTCCAAGTCTTTTAAATACTCGCTCATCAACAGCAGAAAGAATAACAGATGAATGAAGTTCACATCCACGAAGTTTATCAAGTTGTTCCATGGCAAGCTCCGCATCCTTATCCGTTGCCGCCGAAATAGATAGAGCAATAAGCACCTCATCCGTATGAAGTCTTGGGTTTCTGTTTCCTAAATGGTCTACCTTCAGATGCTGAATAGGCTCAATAATCACAGGTGATATCAAATGCTTTTCATCGTCGATTCCTGCCAAAACCTTAAGGGCATTAAGGAGCAACGCCGAAGATGCTCCCATAAGTTCCGAAGTCCTTCCGGTAACGATAGTTCCATCTGAGAGTTCCATTGCTGCAGCAGGCCCCTCTGTAAGAGCCGCCTTTTGAAGAGCCGGCGCAATTACGGGTCGGTCATAAACTGTAATGCCTGCTTTTTTCATAAGTAATTCCAGGGTCAGGGTAACATCTTCCTGACAGGTGCCTTTTTTTACGTCACAAAGACCTGTATAATATCTTCTTAGAATTTCCTGGCAGGATGCCTTTCTCACAATCTCATCATCTACAATACAGTTACCCGCCATATTTACACCCATATCTGTAGGAGATTTATAAGGACACTCCCCTAATATTTTTTCAAACATAGCACGAACAACCGGGAAGATCTCAACATCACGGTTATAATTTACCGTGGTTTCACCATAAGCTTCAAGATGGAATGGGTCAATCATATTTACATCATTAAGATCTGCCGTTGCTGCCTCATAAGCCAAATTAACGGGATGCTGAAGAGGTATATTCCATATTGGAAATGTTTCAAACTTTGAATAGCCGGCTTTAGTTCCCATCTTATGTTCGTGATAAAGCTGGGACATACAGGTTGCCATCTTTCCGCTTCCGGGGCCGGGTGCTGTCACAACAACAAGTTCTTTAGTAGTTTCGATATATTCATTTTTACCATATCCGTCATCGCTCACAATCTTTGCAATATCCGACGGATAGCCCTCTATTGGATAGTGTCTGTAAACTTTTACGCCAAGGGAATTAAGCCTTTTTTGAAACGCCTCTGCCGTAGGTTGACCGCAAAATTGTGTCATAACAACAGAGCTCACATACAAACCAATATTTCTAAAGCAATCAATAAGCCTTATAACATCAAGGTCATAGGTAATTCCTAAATCCCCACGAAGTTTATTTTTTTCGATATCAGAAGCATTAATGCAAATAACCACTTCAACGCTTTCCTTAAGCTGAAGAAGCATTCTTAGTTTACTGTCAGGTTGAAAACCTGGCAGAACACGTGCCGCATGATAATCGTCAAACAGCTTCCCCCCAAATTCAAGATAAAGCTTTCCCCCAAACAGAGCAATACGCTCCATAATATGTTCTGATTGCATACGCAGATATTTGTCATTATCGAAACCAATCATTGCCATTTCCCGAACACCTCTCCAATTTTTTGCAATTATATATAGTATACATTAAAATTCTTTTTGTTGCAATACCTTTTTATACCTTTTTCCGTAAGGTGGTCCAAACGGAGAACTTGCAGCAAGCCTCCGTTATTTATCTCAAAGATATTCAATGCCAAACGAAATGACAAAAGCCCTCCTGACCGATATCGGCACAGAAGAGCTTGCTCATCTTGAAATTGTTGGAAGTATTGTTCGTCAACTAGTTAAAAACGCCACTACAGACGAAATTGAAAACAGTCCTTTTGGACAGTATTTCATGAATCACGGTCGCGGTGTTTATCCTGCAAATTCAACAGGAGTCCCATTTGATGCCAACTGCCTTGCAGTATCAGCAGACCCCATTGCCGACCTGACAGAAGACCTTGCAGCAGAGCAGAAAGCCCGTGCTGTGTATGACAACATTCTGCGTGTTTCGGACAATCCTGATGTTAATGATGTAATTAAGTTCCTTCGTCAGCGTGAAATCGTGCATTTCCAGCGTTTCGGTGAAGCGCTTGACCAACTTCAGAACACACCGCAACTTCAGGGCTTTTGCCCCGGAATAGGAAGGAAATAATAACCCGGGGACTTGTGATTTATCTCACAGACAAAAACTAAGGCGGTGTATAAGATACACCGCCCCAATTTTTAGCTATTTACAATTTCTTTCATTGCGTTATATGTGTTTTTAAGCCATACTCCCGGAGAATTTACGCCAAAACCAAGTTCAGCTGTTACCCAACCGTCATAGCCGATTTCCTTTAATGCCGCATTTACCTTTACATAGTCAATGTCACCGGATAAAAGATCAACAAAGCCGTCCAGATTACCAACGGCACGTCTGTAATCTTTAAAATGTACTTTCTTAATTCTCTTACCAAGAATTTTAATCCAATGCTCAGGGAAACCTGATAAAACAACATTGCCTGCATCAAAATATACGCCGATATAGTCACTGTCTGCCTTGTCTATAAGATCACGCATTTCAACAGGGGACAGGAGGAATTTATTCCATACATTTTCAAGACCGATTTCAACGCCTTTTTCTTCTGCAAATGGCTTCATTTCTTCAATCCATTCAAGAGCCCTGTCATATACTAAATCATAGTCAACAATGGGACAGTTGGGTAGAAAATCAACATGAACATATCCCGGTACAACCAAAATGGTTTCACAACCTAAGTACGCCGCAACTTCAATATGACGACGGAGACATCTTTTTGCCTCTTCTCTTGTCTCGGGACTATCCGAGGTAAGTGAAGTTCCCCAATACAGACCGCCGGCTAGGCTGTACAGCTCAAGTCCATACTTCCTTACAAGCTCTTTTACTTTATCTAAATCTTCCTCTGTTGACTCAACGCTTACAAGACCTGTCTTTCCAAAACCCAGTTCAACACCGTCGTATCCGCACTCAGCAACCGCTTTAAGCTTTGCCTCAAACTCACCCGGGACAGAGTCCAGCATAACTCCTAATTTCATAAAATCATCTCCTACTAAACTTCAACAACCTGTTTTAAAGCCGCAGATTTCTTTTCTGCAAGAGCAATCTTCAAGCTTAACGCGCTATCTGTTGCAAGATTTTTTTCACAAGGTTTACCTGCCTCAATGCATTCAACAAATTCCAGAACTTCCTGACAATATGGGTCAATTGGCTTTTCAGGGGTAAGGTCTGTATTTTCCTCATCTGTTACAAGCAAGAGCTTTCCGCCTTCATAAAGCAATGCTGCTTTTTCAAATCTAACTCTGAAACCTGCTTTAAATCCAAACTTACCCGGATAGCCCCAGTCACCAATAGTTGTTATAACCTTGTTATCGTCATAGATATATCTTGTGGTAATAGACTCATAATCCGCGAAATAATCTGTACGCATTGATGATACTGCATTTGGCTTACCAAAGAGCCAGTTTACCATATCAACATCGTGAACATGAAGGTCAAGTGCCGCACCACCGCTTCGTTTTTCGTCCTGATACCATTTTTCCCAGCCCCATAGAGCTTTGCTGCTGCATCTTGTAAATTCAGCTTTTACAACCTCACCGTATTTCTTGCTGTCTACCAGGTCTTTGAGTACATTATATTCTTTATAGAATCTTAAAACCTGACCAATCATAAGCTGTTTTCCGTTCTTTTCTGCAGCATCAATCATAGCCTGTGTTTCTTCTTCTGTTAAAGCCATTGGCTTTTCGCAGAATACATTTATACCATGATTCAAAGCATAAACTGATATTTCAGCATGCAGAAATGTAGGCACAACGATAACAACTAAATCCAGCTTTTCTTTTTCTATCATTTCTTTATAATCTGTGTAGAAGTGATAATCATCGGGATTAATTGAAAATTCTTCTACATCAAGATTGATTTTTTCCTGACTGAAAAGTGTTTCTCTACGGACATCGCATAATGCTACAAGATTAAACTCCTCTCTCTTAACAAGGTAAGGCAAGTGGCAACCCTTTCCCAATCCTCCAATTCCGATTAACGCACAATTTAACATAAATTTTCCTCCTTAATATTTTATTGGACAGACTTTTCATACACGCTTGGAGTCATTCCCGTTCTTGTTTTAAAGCAACGGGTAAAGCTGTGCAGACTTGTATATCCTAATTTTTCAGCAATTTGAGTAAAATTCAAACTACCCTTTCTTATAAGTATTTTTGCTTCTTCAATTTTTATATCCAGGTAAAAATCAATAACGCTTTTACCTGTTTCTTCCTTAAAAAGACGGCAAATATATGATTTGCTCATATTAAAATGCTTGCATACATCTGTAAGCTTAAGTTCCTCGTATATGTTATCTTTTAAATAATCCTCTAAAGACTCTACAAAAACATTTTCAATATTTTTTCTTGCATTCTTGCATTTGTTTTCATCTATATCATAAGAATTATCTTCTCTCATAATGTCAATTAAAAGATGTTCAAGATGTGCAACCGCAAGCTGGTACGATGCATAGTCATTGGAGAATTCTTCTAGTTTACCATGATATCGTTCATTATGAAATGATTTCTTTGCACATTCCAGGAAAGATGCCAAAATCTTTTTCTGTTTACTGCTGAAAGTAAATATTTTATCCGCAAAAAAATCCATGGCAGGGCTGTTGGATTCAAATGAAGTAACAATCATATTATGGGGAATATCATTGGCAGATGCGTGAGCATGATATTCCATAGGTCTGTGTATCATTGCACTTCCCTGCTTAAGTATATATCCGGTATTCTCAGCTACAATAGACATTTCACCCTTATCTACATATACAAATTCCCAGAAATTATGTCTTTCACCGCGCGAATAGAATTTTCTTCCATGCTCGAAGTAAAAAAATGTATACAACCCTTTTATATCTATAACCTTCTTTTGCTCCAGCATTTTCCAGTACATAACATCGCCTCTTTATCGGATAAAATTTTATTTTATCAGTTCCTCCAGATAAGCTTTTGCAGCTACAATATCCTTAATCTGATCCTCGCCCGAAATCTCGCGCTCAATTGTCAAAGGACCGTCATAACCGATTTCCTTGAATTTTTCAATAAGTCTTGGGAAGTTAACCTCGCCCTGACCTATCGGAACTTCTTCTCCTAAATTTCTACCGTCTGTTGGGAATTTACCGTCTTTCATGTGGGTATCACGAACATATTCTCCAAAAACTGTAAGAGCATCTATAGGATTTGCCTTTCCGTACAGAATAAGGTTAGCAGTATCAAGGTTGATACCAAGATTTTTAAGACCGATATCCTGAATCGTTCTCTTTAAAGTAACCGGTGTTTCCTGACCGGTTTCAAACATAAAATATTGTTCGTTTGCCTCACATCTTCTTGCAACTGTCCGAATGGCACAGACAAGAGAGTGATATTCTGCAGTATTTGGTGTTTCAGGCAAGAAGCCGACATGAGTAGCCATATTTTCCACCTTTATCTTTTTTGCAAAATCAGACCCCTGCATAAGCTGGTTCATTCTTTCTTTACGATAGTCCATTGGAACAAGTCCCAAGGTTAAAGGTCCTTCATAAAAATCCCAAACAGCAGGGGCACTCCAACCGCACCAGAAAGTAGAGATTTTAACCCCATACTCCTCTGTTGCATTAAGTATTTTTTCTGCCATTTCATCATTAAACAAGCTGTGATTCCACGCGGATAACTGACATGAAGAAAATCCCATATCACGAACACTTTTAATCTTCTCGACTACATTTTGATCAAAGCCGACAAATACTCCTAATTCCATTTTATAATCCTCCCTGCGGCACATTTTTTTGTTATCTTAACTTATATCAGCCATTACATTTTTTGTCTATATGTTTTAGTGTACAAAATTATCCAAATCTTCCACGACTATTAATTTTATGTTAAAATGTTATATTATTTTTATATTTCTGTCAATACGAAAAAACGTCACCTTGATTTCTGCTGACAAGAAATCAAAATGACGTTTATTTTCAATAATTTACACTATTTTTCACAGAATTCAAATTTGAGATTAAAGGTCTTTGTTTCGCCCGGCTTTAAAAATTCCAGAATTCCCTTTTCACGCATTACAGCTCTGCCGTCAGGAGTACAGTTTCCAGGCTCAAGCCCCATAACATACTCATATTCGCCCATCTGTTTCCACTGGGTAAAATACTTTAATTCCTCAGCGTTATAGGCAATTTTCAGCCCCTTATTTATCTTACTGTTAAATATAGAAACCTCTGTGTTTCCTTTAAGAGTATGATAAAAACACATTTCTTCGTAACCATTCTGCGGTTTTTCTACCTTAAGACAATCCGCTAAACCACTTTTTGCGTGGTCGTTTCTGGGAACAACCTCGGTAGACGGAATATCAATTACTGCATTTTCGTCCAGAAGAGGATATCCCATATTGCAATGGTATAAAAGCTCAAAAGGTGTTTCTTTAGAACCAATATTTTTGACTGCATCTGTTATTTTAATCTCATTCTTTTCCAGAGAAACAACGTATTCTCTCTCCAGAATAAGATGATACGAGAACATGGATGCATCACGAACAATAGCTTTTATATGTATTCCGTCATCACTTATCCAATATCCGATATTTTCACATGGCGTATGAGAAATCGTACCGTGGAGAGGCAGAGCCTCACCGTCGTCCGTGCATGGACTTCCAACCGCAGTAAGTCCGCAGGTGGTGAAAAAACCTGCTGTAAAAGACTTTAAAAAGCCCGCTCCATTGTTGTCATAATACTGCGGAGCAACATATCCGCATGGAGCAAAATATCCCATATTGTCGCCTTTAAATGTAATTCTTGAAATATCTGCACAACGATCAACAGAAACAGTAAATTCCAACCCTTTTCCGTTTCTAACCTGTAAAAGACGCATCCCGTCACCCTTACCACCGGTGAGCCTTAATTCGTCTACGCCGTAAAGCTGTTGTGTGTTACCAATATACTTATTCATAATTATCAACTCCCGAAAGTTTTTTACTATTCTAACATTTCTTTTATTCTTCGTAAAGGCTTTTTATAAAATTTGTTGTAATATTTGACTTTTTTCTTTTATGCGTCTATAATACATTCTAGAAAAAATATCGAAAAGAGGAAATATTTATGGATATAAAAAATTTTTATGCAGTTGACGGAGAAAAGCCCCTTGACAATCTTGTATCAGACGGTGGATTCTGTAAGATTTTCAGAACAATTGCCTGTATAGGTGATAGCCTTTCTTCAGGAGAATTCGAAGCACCTGTCGAAGAGGGTATGGTTGGCTATCATGATTTTTATGAATATTCATGGGGTCAATTCATGGCACGTGAAGCAGGGCTTAAAGTTTATAATTTTTCTAAAGGCGGAATGACTGCAGCTGAATACTGTGAAAACTTTGCAAAGATGAAGGGCTACTGGGATAAAGACAAGCTTTGCCAGGCGTATATAATTGCACTTGGTGTAAATGATCTTTTCGGTCAGAACCAGGAGCTTGGCAGTATTGATGATATAACAGACAAAAGAGGATTTTCAAATAATAAAACCTTTGCCGGCTACTATGCAAGAATTATTCAGCAATTAAAAGCAAATCAGCCCAAGGCAAAATTTTTCCTTATGACAATGCCAAAGGAAGACGACGAGAGTAAAAATGACCTTAAAGCAAAACACGCGAAGCTTCTGCACGATATGGCAAAGCATTTTGAAAATACTTATGTTATTGACCTTTTTGAATATGCACCTGTTTACGATAAGGAATTTAAACGCAACTTCTATCTTGGCGGGCACATGAACCCTGCAGGCTATGCCTTAACCGCTAAAATGGTAATGTCTTATATAGACTATATTATACGAAACAATCCCGAAGACTTCGCTCAGGTAGGTTTTATCGGAACTCCCTACCACAACATAAATGCAAAATGGTAAAAAAATAACTGCACTAAATTCTATACTTTGGTGCAGTTATTATATTGACCAAATTTTCATGTTGTGGTAAAATTATTTGACTTTAATTTTCTTTGGAGGACAAATTTATGTTAAGAAAAGCTACATCATTATCTCTTTGTATTATTATGGTTTTCACCTTTGTGCTCAGCGCCACGGCTCAGGCGGCAACTGTTGGCGGAAACTACATATCGTCAAGCGGTGCCTGTGTTATGGACTTTGAAACAGGCGATGTTCTGTACGAACACAACGGTAACACACCCAGAGTCCCTGCCAGTATGACGAAAATCATGAATGTTTATCTTATATACGAAGCTCTCGAAAAAGGAGAAATCTCTCTTGATACAGTTGTACCCATAAGCCAGAATGTATATAACAAGTCCAGAAACGCTGTCTACCAGAGCGTTTTGCCCCTGTACTATGACACCAAGTACACCGTTGACGAAATGCTTGACGTTATAATTGTATACTCTGCAAGCGGTGCGGCTATTGCCATGGCAGAACTTTTAGGAGGCGGAAGCGAAGCTGCTTTTGTTGAGAAAATGAATGCAAAGGTTGGGGAAATGGGAATAGACGCATACTATTATGACAGCTGCGGAATTGCCAATAACGAGATAACTCCAATAGGAATGGCAACCTTAGCAAGAAATATTATTAAAGACTATCCCGATATCCTTACCCGAACAACTAAAAAATCCGTGTCATTCCACGGAAACACTTATAAAACAACAAATCATCTGCTTGACACTTATTATTATATGGGGGCAGACGGTTTAAAAACCGGTACAACTCCAGCGTCAGGCTATTGTTTCTGCGGAACAGCTGTCCGCGACGGAAGACGAATGATTTCGGTTACAATGAACTCTTCTTCAACAGGCCAAAGATTTATCGATACTGCACGGCTTTTAGACTATGGGTTTAATGTGGCATCCACCAAATATCGTTGGCTTCACTATACCGATATAAGTACATTTATAAACGGTGCGGAAGTTCCCACATTTGCTTATAACGGATTTGAGTCAAGTGCGGTAGTTCTTGCAGAAGATTTAGCAAACTATGGCTTTGATGTGGAGTTTACCTTTGATCCCGAAACAGTTATAGGCACTCTTACTCTTACATATAACAAAGACAAGGCTATAACGCCTATCCCCATTGACGCTTACAAAAACAGAAACGGCGAAAACGCATATTACGTATATAACTATAACAACAGAAATGTTTTTGTAAATAACGGAGCAGAAACAAAACAGCTTACAAATGTTCTTATGTTAAACGGATATATGGTAATTTCCGTAGACGAACTTGGTAAATTATTCGATTATACCTGGAACAATGAAACCAAGTCTGCAAATATTACCCTTATCCCCAAAAAATCAACTCCTGTTCCTCAAAGTGGCGGCGACCCAAAAGAAGTAAAACCAATCCTTCCAAATGGTGAAGAGCTTACTTCTGGCAGTGCATACATAATGGATTTTGAAACAGGAGATGAAATTTACTCCTTTGACGGAGATACCCAAAAAGCTGTTGCATCCATCGCAAAGATGATGTCTGTCTATGTAATCCTTGATGCAATCAAAAACGGCGAAATCGCCCTTGATACTGTTGTTCCTATAAGTGAAAACGTATACAATCTCTCACGTGTTGAGGACTATAAAATGATGGTAAATCTTCACTACGATGAAACTTATACAGTTGACGAAATGATTGACATGATTATCATTGATTCTGCAGCCGCCTGCGTTACTGCCGTGGCTGAACTTATTTCGGGAAGCGAAAAGAAATTCGTTAAGAGAATGAATGAAAAAGCTAAGGAAATAGGCATTGGTTCAGTTTTCTACAACGGAACGGGCGTATGCTTAAACCCCGAAACGGATAAGGAAAATCTTATGAGTGCAAAAGAAGTTGCAATCATGGCAAGGCGTATGATTGAAGATTATCCTGATATAACAGAGCGAACCAAATGCGCATCAGTAAACTTCCACGGTCAGACCTACTATAATTTAAACAAAATGTTTACTGATTATTATTATGAAGGGGCTGACGGCTTTAAAAATGGAATGACACCTGCATCAGGCTATTGTATGTGCGGAACTGCAATCCGTGACGGAAAACGCATAATCACAGTCACACTTCCATCAAACTCAAACGAAGCACGTTTCACCGATACAACCAAGATGTTTGACTATGGTTTTTCAGTTCTCGGAGTTGATGTTTTGGATGCACAAATCAAAAACCCCAATGTTCCCAATGTAAAAGATGGTGACGAAATCACAGTAAATATTGATGGCAACTATGTAATGGAATTTCCTGATCAACAACCCGTTGTTATAAACAACCGTGTTCTCATCCCTATAAGAGCACTTATGGAAACTCTTGAGAAAAAGGTTGAGTGGGATAGCGAAAACTCACAGGTAATTATAAGTGACGATACAACCACAGTTAAGCTTTCTGCGGGAAATGATAAAATGATAAAAGAAGTTACCAATCCTTTAACCGGAGAAACTACCACCGAAGAAGTTATCCTTGACGCAGCACCCGTAAATATAAACAGCCGTATACTTCTTCCAATCCGTGCGGTTGTTGAAGCCTTTGGCGCAGCTGTTATCTGGGAAGAGGAAACAAAAACAATCCTGATTATTGCAGGTGTTTGCTAGTGAAAAAATTTCTCATATGTCTTTCCTTTATTATCAGCATATCGGGCTTTAATGCAAACGCGGCTTCCGTTAAGGACTTGCTTTCCCATGCTGTTTTACCCATTGGAAAATGCCTTTATGTTTACGGCGGAGGCTGGAACGAACCTGATACAGGTGCTGGAGTTGAAGCTGTATCCTACGGTTTAAGTCCTCGCTGGCAGGATTTCTATTCACAGCATGGATCAGATTATAACCATAAAAAATTCAGCTACCAAATACATGACGGACTTGATTGTACCGGTTATGTGGGCTGGAGCTTATATCAAATTTTCAGCAACAATTATAGCCAAAACGGTTATGTTTATCTGGCAAAGGATATGGCACGGGAATATGCAAAATTGTTCAATAGTATGTTTGTACCGAGTTCGGGAATAGTTGATTACCAAAGCGGTGATATTATGTCATCATCTGGTCATGCATACATTGTTCTGGGTGAATGTAAGGATAAAAGCATAGTTCTGCTCCATTCTTCTCCACCCGCTGTATCAATTTGCGGAACTTATACTCCGGATGGAAAAACAGACAGCATAGCAGTTCGTCTTTCTGCTCACTATATGCGCACATATTTTCCGAAGCATTACAACCGCTATCCCCATTGTTCCAGAAACACATCATATCTGACCGATTATCACCAGATGCGTTGGAACGAGACAGTCCTTACTGACAGCGACGGATATAGAAATATGTCTGCCGAAGAAATTCTTAAAGACTTGTTCGAAAATGTGAAGATTTATCATAACAATCACCGCATGAGTTTCTCGATCATCCCATATGTATACGAAGGAACAACTTATGTCCCTCTCAGGAATTTTGCCGAAGCATTTGGCGCAAAAGTTATATGGGATAGCGTAAAAGAAACAGCCAAGATTCAGTATTCAGGTAAAACAATTGAGGCATACCCTCAAAATGGCTCCGTAATGGTAGATAATTCTGTAATGATACCTATACGATTTCTTGCGGATTTTCTTGATTTAAATATTAGTTGGGAGGACTTCTCTCAATCAGTTTACCTAAACTAGTACGCCAAAAACCCGTTAATAGGCTCAAACCTATCAACGGGTTTTTATATTACCTTTTTCCGTTTTGTCAAATTTCTTATTTACACGCTTCCTCAAATTTACTCCCGTAAATTATTCCTTATTAACAATCGCAAATGAAAACTCTGCACTTACACATGTTTTTCCATTAACACTTCCTGTACCTTTTGCGAAATAAAAGGGTTCTCTCACCTTAGTTATCTCGCATTTAGTTTCAAAAGTATCACCGGGCTTTACAGGGTTTCTGAACTTAACCTTGTCTAGTCCCGAGAAAAACGGGAGGCATCCCTCTTTAAGTTCGCCGTTTAAACATACACAAACAGACTGTGCAAGAATTTCACAAAGAATTACACCCGGAACAACGGGATTTCCCGGAAAATGGCCTTTCAAGAAGAACTCATCACCTGTAATATATTTCTTTCCGTGTGCAATACCATCTATTAGCTCTACCTCATCTAAAAGAAGCATATTATCTCTGTGGGGGAGTATCTTTTTTATCTCTTCTATATTCATAATAATTACCCCTTAAATTTTTCTGAATCCAACACAAGCATTATGACCGCCAAAGCCCAAAGATGCCGAAAGGGCAACATCCAGCTCTGTTTCTTTAGCCTTGTTTGGTGTGTAGTTAAGGTCACATTCTTCATCTTTTTCTTTATAGCCAATGGTTGGTGGTACAATATTATCATTAAGAGCCTTTATTGCCGCAATAGCCTCTACTGCACCCGCTGCACCCAAAAGATGACCTGTCATAGACTTTGTAGAGCTTATATTAAGCTTGTATGCATCGTCACCAAACGCATTCTTTAACGCCTGAGTTTCAGTTTTGTCATTCATAGGCGTACTTGTTCCATGAGCATTAAAGTATATCTTTTCTGCAGGAGCGTCAATATCCTTCATGCAGTATGCAATAGCATTTCCTGATGCTTTTGCTTCGGGGTCAGGAGCTGTAACGTGATGAGCATCGCACGAACTTCCATAACCAATAACCTCTGCATAGATTTTTGCACCTCTTGCTTTTGCGTGCTCGTATTCCTCGACTATGAGAGCACCTGCACCCTCACCCATAACGAATCCGCTTCTGCGCTTGTCAAAGGGAACAGATGCTGCATCTTTATCGTCGCTTTCACAAAGAGCCATACAGTTCATGAACGCAGCAACTGCTAATGGTGAAATTGCCGCTTCACTGCCTCCTGCAATAATTGCATCGGCATGACCGCATTGGATTGTTCTATATGCCTCTCCCACAGCCGTTGTACCTGTTGCACATGCTGTTGTAACAGCAATACAGGGACCTTTTGCATTAAACTTTATAGCAATATTTCCTGCGCCCATGTTTAAAATCATTTTAGGAATAAACAAGGGAGAAACACGAAGCGGTCCTCTTTGAAGCATGGTGTCGTGCTCTGAAACGAATGTATCAAAACCACCTGTACCTGAGCCGAAATAAACGCCAAATCTGTCAGGGTCAACATTTTCCATTATTCCGCTGTCATTAACCGCCTGTGTTGCAGCCGCAATAGCATATTGAACAAACTTGTCGCTCTTTCTTACCTCACTCTTTTCCATGTATAAAAGCGGGTCAAAGTCCTTTAACTCTGCTGCAAGTTTTACGCGATATTCCGAAGTATCAAACTTGGTTATATAATCTATTCCGTTTTTTCCGCTTTTTAAGCTGTCCCAGAAAGATTCCACATCACATCCAATGGGAGTGATTGCTCCCATACCGGTTATTACTACTCTTTTCATGGTAAACTCTCCTTTCAATTACATTGCAAGTCCGCCGTCTACTCTGATAACCTCACCTGATATATAATCAGAGGTTTCGTCAGCTAAAAACGCCGCAAGGTTTGCAACATCCTCGGTTTTGCCAAGTCTTTTTAAAGGTATCGACTTTAAAAACTCTTCATCACTGCCTAAATCTTTTGTCATGTCCGTCATGATAAATCCGGGTGCAATTGCATTACAGCAAACATTTTTACCGCCAAATTCCTTTGCAACAACCTTAGTTAAAGCAATTACGCCTGCTTTTGATGATGAATAGTTAGCCTGCCCTGCAATTCCGTGCAATCCCGATACTGATGCAAGATTTATTATTTTCCCATACTTTCTCCTGATAAAGTTTCTTCCGCAAGCCTTAATCATATTAAAGCAGCCTTTAAGGTTTACGTCTATAACCTTTTCAAAATCCTCTTCATCCATTGAAACCAGTAATGTATCTCTTGTAATACCTGCATTATTTACAAGAATATCGATTCCCTCGAAATCCTTTACGATATTTCCCACAACCTCTTTACATTGCTCTCCGTTTGAAACATCGCATACATAGATTTCAACTTTTACATTATATTTTTCCATAAGGGCTGTTTTTAAACTCTCAGCCCCCTCCATATTGCCTATATCAACAATAGCTACGTTTGCACCGAGAGATGCAAACTTCTCTGCAATAGCTGCACCTATTCCACGCGATGCACCTGTTATAATAGCATTTTTTCCATTAAGCATTTGCTTTCACCGCCTCTACAGTTTCTAAAAGTGTTTCCTCGTTTTCAACGGAATACACATTTATATCTTTCGAAATCTTCTTTATAAGACCACAAAGAGTTTTGCCCGCTCCGCACTCAATAAAATCAGTGTATCCGTCAGCAATCATATTTTCAATGGTTTCCTGCCATCTGACAGGATTTTTCATCTGTTTTTCAAGATTTTCGGCAACCTCATTTTCGTAAGGCTTTGCCGTCAGGTTAGAGTATACCGGAATTTCCGGTGCTTTAATTTCAAAGTTCTTTAAAGCCTCCCCAAAGTTTTCGGATGCTTCATCCATAAAAGGAGAATGGAAAGCCGCACTTACGGGCAAAGGAATGCATCTTCCGCCAATTTCTTTTATCTTTTCTTCAAACGCTGCAAAGCTGCTCTTTAATCCCGAAACAACAGTCTGTCCGGGACTGTTGAAGTTTACTGCATATAACTGCTCAAATTCCTTTGCAGTATCAGAAACAACCTTACTGTCAAGCTTTAATACTGCACACATAGCAGTTTCAGCCTTTTGGGACGCCTCATGCATCAGCTTACCACGTTCTGTTACAATTTTAAATCCATCAGCATAAGTATAAGCTCCCGCAAAGCCAAGCGCTGCAATTTCACCCAGAGAAAATCCTGCTACTGCCTGGGGTTCAATACCTTTTTCCTTTAAGGAAAGTGCTGCAGACAAATCAACCAGATACAAACATGGCTGTGTATTAGCCGTTATTTTAAGTTCATCATCACTACCACAAAAGGACTGATTAATTGTGCCCGGTCTGTGTTGTTCTGCTTGGTCATATAACTGTTTAGCAGAACCTCCAAGTTCGTATAAAGACTTGCCCATTCCGCTGTACTGTGCTCCCTGTCCTGAAAAAACAAATGCTATTTTACCCATTTTTTTGCTCCATTCAATATTACTTCAGCCTCGGCAAACATTTCTTCAATCATTTCCGAAGCGTTTTGTTCTCTGTTAATCATTCCTGATATTTGACCTGCTAAAAAGCAACCTTTTTTCTCGTCGCCATCAACCACCGCTGCTCTCAGAGTTCCAACCGCCATGTTCTCAAGGTCTTCATCACTTATATCAGTATATTCAGCCTTTGCATACGCCCTTGAAAAAGGTGATTTAAGGCTGCGCACCGGATGTCCCAAACGTTTTCCGGTTACTATTGTAGATGTATCATTAGCTTTTAAAAGCTTTTCTTTATATGTTTTGTGAATATTACATTCTATGGCAGCTAAGAACCGTGTTCCTATCTGAACCGCCTGGGCACCAAGCATAAATGCCGCCGCAATTCCTCTGCCGTCAGCTATACCACCTGCCGCAATAACAGGAATATCAACTGCATCACACACCTGAGGAACAAGCGCCATTGTGGTCATATCTCCAACGTGACCGCCTGATTCACCGCCCTCTGCTATAACTGCATCTGCGCCTGAACGCGCACAAAGCTTAGCTAGAGCTGCCGACGGAACAACAGGTATAACCTTTATTCCCGCTTCCTTCCACATAGGTATATATTTTTCGGGATTTCCCGCTCCGGTTGTTACAACCGCAATCTTTTTTCTTGCAAGCAAAGCTGCAATTTCATCAACATTATTTCCCATCAGCATAACATTAACGCCAAAAGGTTTATCGGTTATGGAACGTGCTTTGTCAATCTGTTCCTCTATCCATTCTATGTTCCCGTTTGCCGCAGATATAATTCCAAGACCGCCTGCCTCGGATACAGCGGCTGCAAGGGTCGCATCTGAAATATGTGCCATACCGCCCTGAAATACAGGATATTTTATGCCCAACATTTCACAAACAGAAGTATATATCATTCTGCTCACTCCTTTTCTTCCCATAGAAGATGTTAAAAGTTCTACGAAACGTCAGAAACTGCCATTCCCTACAGTTTTATGCCAAAACATAAAATTAGGGTTTGGCGGTTTCCGACAAACCGTTTTTGGCATTCCTATTTTAGAGATTGCTGTCGATATACTTAACAAGCTCTGCTACTGATTTTCCTGCTTCTGCAGGCTTAATCTCAATACCAAACTCGTCTTCCATCTCCATCATAATCTCAACTGTGTCAAGAGAGTCTACGCCTAAATCGTCAAATGTAGTTGCCTCTGTGATTTCCTCTACGTCCATTTCAAGATGGTCTGCCAATAAGTTTCTTACTTTTTCTAAAGTCATTGTTTTTTCCTCCAAAAATTTATATATTTTTTAATTTTTTTTACCATTTAATAAGGCATGCAGCACTGGAAAGTCCGCCGCCAAATGCCGAGAGAACAACATTCTCTCCCCTTTTAAGATTACCGCTTGTATTGAGCTCTGCAAGTGCAAGAGGAACACTTGCCGCTGAAGTGTTACCATACTTATCAATATTTACGAAGAACTTCTCCATAGGTACTTTAAGACGTCTTGATGCATACTCTATAATCCTTATGTTTGCCTGATGAGTTACAATATGGTCAACATCATCGAGGGTAATTCCCGCATCCTCTACAACCTTTTTTATGTCATTCACAATCTTGTTTACTGCAAATTTAAATGTTTCCTGACCGTCCATGAATATATAAGGTTCTTTCTTTTCTCCTTGGTAAAAAGGTGATGCCCCTGAAAAGCCTGGGATTTCAATTACCTCATTACCACCTTCGGTACAAAGCACAGACGAGAGATAGTTTTCGCCGCTGGTTATAACTGCCGCTCCCGCACCATCACCAAAGATAACACAGGTGTTTCTGTCGGTCCAATCCACAATTTTGCTGAGTCTCTCTGCGCCGATTACAATAGCATTACGTATTTTGCCTCTCATTATATATGAAACCGCTGTATCTAATGCAAATATAAATCCGCTGCACGCTGAATTTATATCAAATGCCATACACTTAGCACCAATCTCTCTTTGAACAGTTCCTGCAACTGTAGGACAAACTGTTTCCGAAGAAATAGATGCCGCCACAATCAAATCAACCTCATCAGCTGTGATATTTGCAGCTTTTAAAGCAGACTTTGCGGCATTTACAGCAAAGTCTGCCGCCGTTTCGTTTGTCGAAACTCTGCGCTCCTTTACCCCTACTCTCTGAGTAATCCACTCATCTGAGGTTTCTACCATACCTGCAAGGTCATCATTTGTTATTACCTTTTCTGGAACATAAAATCCTGTACCTAAAAACTTAATGGCCATTATTCTCTATCCCCTTTTCAGCACACAGTGTGCTCATTATATTTATAAGGGAGAATTCTCTCCCTTAATTGACAAAAACTATTTTTTAACACCATCTAAAAGATAACCAAAGCTTATCTTAAACCGCTCCACCGCCTCTTCCTTTGAAAGTCCGCGTTTCAGGGCATCAACATTATATCCCCGAAGAAAACTCCAGAGTGTGTAACCTAAAGCATAAGAATCAACTTCACGTATCTGATTCGTCGCTATGGCAACATCGATTATCTTTTTAATACTCTCCGTCCACCATTCACAGTTTTCATTGGTTTTTGAGTCAAATTCGAACATATATTGACTGAACTGTTTTTTTACATCATAGGTCTGCTCAAGAGCCTTAACCGCTATATCCATAACATAATTATAAAAATCTGTTTTCAAATCATAATCGGAGATTACACTATCCCTCATTCTTATTACAGACTTTTTATAAATGAACTCAAGAACCTCATCAATATTCTTAAAGCGGTTATAGAAAACCCGATTGGTAACGCCCATCTCGGTAATAATCCGACGGACATTTACACTTTCAACCCCGTCTTCTCGGACCATTCTCTCGGCAATCCGAATAATCTCACTTGATACTTCATCACATATCAACTCTTTATTATTCTCCGCCATAAGAACACCTCCAAACCAGCACACTGTGTGCTGACAAAAAAATTTTACCATACCATAATATGGTTGTCAATAGTTTTTTATTATTTTTAATATGAAAAAAAATCAGCAGAAATATTTCTGCCGACCTTTTTACCATATTTTTATTCTTCGCTCTTCCGGAAGATACATTCCGTCTCCTTCAATTACGCCGAATAAACCATGAAACTCGTCATAATTCGATAATACACGGTTTACTCTGACTTTATCAGGTGAATGCGAGTCAACCTTTAGCATACCCTTTTTATATTCATCTGTAGACCTTATACGCCAACAAACTGCGTAGTTTTCAAAAAGGTTTAAGAGCCTCGGGTTATCCTTGCCTGCAATATCAAGAATACACGCCATCCCAGCCAAATCAGCCAGGTTTTCATTAAGTGTAAGTTTCCCGTTTACATAGCCCCCTGGAATGAATTCAATCTTATTATATTCCTCTGTAACTTTTTTGCAAATCTCATCAAAAGCCTCTTTATCTTCAGGAAGCCACCAATCTTTCATATTCCCATTTTCATCAAACCTTGAACCGACAGAATCAAGAGCATGGCTTATCTCGTGAGCTATTACCGCACCAATTCCTCCAAGATTTGTTTCATAGCTTGCCTTAGGGTCATAAAACGGCTTTTTCAGCATTGCGGCAGGAATTGTTATGCTATTAGTTGATGGTTCATACATGGAATTTACCGTCTGCGGGAGTATACTCCACACATCTCTGTTCGACGAATCGGTCTTACCACTAAGCGCTGCCGCAGAAGCGATAAAATATTGTTCAAAATAATCCGCACGGTATTCGATTAGATTACCGCCCTCTGCTGTGCTTTTTATCTTATAGTCAGGATTTATGTAGTCATTTATATTCTCAGGATAACCTACCTTAATTTTAAGGTTATCTATTTTATTTATAGCAGCACCCAAGCTGGATGCGCTAAGCCATTTATTTTTTCTGAGTCTGCTTTTGTATGCATCAAGAATAGATTTTGTCATACTCTCTATTGCCGCTTTATCTGAAGCGGAGGCATATTTTTCCACATAGAGTTTTGCAAGATCCCAACCCAAAAGCTCTTCTACATTGGTTACCGCATAGTCAGCCGGGAGAGCCCCACTCTCCGTTCCGTTCAGCTTATCCTTATACCCTCTTTTAACCAGAAATGCATCAGTATTTAAATACATCGCCGAGACATCCATTACAGCCGCTCGCATATAATCTTTAATCAGTTCCAGGTTATCACTTATCAAAAGCCCATTTACAGTTTCGGCTAAGGGCAGATTGTATATAAGAATTTTATCTACCGATGAAAAACCAAGATATTTCAGATATTTTCCAATGTCAATCTTGCTGAATACATTTTTCCATATATCCTTTGAATACACCTTGTAGTTTAATTCAATATCGTTTTTCTTTTCGGTTGTCATAGATGCTTTGACGAGCTTTGCACAAAGGTCTGCCACCTTTTTAGCCCTATCTCCTGCACGAACTTCATTTACTCCGTGAAGAATAAAGAGATTTGTTATATACTCTTTGTAAGCCGTCACATCTTGCTCTGTTACATCGCCTATAGCTGAAGCTGAATTCATCCCGGTATAGCAATCGGTGTATGCAAGTATATATTTTGATGAATCCTCAAAATCAGCACTTACTTTCATGGACAGAAGGCCCGGGTAACCTGCACGTTCAAGAGCTGCCATTACCTTTAACGCCTCGTCTGTATTTTTCACTCTGTCAATCATCTCAAGATACTTTGCCACAGGCTCAAGTCCAAGCTTGTCACGATAAACACTGTTACCCCCGGCGGTAAAAACGTCAACTATTTTCTGTTCACTTGTACCTTCTTCAAAATTCTCCAGATTCTTATACTTGCGTTTGTTAAGGGAGTATACCACATCACCTATCTCTTTCATTATTTCACCGGAAATAACATCGGCATCAGACCACGCAGCATACCCATCCGGCAGTTTTGTGTTTTCAATCCATTCCTCATTGATATATTCATAATAATCTCCCATAGGACCAACCATTCTTATTGCTCTGCTGGCAAGAATCGAAACCTGTTCCGACGTAAGAAAGTCTTTGGCTCCTAATGTTCCGTCGCCATAGCCTTTTACAATTCCCGATGTTGCAAGTCTGTCTATGTCATTCTTTGCCCACTCCGGTGTATCCGAAAAAGTTCCATTGCTTACGGACGGCAATGTCCTGTCACCCAATATTCTGCTAAGTATAACAAGTGCCTCGCATCTGGTAATGGCACCCTGAGGCCTGAAGCTTCCATCTTCATACCCCGAAACAAAATGTGCCTCTACTGCCGAGGCAATCTCTCTGGCATAAACCGCCGCAATCTTATCATTATCACTAAATTTATTAAGCGCATCAAGATTTGCCGCAGCGGTATCAAATCCTACTGCCTTTATAAAACTTGCTACAGCCTCCTCACGGGTTGCAAAGTTTTTCTCACGAGGAACATAGGTTTCATCATGTACCACAAAATTATTGTTGTTATCTGCAAATACAAAAGGAGTATGTACCAATAACACCATAGTAGTAATAAGTAACACCGATATAAAGCGTTTCAATACAATCAACTCCTTTTATAAAACTAAATTTCAATACATTATATCATACCTAAATCACTTTATGCAATACTCAACGTTAACAATCTATTTTTTAATTTTATATGTTTTAAACAAAAGCTTTTCTGATTTTCTCATTTCTTTTTTAAAAATATTTTGTAACATTATTGTAAACCACTTGTAACACATTTCTTGTCCATCTTTTCCCATAAAACCGTTACCTGTGGAAAACTCATAAAATTAGACTTTTCCACCGTTTTGCCCTGTGGAAAATGTGTATAAAACTGTGAATAACCTATGTTTTCGACCTTTTACACGGTGGATAACTTCATTTCCATAATTTCCCACACGCGTTCTTTGTTACATTTATATTACATTTTAGTTTACATAATTCGAGAAAATTTCCCTTGACAAAAACACTTTTTTAGTGTAGTCATTCTTTAATTATTAAATTTCGGTTAAACCGCTTGCCTTTTTCCCAAAACAGTATTAAAATACGTCTGTATTTTATTGAAACAGAAGGTGAGATAAATTGAAGCTAATCGCTCACAGAGGTGGTTCCTTTGGAAAGGAAAACTCACTGGAAACCATAATTGCATCCGCAAAAATAGGTGCCGATGCCGTGGAATGTGATATAAGAAAAACAAAGGACGGCATATATGTTATTTATCATGATGAAAATCTATCAAGACTTGCCGACACACCTGTAACCGTATCCGAAATAACTTTTGAGGAAATGCAGAGAATTTTTAGTAATACGGAGCAGAAGGTTTTGACTTTTGACGAACTAGCAAAGGGTTACAGGGAAGAAGCTCCCATTCTTCTTCATATAAAGCTTAAGGAATACAACAAGGATCTGGCAAAGTATGTTGTAGATTCTGGATTACCCCTAATTGCCGGAGTAATGTCTGTTCCTATGCTCAGTTGCTTTACACCTCTTCTTCCACCGGAAAAGATTCTTGCATTTATGCCCACCCCCGACTCTGCCAAGGAGTTTTACGAAAATGGTGCAGGAATTATTCGATTGTGGGAACAATGGCTTAACCGCAAAACCCCAAAGGACATTAAACTCCTTTGTCCCAATGCACAGGTTTATATTATGGCATGTAATCTAAGCAGAGAACCATGGTCAGGAATTCCACTTGACAGCATGGATGGCAGTATTGACAGCTTGAAAAAATGCTCTGCATCAGGAGCTGACGGCATATTACTTAATGATATAGAGATGGCTATAAATTGGCGAAAACAAAATAAGGAGAGATAAAAATGGATATAAAAGAAATTATTGCACAAGGTTTTGGAATTTTAGGATTTATTCTTTTCGCCTTGTCATTTCAATGCAGGAAGAACAAAAATCTGTTTATTTTTCAGGGTTTTTCGGGGCTTATGTTCTGCCTTAATTACACCTTAATCGGCGCCCTCTCGGCAGCTCTGTTTAATCTTACAAATGTTATCAGAGCGGCTGTTCTTAATAAGAAAAAAGCAGAGCCCTGGCGTCTTGTTGTAACATGTCTTCTTTATACAATTTGTTTTGGTATATCCATACCTGGCATCTGGGGAAATTGGTTGCAGATTTTTCTGTCATTTATTACTTACGCAAGCCTTATTATAATGAGTGTATTTATGTGGCTTGGCAATCCCAAACACATAAGATATGGACAGTTGTTTGCATCTTCACCCGCCTGGCTGATACATAATTTTATAAACTTTACCCTGGGCGGTATTATTTGTGAAATCTTCGCTATGATTTCTTCTACTATTTCCCTGATACGATTCAGAAAAGGATTCGATAAATAATTCATAGCACTACATACTAAATTCAGCAAAGTGAAAAAATGCCTGTAATCCTGACGGATTACGGGCATTTTTAAGTTCAATTCAAAACCTATTCATCATTTTTGCTTAATTTTCTTTTTATTCTTTGAAGAGCATTATCAATAGATTTAGGCGATCTTGAAAGTTCCACAGCTATTTCCTGATAATTCATTCCATTCATATATAAAGACAAAACCGTTTTCTCCATACTGCTGAGTTTTTGCACAATTTCAGCCTCCATCGCCTCGGTCTTTTCTCGCCGCAGGAACACTTCTTCAGGGTCTACCGATTCCCTCTCCGCCAGCATATCCACTAATGTACGCTCGGATTCATCTTCAAACACAGGCGTACTTAAGGAGACATACGAATTAAGTGGCATGTGTTTTTGTCTTGCAGCTGTTTTTACTGCTGTAATTATCTGCCGCTTAATGCACATTTCTGCAAAACCACAAAAAGATGCCTGTTTTGTGCCATCAAAATCGCGTATGGCTTTAAACAGACCTATCATACCCTCCTGAACCAAATCGTCCCTGTCCGCTCCTGCCATGAAGTATAGCTTCGCACGGGATCTTACAAGATTTTTATATTTGGAAAGGAGATATTCCGTAGCAGTCTTATCACCCTCGGCAGAAAGTTCAACAATCTGTTCATCCGCCATATCCTCGTATGGAAAAATATTTTCTGCCATACTCTTCCTCCTGTTAAACAAGAGCGAGAACTTTTAAAGTCCTCGCTCATTTATGTCTCTTATTTAGTCAGCTCAGCAGTGTCACGAGCAATCATTAATTCCTCGTTTGTAGGAATAACCATTATCTTAACCTTACTGTCAGGTGTGCTGATAACTGCTTCCTTACCTCTTGAAGAGCTGTTAACAGCATCGTCAATCTTAACGCCTAAATATCCAAGATAATCTGTAATCCTTGCACGCATAGCAGCATCATTCTCACCAACGCCGGCTGTAAATGCAATAGCATCAACACCGTTCATTGCAGCTGTGTAAGAACCAATGTATTTTACAACGCGGTATGCAAACGCATCAAGAGCAACCTGTGCAAGATGATTACCCTCGTCTGCAGCTTTCTGAACATCGCGGAAATCTGTAGAAACGCCGCCACTCATACCAAGGATACCTGATTTTTTGTTGAGCATATTGATAACTTCGTTAATGTCTTTGCCTTCTTTATTGCAGATATACTGCGCAACAGCAGGGTCGATATCACCACTTCTTGAGCCCATGATAAGACCCTCTAAAGGAGTAAGTCCCATACTTGTATCTACGCACTTACCGCCGATTGAAGCAGAAACGCTCGCGCCGTTACCCAAGTGACAAACGATTACTTTTGCATCTTCCTTGAGCTCACCAAACTTAATAGCCTCGTGTGATACAAAGTTGTGGCTTGTTCCGTGGAAACCATACTTACGAACGCTATACTTCTCAAGATATTCATGAGGAATAGCATAGGTATATGCTTTTTCAGGCATTGCCATACCAAATGCTGTATCGAATACTGCTACGTTTGGCTTACCGGGCATTGCAGCTTCACAAGCCTCAATACCTGTAAGGTTTGCAGGATTGTGAAGAGGTCCTAAATCGAAATATTCACGGATAACTCTCTTAACATCCTCATTTACTACGATAGAGTCGCTGTAAACTGTACCGCCGTGGAGTACACGATGACCTACTGCATCAATCTCATCTGTACTCTTGATAACGCCATAGGTTTCATCCATAAGAGCGTTCATAACAAGCTCAACTGCTACCTTATGTTCAGGCATTGGTGTTTCCTTAACGTAATCATCCTTACCGGGAACTTTATGGGTAAGTTTTGAACCGTCAATACCAATTCTTTCACAAACACCCTTTGCAAGAACACTTTCTGTTTCCATATCGATAAGCTGATACTTCAATGATGAACTACCGGCATTTATAACTAAAATTTTCATTTAACTAATCCTCCAAAATAATTTAATTAGTCCTGTGCCTGAGCCTGTACACAAGTAAAGGCTGTAACACCAACGATATCCTCAAAGCTGCAACCACGTGACAAGTCATTAACAGGCTTTGCGATACCCTGTGTCAAAGGACCATAAGCTTCTGCCTTTGCAAGACGCTGTACTAACTTGTAGCCGATATTACCTGCATCAAGGTTAGGGAAGATAAGAACATTGGCTTTACCCTCGATAGGACTTCCGGGAGCTTTTGACGCATTGATTGCAGGAACGATAGCAGAGTCAAGCTGAAGTTCACCGTCAATCTTAAGGTCAGGAGCAAGCTCACGAGCAATCTGTGTTGCGTTTCTTACCTTATCAACATGCTCTGATTTTGCACTGCCGTAAGAAGAATAAGAGAGCATTGCAACTTTAGGTTCTGCACCAACCAGTGTACGGAATGATTCTGCAGAAGAAACTGCAATCTGTGCAAGCTTTTCTTCATCAGGATATTCATTAAGACCACAGTCAGAGAATACAAATGTTCCGTTTTCGCCATATTCACAATCAGGAACAAGCATAAGGAAGAATGAAGATACAACCTTTGTATTTGGAGCAGTTTTAATAATCTGAAGAGCACTACGGAGTACGTTTGCAGTTGAATTAACTGCACCTGCTACCATACCATCAGCCATGCCCGTTTTAACAAGCATACAACCAAAATACAAGGTGTTGAGCATTGTTTCAGCCGCCTGTTCTTCGGTTACACCCTTTGCTTTTCTCATCTCATAGAATTTGTTTGCAAAATCAGCTGTAAGGTCGCTATTTGCAGGGTCCATAATCTTTGCAGCTGAAATGTCAAGACCGGCTGCAATTTCTTTAATTTTTGCCTCGTTACCCAAAAGAATAAGATTTGCAAAACCTTCTTTTAAAATTGCGTCAGCCGCCTGAACGGTTCTGAGCTCTTCGCCCTCTGCCAAAACAACTGTCTTCTTGTTCGAAGCAGCAAGTGCTTTGATTTGTTCCATAAATGTTGCCATTATAAATTACCTCTCTTTATGTAAATTTAAATAATTTTCAAACATTCAAGCTCCATTATACACCTTTGTTTTTCATAAAACAAGGGTAATTTTCAAATTTTTCTTGTTAAATACAAATTTTGTGATATACTACTAATAAATAGAGTGTCATTCTGCCAAATAGGGGTGAAAAAATGAAAATTTCTGCAGTTGTTTGCGAATACAATCCATTTCATAACGGACACAAGTTTCAGCTTGATATTGCAAGAGCGGAGCTTCAATGCGACGCCATTGTTGGTATCATGAGCGGAAACTTTGTCCAACGTGGCGATGCCGCCATTTTCCCAAAGGAATACCGTGCTGCCGCGGCAATTGCAAGCGGTATGGATTTAGTTCTTGAACTCCCTGCCGTTTTGACTTTGCAATCCGCAGAACGCTATGCCTCAAACGCCGTAGAAACTCTTAATTCCATGGGCTGTATCGACGCCCTGTTCTTTGGCGCAGAATGCCCCGATACTGATATCTTAACGAGTATCGCGAGTGTTCTTGCAAACGAAGACAGCTCTTTCCAATCGGCACTAAAACATAAGCTTTCTCAGGGATTGTCCTTTGCCAATGCTCGTGCCGAGGCAGTAAGAACCGTTATAGGCTCTGCCTCTGCCGAAATATTAAGTAAGCCCAACAACATACTTGCTGTTGAGTATTGCAAGGCGTTAATCCGTCATAAAAGTAATATAAAGCCACACGCCATAGCGAGAAAAGAAGTTAACCATGATGAAATAGCAGTTTCAAACGGTTTCGCCTCGGCGACTGCTATACGGGAGAAGATTTTCGATAATCTTGATATTGCTGAATTTGTTCCCATAGAAACGCTCAATCTCTCAAAGGCTGTCGAGCCATTTGACTTAACAAAAATGGAACGGGCACTCATATCAAACCTATGCATTATGCCTATTGATAAACTGCGAAACATTGCAGATGTTTCCGAAGGACTTGAAAACGCCTTGAAACGCGCCGCATATACAACAAATTCTATCAGCGAACTTATTGAGCAGGTGAAATCAAAGCGATATGCATATAGCAGAATACGGAGAATAATTCTCAATGCATATCTTGGGATAACCAAAGAGGATATCGCTCTTTCACCCTCGTATATACGTATACTTGACTTTAATGAAAAAGGCAGAGCTGTCTTAAATTACGCAAAAGGAACAGCCACTCTGCCCCTTGCCAAAAACGGCGGACAGATAAAAGACAACCCAAAAGCCCTTGCCCTATGGCAAAGAGAAATGGCAATTGATAAAGTATATGAATTATTTTATAGATAAAGACACACAAACCCCCGCTCTGTTGAGTGGGGGTTTGTGTCCTAATTACAAATGCAAGGAACGTTCTATATATCATTCTGCGGAAGGAGCAAGCCCCTGCCCTACGTATTGCAGGGTTCGGCAATTTTTGACGAACCGATTGCGGTACACCCTAAAGGCTGTACCCTACGTTATTTATGCGATAAAACGTTGTAGAGGGAGGGTCTTGCTCCTCCCGCATGTTATATTTATTCCCTCTTGCAAAATATGGAATTGTATGATATAATGATTTTGCCAAATAAACTAAAAAATATTTTTCTTGAAGTGCGCATTTTTACCTAAAGGTAAAAATGCGCACTCTATCTAATACACCCTATTTTGAGGAAGTATTTTAGTTTATTTGGCGATAACAGGAGTCGTGCATTTTTCGGGTGCATACTTCGTCGTATGCACTTTTTTAATGCACAAACGCACCGCTCCGATTGTTGTTACACAATTTAAAACACAGAAAACCCCGCTCTGTTGAGCGGGGTTTTAATGTACTGATTTACGCTTCTGTTGAAACAACTTCCTTGCCTTTATAGTTGCCGCAAGCCTTGCAGACTCTATGTGACAATTTCAGTTCACCACAGTTAGGACATGCAACCATGCCCGGGATGCTGAGCTTCCAGTTTGCTCTTCTCTTATCTCTTCTTGCTTTAGAAGTCTTTCTCTTTGGAACTGCCATATTGCTACACCTCTTTCCACATTAAATGAAATATAAGGGTTAACCCTTAAACAAAGATAATCTTTGCATATTCTACAAAAGTTTGTCCAACGCGTCAAATCTTGGGTCGGTAGGTCTTGTGTCACATTCGCACTGACCCTCATTAAGATTTTTTCCGCAATTCGCACAAAGCCCTTTACATTCTTCACTACAAAGAACTTTTGAAGGCAGGCTAAGTGCCAATCCGTCGTAAGCAATTTCGTCAAGATCGACTACATTTCCGACAATCACTGTTATATCAGGATTCTCCTGCGGGACATCCTCGCTCTCTTCTTTCTTAAATTTCTCCTCTATATCAAACACAACTTCATTAGAGAAAGTGTCGCAACAACGGTCACACATAAATTCAAGAGTAGCAGAACCTTTTGCCTCAAGCTCCAGACAACCGCCAATATTGGCAACCTGACCTTTAATAACAACAGGGGATAAAATCCTGAACAAATCTCCCTGTCTGCTCTCTATCTCAAGCGATACATCAACAGGAAGACGTTTGCCCTCACAATTTAAAACAGGCAATAAATTAAGCTCCATTTGATTCTCCTCTTTCATTCGAAACAAACAGACGGCAATTATTATACCTAATTACCATCTGTTTGTCAAGAGTTTTTTAAATTTTTCTCACAAATGAATTTAATTACTTGGATTCCAGATAGTTATTTATCTTTTCAACAAGCGCATCAACATCAACACCATGAACCTGACAAGCCTGTTCAACGCTCTCACCGCTTGCAGAAGGACAACCTAAACAGTGCATTCCTATTTCAAAGAAGAATTCAGCTGTGCCCGGATCAAGCTTTAAAACGTCCATAATTATCATATCTTTTGTTACTTTTTGCATAATCAAACACTCCTTTAGATTAAGTTCTAACAGTATACACTATTTTTTCAAAAAAATCAAGTGTTTTAGAAAAAATACGGGCAGGTATCACTCCTGCCCATATTTAACTACGCATACTTCTTACAGGTTGCAATAATTCTCTCGATATCTTCATCCGTAAACTGTGCACGTGATGAAACGTAAACGTGATTTGAAAGAATATCCAGAGATTTCTGGCACATATCTGCATGGTAATCAGGAATTATATCTTTGTTGGCTTCCATCTTAAACGGATCCATAAGAGGATGGAGAGCACCTCTCTTATTCAGAATCGGTGTCCAGTTTGAATATATATGTTTTCCTGTGTCAATTGGGAGTTCACCCATTACGCCGTCGCCGTAAATTTTCTCTGAAAATGCACGCGCTTTTTCAGCTGAATCAAACTTAAGAGCAATAGTTATTCCGCAGTCACCCTCTATATCGTTTGAAGGAGCAAACTCAAATGTATCTTTAAGCCCGTCCATAATTGCTTTCTTGGTTTTTCTCAAGTCAACCAACAAATCATCAAGACCCTTTAACTGTTCACGCATAATAGCCGCGCCGATTTCATTTGTACGGTACTCAACGCCGCAGAAAGGCTCGATATCATTTTCAGACAGCTGATCTCCAAAGAATGCAATTGCACTTGCATCATGATAAATGTGTGCGCCATAGAAAATCTTATCGTTATTTGTAAAGAGTGCACCGCCCTCGCCTGCCGTAATAAGCTTAAATGTATTAAAGCTGAGCGCACCTGCATCACCGATCGTTCCAAGACGTTTACCTTTATAAGAACCACCGTCTGCCTGACAGGCATCTTCAATAACCATGATATTATGTTTCTTTGCTATATCACAAATAGCATCCATGTTACATGGGAAGCCATGAATGTGCACAGGGAATATTGCCTTTGTTGCAGGAGTTATCTTTTTTTCCACATCAATCGGGTCAATAGTTAAAGTTTCGTCAACCTCTGCTATAACAGGAATAGCACCTGTTGCCACAACTGCCATAGCTGTTGCTATGTATGTATATGCAGGAACAATAACCTGATCCCCGGGGCCTATGCCCATACCAATCAGAGCGGAAATAAGAGCCGCTTTACCCGATGTCATATACGAAGCGTGCTTTACATCAAACTTCTCTCTTAATTCCTTCTCAAAATTCATACATTCCTGATATTCGCCGCCATTTACCTTGAATAGGTATCTTGACTTCAAAACTCTTGTTACGGCATCTATTTCGCCTTGTCCCATTCTGTAAATCTTATACATTTTTATTCCTCCACTAAATTATTTTATTAAACCAGCCTTTTCCTCCAACCTTTTCGGAGCCTTTAAGACCTGATATATTTCTTAAGGTTTCTTTTACAATATTGGTGTCGGCATGTTTTTCAAAAGCCTGAATTCTGGCAATCTGAAAATACTCTGCCTCATAGCCACCGTGACAAAGCTGACTTTCGGTAGCAAAATAACCATATCCTCCGCTACTGTTTGTCATTGACAATGACAGTATGTTTTTATCCTGACAGCTTTGGTTTATACGAAGCCCCATCTCGGAGAACATCTCAAAAGGAAATGCCGCAAAAACATAATTCCCCAATCTTATGAGAGTTTGAGGCAGATCGTAATCCTCCTTGTCTTCATAACCATCCTCATAGGATTTTATTACCTTTTCGAAATGCTCTATTTTTTTACCGTTCAGGTTTACTTTTTCGTCACCAAGCTGTGCAAGTCTTATCTTTGCTTCTTCAAGACTTTCTCTGGGTTTTAGCTTAAGCTTTAAAACATCTGACTTCACTTCCATATCAACATCTGTAAAATCAGGAATAGTCTTATAAATATTCACAGCATCCTTTGCCGCAATATATCCAAGTTCAGCAGCCCAATCAATACTGCCTTTGCCACCTGTACAGCCACAGGTAATTCTCGGCCCTACATCACCCTCACAGCCGTTAAAAAACGCCGTAATACCTCCGCTGACATATTCGAGTCTGTCTATCATAAAGCCCGGCCAATCCCGTGTTATCTCATGATTTGATCCTGCCGCAGTAGGATGTGCTCCATAATGAATTATGTTAGCAACAGAATTGCCATTAAAATCTCTGAAAGCAATAACCGTCATTTTGGGATCAAAAGGCCCCCATGAGCATTGCCCAAAAACGCATTTCTCATCATCCAGCAAATTCCTTCGATTTATCCCCACAAGGCTCTCACCCGTTGCAATACCCACTTTAACAGGAACAAGATTGTTTCTTGCAACTTTTGCCGCTTTTATAATCTGCGGAACAAAAACTCCATCCGTGTATTTTTTATCTATGTCTCCCCATCCCGCACTTCCACTTACATTCGGCCCCGAATGTGTATGAGTGGAGGAAAGCATAATATTATCGAAGGGAATTTCACACTCTTCTGCTATAAGCCTTCGGATATTATCAGACAGCTCGCCCTGAATTCCACCGACACAAGCCGATACCATGGCAGACATTTCTTTGCCATATTGGAAAACAAAAGCCGTAACTGTTAAATTGTCATGCAAAGAATCAGAGAAAATATTGGGGTTATATCCATATAACTGACAACCAATTTCAGGGGTTATATCCTCACGGGCTACACCAAGCAATAATTTATTTTCCAACTTTATCTCCCACCTCTTAAATTATTTTATTGAACCAGCCTTTTCCTCCAACCTTTTCGGAGCCTTTAAGACCTGATATATTTCTTAAGGTTTCTTTTACCAAAGCTGTATCTGCATGAGGAGCAAGCTGTTGAAGTTTATTCATCTTAAAGCTTTCTATTTCATAGCCCCCATGACACATAGCACTCTCTGTTCCGAAATAGCCCTCTGCACCATTTGTTAAAGCCAATGACAATATATTTTTGTCCATACAGCTTTGATTTATGCGAAGACCTATTTCAGCAAACGGTTCAAAGGGAATGGCAGCGAACACATAGTTGCCCAGTCTTATAAGAGTTTGAGAAATCTCATAATATTCCGTGTCCTCATAGCCGTCCTCATAAGATTTAATCAGATTTTCATAATACGCAAATCTCTTACCATTTAGATTTACCTTTTCACCACTGAGCTTATCATATTCAGCCTTTGCATCTTCAAGACCAAGTCTTGGCAATTGTTTAAGCTTTAAAACATCTGCCTTTGTTTCCATATCAACATCTGTAAATGCAGGGATTGTTTTATAAATATTCACCGCATCAGTTGCCGCAATATATCCAAGCTCTTCCGCCCAATCCATACTGCCTTTGCCGCCTGTACATCCACAGGTAATTCTGGGCCCTACATTACCCTCGCATCCGTTAAAAAATGCAGTTATACCACCGCTGACATATTCAAGTCGATCGGTCATATATCCTGCCCAGTCACGGGTTATCTCCGTATTGGAGCCTGCCGCTGTACAATGAGCTCCGTAATGGACCATGTTGGCAACAGGG
The DNA here is from genome assembly GCA_045542095.1 of Ructibacterium sp. Classification (GTDB taxonomy): domain Bacteria; phylum Bacillota; class Clostridia; order Monoglobales; family Monoglobaceae; genus Ructibacterium. Next base: position 148,691 of record JAZQKJ010000041.1, read on the forward strand.
TTTCCATCATAATTCCTGAATGCAATAACTGTCATTTTAGGATCAAATGCACCCCATGTACACTGACCGAATACAGGGTCTTCACTGTCTAAAAGATTACGGCGATTTACTCCAACAAGGCTTTCGCCCGTTGCAATACCTGTTTTTACAGGAACAAGACTTTCAGCCGCATCTTTGGTAGCTTTAATTATACCCGGCACCAAAATCTCTTCAATATATTTTTCGTTTGCATCTCCCCATCCTGCACTGGAAACCGTGGCAGGCCCCGAATGGGTATGCGTTGCAGAAATCATTATATTATCAAATGGAATTCCGCATTCCTCTTCAATACTTATGCGAATTCTGTCTGCCAGTTCTTTAACCACAGTACACACTGTAACCGATATCATGGCAGACAATACTTCTCCATATTTAAAAACAAATGCAGTGGCTGTCAAATCATCATTTACTGCAGTTGAAAATATAAATGGATTATATCCGTAGAGGTTGCATCCTACTTCGGGAGTTATAATCTCCCTTGATACACCAAGACATAATTGATTTTTCATCTCTTTCACTCCTATAATTTTTTGTTAAACCAGCCTTTTCCGCCGCCGTTTTCAGAGCCTTTAAGTTCACTTATATTTCTTAATGTTTCTTTAACAAGTGCAGTGTCCGCATGTGGTTCAAGCTGCTGAATTCTGTTGACCTTAAAGCTCTCTATCTCGTATCCACCGTGACACATAGCACTTTCAGTCCCGAAATAGCCCTCATTACCATTGGTTTCGGCTATGGTAAGCACATTTTTATCCTTGCAGCTGTAATTTATACGAAGTCCTATCTCTGCAAAGGTTTCAAAAGGCATTCCTACAAACACATAATTCCCAAGTCTGATAAGGGTCTGCGGAACTTGATAGTACTCCTCTTCTGCATAGCCTTCCTCATAGGATTTTACTACTTTTTCATAATAGTCGTAGGTATGTCCGCCAAGAGAGCCGCTCTCTACCTTCTCAAGCTGACTGAGCTTCGCTTTTGCCTCTTCAAGACTGATACGGGGTTGTTGCTTAAGTTTGAGAATATCAGTTCTTGCCTCCATGTCCACATCAATAAAGTCACTGATTTTCTTATATGTATCAACCGCATCTCTTGCAGCAACATATCCAACCTCAGCCGCCCAATCAATTGAGCCCTTGCCTCCTGTACAGCCGGTAGTACCTCTTGGTCCTATATCCCCCTCGCATCCGTTGAAAAATGCAGTTATACCACCGCTGACATATTCAAGGCGGTCAACCATATACCCCGGCCAGTCACGTGTAAACTCTTTATTAGGACCTGCCGCTGTACCATGAGCCGCATAGTGAACCATGTTTCCTATTGTCTTCCCATTAAAATCACGAAGGGATACCACTGTCATTTTCGGGTCAAAGGGCGCCCAGGGACACTGTCCGAAAATAGCATTCTCGTCTTCAAGAACAATTCTGCGGTTAACCCCCACATAACTTTCTCCAACAGCAATACCAACCTTAACAGGCACCATATTGCTATATGCAGTTTTTACCGCTTTTTTAATTCCTGTAATAAATACATCATTGACATACTTCTCGTCTGCCTGACCCACTCCCGGATATGATATGGTTGCAGGTCCCGAATGTGTATGAGTTGCAGACAACATTATATTTTCAAAAGGTATTTCATATTCTTTCTCTATCTCGTTGCGAATTCTGTTTGCAAGAGGAATATCAATGCACGCTACATCAGCAGAAACCATTACCGATACGATTTCTCCGTATTTAAAAACAAATGCAGTTGCATTTAAATCATCAGCTATCCCCTCGGCAATCATAAAAGGATTGTATCCAAAAAGATGTGCGCCAATCTCAGGTGTTATAATTTCTTTTGAAACACCGGCATACAATTGATTTTTCATAGCATGATCACCTTTCTTACACTATAGTTTTATAATATCACGTATCAAAAAATATTTAAACCATTTTTTGTCTAATATTTTTCGCAAAAATTCACTAATTTCAACATAAAAAATGCAAACATCCAACTGTAAACACAACTGAATGTTTGCTTTATAAATTTCTTATTAAATATCGTAATCAAGCTTAAACTGCTCACCACAACCGTACTTTTCGTAAACGTAGTCGATATCCTTATCGCCACGTCCCGAAAGACAGGCAAGAATTGAGCCGCTCTTATTCTCTTTGGCATATCTGATGGCATACGCAACTGCATGAGCACTTTCGATAGCAGGAATAATACCCTCATATCTTGAAAGCAGGAAAAATGCTTCCATAGCTTCTTCATCCGAAACAGTTTCGTACTGAACTCGTCCCATATCACGAAGATTTGCGTGCTCCGGACCTACGCCGGGATAGTCAAGACCGCTGGCAATTGAGTAAACAGGCAGCGGCTCGCCATTTTCATCCTGAAGAACATAACTTGAATATCCGTGAATGATTCCCTTTGTGCCGTATGCCATGGTAGCCGCATGGTCACCAACTCCCGCGCCTCTTCCAAGAGGTTCTACACCGTAGATTTCAACAGGGTCTGAAAGGAACGGGACAAACATACCAAGAGAGTTACTTCCACCACCCACGCACGCCGCAACTGCATCTGGCATTATACCTGTCATTTCAAGGAATTGCTCTCTCGCTTCAATACCAATAACAGACTGAAAATCGCGTACCATCTTGGGGAAAGGATGCGGACCTGCCGCTGTACCGATACAGTATATTGCATCATTATATTCTTTAAGATATGCTTCAAAAGCCGCATCACAGGCTTCTTTCAATGTTTTAAGACCACGTGTTACAGGAATTACATTTGCACCAAGCATTTTCATTCTTATAACATTGGGATGCTGCTTTGCAATATCAACCTCACCCATATATACATCGCATTCCATACCAAAGTATGCTGCTGCAGTGGCAATTGCAACACCATGCTGACCTGCACCTGTTTCTGCGATAATTTTCTTCTTTCCCATATACTTTGCAAGAAGACCTTCACCCATACAATGGTTGAGCTTGTGGGCGCCCGTGTGGTTTAAATCCTCTCTTTTAAGATATATCTGACAGTTTCCAAATATCTTGGAAAGTCTTTCACAATGGTGTACAGGAGTGGGTCTTCCCTGAAACTCCTTACGGATTCTGCGAAGCTCATTTATAAACTGCGCACTATGGCAGATTGCTTCATAAGCATCGTCTGCTTCCTTAAAAGCATCAATAAGCTCTTTTGCCTGATATGAACCGCCGTATTCACCAAAATAGCCTTCCTCATTGGGAAACTCTTTGAGATAGTTATCAAAATCCTTGTATTTATTCATTTTAATCAAGCTCCTTTAATTATCTGGATAGTATAACACATATTTTTCTAAAAGTCTATATCACATGAGAAATTTTTTCTCATTAAATTCATTATATCTTCCTTTTTAGCTAAATCCTCCGAAAACGCAGTGGCACTTCCCGACGCTATACCAAGCTTTAAAGCATATTCATAGTTCTTTGTACAAGTGTATCCTGCCAGAAACCCTGCCACCATGGAATCTCCCGCTCCAACAGAGTTTATAAGTGTGCCGGATATGGCTTTTTCAACATGGACATTGCCCATTTCATCTACCAGCACCGCTCCGTCTTTTCCGAGTGAAACCAAAACATTTACCGCTCCCATACCTTTAAGCTCTTTTGCATATTTAACTACATCTTCTGCGCTTTTAATGTCACAACCAAAAATTTCACTAAGCTCTTGATTGTTTGGCTTTATAAGGAACGGCTTATATTTTAAAACATTAAGCAGTAACTCACCTGTTGCATCCACTACAAATCGTATACCTCTGCCTGAAAATCTTTGCATGATTTTCTCATAAGTATCCTGCGGCATACTTTTGGGTACGCTTCCAGCAAGAATAACCGTGTCCCCACAATTTAATCCGTCAAGCTTTGAAAAAAGTTCCTCTGCCGCCTCTTTTGGAACATCAGGTCCTTGGCCATTAAGTTCGGTTTCTTCTCCTGATTTTATCTTTACATTTATTCTGGAAAACCCATCGGTTAAATGCACAAAATCAGTTATAATTCCTTTTTCTCTTATACCTTTTTCAATTGCCTCTCCCGTAAATCCTGCCACATATCCCATTGCAACAGAGTCAATTTCAAGCTCCTTTAAAACCACTGACACGTTTATACCCTTGCCACCAAAATATATTTCTTCTTTAAAAGAGCGATTTGTCTTTCCCGATACAAATTCATCCGTCCGCATTATGTAGTCAACAGCAGGATTAAACGTAACTGTATAAATCATTACTGTACCTCTTTTTCCCTCTTTAATGATATGGGCTTATAGTTTTCATTCCAAAGAAAGTGGGATATCTTCTCTCCTGAAGTCACAGGTATGCTCACCGTGGTTTCCTGACCCTTCGGAATTGTCCGCTGTATCCTTTGGGCTCCCACTACCACGTTATCGTTATATTCCGCCATAAGACTTACCACCGTAACAGGCTCATCTGTATTATTCTTAATAGTAACACTCGCCTCGCCGCCAACCAAGGATATGGGAGAAACATAATAATCCATAAGCAACTTATTCATAAGTTCTTCTGCATTCACGAGCCCGTACCCATATGATGTATCATACCCTGCAGTTCCGATATCCTCCGCAGTAGATGTAAGTAAATCTATAAAATCATCACGGGTTAAATCGGGTTTTGCAGACAATGCAGCCGCTGCAATTCCGGAAATTATCGGCGCCGCCTGTGAAGTTCCGCTCAGCAACTTATATGAATTTGTACTATGAAGGCTTTTTATGTCCGTTCCCGGAGCGACTATCATTACAGTTTCATTATAGTTTGAAAAACTCGGTCTGCCTTTACTTTTATTTACTGCACCAACACCTATAACACCGCTATATGCCGCAGGATATCTTTTTGTGGTGCCGGAGTCATTCCCAACTGACGCAACAAGTATCGCTCCTAAATCCAAAGCATCCTCCACAGCTTCTCTGATCACAGTATAGCTGGAAGTTGCACCCCAACTCATATTTACAACCCTGCAACCATATTTCTCTACTGCTTCATAGATTGCTTTTGCAATATTCGCATAGGTAGTTGATGGTGAAAAACACTTAATTGGTACAATCTTTACTTTTGGCGCAATTCCTTTTATTCCTATGTTGTTTGCCTCTGCACCTATAATTCCGCATACATGTGTCCCATGATGCCTTACTCTTCCATAGCTGTCAGTTTCAGTATCGGTAACATCTGTGTTTCCGCCGGAATAGTTATATCCCGCCAGCAAGTTGTTTTGTATATCTATATGGGAATTACAGCCGGAGTCAATAACTGCTACTTTTATTTCTTCTCCATAGGCGCCATGGCGCCAAGCACCTTCCATCCTGACAGTATCCAACCACCACTGTTCGTTGTAATACTCATCATTTGCAAATAGCATTGGGTATTCCGGAACATCAGGAACATCAAGAAATATTTCTCCGTTCTCCTCTGTATATCTTATATATTCCTTAATTTCTTCAAGGGCATCAATATCATAAGTGGTATATATTCCTTTAGGGGCATAAACCTCTGTAAGACCATACTTTTGAACATCCGGAATATATCCCTCTTTAAATTTAACAACATACTCCGTTTCCTCTGCATTGACACAAAAAACGGTACACAGAATAAGCATCATGCTACATATAAGAGTCTTAATTTTCATAATATACCACCTGCCTTTTCTTAAAAAATACTTTCGCATTTTCTATTCTATCACACTTTTTGCATCATGTAAATATTCATTTTATTTCAAGATACTGCACAAAGTTTTACCTTAGACTTTGTGCAGTTTTTTTGATTGACATAGTTACACTGTTAAGTTATATTTTTATATAGTTAAACTTGTCGATATAAATCGATAAAAAGGGAGGAAATCAAAATGAAACTTATTTACGGAGTTAATGACAAACCCAAATTCGGTCAGCTTATCATATTTGCTCTTCAGCAATTATTGGCAATTATGACTGCAACCCTGGTTGTCCCTGTTGTAATCAATGCATCATGCGACACCACCATGAGTTCTGCCGCGGCACTACTCGGCGCAGGTCTTGGTACACTTGTTTACATCTTATTCACCAAAAAGAAATCGCCTGTATTTTTAGGTTCTTCTTTTGCCTTTATAGGCTCTATGATAACAGCCTTTGCAGGTGGCATTTCAATGGCACTTGGATATTTAGGCCTGATTATTGGTGCTGTTTTTGCAGGTCTTGTCTATGTTATTATTGCAATCATAGTTAAATTTGCAGGTGTTAAATGGATTAACAAGATAATGCCGGCAGTTGTTATCGGACCTACCGTTGCAATCATCGGACTTAGCCTTGCAGGAAATGCAGTTGGAGACATCTTAAAGGGTAGTGTCCCTGATTCTACAGCATCACCTATTGCAACAGTATTCTGCGGAATTGCTACTCTTATAATAACGGTTCTCTGCGCTACCTATGGTAAGAAAACCTTAAAGCTTATTCCATTCGTTATTGCTATTCTTGGTGGTTACGCTATTGCCGGAATATTCACCGCAATCGGCTATGCTGCAAACATTGATGCTTTAAAAATCCTCAACGTTGCACCATTTACTGCTTTGGTAGCAGACGGAATCACAATCAATACATTCCTTTCTGTTCCGGATTTTACATTCCTGACAGCATTTAAAGGGGTTGGAGAATTAAATAGCGCATACATAAGCACCATTGCAGTTGCATATATTCCTGTTGCATTTGTTGTATTTGCAGAGCATATTGCAGACCATAAAAATATTTCAACTATTATAGAAGCAGACCTTCTGGAAGAGCCGGGACTTCACAGAACACTTTTAGGCGACGGTATCGGTTCAATGGTTGGTGCATTCTTCGGCGGATGTCCCAACACCACTTATGGCGAATCCGTAGGTTGTGTAGCTATAACAAGAAACGCTTCTATTGCAACAATCGGCCTTGCAGCAATTTTCGCGATACTTATTTCCTTTATTTCACCGTTTATAGCATTTGTTAACTCAATTCCTTCCTGTGTAATGGGCGGTGTATGTATGGCGCTTTACGGATTTATTGCAGTTTCCGGTCTTAAAATGGTACAGAAAGTTAACCTTAACCTTAACAAAAACCTTTTCGTTGTTTCTGTCATTCTGATTTCAGGTATTGGCGGTCTTACCCTTACATTTGGTCAGATAACCATAACTTCAATTGCATGCGCTCTTATTCTTGGTATAATAACCAATCTTATTGTATCAAAAGCTTCAGATGAGGAATAATGAAAACAAAGATTATCAGAAGGGAGATTATTATGAACAACGTGACAATTTTTGACCATCCCCTGATTCAGCACAAGACAAGCATATTACGTGACAAATCAACCTCTAACAAAGAGTTCCGCGAGCTGGTTGAAGAAATAACCATGCTTATGTGCTATGAATCGCTGAGAGATTTACCTTTGGAAGATGTGGAGATAGAAACTCCTCTTACCAAAACTACACAAAAAATGATTAAAGGTAAAAAACTGGCAGTGGTTCCGATCCTGCGTGCAGGTCTTGGTATGGTAAATGGTATGCTCCGCCTTGTTCCATCTGCCAAAGTGGGGCATATTGGAATGTACCGCGACGAAGAAACCATGCAGCCTCAGGAATATTACTGTAAGCTTCCACCGGATATAGACAAGAGATTGGTTGTTGTTGTAGATCCAATGCTGGCAACAGGAGGTTCTGCCATAGATGCAGTAAGACAATTAAAATCCTATGGTGCAACAAACATTAAATTCCTTTGTCTTATTGCCGCCCCTGAAGGTATAGACGCTCTCACAAAGGCTCATCCCGATATAGACGTTTATTGTGCAAATGTAGATGAAAAATTAAATGATAAATGCTATATCCTTCCGGGTCTTGGCGATGCAGGCGACAGAATATTCGGCACAAAATAATGTACTTTAAATATACAAAAACCTCTCCATAGCGGAGAGGTTTTTGTGGTATATATTATCTTTCACTTATTATAAAACGAGTGACGGTGCAGTATATACACGAGCAGCAAGTTCTGAATTTAACATATAAAGGCTCTTGGGGTCTGAACCAAACAGTTCCATCTTTGTAATCATGTCATTTGCATTGGTTTCTTCCTCACCCTGCTCTTTTACAAACCAGTCTAAGAACTGCATTGTGCGGAAATCCTTTACATCATAAGCTGCTGCATATATATCGTTAATCAGTGATGTTACATATTCCTCATGCTCAAGACCAGCCTTTAAAACTGTCATATCACTGTCTAAGACCTTGTCAGGCTTTGCAATTGCATCAAGAGTTACCTTTTCATTATTATTTAAAAGATAGCGGTAAAAAAGCATTGCATGATCTCTTTCTTCCTGAGCCTGTATATAGTACCAGTTTGCAAAGCCATCAAGTCCTCTTTCTTCAAAATAATTTGAAAAATCCAGATACAAATATGCAGAATAAAGTTCTTTATTAATCTGCTGATTGAGTAGTTCTCTTACCTTTTCATTCATCATAATGTATTTCCTCCTTATAAATAAAAGTATCTTCTATGTAACCTTATGCTATCACATTTTGTGTCAGATTGCAATACATTTTATTTTTTTTCATAGATGCTGCACAGTGGATCCCTGAATAATTAAACCATCGAGCTAATGACTAGTGAATAAATTCTTTATATCATAATATAATAATATATGTAACTTAGTTTTTTAATAATTTGGAACAAAGTTACATTTTTAAAAAAAGTTCTTGACATTCTTCCGGGAATATGATATTATGATTTAGCTGTGAAGTTGGTATTATATTCGCCGGAGTGGCGGAACTGGCAGACGCCCGGGACTTAAAATCCCGTGGGAATTTTCTCCCGTACCGGTTCGATTCCGGTCTCCGGCACCAACTTAGCATAAACTAAATATCGCAGGGTAGAGCAGTTTGGTAGCTCGTCGGGCTCATAACCCGGAGGTCGGGGGTTCAAATCCCTCCCCTGCACCCAAAGAAAATCCCGCAAACCATTATGTTTGCGGGATTTTTATTTTGTAAACTTATGAAAGAAATGGTCATTTGACCACAAATTTGACCATAACTAAGATATTTAATAGTATATATCAAATACAACAGCATTACCTGGAACATCTTCAAAAATGTATTCAAATTTCCTTTGTTTCCATACTATAAAACGCCCATTTTTCGAACCACATTCTGCTGTCAGAATTATGCCTATATGTGCATCGTTAGGCAAAGCGGCAGGGACAGTTGTTTCTATAGCCCATAAGACAGGCAAAAACACACATACTCCTAATATAAAATTACTCAGGAATAAATTAAGAGAAAATGGTGCCGCAATAGATTAGATAAAATGTTTTTACAAAAAGGGCAGCATTAGCCCGTCACTAATAAGGAAGAATCGGTTTTGAACTGATATTTTACGTTATTGAAATCCTTTTAATATTATGTTATACTGAATAAAACTTTTCCGAAAGGCAGAGATATACATGAATTTAGCACATCCATCTGAACTTAAAGAGCTTTTGAACAGACATAACTTTTCATTTTCAAAATCTTTGGGTCAAAATTTTCTTATAGATGAAGGCGTTCTCGATAAAATAGTAACAGCTGCAAATATAGATAAAAACACCTGCGCATTGGAAATAGGACCCGGAGCAGGTACACTTACAAGACTTTTGGCAGAGCGGGCAAAAAAAGCTGTTGCAATCGAAATAGACAGCGCCTTAATCCCTGTTCTTAATGAAAGTATGAGTGAGTTTGATAACTTTACGCTGATACACAAAGATGTAATGGAGGTAGATTTATCCCGGCTGACCGCCGAAGTTTTTAGCGAAGATTCTTTTTCTGTAGTAGCTAATCTTCCATATTATATTACAACCCCAATTGTTATGGGACTTTTGGAATCTAATCTTCCTGTCAATACCATGACTCTTATGGTACAAAAAGAGGTTGCCGACAGAATGGTTGCCTCTCCCGGAACAAAGGACTATGGCGCACTTTCCGTTGCAGTACAATACTATACAAAGCCATCGACAGTATGCAAAGCAGAGCCCCATTGTTTTATGCCACAGCCAAAGGTTGCATCTACCGTCATAAAGCTTGATGTACTCCCAACCCCATCTGTTCAGGTACAGGATGATAAAAAATTCTTTAAAATAGTTAAATCTGCATTTGGTCAGCGAAGAAAAACGTTGATGAACGCACTTTCAAAGAGTCCACATATATCTCTTGAAAAATCTGCAATAGAATACGCACTTGCCACTATGGGACTCGACCCGACTATACGAGGCGAACGTTTAACTGTTGAACAGTTTGCCGAGCTTTCCAATCTGGTTTAGAGGTGATATCATGTATTGTCCAAATTGTAAAGACGAATATCGTGACGGTTATACAACCTGTCCTCAATGCGATAGCGTTCTCGTAGAAAAAATCAAAATTGACGAAAATGAACCTCGGGAATGTACCCCTGTATTTCTTTGTGATGCCGCAGATGATTTTGAAGCAGAGATTATAATTGGTAAGCTTCGAACAGAGGGTATATACGCCTATAAAAAATATCGTCGAAGCGATAGCTACGGAAAGCTGGTTTTCGGCAGAACGATTCTTGGTGTTCGTATAATGGTTGCAGACTGCGACTTAGACGAAGCCAAAGCTGTTTTAGAAGATGGTGAATACATTATAGAATAATAATAATTAAACAAAAAATACCTCTCCGCATATTGCGAAGAGGTTATTTTTGTGATAGAACAAATTTATTTGTTAATCAGATTCTTTAAACCGCTACCAGCCTTGAATGTAGGAACTTTAGCAGCAGCAATCTTCATTTCAGCACCTGTCTGAGGGTTTCTGCCTGTTCTTGCAGCTCTTTCGCGAACTTCGAAGCTACCAAAACCAACTAACTGAACTTTGTCACCCTTCTTTAAAGCATCCTCAACTGAAGAAACGAAAGCAGCTAATGCAGCCTCTGCATCTTTCTTTGTAAGGTTAGCTTTTTCAGCCATAGCTGATACTAATTCTTGCTTGTTCATTTTCCATATCTCCTTTTGAAAATTATAAGTAAAACAACTTTTACTAGAATAATTGTACTATAAAAGAATTGAAATTGCTAGCAATTTTTTCAAAATGTTTAAAATTTGTATACTTGCACAATTTTATCTGTTTTATTTGTACATAGTGTGCGATTTTACGGGCTTTTTTTACATTTAATGCCCTATTTGATAACATATACGCCGTTTTTATTGATTAATTTTTAGGCAGAAATTATCTTAACCTTCCTCATTCATCTTCATTTCAAGAAATTCTTGTCGTGAAATAAGCACCTGACGTGGCTTTGTGCCCTCATATGGACCAATAATTCTTCTCTCTTCCATTTGGTCTATAAGTCGTGCCGCACGCTGATATCCAATCTTGAACCTTCGCTGGAACATGGCAACTGATGCCTGACCATTATCAAGAACCATTTCCACTGCCTGAATAAACAGTTCATCTTTTGCCTCGTTACCGCTTCTTGTCATGTTTTCAGGTTCATCATCTTCATCGGATGCCCCTGCAAGATTTGCTGCAACTCGCTCTTGTTCTCTCTGAATGTTTTCAATTATTTCTTCATCATAGCTTGCTTCGTATTGGTCTTTGATGAAGTTTATAACCCTTTCAATTTCCTGATCGGATACAAAATTGCCCTGTATTCGCATAGGCTTTACCGCACCGCTTGGATTATAAAGCATATCGCCTCTGCCTAAAAGCTTGTCCGCTCCCGACTCATCAAGAATGGTACGACTGTCTACCTGAGAGGTAACCTTGAAAGCTATACGGGACGGAATATTCGCCTTAATAACACCTGTTATTACGTTTACTGTAGGTCTTTGGGTGGCTATAACCAAATACATTCCCGCAGCTCTTGCAAGTGCTGCAAGACGGTTAATAGCATCTTCAACCTCGCTCTTTGCTGCAATCATCAAATCGGCAAACTCGTCGATTATTATTACAATCTCGGGAAGCTTTGACTCGGGCTCGCCCCGTTCTTCCATAAGAGCATTATATCCTTTAAGATTTCTGACATTGTTATCTTTTAACAAGCTATATCGGTTTTGCATCTCGCCAACCGCCCAGTTAAGGGCACCTGCTGCGTGCTTCGGGTCGGTTACAACAGGTATAAGCAAATGTGGAATACCGTTATAAATTCCAAGTTCAACCATTTTAGGGTCTACCATTATCATCTTTACTTCATCAGGCTTTGCCTTGTATAAGATACTGAGTATCAATGAGTTGATGCCCACACTCTTACCGGAGCCTGTCTGTCCGGCTATGAGTACGTGAGGGAACTTTGCAATATCTGCTATAACACTGTTTCCTGCAATATCCTTACCCAGGGCAAATGCTGTCTTGGAATGGAAATTCTTAAACTTCTCACTCTCTAAAACCTCACGTATCATTACGGGACTTGGACTTTGGTTAGGTATCTCAATACCAATTGCTGATTTTCCCGGTATAGGAGCCTCTATTCTGACCCCCGGTGCCGCAAGACTCAAAGCAATATCGTCGGTCAGGCTGGTAATCTTTGAAACCTTAACACCAAAGCCCGGCTGAAGCTCAAATCTTGTAACAGATGGACCTTGAGTTGTATTTATAATTGTAGCATCAACCTTAAAACTATGTAAGGTTTCGAGCAATCTGTTTCCTTTTTCCTCAAGCTCGTATTTTACTTCTTGTCTTGTTCTTGGGCTTGGCTTTGCCGGATCAAGTAAATCAAACTCAGGCAGATGATATTCCATCATCCTTGGTGGTGGGGCTTGTTCCTCCATCTGTTTTTCTATTATTTTCTCAGGCGTAAGCTCATTTGCTTCATTTATTGCCATCTGTCTGCCTTTTACAACAGCACGGTCAAGGGGCACTCCTACATCAACTGCTTTTTTAGTCAAAGGGTCAAAAACGTCTGCAAGTTTAGCTTCCGATGGCGGTACAAACTCCTCCTCATCTTCAGGGTTCTTAACTGCCTTTATACCATCTTTATCCATAACAGGCAATTCGCTTAAAACCCCTGTTTTCATATTATCAATAGTAAACGGAAGACCATCGTCAGTATCCTTTGGCTTGGGCTTCTCTTCTTTAATATCTTCTTCGTTAAGGAATTTCTTTAACAGCTCGTCATCCTCTTTAATCTCAAACCTGCGAATCGGTGTGTCGTCTTCATCGTCATCATATTCAGGGTATTTCTTCTTCTCTTCCACAGGCTCCTTGCCCGCAAAGTATTCTCCAAAGAATTTCCCCTTTTTGGGCTTCACTTCAACTTGTTCCGGCTCAATTTCCTTTTCTTCTTTTGGCTTTTTAACTATCTTTTCCTTGCCCTTTGCCGAAACCTTCTTTATAACTGCCGCAAGGGAAACCCCTGTTATTTTGATACCAAGTATCAACTCTGTTGCTATCGCAAGAATCCATGTACCCGAAACGCCTATCAGCATAACAAATAATCTGCAAAGACCGCTTCCTATAATTCCGCCGCCGGTTCCTTCAATACCGCCGTTATACAGTTCCATAATCTGCTCAATAAGACCTGTTCCAATAACCTCTGTATCGCTTTCAAACAGAGCAACCAAGACAGAGGTGCTTAAAACAATTCCCCCCAGCATAATAAGGTTGCTTTTTATACTTCTCTTGCTCTTGTTAAGAAAAATATACACTCCTGTAAGTATTACAAATATGCAACCTATTGCACTTGCGACACCAAAAAAGCCATAGAACAGGTTCTTTAAAAATCCTCCCACTGCCCCTGCTGCCTCAGATAAAAAAGCAAACAACAAGAATACACCTATTGCAACAGTAAGTATACCCTTTACCTCTCCGGAAAGTATCTGTTGTTTTGTATCATTGGGTGTTTCTTCTTTTATCACTTTCTTTTTCTTTGTATCAACTTTTGTACCTTTTTTCTTTTCAGTTTTTGCAACGGCTTTTTTCGCCGCCTTTCTCTTAGCTGTTTTTTTATCTTCAATTTCACGCGCCATAGGAGCAATCCTCCTTCAAAATATAATACATCTATTCTATAATAACATATCAATTATACAAGGGTGTTACAGTTTGCTTTCATTTTTGTTCATACAGATGATGTTTTTGACGAAAAAAAGAGAGGATACCATAGGCTGAAGTGATATAATGATGGTAGACACAAAAAAGTGTCTATCATCATTTTTTATGCTATACTAAAGAAAAGGAGTTGAAGAAATATGGGAAGACCAAAAGGTGGAACAAATACACATCATACTAAAGAAGAAAAATTAGCATTAGTTTTGCGAAATCTAAACGGAGAAAGTTTGATGAGTTTAGAACGTGAAACAGGTATATACAATGCACAAATTCATAAATGGACAAAACAGTACTTAGACGGTGGCGAAGAAGCTCTGGTCAACAGGCGAAAACCAGGCAATCCTCTTGCTAAATACCATAACAAAAAATCACTCACACCAATAGAACAACTTGAATACAAAGTGGCATTGTTAGAACGTGAATTACTAAAGAAAGACGGAGAAATTGTACGCTTAAAAAAATCAATAGAACTAGAAAGGGGCGATGCCAGAAGAAAGTAATTCAACAAATATACTCTTGTATTGAAAGAGAAAGTATTAACCATTCAGTAAAGGAACTTTGTTATGTGTACGAAGTTTCTCGTAGTGGCTACTACAAATGGTTAAAACGAAAAGGAACTCTAAATCGTTATGAGAAACAGCACCAAGAATTAGATTACTATGTTGCAGATATACATTCTCACTATCCATCACAAGGTTACAGAAGTATAGCAGATACCTTGTTAAATATGTATGGTTGGGTTGTTTCAGATATATCTGTTTGGAAAGCTATGAAAAGACTTGGAATATCAGGATATGTACGAAAACAAAAAAATCCTGAAACCGAAGGTTCAGAACACAACAGATATGCAAATATATTGAACAGGAAATTTTATGCAGATAAACCTATGCAAAAGATAGTAACAGATGTTACCTACATAAAACACAAAGGTAAGTGGCATTATCTTGCTTGTTATCTGGATTTGTTTAACAACGAGATAATTGATTATGAACTAAGTGATACTTTTGATAATTTCCTTGTTATGAAACCTGCAAAAAGAATCCTGGAAAAAGCAACGAGCACCGAATCCCAAATCCTTTTCCACAGCGACCAGGGAGTTCAGTACTCATCAGCAGGTTATTGTAACCTACTTAAATCATACAACGTAATTCAGAGTATGTCAAGAGCAGGAACACCAAGAGATAATGCAGTTATTGAATCTTTCTTTGGTAGATTCAAAGATGTGCTTCGTTCACACTTCCAATATTGGAAGTGTGATGACTTGCAAAGAGTTATTGATAAAACTGTACACTATTTTAATTACATAAAACCTATGCGAAAACTAAAAAGAAAACCGCCTGTTCAATACAGACTTGAACAGGCAGCTTAAATATTTTCTTTTTTTGTGTCTACAAAGTATTGACTACTTCA